>NZ_JAPJZI010000001.1:3927950-4582609 GCF_027944115.1 Hoeflea prorocentri | reverse complement strand
CTGAGCCTGAGCCTGAGCCTGAGCCTGAGCCTGAGCCTGAGCCTGAGCCTGAGCCTGAGCCTGAGCCTGAGCCTGAGCCTGAGAAGGCTGAATCAACAGACGGCGGGATCAAGCATGAAGACACTCAATCCACAGCTTCTGTTCCACGTGAATCGCAGCCCGTGGCCAAGGTGTCGGTATCCGGGGATGTCAGACCGCTTGAAGAACCGGCCATCACGCCGGCACCTGCGGAGACGCAGGATCAGCCGCGCCCGTCATGGTTCCGCCGCCTGCGCGATGGTCTGTCGCGCACCTCGGCGCAACTCAGCGATCAGATTACCGGTATCTTCACCCGCCGAAAGCTCGATGAAGACACGTTGCAGGATCTCGAAGACGTGCTGATCCAGTCGGACCTCGGCGTCGAAACGGCATTGCGCATCACCGATTCGCTCGCCTCGGGCCGCTATGGCAAGGACATTTCGACCGAGGAAGTCCAGGAAATCATGGCAAGCGAGATCGAGGCTGTCCTCAAGCCCGTGGCCCTGCCCCTTGAGCTCGACCTCAGCCACAAGCCGCATGTGATCCTCGTGGTCGGCGTCAACGGAACCGGCAAGACGACCACCATCGGCAAGCTGGCTGCCAAGCTCCATGAGGGCGGCCTCAAGGTCATGCTGGCTGCCGGAGACACCTTTCGTGCTGCCGCCATCGAACAATTGAAGATCTGGGGTGAACGCACCAACTCGCCGGTCGTTTCCTCCAAGCTCGGCGCCGATGCCGCCGGCCTCGCCTTCGATGCGTTCGAGAAGGCGCGGGAAGCGGGAAGCGACGTGCTCATCATCGACACGGCTGGCCGGCTGCAGAACAAGGCCGAACTGATGGACGAACTGGAAAAGATCGTCCGCGTCCTCGGCAAGCATGACCCCGAAGCGCCACACACTGTGCTCCAGACGCTCGATGCGACCACCGGTCAGAATGCGCTGAACCAGGTGGAAATCTTTCGCAACATTGCCGGTGTCAACGGGCTGGTGATGACCAAGCTCGACGGGACCGCCCGCGGCGGCATTCTGGTGGCGATTTCCGCCAGGCACAAACTGCCGGTCTATTTCATCGGCGTCGGCGAGGATGTTGACGATCTTGAACCCTTCGAAGCCGGCGAATTTGCAGCCGCTATCGCGGGCCGCGCACCGGAAAACACAGGAGACCGGCAATCATGAGCCAGCCCATTTTCGAACGGGACCCGTCCGATCCGGAAAGGCAGGAGATCAATCCCCTGCTCAAAATGGCGCTCGAACTCGGCCCCCTGCTGGTCTTCTTTTTCGCCAATGCACGCGGCGAATGGCTGGCCGAACGCATCCCGGCGCTCGCAGCTTTTGGCGGACCGATCTTCATCGCCACCGGCCTCTTCATGATCGCCACCGCCATCTCGTTGTCGGTTTCCTGGCTTCTGACGCGCACCCTGCCCATCATGCCGCTGGTCTCCGGCGTCATCGTCTTTGTCTTCGGCGCGCTGACCCTCTGGCTGCAGAACGACACCTTCATCAAGATGAAGCCGACCATCGTCAACGGCCTGTTCGCTGCAACGCTGCTGGGCGGCCTGCTCTTCGGCAAATCACTGCTCGGTTATGTCTTCGAAAGCGCTTTCCGGCTTGATGCGGAAGGCTGGCGCAAACTGACCCTGCGCTGGGGCCTGTTCTTCGTATTTCTCGCCCTGGTCAACGAGATCGTCTGGCGCAGCTTTTCGACCGATTTCTGGGTCGCCTTCAAGGTCTGGGGCATTATGCCGATCACCATCATCTTCACCATGAGCCAGATGCCCATGGTCATGCGTCATACGCTCCCGGAAGAGGGTGAGGAAGAAGAAAGCTCCTGAGCGCACAGCGCTTGGTGACTGTCAGTTTTCGCTGATGGGCTCGTTTCGCATGTCCTCGCGGTTGAGCGCGGTTTCGCCGCCAAACTCCGGACGAGGCGGGCCATAAGGCCCGATGCGCTGTCGCGCTTGCGGTGCTTACGCACAGGGTTCCTTTTCCATGAAACCCCGAAAGAGAAAACGGTCCGAAACTTGCGGAGCTTCACAAGGCCGACCGGCCGTCGCCGCCTGTGCGGCGCCAGATCATCATAGATGATCGGTACGGCGCGCCAGCAAAAAAACTATAACCCCGCCAAGGCCTTTTCCACCGCCGGCAGCAGCTCGCCGCGTACGGTATCGGGCGAGAACGGGCCGATCTGTTTGTAAACGATGGTGCCGTTTGCATCGACCAGGAAGGATTCGGGAATGCCGTAGACACCCCAGTCGATGGCGGCGACACCGTTCGGGTCGACACCGACAGCCGTATAGGGGTTGCCAAGCTCGCCCAGAAAACGCAGCGCATTTTCCGACTTGTCCTTGTAGTTGATGCCGACAATGTTGATGCGCTCATCCTGTGCAAGCGCCATCAACAGCGGATGCTCGGTGCGGCATGGCACACACCAGCTCGCCCACACATTGACCAGGGTCAGCTTGCCGTCGACGGCAGCATCGGTCAGCGCCGGCACGGTCTGACCTGAGCGCTTCAATCCCTCAAGGGCCGGCAGGTCAAGCGCCGGTGCCTCGGTGCCGATGAGAACGGATGGAACCTCGGAGACATCCTCGCCCGAGATGAGCTGACCAAAAAAGATCGCCACCAGCGCCATAAAGGCAATCAGCGGAAGGAACGCGGCAAATCGGCGACGGCCCTTTTGTGATCCGGTGTCTGTCTGTTCGCTACTGCTGGTCATCGCTCGCCCCCGCCGGTGCTGCCGATCGCCGCCGCACACCCCGCGCTTCCAGTTCCGCCAGCTCCGCCTGGCGCCCGCGCTGGTCAAGCAGCACCCAAACGATCAACGCCGCCACGGTGAGCGCAGTGATCCCATAGGACAGCATGACAAAGGCAAGATGGCTCATCGCAATCGGCTCCCGGTCACCGTCAAACCATCGATCGCGCCGCTTGGCGGCGGAGCGATGAAACGCGACGGCGCCAGATCTCGTTACGCATCGCCATCAGGTGCAGCGTGAAGAACAGCATGGAGAAGGCCAACGCCATGACCAGCAGGGGATAAAGCATGGACGAATGGATTGTCGGCCCGTCGAGCCGGATCACGCTTGCTGGCTGATGCAGCGTGTTCCACCAGTCCACGGAGAATTTGATGATCGGAATATTGATATAGCCGACAAGAATGATGATTGCCGACAGCCGGGCGGCCCGTCCGGGATCGTCCATCGCACGATTGAGCGCCATAAGGCCGAGATACATCAGGAACAGCACAAAAACCGAGGTCAGCCGCGCATCCCAGACCCACCATGTGCCCCACATGGGCTTGCCCCACAAGGAACCGGTGATGAGGGCCAGAAAGGTGAATGCGGCGCCGATCGGAGCGGCCGCCTTGGCCGATACGTCCGCCAGCGGATGCTTCCAGACCAGTGTACCGACCGCCGAGATTGCCATCACCGTGTAACACATCATCGCCAGCCAAGCTGCCGGTACATGAATGAACATGATGCGCACCGTCATACCCTGCTGATAGTCTTCGGGAGCCTGGAAGCTCATATAAAGCCCGACGGCGAAGAGAACGCCGGTAATACCCGTCATCCAGGGAAGCATCTTGCCTGCTACGGTCAGGTAACGGGTTGGGTTGGCCAGCCCGGAGACGAAATTGACAGTACTCGTGATCATGATGGCAACTGTTTAACCTTCGGGCGATATATAGACAATGCGGCCGGCATTTGCCATGCGCCATATGACGCACAAAAACCCGTGATCGCATGCATCAACCAACAATTTACAGCCGGATGCGAACACCTTATGACTGTCGCCATGAACCGGGGCGAAGGTCAATGAGCAAAGCGCTGGAAACCGATAGCAGCGCCCCTGCGCTCGGCCTGTCGCTTGTTCTCGCGGCTACGGTCAGCATCAGCTTTTCAAACATCCTGACGCCGATGGTCTACGCGCTCGGCACGAGCATCGAAACGCTGCTGGTCCTGCGTCTCGTCTGCTTTCTGTCGCTGTGCGCCTTTTGGCTCCGGGTTCAGGGCGTGCCCTTCCGGCTGGGGCGGCGTCAGTTGCTGCATTGCCTTGGCGCGGGAACCGCCTACATGATCGGCTCCGGCGGACTGATCGCTTCGTTTTTCTTCATGCCGGTCAGCCTCGCCATACTGATCTTCTACATGTTCCCACTCATCACGAGGCTGGGTGAAAGCCTGATTGACCGCCGCCCACCGTCATGGGTTGAAATCATCTGTTTCATTGCCGCGCTCGCTGGTCTGGTCCTGTGTCTGGGTGTCGGGCTCGAAGCGCTGAACACGCCCGGGCTCCTTTTCGCCATCGTCGCGGCATGCGGGATCAGCGTGTCGTTCCTGTGGAGCGGGCGCAAACTGAGCAACGTCCAGTCGACTGTCTCAACCTTCTATATGGCAGGGACGGGGCTTATTCTGGTCCTGGGTGCGACCGCAGTCACCGGCCGCTGGACACCGCCACCGGTCGATACGGTTTCACTGCTCATCATCGCAGCGACCGCCCTGACATTCGCCGGGGCGTTTTTCGGCATGTTCGCCAGTGTCCGGCTGATCGGCCCCTCGCGCGCCGCGATGATCATGAACCTGGAACCCGTTCTGACCATAGCCCTTGCGGTCTTCCTGCTGTCGGAAGACTTTTCCCTGCATCAGGTGGCGGGAGCATCGCTCGTTATCGTCGCCATCGTCGTTGCGCAGGCGGTGCGTCGCTGAAAGCCTTCAGGGCTGCAAGCCATAAATATAGGTGTTGAGCGCCGGCATTCTGGCGACAAGCTGGTTGGCGACCAGGAAGGTCGCGAACCGTGCAAAGGCCGCTTCATCGACTGTTGCCGGCCGGGTCGAATACAAAGGCACCGTTGCCTCCCACGACAGCCTGTTCAGTTCGGTGTCGAGTTTTGGATCATATTTGATGAAGGTTTCCCATCCGGCATCGGGGTCGTCGACGATGGCCTTGACGCCACGCTCGACGGCAACCAGGAACTTGTCCACGACATCCGGTTCAATCAACGTATTGTTGGCGATATAGACCAGCTCGCTGTAGATCGGCATCGTGCCTGCCTCCACGTCGAACACTTTCGGCGTCGCACCGGCAAGCTGCAGCCGGATCGGTTCGAAATTCCGATAGACATCCGTCAGCGCATCGACCTTGCCGTCCAGCAGCGCCGAAACCATGTCAAACTCGACATCGACGAGGGTGATGTCCTGACCGTTTATACCCTGCGCAGCCAGCGCAATCATGAGAAGATCGCGTTCCGTTTTTTCGCTGTCAGCAAAGCCGACGCGCTTGCCGCGTATATCCTCGACGGTCTTGATCGGCCCGCCTTCAATGGTCAGCACCGCATTCAGCGGCACGGGAATGAGCGTTCCGACGACTGAGAGCGTGCTGCCATTGGCAATTTCAATCTGTGTGCGCGGCTGGTCGGACATCCCGATGGCGACCCGCCCATCGAGGACCATGGTAACGTTGTCGGTGGTCTTCTCCGGCGTCACGATGCTCACGTCCAATCCGGCCTCCTTGAAATAGCCGCGCTCCAGGGCGACCACCAGCGGGCCGTGATTGGGATTGATGAACCAGTCGACGCCGATGGCGACCTTTTTCAGGCCCTGAGCCATGGCGAGCGCGGGAAACAAAAGCACGGCGAGAAAAAGCGCAACGGTTGGCACGGATCGGGAAAGCATGCGGGTCTCCTGTGACACAACGGGTCAAATCACATGCTAATGCGCGATCATGTCAAATAGAAGCGGCTATTGATCTTCACGCCCCGGACGCAGCCAATGGGATTGAAAGGGAAGATCCGCAAGCTCCCTTTGCGTCATGCGCGCGACCTCCGGATGAGACAGCGGATCGCTCCGCCAATCCTGGTGATCGCAATCGCTTCGGCTGTTTGTACCGCCCGTCGCCGCGCGTATCGGCCAAAGGCTCCAGATGTTCAGTTGTTTTAGCATTTCTGAACGATATCAGCTAAAATCAACATAACTTATCGATTTCTGCTCAATATCACTTTAGAAAAACTAAATGAAAAACCTCAACAAGGTTCATCTTTCCGGTCTCAGGGCCGTCGAAGCCGTCGGTCGTCTGGGCAGCCTGAAGGAAGCCGCTTCGGAGCTTGGTGTGACCATTGGCGCCGTCAGTCAGCAACTGCAAAAGACCGAGCGGCAGCTCGGGCGCACTTTGTTCGAACGGCGCCCGGGCGGCCTGCGCAAGACACCGCTTGGAGAAGAGATTGTCCGCCGCCTGACCGTTGCCATGACGGAGCTTTCTGCCGCCGTCGATCTGGCGGATACGGATCGCAATGACACCCTGACCGTATCCATTCCGCCGGTCCTGGCGGAAAAATGGCTCGTCAAGCGATTGAGCGGCTTTCACCGGCAGAACAGTCATATCCGGGTACGCCTCGACGCATCGGTGACGCTGATTGATCCCAACCGCTCGGATGTCGATCTGTGCATCCGGGTGGGGCGAGGCGAATGGAGCGGCGTACGGCTGGAAAAACTGATCGACCAGTGTGTTTTCCCGGTCTGCAGCCCCGGTCTCGCAAAAAACCTCACCCACCCGGCTGATCTCGCCGACTATCCGATCATCACCGACCCGGACGGCATGTTTGAATGGGACGCGTGGCTCGGCCCGAACGGCCTGTCGACGGGTGTTCTTGGTGACGGACCGGTTTTCACAAACGCATCGCTTTGTATTGATGCCGCGATCGCCGGGCTTGGCATATTCCTGGCGTGGGAACCGGCGGTGACGGACGCATTGGAAGCCGGACAGCTTGTCACGCCCTTCCCCGACCGCTATCCGACGGATTTCGCCTACTGGATTGTCGAAGCCGAACACCCGTCGGCGAATGCGGGCGTCGCTGCCTTCAAGCGCTGGCTAAAAGACGCACTGCCCAAGCCGCCTACTCGTTATTGACCTGCTTTTCCAGAATGCCGCAGGCCGCGACCATGTGATCGCCCGAAGCAACCTGAACACAGTATTCCATTCGGGTCGGCGTCAGCATGGTCGCGCTCTTGTATCCGCCATCGTCCGACATCAACAGCGATTTGCCGTCGGCACGCACCACGCCGACAACATAGTTCCGCTCCTCCTGATTGCCCATGAGTCCGTGAAATGACCGATCGTCCTGTCCTATGATCGTCATGGTAATTTCAGGCGGCGGATCAATGGCATTGTAGTAGGTCGGGGTCGGATCGGACGGGAGAACGCGCGCTCCGTGTTCCAGATTTCCCTTCCAGAGCCCGACAAGTTCCGGCTTGTATTGAGCCTGTGCATGGGCGGCACCGAGAAGCGTGCTCCAAAGGGCAAAACACGCCAAAAGGGCGACAACAGCCTTCTTCATGATCATTCCTCCATCGTCGCCCGGCTTCGGATTGCTGCACAATGCCGTTTAGTTGTCTCTTATGGCGCGGGTATGCCGACGATCTCACAATTGGCTACGGTGAAATACAAAAGCTCAGATGTCATAAAGAGCGCCGAATTTGGCCTCCAGATAGGAGACAAGCGGTGCGGCCGTCGGTTTTTCACCGGTCGCCTCCTCGATCAGCGCCGGCGCGGAAAGAACCCGGCCGCGGATATGGATCTTCTCGCGCATCCAGTCGAGGATCGGCTGCGTCTCGGCCATGCGCACCATGTCGTCGCGCCCCGGCAGGTCCTTCAACATCGCCCGGTCGAGGCACGCGGCGTAGATATTGCCGAGACTGTAGGTGGGGAAATAGCCGAACAGGCCGAGCGACCAGTGCACATCCTGCAGAACACCAAGGCTGGCATCGGGAACCGCAATGCCGAAATCGCGCTCGAAGCGCTGGTTCCAGGCCTCTTCAAGGTCTTGCGCCTCCAACCCGCCCGCAATCAGCTCGCGCTCCAGTTCAAAGCGCAAAAGGATATGAAGGTTATAGTGCACCTCGTCAGCCTCGGTGCGAATAAAGCCTGTTTCTACACGGTTGACGGCGGCAAAAAGCGCATCCGGCCCATCGAGGTTCATATCGCTGAAGGCTTCCTTCATCGCCGGGAAGAGCCAGTCGGCAAAGAGCCGCGACCGGGCGATCTGGTTTTCCCAGAAGCGCGACTGGCTCTCATGCACACCCATGGAGCAATAATCTGCAGCCGGAAGATAAGGGTCCGGCGCGCCCTGGGCATAAAGCGCATGCCCGACCTCGTGAATGGTCGAATAAAGGCAGTTGAGCGGATCGGCCTCGTCCGTCCGCGTGGTGATGCGCACGTCGCCGCCATTGCCCGAACAGAACGGGTGGACCACGGTGTCGATCCGCCCGGCGTCGAAATCATACCCGATGCGTGCAGCGATCCTCTTGGCCAGCGCAAGCTGCTGGTCCGCGGGAAAGTGTCCGGTGAGGGGCGTCGGCTTTGCTTTGCCGGCTATCTTTTCGCGCAACGCGACCAGGGGTGGGCGCAAGCTTTCAAGCAGCGGGAAGAGATCCGCTGACTTCGCACCCGGCTCATATTCATCGAGCAGGCAATCGTAGAGGTCCGCGCCGTCCTCAGCGAGGCATGCCGCCGCCTCACGCTTCAGCGCGATATTACGCTTCAGCGCCGGTACAAAGCCGGCAAACTTCTTTTCTGCCCGGGCCTGCGCCCATATTCTTTGGCCTTCGGAGCTTGCCCTTGCGCTTTCCTCCGCCAGCCGTGGCGGGATTTTTGTCGCCCGGTCATAGCTGCGCTTTGCTTCGTTGACATTGCGCCGGTCGAAATCCGAGAGTTGGCTTTGATCAATACCGTGAACCCATTCGCCGATGCGCGGGTCGGCATTGCGAGCATGAATGACCGAGGCCAGTGCGCCGGCCTGCTCAGCGCGCTGCGCGGCGCCCGCCTTCGGCATCATGGCCTCCTGGTCCCAGGAGATGAGACCGGCAACCTGGCTGAGCGCGGCGGTTTTCTTCAAATGATCGAGAAGTTCGGGGAGAGGCATCGGCAAAACTCTTTTTTGAGCGGGCTTTCCAGCGAGATAAGTTCTTGCCCACCCTATGACAACCGCTAACCGTCGTCCAAACTGCTTTTCAGGAAGTCGATCTGCCGCGCAACCGCTTTGTCAAATATTTGACCCGGATGCCAGAGTAGACCGAAATGCCCGCCGTCCACTTCACAGAATTCCTTTTGGGCCTCGATTTTCTCGTAGACCGCTCGCTGAACCTGCGGGTTGCAATGCACCATCTCATCGTTCCTGCCAACCATCATCAAGACACGGGCGGTCACGAACGGAGCGGCGAGATACGGGCTGAACGGCACGGCTGTCGGCGGTGTGACGCGTGTCACCCTGTTCTCCCAGCCTGTTCCGTAGCGCCCTCCAAAGTGCAAGAACCACCGGAACGCCTGAATGGGCGCCAGGATTGAAGGCGCATTGATCTGGTCGGCAGACACAACCGGCAACGGGCCTTGCACATGCTCCGGTCCTCCGCCCACATCACCGCTTTCAAAGATTGCCTGCATTTCGAGAAACCGCGCCTTGTTGGGCTCGATACCCGGAAGCTCGATCCCGCATGCCGGGATCTGGGCCACAATTGCCCTCACATCCGGAATCATCGACCCGGCCACCAGTGCGACCATGGCTGAATAGCTGTCACCCCAAAGGGCAATGTCGCCGCAACCGGGTTGCAATCGCAAATGCCGGACAGCATCGCGATACCCGCGTGCCTGTATCCAGGGATTGATCTCCTGCCTTGGTTCTCCTCCACTGATCCCGAAGTTGGCGTGGTCAAAGAGAAGAACATCAAACCCCGCGAAATGGATCGCTTCTGCATAGGCATCCGCCACCATACTGATCGTGGCGGATGTCCCGTGGGTCATGACAACGCAGGGTGTGTGATTTCGACTATGGCAATACATCCGCCCGCGCAGCAGCGCCTGACCGGACCGAAATTCGACAATCTCGAACATCGCTGACTCCCTTGATCTGCGCGGACTGAACATCCCCGCATCGCGTGAAGCCTAGGAGCAAGGGGATTGCTTTGCTTGCAGGTTTCGGGGATTTTGTCTTGAGATATTCCTGAGGACTGAAGGCACAAGCTGGTGATTTATAGAATTGGGAATATCGAACTCGATCTGGACCGCATGGAGTTGCGGCTCGGCGGAGAACAGCAGCCGGTCGAACCCCAGGTGTTCCGCCTTCTTCTGCACCTCATCGAGAACCGCGACCGCCTGGTAACGAAAGATGACCTGATCAACGCAGTCTGGGGCGGCCGTATCATTTCGGATGCTACCCTCAGCAGTCGCATTAGTTCAGCGCGACGGGCGATGGGCGATAGTGGCACACGGCAACACTCTATTCGAACAATTGCAAGAAACGGCTATCGGTTCGTGGCTGAGGTCGAAGTCAGCGAAAACCAGACTGCGACCCCTCTCGAGCGAAACGGACGATCACAGGATCGGCTGATACGCTACTGCGTCGCTCCGGACGGGGTCCAGCTTGCCTATTCCATTACCGGCAAGGGGCCAGCACTGGTCAAGACGATGAGCTGGCTCAATCATCTGGAATTCGACTGGGAGAGTCCCGTATTCAGTGATCTCTTCCAAAAGCTGACGCAAGAACACACTCTGCTCCGCTACGATTCAAGAGGTGCCGGCCTGTCAGACAAACACCCCGATGACTTCTCCTTTGAAGCGCTGGCAAGCGATCTTGAGACTGCGATTGACGCATCCGGGCTGGAAAAGTTCGCGCTTCTCGGCATCTCCCAAGGCGCCGCATTGGCCATCGACTATGCCGCGCGATACCCACAGCGCGTCTCCCACCTCTTGCTGTGGGGCGGCTATGCGCGCGGACGAAAACGTCGCGGAAACAAACAGGATGAAGAGAAAGCACAGGCCTTCAGGACTCTCATGCGATACGGATGGGGGAAGGACTCTTCCACCTTCCGTCAAATGTTTTCCGCCCTCTACCTTCCCGAGGCCAATGAGGAACAGATCCGTTGGTGGACGGAGCTGCAGAGGATCGCGACAACACCTGAAAATGCAATACGTCTGCGTGACACCATTGACGACATCGACGTCTCCGACAGGCTCGCTTTGGTAAAGGCGCCCACATTAATATTGCATTCGGAACGGGAAGAGGTGGCCCCAATATCGGAAGCCCGGCAAATGGCGGCAAAGATACCGGACGCCACCGTCGTGCCGCTGGACAGCGCCAATCACCTGGTTCTCCCACAGGAAACAGCATGGCACCGCGCCGTGGCGGCAATCGGTGATTTTTTGCAGAATTGATATAATGGAACGTTGCCCGTGACCAATCACTGAAAGCCCTGCACTCCTATCGTTCCTCAGCAATGGCGCTGTTGGCAAAGGCGCGTGCCGCCTCGCAAATCTCATCCTTCAGAGCTTCGTCGTCGATCGTGCGGGCCAGCACCATGGCCCCGACGCAGATCGCGGACAAAGCCAGCGCCCGCTGGCGCGACATCATATGCGATTGCCGCTGAAGATTGGCCTCGAAGAATCCGACCATCGTCTCAAGCACTTGCCGATAGGCATCCCGCGCGGCGGGTCCGGCATGGGCAATATCGGTTGGCAGGGCCATCAGCGGACAATTGGCATCGATATCGTCCAGATGCTCCCGCGAGATATACCGGTTGATAAGATCAATAGCCGCTTCCGGCCCCATTGCCTCGCACCTGTCGCTGTCCGCCTGGCGGCAGCTGGCGTAAGAGATCAGCGTCTCGGCATAGAGTTTTTCTTTGGCATTGGCGAACCGGACATGGCCGAGATCGAGGAAGCGACCGGCTATTTTCTGCAGTTCGCCGCCGTTCTCGACAATCACCTGAAGGACCGGGACCAAATTGCCGGGGACGGGCTGACAATTGCCGATTTTGGTGTCGCGACCTTTATGCCATTGGCGGACCAGGCCGAGCTTCCGCTGGACGATTTCGCCGAAATCCGCCGCTGGTCCGACAAGATGATGGAGCTCGACGCCTGGTGCGACCCGTGGCCCGAGAGCTACTCGACGCTGAGCTGACGGTCAGGCGGCCCGGCGTATACGCCGGGTCATCATCAGACCGTCACGGATATTCAGTCCCATCATTGTGATATTCGCCGTACCGGCAACAAGTTCCAGCGCCTGAACCGCATAGAACCAGGTATCGAACACACCCGCATTGGCCCTAGCGGCCAGGAAGAACGCCGCCGGCACCAGAATGAGAATGCCGTTACCGGCAATCAGCGGCATGCGCGTTTTCTTGGCCTTTGTCAGTCGGTCGCGGCGGCCTGCGCCGAGCGACATGCCCGTTGCGCCGACAATCGCCATGGCCGGGATGAGCACGATCATACCCAGAAGGATCAGCGATTTGACCGTGGCCACCGCTTCATAAGTGCCGAGGATTTCGACAAGGACGGTGGATGTCCAGAAGAGTGCGATCATGATGAATGCGACAAATCCGGCGATGGCGTGGATTCTGGTTTTCATGGCCTAGCTCCTTGCGAACCACATGCGTTGCAGGGTTCCGTCCCGTTTGAAGACATGGTGATAAAGCGCTGCGCCCGTGTGCAGGATCAGAAGCGCGATCATCAGCCGGGCTCCGAAACCGTGCGCACGACGTGGGGCAAGCGTGTCGAAATCCGGAAGCGTTGCCGATGTGCCGTCGATCAGCACCGGCAGGGCGTTTGACAGGACGAGCATGCCGATGCCGCTCGCGGCCATGCCGAAAATCACGACATAAAAGAGGATATGCACCAGACCCGAGAGCCGCACCTGCCAACCGGACCCCGGAATATTTGCCGGCTTACTATCGGCAAACAGCCACCATGCAAGCCGCAAGACCGTCAGCATCAAAATCGCGCCGCCAAGACCGATATGTATCCGCAGCACGGTCGGATTTGGCTGCGTCGCCTCCGCGACAAAACCCGATGCGATCAACGCTAGGATCAGGGCAGCACTGATCCAGTGAATGGAAACAGCGACAACACCGTATTGGGTAGACGTGCTTTTAAGCCTCATATCCGCGACCCTCAATATTCAGGCGTTTATTTACATAGTATGCTATATAATATTGCATAGCATGCTATTCAAGTGGAATATGACATATGACTTTCAAAAAGGACGAATCGGCTGGATATCTTGCCAACCGGATGGCGCGGCTTTTCGCCCAGCATCTTCACGAGCGCATCGCACCCCTCGGCATCGTACCCGGCCAATTCCCAGCATTGCTTTCCTTGTGGGAGCGGGACGGCGTAACGCAAAAGGAGCTCGTCTCCGGCCTCGATATCGAACAGGCCACCATAGCCAACACGCTGACGCGCATGGAGCGCGACGGTCTCATCCGGCGCACCAGACACCCCTCCGACGCCCGCGCGCAGCAAATCTGGCTGACACCGAAGGCAAAGAAAATCCGCGAGGATGCCTACGCCGCGGCCGGACAGGTCAACGCCAAGGCTCTGTCCGGCCTTGATGTACACGAACGCGCCGCATTTCTCGGTTACATGAGCCGTGTCATTGATGCCCTGCATTCCGGCAATTGAAAGCAGCCCCGGGGCTCCGGTACCGGCCCTTTGACCCCGCTGAAGGCCCTTGGGCGTGACGGTTAATTGGCCTTGCGAAACCCTTCATGACAGGCGGAACATGTCTTGCCGACGGCCGCGAATTGAACCCTGATCTCATCAGCGCTTGTCGCGCTGCCGGCAACCTCCGACAGTGTTGTGGCGGTGATTGAAAGCTCCTCGGCCGATCGTGCAAAACGGCCCCAGTCCGACCAGATCGTGGCGAGCGCTTCACTCGGCATGCTGTTGGAGCCCTCCGGAAACAGCGAGGGCATAGTTTCTGCGTGTTCAGCTATAACCGCGGCGGCTGCGGCCGCAACATCGGCGGAATAGGCTTGTTCGCCCTTTACCATCACACCGATCTGCTTCATCTGCGCCGCGATATATTTCATCGCTTCCATGCGTTCCTTGACAACGCCGGTCGCGCCGGAATGAGCCAGCGCCAGTCCGCCGAAAGCTGAAATGACAAACGCCGATGCGGCCCAAAGTCCTGTAATTCTACCCATCCAAATCCCTCAATTGATTCCATTCGCCCGCTGCAGAGTACGGATATAGGTCACTATCTGCTCAATCTCGGCCTCTGAAACCCCTTGCACTGCCGGCATGTCACCGAACCGCCAGTGATGCGCGCGTACGCCATTTCGCACTGCAAGAAAAAACGACGTGTCGGAATGATGGCTTGGCTCGTAGATGATGTGAACGAGCGGCGGTGCGATGCCTTCCTGGCCAGCGGCATTGTTGCCGTGGCAGACCGCGCAATGCTCGTTGAAAACACTCTCGCCCAGCCTGGCCTGCCCCTCAATGGCCGGCACCGCGACCTGGACCATCGGAACACCGGCTTTGGCGTCAGAATTGTGATCCGGTCCGCCAAGGACATTCCACGCAATCATGCCCAGCATGAGGACAACGATGATGCCCGCTGAGATCGGCTTTTTACGATCCAACATCGATCTCCCGATTGCAGCAACTGCTCCTGTTTCCGGTCGGTCGATGCCACTCTTCAGCGTACTCGTCCAAGAACATATCCAATCATTATCCCGATCAGAAGAATGATTGCGATCACCGACAGCATGCCAAAACCCATGTCCAAAAAACCGCCATTCCAGTAGTTGTGCATCATAATTCTTCCTCCAAACATGACGCTAGCGCTTCCAGTTGGTGGAACCTCAAGCGAAATTGGGAAAAAACTGCGCAACATGCCTCGGCTGGGCGCTGATGACGTAGTGCCGGAATGGAAATCTCAGCGGAACGGTGTGTAATTGGGTTCCGGAAAGCACGACCCTCATAGCGTTGTCTTGCGCTGCGATGTGCATTAGGTATTGGTGGTGAGGTTCTATTTGCACATAATCGCGGCTTTGCTTATGACGCTCCCGGTTCTCGTAACCGGCCTGACCGGCTCCGGGCATGCATCTTCGGCAAACTTTGTTGGCAGTCACTGCAACAACACCATCTCGGCATCGGTCGAATCACCTCATCTCGTTCATGTATTGAATGAACAGATTGATCCCGTTTCAGACGGGAACGCAGACAAGGGTTTTGCCGGGTGCAGTCCCTATCTTTGTCATGCCCTGGCGGTTGTTCACCAGCATCCGCGCACCTCGTTTGGCGATGTTCAACGCATCGTCGAGTGGCGGACCGAACACCTCCCCGCACAGACCGGCCCGGACAATCCGGACAGACCGCCGAACCCTTGAAGCAGACACGTTCCGCGGGTCGCTTATGCGATTTGTGGCTCTGCCGGCCGTGGGACACCGCGGCCCAATCCGACTTCACAGGGTTAGGACCAGTCCATCTACCGGACACATCTATCGATTGACGCGAGCGCGGTCTCAGCCATGTCAGCACACGTTGTTCTTCGCTCGGAAACGGCAAGCGTGCTTTGACCCCTTCGAATTGAGGTTATCATGAACAGACGAGATTTCTTGATTGTCGCCGGCGCCGCAGCGCTTACTCCACATATTGCATTTGCTTCAACTCAAACGCAGTTGATGGCACAGCCTGTCAGGGCGCAAATATTGCCGGAGGGGCATCCTGCAACTGCGATGCTGGGCTTCAACGGCGGCACGCCCGGACCAGTCCTTAAAATGCAACAGGGCGGCATGTTCGACATCCGGTTCATGAACCGGCTTGACGAGGATTCCGCAATTCACTGGCATGGGCTGAGGACCGACAATGCAATGGACGGCGTGCCGGGCCTCACCCAGGAGGTCGTGAAACCGGGGGCGGAATTTGCTTATCGTTTCCACGCGCCCGATGCGGGCACGTTCTGGTATCACTCCCACAACCGCTCGTTGGAGCAGGTCGCCAAGGGGCTTTACGGCCCGCTGATCGTCGAAGAATCCGCGCCGCCGGATGTCGATCACGATCTGGTCGTGATGATCGATGATTGGCGCATGACAGAAGCCGGCACGCTCGCGGACGATTTCGACAACATGCACGATCAGGCGCATGACGGACGCCTTGGCAATTACGCGCGCGCGCTCGTCGAACCGGTCAAGCAGGTACAGCGCGGTGACCGGGTAAGGCTGCGTCTGATCAATGTCGCGACCGACCGGATATTCCCGGTCATAATTGAAGGCGCAGACGGCATGGTCGTTGCCCTGGACGGCATGCCCCTGCCCAATCCCCGGCCGATGTCCGATCTGGTGCTCGCCCCGGCCCAACGCGCCGATATCATTGCGGACGTCACCTCATCCGATCACTTGGCATTCATCTTTCAGACCCGGGAAGGCTCTTACCTGCTCGGCGAAATCCCGATGGATGGAGAAAATGCCGTCCGGGTCCCCTCGCAAGTGCCCGCCCTTGTGCCCAATGCCGTCGCACAGCCCGACATGGACAAAGCTGTCTCGCTGACACTTTCCATGGAAGGAGGCGCCATGAGCCGGCGTATGATGCGCGGAATGATGGGCCGACGGGACGCGATCTGGGCTTTTAACGGGCAATCCGGGGTAACGGACAGGCCCTTTCACCGGTTCGCCCGCGGGCAAACAGCCCGTATCAAGCTGATAAACGATACCCGTTTCCCGCACGGTATCCATCTGCATGGACATCATTTCTTTGAAATCGGGGCAGGCGATACTCCGGGTGATTTCAGGGACACAACGCTGGTCGAAGCGGGCGGGACCCGCGAAATTGCCTGTGTGTTCGACAATCCCGGAAAATGGTTGCTGCACTGTCATATGCTTGGTCACCAGGCGGCCGGCATGAAGACGTGGGTGGACGTCATATGAGGTGGATTCTGACAATCCTCGCCTGCGGCACCGCCACGCACGCAATCGCCGGTCACGAACTGGATAACCGGGACCTGCTCAACGGGCGCACGCTTTATACCGAGCATTGCGCGTCCTGCCACGGCGCCAACCTCGAAGGACAACCGGACTGGCAAAGGCCGGATGAAAACGGCATTTTGCCGGCGCCGCCACACGATGAATCCGGGCACACATGGCATCACGACAACTGGCTCCTGTTCGAATACACGCGGCTTGGCGGCGCGGAATTGCTGACGGCGCGCGGCATCAAGGATTTCGAAAGCGGCATGCCCGGTTTCGGCGATGCGATGTCAGACGACGATATCTGGGATGTGCTGTCCTATATCCGGTCCACATGGCCGCAACGCATACAGGACATCCAGGACACCCGTAATCCGCCGCACGACTAAGGAACATCCCAATCTACGGGCCGCAGGTCGTCAACACCCGCGTCCCGTTTCGCAGCCATTGCACACACATGTGCCGGAGCAGCCGGTTCGATGGGTCAGACAGCTCCGCATTCCGGCCAATGAGCCCTCGGATCACACCCCGTTCGATGCAATGTGCGCCCGTCCATCCTGCAGAAAACAGGCCAGGTCGAAGAGCTTGAGGTCCACCGGATTCGGCAGGCGCACATCCCGCATATCGGGGCAGGGCCGCGCCGACAGAAGATAGGACCGGTCGATCTGCGAGATGAACACAAAGATCAGGCCCTTGTCTTCGGCAAACGACTTCAGTGCCCGGACCTGCTCGGCCAGCACCGGATTCTCGCGCCGCTGATCGAGCAGTTGCAGATAGTCGATGACGGCAACGGTGCCCCGGGGCGACGCAGAAAGCTGCTCGACAATATAGTCGGAGCTGATGGCATCGGAATTGTCGAAGGTGAACCGCTCGTTGAAACGCGCAGCATCGCCGCCTATGGCGTTGAGATAGTCCAGGACATCGGATTCGACACATTCAAGGCTGAGAAAAACGCCCTGACGGCCGGATTTCATCGCTTCGGCGATCAGCTCCATGCCCATCAGTGTTTTGCCATGGCCGGGCCGCGCACCCAAAAGCAGCATATCGCCCGGCCGGAGCTTCGCGAGCAGTTCGCTTGCCGACGTACCCTTGGATATCTGTGCTGCAAGCAGGCTCCAGCGAGAAAAGCCCTCTATTCTCGCGACACGGTCAAGCGCTTCGTGCAAGGCGATACGCTCCTTGCGCGCCATGGCTTTCGCCCGGCGTTTAAGATGGTGGATCGGTGCAGACAGTTTCATGGAAAACCTCCTGATGCGAGCGGAAACCGCAATCCCTCCTCATGCGTGGTGCTCGAACAGTCGGTTCGATGGGTTGGACGGCCCCGCATGTTGCGTGCTTTCCCGGCTGGAGGGGGGAGGCAAGGGCCATGGCCTGCGGATCAGTATGAATGAGTCGCGGCCAATGGCAAAGGGCCATATGTTTCTTTTCGGGCGATTGGGCGGGCAAGCGCTGCCGGGTTGGGCGCGTTAAATACTGAGCGCCAATCACATCAGGTCTTGCCGGCCGTTGCTGCAGTTCCTATCTTCGAGACGGTCACACAAGAGGAGACACCCGGGTCATGGATCAGACTTTCGCTGCTTTCGCCCTTCCGGTTTTGCAACGAGACGTTCTTCCCCATGCCCGCATCAGTGTCCCTATCCAGTCTTTCCTGGTCCACGCCTGACGGCACGCCACTTTTTTCCGACCTCAATCTGGCTTTTGCGCCCGAGCGCACCGGCATCGTCGGGCGTAACGGGACGGGCAAGAGCACGCTCCTGCTCCTGATCTGCGGCGATCTGCTGCCCGCAGCTGGCCATGTGCAGGTATCGGGCACATGCGCCATGATGCGGCAGGACGCAATGCAGCGTCCCGGCGATACCATCGCCGACCTCTTCGGCGTCCGGCGAGCACTCACGCTGCTTGATCGGGCGGAAGAGGGGTCGGCCTGCGTCGAAGAACTCGGCGATGCGGACTGGACCCTGCCCTCACGGGTTGAAGCCGCACTGTCGCGTTGCGATCTTACGGCTGATCTCCAGACCCCGTTGGCCGCGCTTTCGGGCGGTCAGCGCACCCGCGCCGCCCTTGCCGCGCTGATCTTTGCCAAGCCGGATTTCCTGTTGTTGGACGAGCCGACAAACAATCTCGACCGGGCAGGACGCAAAGCCGTGATCGAGCTTATCCGCGGCTGGAAAGGTGGGGCGATCATCGTCAGCCACGATCGGGAATTGCTGGAAGAAATGGACGCAATCGTGGAGCTGACCTCACTCGGCGCGACCCGCTATGGCGGAAACTACACCGCCTTCCGGCAACGCAAGGAGACCGAGCTCGACGCAGCACAGCGCGCCCTTGCCCATGCGGAAAAGATCCGTACCGAAACGGCACAGCGCGCGCAATTGGCCGGCGAACGCAAGGCGCGCACGGACAGGGCCGGGCGCAAAGCGCGCGCCAGGGGCGATCAGCCCAAGATCCTGATGGACAAGGCCAAGGAGCGGGCAGAGGCGTCGGACGGAACCGGCACGCGCCTGAGGGACGCGCGCCGGGAGGCGGCGGATGAAGCGCTGACCGCCGCACGCGAAAAGATCGAGATCCTGCAGCCCATCGAGATGAGCATTCCCCCGACGGGCCTGCCGCCCGGCAAGCTGGTGCTGCGATTGAATGGCGTGACCGGCGGCTATGATCCGGACCGCCCGTTGATCCGTGATCTGTCGCTCACCGTAAGCGGCCCGGAGCGCGTTTTGATTGCGGGGCCGAACGGGAGCGGCAAGACAACGCTTCTGAAATTGATCGCCGGTCAGGTCGCGCCTCAAAGCGGCACCGTGGACCTGATGGTTTCCTTTGCCATGCTGGATCAGCATCTGGCGCTGCTGGACCCGGCACGGGCACTGCGGGAAAATTACCAGCGCCTCAATCCATCGGCGGATGCCAATATGGCCCATGCGGCGCTCGCCCGCTTCGGTTTCCGCGCTGCGGACGCCATGCGCAAGGCAGGCGATCTGAGCGGCGGTGAACGGCTGCGCGCCGGCCTTGCCTGCGCCCTTGGCTCCGCCCATCCACCCATGCTCCTCATCCTCGACGAACCGACCAACCATCTCGATCTCGACGGCATCGCAGCGCTCGAAACCGCGCTGGCGGCCTATAATGGCGCCATTCTGGTGGTCAGCCATGACCGGCCGTTTCTCACATCGCTCGCCCCGGACAGAACCATCGAATTATGAGCTATAAGCCGAAACCGACGAGTGCGGGCGGCTAGTCGACGGCCCCGTCTGCCGGGGCAGTCGGCATGCGTGTTTGCGTGGACGGTGTTGGGTCCGCCTCGTTGAACAGAAGAAACGCCGCAGTTGACCCGGCGAGCACCAACACCGTCAGACCAATCGGAATGAGGCCGATCAGGCGTATCCGGCGGGCCGCACCGGCAAACGCAAAACCGGCAGCCGCGGTGACCAGGGCAACACCAAATGCAAGAAGCTGGCCCTTGAAAAACACATCGAGCTTCTTGAAGCCCGTATCAAGGTTTCGAGGCCCTTCGACCGCGGCAGCGCCCCACAATGACCAGCCAATCGCCAGCGCCCAGACAACGATCAGTGCATAGACAATATCAGCCCGTCGCATGACCCCATCATCCCCCTCAAACGTGCATCGATGCCCAGTCGACGGGCTCGGCAATACCGCCCCGGAGCGGCAATCCGGCGCGGATCATCCGGAGCATGTCACCTCTACCCTGCGATTGAGCGACCGGCCGGCTTCATCGTCATTGCTGGCGATCGGCTCGGCCTCGCCACGGCCCGCAGCCGAAATGTCGGCGGGGTCGATCCCGAGATCCACCAGAGCCGCAACAACCGATCGGGCACGCCGTTCGGAAAGGTCGCGATTATAATCTTCCGCACCCTCGCTCGAAGAATGCCCGATGATCCGGATCCCCGTGCCGGCATCCGCACTGAGCCCGGCATAGAGTTCTTCGACTACGCCTTGCGAGGCGGGCCTTATCCGGTCGCTGTCGAAGTCGAAGCCGATCCCATGCACGATGGAGCCGCAGCCGAGCTTTGGCGGCTCAGGCTGCAGACAGGTTGCCGGCTTGTCGGAACGATCACCATTATACGGCTTGAACGGTGCTCCATTGGAGGAGCGAAGACCCTGAATGGCGCCATCGTCTCCCGCGATCAGGATGAATTGCGACGGCACGCCAGCCGGATCCGCACCGAGGGCACGCAGAATATTGCCGCGAACGGTGCCCTTAAGCTCGGAATTTCCGTCATAACAACCTGTGACAACCGGCCCCTTCTGCTCCAGCTCCAGCTTCACACCGCGCCCGGACCACACACCTGCAAAGGCTTCGGACAATGGCGGCTCCTGTTGGACACCCGTGCCAATCAGCTCTGAAAACTCCAGAAAGCTCTTGTCCGTCTGCACATCGATACCACCGGAAAGGCGCAGACGGACCCAGCGCACCTCCGGCTGATCGTCAGACAAGACAAGAGCTGTCTGCTCACCGTCTGATTCATGCGTGGTCAGCTCGGCCCGCGCCAGGGGCAGATAGGGCCCGTCGACGGAATCCGTCGCCCCAAGCACCTCAACCGTTTTCACGAAGGTCTGCGATGGGCTCCGCGTTTCAAACACATTTGGCACCGCAAACCTGTCGAACCGCGTTGGCGCCGGCAAGGAAAAGGTCATCTCGACCACATCCCCGGCCACCGCCGGCTTGCGCAAAATACCAAAGCCGGCCCAATTGCCGTCAATGACGCCGATGGCCTGATCAATTCCGACCCGCAGATCGGAGGGCGCGCTTGTCACCGCGACAGGCACCGCGCCCTGAGCAAAGGAAAGCAGATCCGGTGGAGCGGCATCCTGCGCCAGAGTTCCCGTTGGCATGATCGCCAGGCACAACAGCCAGCGCAGTTTTCTCAAGATGGAATTCAAAGTGCACCCCCCGACACATCAGTCTCGCCGCAGGGCTGTCCCCGAGCCCCGACAAACGTCACAGTATCGCGGTGGTGCCGCATCCGGTCAAATTGCGCCAGCCTTGAGGACGCCCGCCTCATGCATAATGCTCAGCGAACGCTTGGCCTTGGCTGCCTTAAAGATTGGGGTCGCCATGCTCATCGATACGCGCAACGCGCTGCAAAAGCTTGACCAGTTGCTGCCGATCTTTCGCGTTCAGGGGTCCAAGATACTCAGAGTTTACCGCTGAGATGATTGATGGCAGGGCCTTGGTTTTTTCGCGACCCTTGCTGGTCAGGAATATCAGCACCGACCGGCGACTGTCCGGGTCCGGGCGTCTTTCGGCCAGTCCCTTTGCAACCAGGATATCAACGGTTCTGCTCGTATAATACTCCGGAAACTCCAGCATTCTGCCCAGCTCCCGCTGCGTGATGCCGTCACCCTCGCTCAATAGCATGAGGTTCGCGAAAATCTTCGTATCGATTCCGATTTCAGCCAGACGTTGCTTCATCTCCTGATCAATGCGGCGAGCGAGTATCTGAATCAAAAATCCCAAACTGGATTGTCGCCTGCGCTGCGCCTCGGAGATTTGGGTCATCAAAAACTCATCCCTGCCCATTGATCCCCCTGACTTTCACAGATTCGCCTCCACTGGCAACAATTGTATTTACAAGTGTTGCATTTGCATGTATTGCATTCGCAAATTATATGAGCGTCCAAGGCTTCACAACAGGCATGGAGAAAAAAATGAAACAGATGCTGGCTTGCACCGCCCTTGTTGCAACATTGATCGCACCGGCGGCGGCCGAGGAACAACCGGAAGGCAGGCTGCTGGCCGAACTCACATTCGAGTCGGCCGACCGTCACGGCAAGGGTTACCTGCACCAGGGTGATATGGAGGCTATCAGGGCCGACATATTCGAATCCATCGACGCCAACGACAATGGCGGCATGGAACTTGCGGAGTTTCTGGGCTGGGGTTTTGGTTTCCAGAACATCGCCGAAGATGAAAACAGGAAACTGGCCTATGACACGGCGCTGAAAGTTGTTTTCAGTTTCTGGGACCGCAACGGTGACGGCAAAATCACCCAGTCGGAACACCGCAGATCCCTGCTTGCCGATTTTGACCGCGCCGATGTGAACGGAAACGCCATCCTCGAAAAATCAGAGTTTCTGGGCGGCTTTTCCGTGCTCGTCGCCATCCGGGCCGCACTCAAGCCTGAATAGGCATCGACAATCCGAAGGCGGGGCGTTTCCATGTTAAATCGTAACGGCATCTACCTGATCATCGCTCTTCTGGCGGTCTTCGCCGGACTGCATATCGGCTTCGCTCCCGAAGGCCATGACGGCAGAACCACCATGACCACTTTGCTGGGCGGTTTTGCGTTTTTGTTAATGACGGTGGCGATTGTTCTGTCGACCCGGCTGAGAGCCGCCGAAGCCTTGTTCGGCGGGCTGGACCGTATGTATCAGGTCCACAAATATTGCGGTGTCATCGCAGGGCTACTGGTGCTGCTGCATTTTCTGGGCGTGCCGAAGGCGTTGCCCGCCGGCGTCAGCGAACTCGAAATGTCGTTGGTTCCCTCGGCACCCATGGGAATGGTCGCCCTGATCCTGCTCGTCATTTCGCTGGCGCTGACGCTCAACCGGAAGATCCCCTATCACCGCTGGCGGCTACCGCACAAAGCCATGGGTCTTGTTTACCTTCTGGTTGTCGGTCATTTTTTGTTGGCGCCGCCAATTTTCTTCGAGCGCTTCGGCCCGTCCGGGATATTGCTGATCTGCACGGCTGTTATCGGCATTCTTTCCTATCTTTACAGCATTGCGGGAAAGAACCGCAGATTAGCTCTGGAATACACGATCGAAAGCGTAAACGCTCTGGAGCGGGCGACTGAAATCGTTCTCAAGCCGGTCGGCGACAATCTGCAACACAAATCCGGACAGTTTGCTTTTGTGGAAGTGCAGGGCAAGGGCTGGGACGAGCCGCATCCTTTCACGATTTCCAGCGCCCCGGGAGAAGATCGCCTGCGCTTTACCATGAAGGTGCTCGGAGACTGGACGCGAAAGGTTCGTGAAGAACTGAAGGCCGGCGCCACTGTCCATGTGCACGGACCCTATGGCCGCTTCGATATGGCATCGGCGGGGAGAAAACAGATCTGGCTCGCCGGCGGCATTGGATTGACGCCGTTCCTGTCGGCCGTCCGTGAGATGAAACCGGGCGATGGCCGGGAAATCCACCTCGTCTACGCCGCGCGCAACAGCGACGATGCAATTTTCCTCGATGAACTGGATAAACGCGCCGCCGAACTCGGCAACGTGACGCTCGTGCCATTGTTCTCGGACGAGGGCAATTTCGCCCGGGTCGACATCATGAAAACCAAGCTGCCCGACCCGCTTGACAGCTACGACTATTTCCTATGCGGACCCAGGCCGATGGTCAACGCTTTGATGAAGAACCTCAAGGCTGAAGGGGTTGGCCGGACACGGATTCATACCGAAGCCTTTGAGTTCCGATGAGCCTGCCGAAGCGCAAGCGTTGCATCACTGAAACAGGAGCAAAGCAAAAATGTTGGACGCGCTTGTCATACTCGATTTGACTCTCATGGCGATGGTATTCGGCTACGGCATGTCGGCATCAGCCGTTTCCTATCCGGCGATGATGGCAAGTTCGCGCGAAACCGCCGTCGGCTACTTCAAACCGTTCTTCCACAAGTCCAATCATCTTCAGCTGGGCCTTTCGATCGCCGTCCTGCTGGTCAGTCTCGCGGTTTCCTATCTGTCGCGGAACTGGTGGTGGTTCACCGGAGCCGTCATCCTGCAGGTCAGCGGACCCTACACGATCATCGTGCTGATGCCGGTCAACCGGCGCATCATGGCCGAAGGGGCGGATATTCACTCGGATCAGATGTCAGACGACCTTGGCCGCTGGGGAAGGCTTCATCTGCCCCGCACCCTTATTGCAGGGGCAATATTCATTTTATTCGCTTACCTGGCGGTTGTTGGCGGCGTCTGAGATGATACCATCGCACATGCCCCGAAAACTCGTAGAATTCGCTCACGAGATCGGCAACATCCTCTATGTTGGGGGCATACTGTCACACATCGTCATTGGTGTGCTCTTTGCCAATGCGGCACCGGACACGATGGTGACGGTCTACACATACAAGCTTCAAAGCGCCTACATCCTCATTTTACCCGGTCTGACGCTGAAGATCCTTTGTGATTTGGTTCTGTTCTTCTTCTGCCGGGAACGTGCATGGTGGATGAGGATCAAGTTTCTGGCCGCCGCCGTGTTGGCAACCAACGCCTTTGTGTTCCTTGTTCCGATGATGCCCGAGCTTCTGGCACTTGCTGAAGCGTCGGTGCCAAGCGGACACCTCAACCCCGAATTCGTCACGCTCGAGCACAAGGAAATGTTCATCGGCCAGCTGAACGTTATCCCGCTCCTGGTTGAACTGACCATGGGTGCATTCAAACCGCCGATTTCGGGATCAGAGCGCCGGGCCGCCCGGGCTGCATCCCTGTGATGCCGGCGTCTCGTTCCAGGGAATATTGGCCAAGGGATCAGCGCCGCGCGAGATCAGCTTTTGCGCCAAAGCCGGTCTTCCCACAAAAAGGCGTCCCTGTCGGACCTGACATGCCCAAATGAGGGCAGTGCGAAATGGCTTCCTAAAACAACGCAGCCTGTTTCGGAGGCCTGTTCCAGCAATCGTCTGCGCGAGGCGACGGCCATCTCCGCATCGGCATCGTATATGAAGTGCCAGTCCGGATACCGGCATTGCACGGTAGAGTGCATGGCATCGCCGGTGATCAGGGCTTCATGATTGCCGCTTTTCACCTTCACGGAGACATGGCCATGCGTGTGGCCAGGTGTCGGGACCAGGGTCACGTGATCACCCAGCATATGCCCGGCCTCAACCAGCTCGGCCTGCCCGGCCTCAATGACCGGCAACACGCTTTCAACATAGAGGTCCGCGTGGCGCGCGCGCTGCACGTCCTCGTCGGCGGCGGGCAGCAGATAACGGGCATTCGGGAATGTCGGCACCCAGCGCCCGTCTTCAAGCCTGGTATTCCAGCCGACGTGATCCGGGTGCAGGTGGGTACACAGCACATAGTCGATATCGTCCGTGCCAACGCCGGCAGCGGTCAGGGCCGCCATGAACCGCGTGTCCGAGCGTTTATGCCAATCGGGCGTGCCGGGCACGGTCTTGTCATTGCCCACACAGCTGTCCACCAGGATCGTGTGAGACGGCGTTTTCAGAAGAAATCCCTGAACCGGCAGAATCAGCCGCCCCGACCGGACGCAAACGCCGCCCTCCACATGCTCCTCGACGATCCGCCTGACATCCGGCCCCGCCGTCGGAAAAAGCTCCTCCGGCGTCAGGAACGGGCCGTTGATTTCAAGGATTCTCCAGACTTCAACCTCGCCGATCTTACACAGCATCCGCTCTGCCTTTCTTCTGCCGGTGCAACGGTGAGAATTTAGCTGCCGTCACAATCCACGCAAGGGCAATCAGCACCGAGCAGGCGGGAAGCGGGCCGATGATGGAGCAGAAGAGGTGATAGCGCAGGATTTGTGTGCGCTCGGCGGGCTGGTCAGGTCTGGGTATCGCTCCGCGGCAAAGCCAGGCGAAAGTGTTCCCGGATGTATGTTGAGCGAAGAAGGTAAACTGAAAGCCCGATATAAAGGGTGAACTCCAGCAGCATGATTGCAACGCCTCCGGCCCCGCCGCCAAAGGCTTGAAAATCGATCGTCTCGACAAAGCACAAAGCCGCCAGCACGGCATACATAGTCATTGTGGCATAGGGTGTTTGGGGCCAGCGACTAAGGTAACCAAAAACGAAAATTGCCCCGGTCAGCGAAATCGCAAAAAAATGAATGAATTGAAGACCAGGTGGAAAGTTGCTGTTTTGCAAGCCCAGATTCACACCGGAAAAGGCGTATTCCAGAAGTCCCGATAAGCCCCATATCAGCAGGACAGCCGAGAGCACAAGAAGTCCCTTGGGAAGAAATTTGTCGATCGCTTTCAGTTGTCTGCCCCCAGATCGGAATTTCAAGCGATAGCAAACCTGATTGGTCGAATGATTTCAAGCAGGCTGGCGATCAGATGTTTCGGGCGAGTTTTGGTGAGTAAACAAGAGCTGACAATCAAGCCCAGAGCAATATTGGGCTCGGATCGACCGGTTGCCGCGATTGAACGAATGACCGTTTTGATGAAGATATTGCGCTAAGCCTGTCTTCGGCGAGTGTAAAGGTTGCGTTCCATTTCAATTACAAATCGCTCGTATTCGAATCCCATCTTCTTAAGCAGCGCATTTGATGCGGAGTTATCTGGAGGAGCGAATGCAGAGACTTTCTCAAGCTCCAATCTTTGATCGGAAAACTCCAGCGCCGCATGACAAAGCTCTGTTGCATAGCCGTTTCCCCAAGCGGATGGATCAAAATAGTAAGCCAGTTCAATACCCCAGCCCGGATCAAACGGATCGTCATATAGCCCGCCCCAACCGATCAGTACTCTTGTTTGTTTGATACGAACTGTCCAGGGAGCAAATCCGTCATGGCGTCTCCTCCACTCATGAACGGCAATTCTGCGCCGACATTCCTTAAGACTGGCATCGCAATGGGTGTGTTTCATGGCGACTTTGTTACCCAGGAAACTGAAAAGCGCCGGCACTTCAGACAGTTTGGGGGCCGAAAGAAGCAAGCGGTCTGTTTCGATGGTTTGCGGCATGTTTGGGCAGCTTCATTCAATTTCTCCACCTGACACTTATGCAGTGTGCGGCAATGGTCAAGTTGGGCTCGAAGCGGCGTTCCAGAAGCCGCGATGAATTCAGCCTGCGCCCCTGTCAGATCGCTTGCCGCGTTCCACCTCGGTGGCAAGAGCCTCCATTCTTGAGGCCCAAAAAAACCGAAGCTGATCCAGCCAGGCGTCCACATCGGCAAAACCCGCAGGATTGATTTCGTAACAGCGTTTGGCGCCTTCTTTCCGTACAATTGCAAAACCCGTTTCGCGCAGGACGCGCAGATGCTGGGAGACAGCCGATTGAGAGATACCGAATTCCGACTCGACAACCTTGACGATTTCGCCAGACGCGTGTTCCCTTTGCGAGATAAGCTCCAGAGTTCGCCGGCGTACGGGATCGGACAATACGTCGAAGGCGTTCACTGGCTTTCACCCGTGTAGAACCTGGCAGTTCTTTCCGCGCTGTTCATTGCGACCTGCGGGTCTGTCCCTGCGTCGGCGTGCGCCATGCCCCATGCCTCGGCCCACGAACGCAACATTGCTTTTCCCGTCGGCCCCTCGGCCCATTTCATTCCGGCATCAAGGGTTGAACTGCCATCGCTTGCAAGGTGCACGTCCAATCCCAGCATTGCCAGTTCCCAACCCACGCCTGTCGCACCCGGACCATACGCATTCCAATGGGCCTGACTTCTTTCGTCTGTCGGATGCTCATGTTCAAGCGTCAACAATGCCCCGTCGTCGGATTGTTCAATCACCACCTTGACCCAACTCGTATTGCCGCCGAACTCCCATGTCAGAACCAAGAGTCTCGGCGGCTCACAGGCAACGATATCGCCGTCCGCATTTCCTTCAATCGAGAAACGCCCACCCTCATTCAGGTCGCCGGTTACATTCGCGAACCAACGCCGTATGCGCTCCGCGTCGGTCACCGCGTGCCACAAATCGTCCGGAGTTGTTGCGTAGCTTCGGCTTGCGCGGACGATGTGCGTCGGTTTTCCGTCGCGTTCACCACTGCCAACCTCACGAAAGGTCGCACCCAAAGCGTTGTCGAGTTCCATGCCCGTATCCTCACAAGCTTCCAGGATATAAGTTTACACTAATATTAATGCAAACTAAAGTCTGGCCCAGTTTTCCGAAAGTGTCATCCGCTGCAACGCTGAAAGAATTCGAGAAGGGCCCATTGCTGCCTGTCGCTGCGCACCGCATTCGCGGCGGTTCTGCGAAAAAGGCCGCCGTTTTGATTTACTGGCTACAACCTTGAAGCCAAACATCGGAATTGGCATTGGGAGCGCAATCTCCCGAAACCAAACGGCGGATGCGATTTGTCCTTTCCAGTAGTGCTTGGTCATCAGTACCGAGAGTGTAGCGGCCCGGTGAAATGAGGACCGCAAGCATGGATAGATACTCATCGTCTTCGATCTTGGCGGGCGCTGCCCCAAAAGTTGCTTCGCTCATACGATGAAATCCAGTGACCCAGCCTTCCGGCCCGCGCCCCATTTCAAGTGTATCGAGCCAAAGCGCCATGATCTGCTCTTTGCTCAACCGGCTCTCTAACCCAAGCGCATAACCAATCTGTCGGATTTTTCCGATACCGGGGGTGAAATTCTCAAACCCAACCCGCTTGGAGAGCGACTGCGTAACGGTCGTGATACCTGCACCGGGTGTTGTTATATCTACTCCACTGTGCTGCTCAAAGGCCGGGTCTTGGACCACTAACAGTTGACGATAGCGCTCTTCACCGAGAGAAGAGCCACCCAAGTCTTCTGCAATCAGGCCGTCGGCTCTTGCTTCAAGTTCTTCTGAATCCGAAAGCGCGTCGAAATAGCCAAATGCTCCATATCCAATCACACCCACGAGGAACAGTAGCACCGCAATTGATGTGATCTTAAAAATTCTTCTCATTAAATCATGATCCTAGAGCCAACCGAATTGCTTGATTCCTTCCTCTTGGATTGTGGTGGGAGGATGACGCGGTTCTAAAAATGAACGTCCAGACTGGGCTCAGTCCTGCCATTCGCTGCATTGCAGCAGGCAATATCATTAGATCTGCGCGTGCAAATGTCTGCCTTGGGCCGAAGGCGACCTATCACGCATCCACTGCCTAATCCGAAGACGCCCGGAGCGCTGAGCCAGCAGCAAGCGGCCCGATCACCGAGAAAAACAGGGTGATGGCACACAGGATCAGAAACGGCGGCAGGAAGGGGGCCGGGTCTTCGATCGCGCCGTAGACGGCGCTGACGCCGAAGATCAGGACGGGGATTGCCAGCGGCAGGACAAGCACGGAGACAAGCAGGCCGCCGCGTGGCAGAGAAACCGAAACAGCCGCGCCCACCGCGCCGATGAAGGTGATCGCCGGGGTTCCGGCAAGCAAGGTGACGGCAATGGCGAGGGTCGCCACCTCGCCGACATTGAGGAAAAGCCCGAGCACGGGCGAGGCGACGATGAGCGGCAGGCCGGTCGCGGTCCAGTGCGCCAGGCACTTGATGAGGACCGTTGCAAACATCGGCGTTTCCTGCATCAGCATGAGGTCGAGTGAGCCGTCCTCGCGGTCCGTCTGGAACAGGCGGTCAAGGCCGAGCAGTGAGGCGAGCAGCGCGCCGATCCAAAGGATCGCCGGGCCGATGCGCGCCAGCAGGTTGAGGTCAGGCCCGACGCCGAAGGGAATGACCGACACGACCGCCAGGAAGAACAGAACGCCGATCAGCGCACCGCCGCCGGCCCGGATCGAGAGGCGCACATCCCGCATGAACAATGCCCACATCAGGCCGCATCCTCCGGGGCAAAGGGGTCACGCGCGCCAAAGGCCGCGCGCGAACCGGGATCGAGCACCAGGCTGCGCGCATCGGTCAATCCGAGCGGCTGGTGGGTTGCGGCAATCACCAGCCCGCCACCCTCAAGATGCGCTTCGATGAGGCGCGCGAACATGTCCTGCGACTGAACGTCCAGCGCCGCAGTCGGCTCGTCGAGGATCCAGAGCGGCCGGTAGGCGATCAGGAGCTTGGCCATGGCGATGCGCCGTTGCTGGCCGGCGGAGAGATAGCCGAAGGGCAGATGGTCGATGCCGTCGAGCCCGACCTTGGCGACCGCCTCCTCCACATTGGATGATACTTTGGTCTGATAGGCCTCGGACACGCCCATGAAATCGCGCCAGAATTCCAGGTTCTCGCGCACGCTCAAGGCCCGTTTCATGGCATTGCGGTGGCCGAGATAATGCGCCGATTCGGCAACGTTTTCACCGCCTCCGCCTTCCAACTCGATGCGGCCCTCCGCATCCGGCAGAAGACCGGCAACCACCCGTAAAAAGGTCGATTTGCCGACACCGTTCGGCCCGGAGACGACCAGCGCCTCGCCCGCATTGAGCGAAAAGCTGATACCGGAGAAGAACACCTGGCCGCTGCGCGCGACGCAGACATTGTCGGCGACAAGCCGCATGGGTCAGCTCACTTTCTCGGCGCGATCGTGCATGAGGGAAAAATCTCCGATAAGGACCGAAAACGGTCTAGAACCGTTCTATAAAATTATCTATAAGGCCTGCAACCACGCCAGCGGTCGGCGTGAACATCATATATCCGCCGAACCTGGTAGAGGGTCTAACAGACCAAACCGCGGACGGACAGCGGAAATGACCGTACCCGCAGGCTTCTCGTGCTCTCTTGCGCGTATAAAGGCGTTCGTTCGAAGTGTCGGTGAACCAACACGAATGAGAGCCGCCTGTGACAAAATCACTCGACAGCTTCAACTGCCGCAGCACACTGAAAGTGGGCGATGCGGACTATACCTATTTCAGCCTGACGGAGGCGGAAAAGAACGGCCTTAGCGGCATCTCCGCCCTGCCCTTTTCCAAGAAGGTGCTTCTGGAGAACCTGCTTCGCAATGAAGACGGCCGCTCCGTCACCAAGGATGACATCCTGGCCGTCGCCGCCTGGCTTGAGGACCGCGGCAAGGCCGGCAAGGAAATCGCCTACCGCCCGGCCCGCGTTTTGATGCAGGATTTCACCGGCGTACCCGCCGTTGTCGACCTTGCGGCCATGCGCGACGCCATGAAGAACCTCGGCGGCGATCCGGAAAAGATCAACCCGCTCGTGCCGGTCGATCTCGTCATTGACCACTCGGTAATCGTCGACGAATTCGGAACGCCCACCGCCTTTGCCCGCAATGTGGAGCTGGAGTATCAGCGCAACGGCGAGCGTTACCGCTTCCTCAAATGGGGCCAGCAGGCCTTCCGCAACTTCCGCGTCGTGCCGCCCGGCACCGGCATCTGCCACCAGGTCAACCTGGAATATCTCGGCCAGGCCGTCTGGACCAAGAATGAGGACGGCGAAACCGTCGCCTATCCCGACACCTGCGTCGGAACCGATTCCCACACCACGATGATCAACGGCCTGGGTGTCCTCGGATGGGGCGTTGGCGGCATTGAGGCCGAAGCCGCGATGCTCGGCCAGCCGATTTCCATGTTGCTGCCGGAAGTCATCGGTTTCCGCCTGACCGGCAAGCCGAAGGAAGGCATCACCGCTACCGATATCGTTCTGACCGTCGTGCAGATGCTGCGCCAGAAGGGCGTTGTCGGCAAATTCGTCGAGTTCTTCGGCCCCGGCCTTAACAACATGACCCTCGCCGACCGCGCGACGATCGCCAATATGGGCCCCGAATACGGCGCGACCTGCGGCTTCTTCCCGGTTGACGACGAGACCATCAGCTATATGACGATGACGGGCCGCGACCGCGACCGCATCGCCATGGTCGAAGCCTATTGCCGTGCACAGGGCATGTGGCGTGATGAAAACGCCGACGATCCGGTCTTCACCGATACGCTCGAGCTTGATCTCGGCGACGTGGTTCCGTCCATGGCGGGTCCGAAACGCCCGGAAGGCCGCATTCCGCTGGAAGGCATTGCCGCGGGCTTCGCCAAATCGCTGGCGGATGAATACAATAAGACGGCCAATGCCGACGCTCGCTACCAGGTCGAGGGCGAGGACTACGATCTCGGCCATGGCGATGTCGCCATTGCCGCCATCACCTCCTGCACCAACACCTCGAACCCGTCCGTCCTCATCGGCGCCGGGCTTCTGGCGCGCAACGCGCTCGCCAAGGGCCTGAAGACCAAGCCCTGGGTCAAGACATCGCTGGCGCCCGGATCGCAGGTCGTTGCCGAATATCTGGAAAATGCCGGATTGCAGGACGATCTCGACCAGCTCGGCTTCAACCTTGTCGGCTTCGGCTGCACGACCTGCATCGGAAACTCAGGACCGCTGCCCCCGGCCATTTCCAAGACCATCAACGACAAGGGCCTCATTGCCGCCGGCGTGCTTTCCGGCAACCGCAACTTCGAAGGCCGCGTCTCGCCCGACGTACAGGCAAACTATCTCGCCTCGCCGCCGCTGGTCGTTGCCTACGCGCTCGCCGGTAGCGTCACCAAGGATCTGACCACCGAACCGATCGGTGAGGACCAGGACGGCAATCCGGTGTTCCTGAAGGACATCTGGCCGTCTTCGCACGAGATTCAGAAGTTCATCGCCGAAAACGTCACGCGCGAACTCTTCGAATCCAAATATGCGGATGTCTTCAAGGGCGACGAGAACTGGCAGAACGTCAAGGTGCCGGAAGGCCAGACCTATGCCTGGGACGACACCTCGACCTATGTGCAGAACCCGCCCTATTTTGTCGGCATGGGCAAGCAGCCCGGCGGCATCAAGGATATTGTCGGAGCCCGCGTGCTTGGCCTCTTTGGCGACAAGATCACCACCGACCACATCTCGCCCGCAGGCTCGATCAAGGCGCAGTCGCCGGCCGGCTCGTATCTCATGGACAATGATGTCGCCGTCGCCGACTTCAACCAATACGGCACGCGGCGCGGCAATCATGAGGTCATGATGCGCGGCACGTTCGGCAATATCCGCATCCGCAACCACATGCTCGGACCGAACGGCAAGGAGGGCGGCTACACAATCCACTATCCGTCGAAGGAGGAGATGTCGATCTACGACGCCGCCATGCTCTACAAGCAGGAAGGCGTGCCGCTGGTCATCTTTGCAGGTGTCGAATACGGCAACGGCTCATCACGCGACTGGGCGGCCAAGGGCACCAACCTGCTGGGTGTGCGTGCGGTGATCGCCCAGTCCTATGAGCGCATCCACCGCTCGAACCTCGTCGGCATGGGCGTCATTCCCTTTGTGCTCGAAGACGGCACAAGCTGGGAAAGCCTCAACCTGAAGGGCGACGAGACGGTGACCATCGAAGGTCTTGAAGACATCAAGCCCCGGGAAACCAAGATCGCCAAGATCACCTATGGCGACGGCACGCAAAAAGACGTTCCGATCATCTGCCGCATCGATACGCTGGATGAAGTCGACTACGTCAACAATGGCGGCATCCTGCAGACGGTGCTGCGCGACCTCGCCGCCTAAAGACAGGCAGTCCAAGAAAAGAAAGCCGCCGGGTGACGCTTCACCCGGCGGCTTTTTTTGTTTTGCGGAGCTTTCAAGGCAAGCCAGGGGTGGCCCGATCAGTCGCCGGCAATCCCGCGCCTCGGGAATCGCAGCGGCTGACGGAGGTCGTCAGACCTCGCCGGCATATTCGCCGCGGGCCGGATAGTTTTTCTCAATGGCAAAATCGAGCGCGCCGACCAGCTCGGAAAAATGCGGGCGCACAAACGGCATGGTCTGGACCGAGGCGTAGTAAAGCGTCTGTTCCGGCGTCACCATGAACAGGCCGGGTTCGGAAAAGAGTGCCGGCTCCTCAATGCCGATCGACGTCTTGCCGCGCGACGTGGAGATGTAAAGGCCCCATTCGCGGGCCTTCGCCAGATCGAGATCATAACCGAAGCGCAGCGCCTTGGCCTCGATTTTCTCTGCCATGCCCTCGGTGCGTTCACGGCCATCCGAGCTAAGCGCAAGCGTCGTCACGCCGCGTTCGGCAAAGGCCGGCGTCAGCTTTTCGAGTTCCTTGAGATAGGTGGCGCAAATCGGGCAATGCAGGCCCCGGTAAAAGCAGATGACAACCCCGCGCTCGGACTGTTCCTTCGAAAGATCGAATGTCTCTCCAGAGAGCATCGGAACCACAAGATCGGGTGTTTTCTGTCTTGGCATCAACATGACAATCTCTTTCCTTCATCAAATCTGGTTTTGTCATATCAATTGTTATGGTATGGAAAATCCGAATAATCTGATCGAAACACCCAATCTCACTGGAACAACCATGAGCAGATACGACCGGCTGTCGGCACTGATGCAGCATTTCCAGATGTCGGTGGAGATGGCGGAGCCCGGAACCGGCAATCTGATTTTCTATGGCGGCCGCTCCGCGAAAACACCATGTGCGGTCGAATTCTGGCCCTCGGTCCGGGCCGCGCCAAGTGACATCCCGATGGAACGGCGGCTGATCGAGGCCCGCGCCGACTGGGGCGGGGAAAGCAACCCGCTGGTCGCGGCGCTGCCCGAACGGCTGGTCATGGAAACGAGCGGTGACGACAATTCAGCACTGCTATTGCAGATGGTGGTCGCCGAGGCCCATGACGCGCGCTGCGGATCGGCCTCGGCACTCAACCGGCTCTGCGAAGTCCTGCTCATTCGCCTGCTTCGCCAGCAGATCGAGCGTGGTGCGACAAACCCGGGCTTGCTTGCCGGGCTTTCCAATCCGCGCCTGAGCCGTGCCCTCGTCGTCATGCATGACAAGCCCGGCCGCAACTGGCGAAACGGCGAACTGGCCGAAATCGCCGGCATGTCGCTCAGCCGGTTTTCGGAACAGTTTGCGGAGCAAGTCGGCGAGACGCCACAATCCTATCTGCGCCGCTGGCGCATGACGCTGGCGCGACAGGACATTGCCTCCGGAGAACGTGTCCAGTCGGTCGCCCGGCGCCTCGGTTACGGCAGCCCCGAAGCGCTGAGTCGCGCCTTCAACAAGCACTACGGCAAGGCGCCCGTCTCCGTGCGCAGGGAAAGCCGCGATCTGGCATCACCGTAAGCGGCCTTCAGGCCGATTCCGCGGCTACGTTATCCTTTGTCTTGCTGCGGCTCCACAACCCGCCGAAGAGCAGGTAGTAGGCGCCCGGCACAAAGAACAGGCTGAGCACCGATGCAACGGCCAGGCCGCCGATCATCAGGGTCGCCATGGGCTCAAAGAGCGCACCGCCATTGATGGCCATGGGCATCAGGCCGAAAATCGTGGTCAGAGACGTCAAGAGGATCGGCGTGACCCGTTTCTTCGCGGCCTCGACAACCGCCTCCTTCAAGTCGGCCGTCTTGCGCTCGATATCGATCTGATCGATCAGGACGATCGCATTGTTGATGATGATGCCGGCAAGCGAGATCATGCCGAGAATGGCGAAGAACGAAAGCGGCTTGCCTGTGATCAGCAGCGCAAGCGGTGCGCCGATGATAATCAGCGGCACCGTCATGAAGGTCAGCAGCACGCGCCGCGCCGAATTGAACTGGAACATCAGCGCGGCCAGCATCACCAACAGCGCCAGGGGCATGCCGGCGGCAAGCGTTGCGTTGACCTCGGCGCTGTTTTCCGTCTCACCGGCGATCTCAAGGCGGTAACCGCCGGAAAGATCAAGCTGGTCGAGTGTCGGCCGGATCAGGCTCAGAACCCGGTCGGCGGCAAGCGTATCGCTCTTGCCGGAGATCTTGATCGTTCTGATCTGGTTCTCGCGGCGGATTTGCGAAAACTCCAGCTGCGGATCGAATGTGGCCACCTGATCGAGCGACACGAGCCGCCCGTCCGCCGGCACCGAAAGGCTTGCCAGGTCTTCAATGCTGCGCCGGAAACTCTCCTCGGCCCGCACCACGATCGGGATCGACTGATCGCCCTCGCGATAGGTTGAAAATGACGTACCTGAATAAAACGTATCCATCACGTCGGAGATTTCCTGCGACGAAACACCAAGCTCGCGGGCCTTGCTCTGATCGACATCGATCACGATCTTCAGCGTCTTGTTGCCCCAGTCGTTTTCGTTCTGCGAAATACCCGGAACCGCGTCGAAGGCGACTTCGACCTCATCGGCAAGCATCAGCAGTTTCTCGGCGTCGGAGCCCGAGAGCTTGACCTCGACAATGCCCGATTCACCCCCGCCCATAGAGAGCCGCTTGACCTTGAAACGCGCCGACGGGTGATTCTCGATCAGGTGCCGGGTTGCCCTGGCTGCTGCCGTCACCGCACCCTCGAACGTTTCGGTGTTGATCAGGATAAAGGCGCTTGCCGGGTCCGTATCCGCCGGGTTGAGCGCCAGATAAAACCGCGGTCCGCCATCGCCGACAAACACCGTCGTATCAACGACCTCAGGGTTTTGCGACGTGTCCTGCAACCACTCCTCGACCCGCAGCGCCTCGGCGCGTGTGGCCGATATGGCCGTGCCCTTCGGCATATTGAGATAGATCATGTATTCCGCCCGCTCGGACAGGGGAAACATCTCGTTCTTGACGCTGGAAAACAGGCTGATCGAGGCCGCAACAGCCAGATAGCAGCCAATGATGATGAACGGTCCGAAGGTGAGCGTTCGGCCAATGATCGCTCCGTAGCTGCGCACCATCAGGTTCGGACCGGCGGCGACATCCTTGCTCTTTCGCCGGGCGAACCACACACAAAGGGAGGGCAGAATGTAAAGCGCGGTGAACCATGAACCGGCAAGCATGATACCGACGACCGCACCGAGCGAAAACGCAAACTCGCCCTCCACACCGTCAAGGATCAGCATCGGGATAAAGGCCGAGACCGTTGTGATCGAGGCAACAGCGAGCGGAATGAAGAACTGCCGCCCAGCGCCGAGCGCTGCTTCCTCAGGCTCCATGCCGCGCTTGATGCGGCCCTCGATGTCCTCCACCACCACAAGCCCGTTATCGACCAGCAGGCCGAGCGAAATAATGACCGCCGCAATTGAAATCTGCTGCAGGTCGATTTCCATCAGCCGCATCCCGACCAGTGCAAAGGTCACCGTGAACGGTACAATACAGGCGATGATCAAGGCGCCCCGGAAGCCCAGGAAAATCAGCATCACGACCAGCACGACCGCAAAGGTCTGAAGCACATTCATCAACGCCGCATTGATGGATGTGGTGACATTGGTCTCCTGGAAGGTGGAGAATTTATAGGTGATCCCGATCGGTTGAGTCTGCTCGAACTGGGCAACCGCCGTTTTCAGTGCCGCACCGATTTTCTGGATATCCTCCGTATCGGTCATCTCGACACTGACGATGACGGCTTCCTGACCGTCGAAATAGACCGGTTTGTTGACCGGATCCTGATAGCCCCGCCGGACATTCATCAGATCCTTCAGCCGCACGAATCCGGAAAGGCCCTGCACCTTGGTCAGCACGTCGCCGATTTCCTCGACCGAGGCGAGGTCTCCATTGGCCTCAAGGATCAGATTGACCCCGTCGGCGTCGATCTCGCCGGCCGGCAGGATGACGTTCTGCGACTGCAAATCGTCAAGAACCTGACTGAGCTGAACGCCGACCGCCGCCAGTTTGCGGGTGTCGAGCTCCAGCCAGACGCGCTCTTCCTGCACGCCAAAGAGCGAGACCTTGGAGATGCCGTCGACCTCGTAGAGATATTCCCGCAGATCATCGGCGGAATCGCGCAACTCGGAGTTTTCAAACCCCTCTCCGGTCACGGCAATCGTGGCAATCGCCACATCGCCGTAATCGGTGTTGACGAAGGGGCCTTCGGTCCCGCTTGGCAGGTTTGGTTTGAGATCATCCATCTTGTTGCGGATGTCTTCAAAAACCGTACTCAACTGGCTGGAGGGCACATGGTCGTAGATGTTTACCGTAACCACCGTGCTGCCGGTGGAGATCAGCGAGTTGATATCCTCGATCTCACCGATTTCCCGCGCCTTGCGTTCGATCGGCTTGACGATGAGATTTTCCATCCGGTCCGGAGACATGCCCGGGAACTGCGCGCTGATCAGCGCACTGCGGATGGTGATCGCGGGATTCTCGCGCTTCGGCATTGATCCATATGACAAAAGCCCCTGCAGGATCAGTGCGATCATGACAAGAATGGTCAGGCGCGATTTCGAGATGCCAAAGCGGGTCAGGAAATCCATGTCAGGTCCCTATGCCCCGTCGCCCTGCAACGGCTTGACCTTCATCCCGTCGCGCAGGAAGGACACGCCGGCGCAAGCGACCTGGTCGCCGGGCTGCAAACCGTCGACAACGATGAGCTGATTGTCACGAAGTCCGCCGATAAGCACGTCCCTGAGCTTTACGGTGCCGCTCGCATCGTCATAGACGAAGAGCTTGAGCGCACCCGGTTCCTGCGGGTCTTCGGGCACTTTGAAATCGCCTTCAAGCGGCATGACTGTCAGCGGCAGCGTGAAACCGCCGCCACGCGGCACCGGAAACTCCAGTGTGATTTCAACGGCCATGCCCGCCTTCAGCAACTCATTTGTCTCATCGAGCGTAACGACAACAGGAAAGGCCGAAACGCTGTCGGCCCGGGAACCCAACTCGCTGATGTGTCCGGGCAGGACTACTGCCGGATCGTCCGCAAGCCGGACCGTAGCGTTTTTGCCGACGGCAATGCGATTGACCACATCGAAACTCACGGTGAATGAGGATTCAAACCGGTCGTCCGCATAAATGGTCGCGACCGGAGCGCCTGCAGTGACATTGGTGAAGGATTGAACATCGACGGAACTGATGATCCCATTGAAAGGAGCCCTCAGAACCGATTTGTCAAGGTTCTCTTTCGCCGTCTCAAGTTGCTTGGCGGCCTGCACCACCTGAGCCTGGCTGGTCTCCATATTCGTTCGGGATTGATCCGCATCGGCCTTTGTCACCACACCCTGATCCACAAGCTGGGATTTGCGGTTGAAGTCTTCTTCCGCATTGCGGGCGGTGGATTCGGCCTGCCGCAGCGCGGCCTCGGCATTGTCGACCTGAATTTGCAACGACTTCGGATCGATCTCCGCAATCACATCGCCTTCATTGACGCTTTGGCCGACATCGAGATTGACCTGGAGAAGCCGGCCGGTCACCTCAAAGGAGAGCGTCGTCGTCGACGATGGCTGAAGGACGCTTGGATAGTGGCGGATCGTTGTGTCTTCGACATCTTCGACGATACAGGTCTTGAGACCTCTGACGACCGGCTCGATATCGCCCGTCCTGTTATCGCCTTCCCCACACGCTGCCAGCGTTATAAGACCAATCATCGGCAACACTATTCTACGCATCCAACGTCCCTCAATTGGCCTGGCAGTCCTGTTCGCGCAATTATCTCAAGTCCAACCGCAATGCGTGACAAAACGGAATACGCGAAAGGCGCCGGCGGCTTTTGTCTGCCGCGTTTCACCGGAACGTGACTTTATCTTGATCAGCCGCACCGTTACAAGTTTGTGATGGGGGCTATCTTGTTTTAAAGCGGCATTGGAACAATCGTGGCCGGAAAGGGCGAAGCGATTGGCAGACAGGCGACATTATGGCTAAAACCCTGAAAACCCTTCTTCATATTGCAATGGCCGTTGGCGCGATTTCGGTTTTTTCCGGCCAGATTGCCAATGCCGGCGACACAAAACCGGCCGGCGTCGTCGAACTCTTCACGAGCCAGGGATGCTCTTCCTGTCCACCTGCGGACGCGGTTCTGGGAGAACTGGTTGAGCAGGGCGATGTTGTCGCGCTCGCCTATCATGTCGATTACTGGAATTACCTTGGTTGGGAAGACACGCTCAGCTCGAAACAGAGCACCGAAAGACAATACGGCTATGCCAAGACGCTCGGCCGCAAGAGTGTCTACACGCCGCAGGTAATCGTTAACGGCCGTGACCATATCAACGGTTCCGACAAAAACGGCATCAATCACAAGGTCGCCGCCTTTGACGACAGCGGACGCGGTCTTACCGTTCCCGTCGCGGCATCGACGGATGGCGACAAGATCAAGATCAGCATCGGCTCCGGTCAGGGAAAGGCGAATGTTGTCATTGTCTATTTCGACGAGAAGAACACCATTGACGTCAAGCGTGGCGAGAACCGCGGCAGGCAACTGACCTACTGGAACTCCGTGCGCGATATCCAGACCGTTGCCATGTGGGAAGGCGAAGCCATTGAGCTGGATGTTCCGCGGTCCGTCATGAGCGCCGGTGGCTACAAGGGCTGCGCAATCCTTCTGCAGACGATGAAATCCAAGGGTGTTCCAGGAGCGATCATCGGCGCCACGGTTGTGATGAACGGCGGCAGCACCTGATACGCGGCGGCGCGCAAGGCGCAGCGGACTTGCAATTCCTCCTGCTTTTGGCAAACTGACACCGTTCTTTCACAGAACGCTGTGCAATCATGCAGGCACAAAGGATTAGGCATGGACGGAAATCCGGGTGAACCAGAGAGCGTGTCAGCGTCGGTTCTGGTCGATCTTAAAGAATTCCGAAATCACAAAGAGCAGCTTCCCATAACATTTCATCGCCGTGAGCTAGACGCCATCCTGCGCCTCTATTCGCGCATGGTCGGGGAAGGCGAGTGGCGTGATTACGCCATCGATCACCTGAAGGACAAGGCGGTTTTCTCGGTGTTCCGCCGCACCAGCGAAGTGCCGCTGTTCCGCATCGAGAAGAACCCCAAGCTTGCCCGCAAGCAAGGCGCGTTCAGCGTCATTGCCGCCAGCGGTATCATCGTCAAGCGCGGCCATGATCTTGCGCAGGTGCTGAAGGTTTTCGACAAGAAGCCGAAGCTCGTTCGCTGATTGCTGTTGACCGGCCTTGTATCAGCCGGCCGCGCCCTGACCGGCTGCCGCATTGGTATTCGGCGGAAGCGTCCAGACCGTTACACCGCTTTCAAGCCCCCTGATGGCGACGTCATCGTGACGCGTAAAATCGGAGACGAGCCCGCCATCGGCGCCATCCTCTTCACGCACCCGCTCCAGAAGTTCGTCGGTAGCGGCAAGCTCCGCCGTTAACCCGCGCGTCAGCGCCTCAACCCGGCTCGCAACGTTGACCGTATTGCCGATGACCGCGAATTCCAGCCGGTTCGAGCCGATATCGCCAAGCACGGCAGGGCCGTAATGGAGGCCGAAACTGGCTCTGAGCGGTGGCTCCCCGGCAAGACTACGCTCCTGGTTCCATCTTGCCATCGATTGCATCATGGAACGGGCGCACCGAAGCGCGTTCACAGCGTCGCGATCGGTGGCGATGGGCGTGCCGAATGTGGCCATCAGACCGTCGCCGAGATATTTGTCCAGTGTCCCGTTGTGGCTAAAGACCTCCTCCTCCATGCGCTGGTGAAACTCACGCAGCGTTCCGATGACGTCCTCGGAGCTTTTGTCGGCGGCATATTCGGTAAATCCCACGATATCGACAAAAAGCACCGCAATATCCTGCGTACGAACTTTCTTCAGCGGTTCGTCATTGTGCGACAGCTCTTCGACCACATTGGGCGAAAAATAGCGGGCAAGATTCTCCCGCTCGCGTTCCAGCGCCGCATGACCCATCAGAAGGTTACTGTAGCGCCGCACGGTGACCGAAAGCGTCACCGCCACGATAAGGAACACAATGACTTCCTGGACGCGAATATAGGCAAGCAGATTGTTGGGATTGAGCAACCTTGCCATCTCCCCGTCCGGCAGGAACGCGCCATTGACGGCTTCGGTAAGCGCTACGTCCTCACTCGAAACCAGCCAGACGATGCCAAACGAAATCATCCACAAGCCCGCGGTCATCACACCGATGCCGCGCACGGTGCGCCAGGAATAGGCAAGCGTGCCAAGCGCCAGCAACACATAGAAATACATGAAACCCTCGAAGCGGTACTGCATGGCGAGCGGCCACTCATTGTCCGAGAGCGGGTTTGGCACAAGCAGCACAATCGCCATCAATATAAGGTCGCACCAAAGCAGCAGAAGCTCCGCGCGCGAAACGCCGACACGGGCAACACGAAACTGGGCCCAGCCGATCAGTATAAAACTCAGCGCCAGAGCCTGATAATAGATCACTTCAATGCTGAAATTGATGAACGGAAGCATCACCGCGATGAGCACCATCGCGGCGAAGCGGGTTCTGAACGCAAGCACCATGCCCTCGCGTTTGTGACGCTCCAGAGCAGCCTCGGCGAATCTGTGGTCGGCGTCACCGGTTGCCGGATTGCTGCTGCGGGGCAAGCCCCACAAACGCCGTGCCCGCGTCCAAATCGATTGTTCGCTCAAAGCCTCGCTCCCTGATTTGCCGATACCGGTTCTTATGACCGCAAACAAACCATCAAAGATAAGGTGAAGCAAACCGGCAGATAAGGCGGGACCCGGCCCGCGCAGGTTCTAGGGGCCGAACAGCGTTCCGGGATATGCGTCCGGATCGGGATGGGTGTCCTGCCCCGTGCCGAGCGCGATCTGCATGATGGCGGTATCCAGCCATCGGCCGAATTTATATCCCGTCGCATGCATGGTGCCGATATGCTCAAAACCGAGCGATGCATGGAGGGCAACTGAAGCCGGTTCAGGTCCGCCGATAATGGCAACCATTTGCCGGAAACCCAGGGCCTCGCAACGGGCAACAAGTAGACCAAGCAGAGCCTTGCCTATGCCCCGCCCCCGCGCCGATTGCGGAAGGTAGATTGAGTCTTCGACGGTCCAGCGGTAGGCCGGCCGGGTGCGGTACGCACCCGCATAGGCATAGCCAAACAGTGCGCCCCTGCCGTCATCGGCCACGATAAAGGGGTAACCTTGCTCTTTGAGAGCCTCGAAACGCCGTGTCATCTCTTCAAGGTTCGGCGGCGTCAACTCATAGGTGGCAACACCGTTTTCAACGGAGTCCCGATAGATTTCGGTTATGTTTTCAAGGTCGGAAAATGTTGCATCGCGCAGCGTGTAGGTCATGCTTTCCCTATGAACAAGGAAGCTGTCCTTTTCAACAAAAAAGGCGGCCCGAAGACCGCCTTTCCGTTTGACTGTCTTTAATCCTATTCCCGGTTCCCGAGGAACTGGAGCAGGAACATGAACAGGTTGATGAAGTCGAGATAGAGCCGCAGCGCGCCCATGATGGCCTTGCGGCCGGCAACCGCTGTGCCGTCGCCTTCATAGTACATTTCTTTGATCTGCTGCGTGTCGTAGGCGGTGAGGCCCGCAAACACCAGCACGCCGATCACGGAAATGGCGAACTGTAGTGCCGTCGATCCCAGGAAGATATTGACGATCATCGCAATGATGATGCCGATCAGTCCCATGAACAGGAACGATCCCATGCCCGACAGGTCGCGTTTGGTGGTGTAGCCCCAAAGCGACAGCGCGCCGAAGGTTGCGGCTGTGATGAAGAACGTGCGTACGATGCTTTCACCGGTAAATACCAAAAAGATCGATGACAGGGACAGTCCCATCAACGCAGCGAAGACCCAGAATGTGGTCTGGGCAGCACCAACACTCATCTTGTTGACGCGAAAGCTCAGGAAAAAGACCATCGCAAGCGGCGCCAGCATGACAACCCATTTCAGCGGGCTTGCATAAAGAGCCGTTCCGAAGGACGTCAGCGTGCCTCCATCGGCAAGCGATCCACCGGTTACCGCCATTATCGACGTTCCGTATGCGGCAACACCAGTAATTGCCAGACCCATTGCCATCAGGTTGTAGACCCGAAGCATGTAGGACCGCAGGCCCTCATCAATAGCAGCACCAGCTTGCGCGCCAGCATGCTGAGCGCGTACCTGGTAATCACGAAGATCTGCCATATTTACCTCTCGAATAGCCTCGTTTCGTGCAAAAGCCTGCCCGATTCAGCTCGAGACGGGCATAGTTTCACTGAATATGATGAATCAAAGAGCCGACGACAAGGCCTGCGTGTACGATTTTCCGGACGTTTGGTCGCACAATCAACGATCCGTTAACGCCAAATCCCATCAACAGGCACGGTAAAACCTACAGATTGCGCAATATCGGCGCGGCTTTTTGGCCAAGCACACGCCACGTGCCTGCAAGCCCGATGCCCACTGTCACAATCAGCGCCGCGACCACCGTTATGACCGCAACATCCGGCAGGAACTGCGATGGCAGTGTCATAATTCGCGACACGACAAACCAGGCTGCAACGCCTCCGGCGAACAGCGCGAACACAGCCGTCGCAAGGCCGAGGATCATGTATTCGTAGGAAAAAGCCCTGATCAGCGTGTTCCGGGTCGCACCCAGCGTCTTGAGCACCACAGCATCATGCGCCCGGGCCCGGTTGCCGGCAGCCAGCGCACCGGCAAGGACAAGGACAGACGCCACCAGCGCCACGGCCGCCGCAGCGCGGATAGCAGTTGCCAATTGGCCGACGATGCGGTTGACCACATCAAGCGCATCCTTGACGCGGACGCTGGTCACCGTCGGGAAGGTGTTCGTGACCGCCCGCAAAACCTCTCCCTCATCCATGGGGCCGGTCTCCGGATCGGTAAGGGTCGCCAGCCACGCATGCGGCGCCCCGGCAAAAGTATTGGGCGAAAACACCATGACAAAGTTGATCGACAGCGATTCCCACTCCACGTCACGGAAATTGGCGATCCGGGCCGTCACGTTACGGCCGAGGACATTGACGGTCACAAGATCACCCAGTTTGAGGCCGAGTTCGCCGGCCTCCTCGGCGGAGAAGGAGACCAGCGGCTCGCCGGAATAGTCCGGCGCCCACCATTCGCCTTCCGTAAGCTTTGAGCTTTCAGGAATGTTTTTCGCATAGGTGATGCCGCGGTCGCCGCGCAGCACCCACGCACCCTCCACCGGTACATCGATTTCACGCACATCCACACCGTTGAACTCAAGGATCCGGCCGCGCAGCATCGGCACGCGCACGATCTTGCTACCCGGCGCCACCTCCTCAACCAGATCGCTGAACGCGTCGACTTCGGTGCTCTGGATGTCGACAAAAAAGAAATTCGGCGCCCGTTCCGGAAGACTGCCGCTGATCTCACGTCGCAGATTTCCGTCGATCAGCGCCAGCGTAACCAGCAAGGCAAGGCCCAGCCCCAGCGACAGCACAACCGATGGCGTTAGCGCGCCGGGACGGTGAATGTTGCCGATAGCCAGCCGCAGGGCTGTGGATTTGACATTCGGCGCCCGTCTCGCAAGCGCTTCGATCAGCCCGGAAACCAGCCGCAAAACGACGAAGGCAATGGCGATGGCACCAAGAAAAACGCTGGCGATAAACCGGTCGTAGGACGTTCCGATGGCAAGCGCCATCAGGGCGGCGATCAGCACGGCAGCGGCCAACAGGTAGCGTTTGCGCGGCAGGCCATGCGCATCGAAACCCTGCTCACGGAAAAGCGCCGTCGCAGGGACATCGCGCGACCTGCCGAGCGGCAGAAGCGCAAAGGCCAGCGCCGTCAGATATCCGAAAACAGCGGCCAGCAGCAGAGCGTCGGGATAAACGACCGTATCGGACGACACCGGCAATATGCCGGCAAGCGCGGCGCTGGCGAGGATCGGCATCAGAGCGCCCAGCACCAGACCTGCCGCGATACCGATTGTCGCTATGATGAGAATCTGAACGAGATAGACGGAAAAGACAAATCCGCCGGAGGCTCCAAGACATTTGAAGGTCGCGATAACGCCGCGTTTGGAATCGAGATAGGCGCGCACCGCATTGGCAACGCCGACACCTCCGACGATCAGCGCCGTCAGGCCCACCAAAGTGAGGAATTGTGAAAACCGCACAATATTGGCGGTGAGCGCCGGTGCTGCATTGCTTCTGCTGCGTACCGACCATCCGGCGGACGGAAAAGCCTCGTCGGCACTGGCCCGCAACTGCCTGATGGCTGAGTCCGGGGCGCCCGGTTCAAGCCGGATCTTGTAGGCATATTCGACAAGGCTGCCGATCTGGATCAGGCCCGCCGCATCAAGGCCTGCATCCGACATGATGAGGCGCGGCGCAAAACCGAACCCGTCGGACAGCGCGTCCGGTTCGCTGTCAATCACCGCACGGACCTCAAACTGCGCATTGCCGAGAAGCACTGTATCGCCGAGCGAAATCTCCAGCCGTTCGAGCAGAAGCGGTGCGACGGCAGCGCCAAAACGGCCGTCACTTTCACCGTAAAGCTCTTCAAATCCGAGTTGCGGTGTCGTCTGCAATTCCCCATAGAGCGGGTAACGCCCATCGACCGCCTTGGCCTCGACGAGGGTCTGATCCGATCCGTCCGGCAGCCGCGTCATGGAGCGCAGCCCGGTTGTGACGGTCATATCGCCCTGATCGTCGAGAAAGGCCAGTTCAGCCTCGTTGGCCTGCCTGTTTTGCAGCTCAAACCGGATATCGGCGCCAAGGATCACCTGCCCCTCTTCCGTGATGGCCGAGGTGATGGAGCGTGAGACGGAGTTCACACCGGCAATGGCCGCCGTGCCCAGTGCGATACAGGCCAGGAATATGTAAAATCCGGACAGTCCGCCGCGCATTTCGCGCAGCGCCAGCCGCAGGGCCAGTTTCAGATCTGCGCCGTGCATGCGTTGATAGGCCGGACTGTTGCTCACGCGACTTCCGCCTCTTGTCCGCTGAGATCGTCCTCGCGCAGGATTTCGCCCGACCTCACCCGGATCTGGCGTTCGCAACGATCCGCCAGCTTGTTGTCGTGGGTCACCAGAAGCAGCGTCATTCCACGCTCTTCCCGCTGGGCAAACAAAAGGTCGGCGATCTGCTGTCCGGTTTCCGTGTCGAGGTTGCCTGTCGGCTCGTCGGCAATCAGCATGGCAGGAGACGGGGCAAGGGCCCGTGCAATGGCAACACGCTGTTGCTCGCCGCCCGAAAGCTCGCCGGGGTAATGGGTCAACCGCTCCGCCAGTCCGACAGCCGCCAGTTCCTCTCGGGCAATCGCAAACGCGTCGGAACGACCGGCAAGCTCCAGCGGCACGGCGACATTCTCCAGCGCCGTCATGTTGGGAATGAGATGGAAAGACTGGAACACAATGCCCACATTGCGGCCACGGAAATCGGCAACTTCATCCTCGCTCATCGAATGGATCGGGTTGCCGGCGATATGAATTTCACCCGAATCGATCTTCTCAAGTCCGGCAAGAACCATCAGCAGCGTCGACTTGCCGGACCCGGATGGACCGACAATGCCAACCGACTCGCCTGAACCAACGGTGAGATCGATACCTTTGAGCACATGGACCGACGATGCGCCGTCGCCTAACGTCAAATCGGCCTTTTTCAGTTCGATGATGGGTTTTGTCAAAGCAACGGCTCGCTATATTTGTGGAAAGCAGTATATCAGCCGGTCCTCCCCGGGCATTCACAGGGAAATAGGAAGCGTCCCATGAAAATTAAAGCGGCAGTTCAAATTTTCGCGATTTTTTGCAGCATGATACTGCTTGCATCCGCAACGGTCCGGGCTGAAACAGTCAGCATTGTCGGTCTCGGAGACAGCCTCATGGCAGGCTACGAGCTACCGCCCGCCGACGCCTTTCCGTCAAAGCTCGAGCAGGCGCTTGTCGATAAGGGTTATGATATCAGCGTCACCAATGCCGGCGTCTCCGGCGACACCTCAAGCGGCGGATTGGCGCGTCTTGACTGGTCGGTGCCTGATGGAACGGACGCGGTGCTGGTGGAGCTGGGCGCCAATGACGCCCTGCGCGGCATCGGCCCCGATCAGACCCGCGCGAATATCGAGGCGATGATTACAAGGCTGAAGGAGCGCGGCATTGCTGTGCTGCTGGTCGGAATGCTTTCACCGCCGAATATGGGTGCCGATTATGCCGAGGCCTTCAACCGCATCTATCCGGAGTTGTCCAGGCAGCATGGCGTGCCGCTTTATCCCTTCTTTCTGGACGGCGTCGCCGCTGAAACCGGCCTCGATATTGGTGACGGAATGCATCCGAACGCCAAGGGCGTTGATGTCATGGTGGCGCGTTTCCTGCCTTATGCGGAAGAGCTGATCGCCGCGGTCCGCGAGAAAAACGGCAGTTGACGACGGATCGATCACAACAAATCACGAATGATTTTGGTTACTTAGGACGCAATTTGCGGGATTATCCACTTTAAGTGATCACGGGACTTGCCCTTGACCGGCACTCGTGATTCGCTGGACCTGCATACGAATCGGGGAGGCTACCATGCCGCGTTTGTTTGTTGCCCTCGAGATTCCGCGTGACGCTGCACTCAGCTTGTCGCTCCTGCGTGGCGGTTTGCACGGCGCCCGATGGATCGATGTAGAAAACTACCACATCACCCTGCGCTTTATCGGCGATGTTGACGCACCGACAGCCGACGAACTCGTCCATGCGCTGGATCGGGTCCACAGGCCGGAGTTCTCATTGTCGCTGATTGGCATGGGCTCTTTCGGCTCGAGAAAGCCGCATTCACTTTGGGCCGGCGTTTCCGCCTCGCCCGACCTGATCGCGCTTCAGGCCGAGATCGAGCGCATATGCCAGCGGCTTCGGCTCAAAGCCGATCCGCGTAAATTTACGCCGCATGTCACACTGGCCCGCCTGAGAGGCGCACGCGTTGACGACGTGGTGGAGTATCTTTCGGCCCGCAGCAACTTCCGCACCGATCCGTTCACGGTTTCGCGTTTTGTCGTGCTGTCATCGCGCGAATCCGTCGGAGGCGGCCCCTATGTGACCGAAGAAGCCTATCCGCTGATTGCCGCACAGCCCCAGCAAGCACCGATCCATGCGACATCGAACTCATCCGGAGGCATGCTCTGACCAAGGTGTGCGGCTCACGATGGAGTGCACCATGACCGCCTGGCCCAAAGCACGAGCCTTTATTGCCCTGTTTGCAATCACTGCGGCGCTTGCCGTCCCGGCGAGTGCGAAGGACAATTATGAGCGCGTTGTCCCACTGCTTGACACAACCACAACGGTTCTTGGGCAGCCCCATGCCTATCCAAAGGGCGAAGCCAAGGTAACGTCCGCAATCGTGACCATGATGCCCGGCGAGGAAACCGGCATCCATTTCCATCCCGTTCCAACCTATGGCTACATCCTCGATGGCGAATTGACCGTCAGCTATCCGGGCGGAGTCGAAAAGACCTACCGTAAGGGGCAAGCGGTCATGGAAGCAGTCGGCACGCTGCACAACGGCAAGAACCTTGGAACCGGTCCCGTTCGCATTCTGGTCGTTTCCATGGGTGTCGTTGGCAAGTCCAACACACTGTTTCCAAAGGATGAGTGAGGCTGCTCAGCCTTCGGACCCGGCACTCGGGTGAGTGGCTGACAGTCCCTTTTGCAGAAAACGTGCAAGGGCCGCCGCCGGATGGCCGCCCGATGCAGCACGCACGGACAACGTCACACTGAACATCGGCAGGTCGGGAAGACCGGCGGACTTGCCGACGCGGGCAAGTTTGTCCGGCATGGACGACTCAAGAAAGCTTCCAACAGCCAGATCCATGCGCATCATCGCAATCGTCGCATCGAGGTTGTTGCTCTCATAGACACATTTCCAGCGGCGGCCGGAGCTGACCAGTGCATCGATCACATGTCTTCGGAAAGCGCAGGATTGGCTGACCAGCGACAGGGGCAGCGGATCGGCATACGCGGCGCGCCCGTCTCCGGCGCCGGCCCAAACCAGTCGGTCGCGATAGAGCAGATCTCCAAACGGCCGGACGGCGCACTCCTCCATTAACGCGATATCGATGTCGCCGGCTTCAAACTGCGTCCGCAATTCCGGCGAGGTTCCGCACCGAAGATCGATATCGATATCCGGATAGGCCTGGGCGAACATCCGCAGGATCGACGGCAGGCGCCCGGAAATCAGATCAATCGGCACGCCCAGAACAACGCGGCCCGCAAAGGATGGCGTGGTCATATCGACCCAGAGCTCATCATTGATTTGAAGCAAGCGGCGTGCCCGGCCGGCAAGGCGCTCTCCCGCCTGCGTGAGGGTCAGCCCGCTGCGCCGGCGATTGAAAAGCCGCTGACCAAACTGCTCTTCAAGCCGCTTGATGTGTTGACTGACGGCCCCTTGCGTCAGATTGAGCAGACTCGCCGTCCGGGTCATGCTGCCCGTTTCTGCAGTCGTCGCAAATGTACGCAGAAGCTGGGTATCGAGATTACGCATAAAATTAGGATACATAATAGTATATATAACTGAAATTAGATTTCATGAAATAACAAGTGCGGCTAACGTTTCCGGCTCAAAGGGAGTTCCGGACATGGAAAAGATCAACCTCGAAGAGAAATTCGCGCTGATAGGGGATTACTGGCAGCCCCATATCGCCGCACAATCGAACGGACAGCATATACGCCTCGCCAAGCTGAAGGGCGAGTTTGTCTGGCACGCCCACGACGAGGAGGACGAGCTTTTCATCGTCATCAAGGGCTCCCTGACCGTCCGTTTCCGCGATCGGGACATCAAGGTGGCTGAGGGCGAGATGCTGGTTGTCCCGCGCGGCGTCGAGCACATGCCAGTGGCCGATGATGAAGTGCATCTCGTCAACATCACCATGGCGCAGACAACAATGACCGGCAATGTCGCATCCGACCGTGCGATTCCTGTATCAAAGCTTCAGTCTGTCTAGGTGATGCGGTCGCAAATGGCGCCGCAGCTGTTGAAAAGCATCCGATAGGCGGTTTTCAGATCCTCCTTCGCCGCCAAAATACGGATCGGGCTCACCGGGCCCGATTTCCGTCCGGCAAAGGCCATAAACCGAACGACGGCGGGCCTTTGGCGTGATCACAATCAGACAAATGTTCTTGAACAACGCCTTGTGAACGACCATATCCTTGGCCTGACCGTCGCATCAGGAGGAGCGGCCTATGGACTACGTCAAAATTGGCGAAATTCTTGAACCGGGCGATGAAGATACCAGGCAGGATCGCGAGCGCCGCGTACGCGACCGGTTCTGGAAGACCGCCCGCCGAGCGGCACGCCAGGTCCCGTTCATGGAAGACGTCGCGGCCGCCTATTTCTGTGCACTGGACCTGAAGACGCCCAATCGCGTGCGGGGCATCCTGCTCGCGGCCCTCGCCTATTTCGTTCTGCCGCTGGACGGCATTCCCGATTTTCTGGCCTTCGTGGGCTTTTCCGACGACGTTGCGGTTCTGGCGGCGGTGCTTGCGACGGTGCGTGCGCACATCACGCCGGCCCACTATGCAGCGGCGCGCGCCGCTCTCGCGGGAGAAGACGAAGACGGCAGTGCGAAAACTTGACGGTCCGAAGCGCAGCAATTTTAGTTCATCACGTGAGATATCGTATATAAAGAGTTGAGTATCGGAGCGTTCCGTAACTCGTCCTGCGCCGACCTTTGTCGTCGATTACGGCTCCCTGTTGACGGTTTGGTAACCCAATTTTGCGCAAATTGAGTCAAATTGTTGCCAAACAAGCGTGTTCAAGGCATGGCCTTCCATGAAGGCAATGGAGACAACCGGTAGGTCTATTATGGTTTTGAAGAAATTCGTGCCCGCCCTCATACTGTCGATCGTGATGGCCGGCGCCGCTGCGGCACAGTCGCCGTCCCGCATCAGCCAGTTCAACGCCTGGGGTGCTTATTCCTACAACGCACCGAACGGCAAGGTCTGCTACATCCTGTCGCTGCCGACCCGCAAGGAGCCGTCAAACGTCAATCACGGAGACATCTTCTTCCTGATCTCCCAGCGTCCGGGGCAGAATGTCAGCTACGAACCGCAGGCAATGATGGGCTACCCGCTGAAGGAAGAGTCCAAGGTTACGGTCAATGTTGACGGCAAGAACTACACCCTGTTCACCAAGGGTGATTCAGCGTGGGTCGAAAACGCCGCCGAGGAACCGGCTCTGGTCAGCGCCATGCGCGCCGGATCGTCCATGACGGTCAGGGCCACGTCGCGGCGCGGCACCAACACCACCTATACATTTTCGCTTTCGGGCGTGACTGCAGCGCTCAACGAAATTCAGAACTGCAAATAACCGTCTTTGATGGTGGACCGACGAGGCCGGCTTTATGCCGGCCTTTCGCTGTTACGGGCTTGCTGTAAAAAGGGTGACGTGCGCGCCGTTAAATGATACGAGCAGCCGCTCCAAAACCCGGAAAACGCGACATGCCGCAAACGATCGATTTGAAGGACACCGATACCCGCGATGCGCTCTCCGCGCGTCACGCGGCCGGTCCGCATGCGCTAAAGCAGCCGCTGATCGGCATGAGCCGCGAGGAACTTGGTGAGGCCCTGCTAGCCATCGGCGTCAAGGATCGGCAGGTCAAGATGCGCGTCCAGCAGCTCTGGCACTGGCTCTATGTGCGCGGCGTCTCCGATTTTGCCGACATGCTCAATATCTCAAAAGAGCTGCGCCTTGCGCTTGCCGAAAAATACACTGTTTCGCGCCCGGAAATTGCCGACGAACAGATTTCCGAGGACGGCACGCGCAAATGGCTCCTGCGCTTTCCGCCGCGTGGAGCCGGCAAACCGGTGGAAATAGAGACAGTCTATATCCCCGAGGAAGGCCGCGGCACGCTATGCATTTCCAGCCAGGTCGGCTGCACGCTGACCTGTTCCTTCTGCCATACGGGAACGCAGAAGCTGGTCCGCAACCTGACCGCAGAGGAAATCCTGTCCCAACTCCTGCTCGCCCGCGACCGGCTCGGCGATTTTCCGCACAAGGATACACCGCAAGGCGCGATCGTACCGGCCGAGGGACGCAAGGTCTCCAACATTGTCATGATGGGAATGGGCGAGCCGCTCTATAATTTCGATAATGTGAAAAAGGCGCTTCTGATCGCCTCCGACAATGAAGGGTTGTCGCTGTCGAAGCGGCGCATCACCCTGTCCACCTCAGGTGTTGTGCCGGAGATTTACCGGACCGGCGAGGAAATCGGCGTCATGCTGGCCATTTCCCTGCATGCCGTGCGCGATGATCTGCGCGACGAACTGGTCCCGATCAACAAGAAATACCCCATCAAGGAACTCATCCAGGCCTGCCGCGACTATCCGGGGCTTTCAAATGCACGCCGCATCACGTTCGAATATGTCATGCTCAAGGGCGTCAACGACACGCTGGAGGATGCCCGCGATCTGGTCAAGCTGCTCAAAGGCGTTCCGGCAAAGATCAATTTGATCCCGTTCAATCCCTGGCCGGGCAGCGCCTATGAATGTTCGGACTGGGAACATATCGAGCGGTTCGCCGATTTCATCAACAAGGCCGGCTATGCCTCGCCGATCAGGACCCCGCGCGGCCGCGACATCCTCGCCGCCTGCGGACAGCTCAAATCGGAGTCCGAACGCTTGCGCAAGACCGAACGCCTAGCGCTGGAAGCCATGATGATTGCCGGTCACGGCGAGGCCTGATCATGGATCGTTTCACTCTCCTGTTTGTGCGTCTCGTCATGATCACGGCGGGCTTCATTGTGGCCAGCCTGGTCGCAGGCACGGCACTGGCGCTTCTCACGCACGTCGTCACGCTGCAGGAGGCGAACCGGATATCCGATGCCGGCTTGGGCGCCGGCCTCGTCGTGGCGGCTTTCGCCTTTGCAAGCCTGACGGGCTATGTGGCGTTTTTTCCCTCTATTGCCGTGATCCTCTACAGCGAATTCACCCAGCGCCGCGACTGGCTCTTCTATGCCCTGTGCGGTGGAGCCATGGCGGCGATCGCCCCGATTGTCGTGATGTTCCTTCGGTCCGGCTCGGGCCGGGACGGGTTCGACTTTTTTGTCATGAACATCGCGGCAGGCATGCTCGGTGGCTTGACCTATTGGCTCATCGCCGGCCGCAATGCCGGCAGCTGGATGTCCGGCGGCAAGTAAATTACCGGCCTTGCGTGAGCAGGATCCGGACAGCAAAAATCGAAAACACGCCGGCAAAACAATAATCCAGCGACCGCATCACGCGCCGGTTTCCCTTCAGCCAGCGAGCCAGCCTGTCCGCCGCGAACACCATGGCAATGAGCAGCGGCAGCGATATCACGTTGAAATAGAGGCCAAGGAAAAGAAGTTTGCCGCGGATATGCGGATCGTCCGCAGAGACGAATTGCGGCAGGAAGGTCATGAAGAAGATAATAATCTTCGGGTTGAGCAGATTAACCAGGAGCCCGTGGCTCCAATTGGCCAGGAGCGAACGCCTTTTATCGATCGGCTCTCCGAGGCGGAACGCCGATCCGTGCCGGATCGCCTGCACGGCAAGCCAGAAGAGATAGGCCGCACCGCCGGTTTTCAGGAGGGTAAAAGCAGTCGGCGAAGCCACCACAAGCGCCGAAACGCCGAAGGCGACGAGAACCGTGTGAACCACAACGCCGCTCAGCGTTCCCGAGATAACCGCGATGGCGGCCCCCCGACCTTCCGCCAGCGCCCGGCCGAGGAACAGTGTCATATCCGGCCCCGGGGTGATCGCCAGCAGTACGCCAGCGACGGTAAATGCGGCAATGACGGGAAAGTCGGGAATAAAATCCATGCCGAACCATTTCCTATGCGCAATTGATTGCTGCCGGTACACCCTGTAAAGAGGCGCACGACAGCCGCGGCGATCATAGTCGAACGCACTGGCGGCGCCAGCACCAATTTTATCAAAACGGAAACAACAATGAGCGTTCCCACAGATGTGAAAAAGGTGGTCCTGTCCTATTCGGGCGGGCTGGACACCTCCATCATCCTCAAATGGCTGCAGACAGAACTTAACGCGGAGGTCGTCACCTTCACGGCCGATCTCGGCCAGGGCGATGAGTTGGAGCCGGCGCGCAGAACGGCAGAGATGCTCGGAATCAAGGAAATCTATATCGAGGATGTGCGGGAAGAGTTCATTGCCGATTTTGTCTTCCCGATGTTCCGCGCCAATGCCGCCTATGAGGGCGTCTATCTGCTCGGCACATCGATTGCCCGTCCGCTGATTTCAAAACGTCTGATTGAAATCGCCAAGGAAACCGGCGCCGATGCCATTGCCCACGGCGCGACCGGCAAGGGCAACGACCAGGTTCGTTTCGAACTGGCCGCCTACGCCCTCAATCCGGATATCAAGATCATCGCACCCTGGCGCGACTGGTCATTCAAATCGCGTACCGATCTGATCGAATTCGCCGAGAAATACCAGATCCCGATCCCCAAGGACAAACGCGGCGAAGCGCCCTTCTCGGTCGACGCCAACATGCTGCACTCCTCTTCCGAGGGCAAGGTGCTGGAAGACCCTTGGGAGGAACCGCCGGCCTATGTCTATCAGCGCACCGTTTCTCCGCTGGATGCACCGGATGCCGCAACCGACATCGAAATTGAATTCGCCGCCGGCGATGCGATCGCCCTCAATGGCGAACGGCTGTCGCCCGCAACGCTTTTTGCCCGCCTCAACGATTATGGCCGCGACAACGGCATCGGACGGCTGGACCTTGTCGAAAACCGCTTTGTCGGGATGAAATCGCGCGGTGTCTATGAGACCCCCGGCGGCACCATCCTGCTCGCCGCCCACCGGGCAATGGAATCGCTGACGCTTGATCGCGGTGCAGCGCATCTGAAAGACGAGCTGATGCCACGCTATGCCGAGCTGATTTATAACGGTTTCTGGTTCTCGCCCGAGCGCGAAATGCTCCAGGCGGCGATTGATCACAGCCAGAAGGACGTTGAAGGCAAGGTGCGGCTCAAGCTCTACAAGGGCAACGTCATCGTGACCGGCAGAGAATCCGACAAATCCCTCTATTCCGATCAGCTTGTCACCTTCGAGGACGATCAGGGCGCTTACGACCAGAAGGATGCGGCAGGGTTCATCAAACTGAACGCTCTGCGGCTGCGCACTCTGGCCGCGCGAGACAAATAGGCCTCACGGTCCATTGATCACACTTTTATCCCGGCCCTTGTATCGGGCCGGGCCGCCGCCTACATCGCATCCTACCTTTTGCAAAGGGGATAGGTGATGGGTGAAGTCAACTCCCGCGTCTTCAATTGGACCGGACCGGCGGGTCTGCCGCATTTCGCAGGCATTGACGATGGCGATCTGAAAGCGGCATTCGACGCGGCGCTTGCGCTTCACAGCGCCGAGATCGACCGTATCGCAGGTGATCCCGCCCCGCCGGATTACAACAATACCATTGTTGCCCTCGAAACCTCCGGCGACGAGTTGCAACGGGTTTCAGCGATCTTCTGGAACCGCGCAGGCGCCCACAGCAACGACACGATCCAGTCGCTGGAACGGGAGATCGCGCCGAAACTTGCGCGCCACTATTCCTCGATCGCAATGAATGAAGGACTTTTTGCCCGCATCGATCGATTGTGGGACACCCGCGCCGAACTGGAACTTGGCGCAGAGGCAGCACGCGTTCTGGAGCGCCACTGGAAAGGCTTTGTACGTGCCGGCGCAAAACTGAAGCCACAGGATCAGTCCCGGCTTGCCACTATCAATGAAGAACTCGCAGGCCTTGGCGCAAAGTTCAGCCAGAACGTTCTCGCTGATGAAAAATCATGGTTCCTCGGACTGTCGTCGGATACGGACCTGGAGGGCATTCCGGATTTCCTGCGCGACGCCATGGCGGCAGCGGCTCGCGAGCGGGGACTGTCGGAACCCTATGCCGTTACGCTCTCACGCTCCATCATAGAACCATTCCTGACCTTCTCAGAACGCCGCGACCTTCGTGAGCAGGCTTTCACCGCATGGATCTCGCGCGGCGACAATGGCAACGAGACGGACAACTCCGAAACCGTTTCGCGGATTCTGGAGCTGCGGGCCCAGAAAGCCCGTTTGCTCGGCTACACCAATTTTGCCGAACTGAAGCTTGACGACACCATGGCCAAGACGCCCGAAGCGGTAAACAGCCTCCTGATGAAGGTCTGGGATCGCGCTTTGTTGCGGGCGCGCAAGGAAGAAGACGATATTGCCTCGCTGATTGCCGAAGAAGGGCATAATCACTGCGTCGCGGCGTGGGACTGGCGTCACTATTCGGAAAAGCTGCGCGCCAGGAAATTCGACTTCTCCGAAGCCGAGTTGAAACCCTATCTGCAGCTCGAAAAGATCATTGAAGCGTGTTTTTCCGTCGCCAATCGCCTGTTCGGCCTGACGGCGAGGGAACGCAGCGACATTGAAGCCTATCACCCTGATGTTCGGGTGTTTGAAATTTTCGATGAGAGCGGCAGGCGCATCGGCCTTTTCCTCGGTGACTATTTTGCCCGCGCAAGCAAGCGGTCCGGCGCCTGGATGAGCAGCTTCCAGTCACAGCACCGCCTCGGTGACGGGCAAGCGCCCATCATCTACAATGTCATGAATTTCGCCAAGCCGCCCGAGGGAAAGCCGGCGCTGCTGTCGCTCGACGATGCGCGAACGCTGTTCCATGAATTCGGTCACGCCCTCCACGGCCTGCTCTCCGATGTCGATCACCCCTCGGTTTCGGGCACGTCCGTGTCGCGCGATTTTGTCGAACTGCCCTCGCAGCTTTACGAACACTGGCTGACCGTGCCCGAGATCTTGCAGACCTACGCGGTGCATCACGAAACCGGCAAGGCCATTCCGCCGGAACTGCTTGAGAAGGTTCTGGCGGCGCGTAACTTCAATGGCGGCTTCGCGGCCATCGAATATACGGCATCGGCACTGGTCGACATGGCGTTTCACACCAGCGGCAGCATCGAAGACCCGCTTCAGTTCGAAGAGGAAAAGCTCGCTGAACTCGGCATGCCGAAGGCCATCGTCATGCGCCACCGTACGCCGCATTTCCTGCATGTCTTCTCCGGCGACGGATATTCTGCCGGCTACTACTCCTATATGTGGTCCGAGGTCCTCGACGCCGATGCTTTCAGCGCCTTCGAGGAAACCGGAGACGTATTCCACGACGAGACCGCCACAAGGCTCCATCAACACATCTATTCGGCTGGCGGCAGCATCGATCCGGAGGAGACCTATGTCGCCTTTCGCGGAAAAATGCCCGATGCCGGCGCCATGTTGAAGAAGAAGGGCCTTGCGACGACAGTCGGGACCTAGAACTCGGCCCAGCCCTCTTCGGCAAGAGCGGTCGAACCATTTGTCATGGCCTCTGGAGATTTCTTTCGCTCGGCAGGCGCGGGTGTCGGCCTGCTGTTTGTGTCAGGCACGGCGCTGCTGATATTCCCGGCAAGTCTGAACTGCCCGAGCAACGCAGCCAGCGATGACGCATCCTTCTCCAGTTCGTGGCTTACGGCCGTCGATTCTTCCACCATGGCTGCATTTTGTTGCGTGCCGGTATCGATGGTGGCAACGGCCTGATTGATTTCCACGAGGCCGGACGATTGTTCGCGCGAAATCTCCACGATAGTGGCGACATGTTCGTCGATCTCCTGCACCTGCCCGGCAATGGAATTCAGTGCTTCGCCGGCCTCGTTGACGAGGACGACACCCGATTTAACCTGTTCGCCGGACGTGGTGATGAGCTGCTTGATTTCGCGCGCGGCCTTTGCCGATCTTTGCGCAAGTTCACGCACCTCCTGCGCCACGACGGCAAAACCCTTGCCCGATTCTCCGGCACGGGCGGCCTCCACGCCGGCATTCAGGGCCAACAGGTTGGTCTGGAAGGCAATGTCATCGATCACGCCGATAATGTCGGCAATCTGGCCTGAGGAATCTTCTATCTCCGCCATGGCCGATACGGCGTTGTTGACCACGGTGCTGGAATCCTCCGCAGCGCATTGTGCCCGCTCCACGAGCTGCCTTGCTTCTTCGGCCCGCGTCTCCGTGGATTTGACGGTGGTGGTAATCTGTTCCACGGCAGCCGCGGTTTGCTCCACGGAAGCTGCCTGCTGCTCCGTGCGTTGCGACAGCGCATCGGACGAAACCCGTACTTCGTTGGAACTGTTCATGATCGAACCCGCATCGATGCCGACCTGACGCAAAGCCGCCATCAGCACATCCAGCGATCCGTTGAAATCGCCTTTCAGCGTATCGTAGGCATCGGGCACGTCATCGGCGATCCGGTAGGACAAATCCTTTGCGGCAAGGCTTTCAAGCGCTTTGCCGAATACACTGCAAACCAGTTGCCGTTCCCCGGCGATGGCTTCTTCCTGAACCCTGAGTTTTTCTTCCTCGCCAACCCGTGCGATCACCGAAAGGGTCAGGTCCATATCCAGGAAAACCGCCTTCACAAGGCTGACAATGGCCTGCAGGAGATCGTCCTCGCCGGTTTTGCGCCTGCCACCAAGTCCGCGTGGCCAATGCTCGGAAACGACAGCGGAAAGCAGCTCTTCGATAACAATCGCATAAGCTCCGACATACCATTGCGGATCAAGACCGATACGGGCATGCGCAGCGCCGATGCGCTCGACCTGTGAAAGATAGGCATCGTCGAACTGGCCATTGGAGATTCTTGACCAGTGCTCGGCCTGTGCCCCGCGGGCGCTGTCCATATGCGCCGTTGAGGAAAAGAAGCTTTCGGTTTCAGGAGTTTCCTGAATTTTCTCGTATAGCCGATCGAGCCCGATCGGCAGAGCCCGCTCGATAACAGGTTTGTGCGCCTTGATCCGCTCAACCCTGCTATCGTCCAGGCCCATAAATTCCATACGCGCCGTGATATCTATCGTGTCTGCCGAATTCTGCATGGCAAATGCTCCCGTATGTGTTCGGGATAAGCGTCGGCACGTCTTCCATCAAAACCGCAACGCGCATCACTCGGTCAGTACAAACCCGCGCATGACGTGATCCGGACAAAGGCGCTGCAACGCAGTCCCGCCCCAAAATGGACAGGGCGCACCGGCGTCATCATGATTACGGCATGCCTGAAATCCCGGCCGGATCATCCCGGCCGTTCAATTGCAACCTGTAATCTTTTGCGCTGAAATTGTTAACCATAAGTTTAAATAGAGCATCCCTGGCTCTGCGTGCCTGCGACATTTTATCATTCACGGCCTGGGCTGCACCATCTCCGCGCTTGTTGCGCTAGCCCCTTTCGCAGATGCTCAAAACCCTGTATGAGCGCTGCAAATGTTATAGGCCGCACAGGCGGCAAACCCCCAGGTAGAACTCATGTCCTTGCGCAATATTGCGATCATCGCCCATGTCGATCATGGGAAAACGACGCTTGTCGACGAGCTTTTGAAACAGTCCGGTGCTTTCCGCGAGAACCAGCGCGTCGTGGAACGCGTCATGGACTCCAACGAATTGGAGAAGGAACGCGGCATCACCATCCTTGCCAAGGCGACCTCCGTTGTCTGGAACGATGTGCGCATCAACATCGTCGACACACCCGGCCACGCCGATTTTGGCGGCGAGGTCGAACGTATCCTCAGCATGGTCGATGGCGCCATCGTTCTCGTCGATGCTGCGGAAGGTCCGATGCCACAGACCAAATTCGTTGTCGGCAAAGCCTTGAAGGTCGGGCTCAGGCCCATCGTTGCTGTCAACAAGGTGGACCGGCCCGACGGCCGGGCCGATGAGGTGGTCAACGAGGTGTTCGATCTTTTCGCAGCGCTGGACGCCGATGACGAACAGCTGGATTTCCCGATCCTTTATGGCTCGGGCCGCGACGGCTGGATGAACGTCAACCCGGAAGGTCCGGCCGACGAGGGCCTGGCGCCGCTCTTCGATCTGATCGTCAAACACGTTCCAGAGCCGACGGTCGCCGAGGGCGCATTTTCCATGATCGGCACCATCCTGGAAGCAAACCCGTTCCTCGGCCGCATCATCACCGGCCGTATTCATTCCGGCAGCATCAAGCCGAACCAGCCACTCAAGGTCATTGACCGGGACGGAAAGCTTCTGGAGCAGGGCCGGGTCTCGAAAATCCTGGCGTTCCGCGGCATCGAACGCCAGCCGATCGACGAGGGCAAGGCCGGCGACATCGTAGCGATTGCCGGCCTGACCAAGGGAACCGTGGCCGACACGTTCTGCGCACCGGAGGTGGACGAGCCTTTGCAGGCCCAGCCCATCGATCCGCCCACCGTGACGATGTCTTTCATCGTCAACGACTCGCCGCTTGCCGGAACGGAAGGCGACAAGGTCACAAGCCGCGTGATCCGCGAGCGTCTCTTTAAGGAAGCGGAGGGCAATGTTGCGCTTCGCATCGAAGAAGCCGAAGACAAGGACAGTTTCCATGTCTCGGGCCGCGGCGAGTTGCAGCTTGCTGTGCTCATCGAAACCATGCGCCGCGAAGGTTTCGAGCTTGCCGTCTCACGTCCTCGCGTGGTCATGCAGAAAGACGATGCCGGTTCGCTGCTTGAGCCGATAGAGGAAGTCGTGATCGACGTCGACGAGGAACATTCTGGCGTCGTCGTGCAGAAAATGTCCGAGCGCAAGGCCGAGATGACCGAGTTGCGCCCGTCCGGCGGGAACCGCGTCCGGCTTGTCTTCCTGGCGCCGACACGCGGGCTGATCGGCTATCAGTCCGAACTGCTTACCGATACGCGCGGCACAGCCGTCATGAACCGGCTGTTCCACGATTACCAGCCCTACAAGGGCGAGATCGGTGGCCGCTCCAGCGGCGTGCTTCTCGCAAACGAGGCCGGCGAAGCCGTCGCCTATGCGCTCTTCAACCTCGAGGATCGCGGACCGATGGTCATCGATGCAGGCGAAAAGGTCTATGAGGGCATGATCGTCGGCATCCACACCCGTGACAATGACCTTGAGGTCAACGTGTTGAAGGGCAAGAAGCTGACCAATATCCGGGCCGCCGGCAAGGACGAGACCGTCAAGCTGACACCACCGATCCGCATGACACTGGAGCGGGCCCTTTCGTGGATACAGGACGACGAGCTGGTTGAGGTGACGCCGAAATCCATCCGTCTGCGCAAGCTCTATCTCGATCCTCACGAGCGCAAACGGTTTGAAAAATCCCGCGCCAACGTGGCCTAGGCGATGTCCGCCGCGGATGCGGTGTGGCGCACAGCGTTGCACGTAGCGAAACAAACCGCCCCGAACCGGGGCGGCAAGGGTGAGATTATGTTACAAAAACAGCAACTAAACGCCTTCCACAACGCGTTGTGTGTGAACAAAACCACAACTTTCAAGAAGAATTTCAGCTGTTTCGCCCTCGGCACTTGCCCCACTGATTAACAATCCGTTAATCTCTTTTTTGACCAGAGAGTTTAATTCTGTGGGCAGGGTCCGGCATGAGGCTCGGAACCCTTCGCCCGGCGTACGGAAACAGTTAGGATTGGTCATGACGACGCTGGCAGTGGATGTAAGGCGGGCAGAACCCGGTGATGCGGTCGCGATTTCCGAGACCCATCGTGCCGCATGGCAGCATGCCTATTCCGGATTGATCCCCTATCGCACGCTGATTTCCATGGTGGAGAGGCGCGGTCATTCCTGGTGGCAGCGCGCCATCCGCGGCTCGACAAGCATTCTCGTTCTTGAGGTGGAAGACACCATCGCCGGCTATGCCACTCTCGGCTTGAACCGGGCACGGTCGCTGCCGCAGGAGGGGGAGATTTACGAGCTTTACCTGCGGCCCGAATATCAAGGTATCGGTCTTGGAAGCCGCCTGTTCAGCGAAGCGCGGCGCCTGCTTGGATCTTTGGGCTGCAAGGGGATGGTCGTCTGGACACTTGAAGAAAACGATCGGGCGGTCAACTTCTACTCGGCCCTCGGCGGCATCGACATCGCAGAAGGCTCCGAGACGTTTGACAAACATCCGCTGAGAAAGATCGCCTTCGTCTGGCCATAGGCCGCGGCACAGGTTCAGTTCGACGAAGGCGCGACAGGAAAGGTTTACCAAACCGCCAGCAATTGTCCGGCAGCGCTTTGCGCGACGATACTATTGTGCACAATTGCCATGAACCGGTTTGGCGCGGTTTTCGAGGGGGACTATCCATTGTTGCGCGTTTTCAGACAACCCGCAGACCTTGCGGGCGGATTTCTGCTTATTTTGTACGTCGCGACAATCTGCGCGGTGGCCCTGGTGTTTCCGCTGTCGAACTGGGACATGATCGCCTATGTCGCCTCGGTCCTGGAGAACAATGGCTATCTCGGCCACGAGCTTCACAGCACGACCTATGATCTGGTGCGCCGCAGTATCAGCGACGGCGAGTTTCTGATCCTGACCGCCGACCGGCCCTACCGCATTGCCCAGCACACGGACCCCGACGCCTTCATCACCATGCTCGGCTTCTATCGGGTCAAGATGCTGTATATCGAATTTGCCGAGTTCCTCACCGGCACAACGGATGCGGTCACCGCCTTGCGTTGGGTTTCGGTCATGTCGGCCGCCGCGCTTGGGCTGTTCACGCTGCTTTGGCTTTACGACCAGCGGTGCCTGCCCTACGCGCCCTTGGCGATTATCGCCTTGATGGCGACCGGGTTTGGAGATGCCGCCCGTTACGTCACCCCCGATCTGTTTTCCGCCGTATTCGTGGTCGCGGGCGTTTTGCTGTACCTTCAGGAGCGAGGTCTGAGCGCCGGAATCGCCTTGTTCCTGGCTGTCCTCGCGCGGCCGGACCATCTCGCCCTTGTTGGCGTCTTTGCGGTGATGTCGATCGTCATCAGACCGATCAGCAAGGGCGTTATCATCAGTTTCGTCGCCGGACTGGCGGCCTATATCACCATATCGCAAACCGGCGGGCACCCCGGATGGTGGATCCAGATGTGGTTCACAAGCGTGGAATATGTGCCGACGCTTGAAGGGTTCGATCCGCCGTTCTCCATAGCCGTCTATCTCAAGATTGTCGTTCAGACCGTTGTGCGGACGCTGGTCGAGCAACAGTGGCTGGCCGTCCTGCTGTCATTGGTCTTCGCACTGGCCCTGATGCTGCGCAGCAATTACGCGATAACCCGGCGCGAAACCGTCGCGCTGACATCGCTGCTTGTGACGATCCCGGCCAAGTTCATCGTCTTCCCGCTCTATGATTCTCGCTTCTATTTCGCCTATCTGATCACGCTTGCGCTTATTCTGATCACCATCTTCGGCAAGGAGCGCCGCTCCGTGTTCTTTTCGCAGTCCCCGCTGCAGGAGGAAGAGACGGTATAGGCTGATTGTGCGCGGCAAAACGCGCGTCAGACCAAAGATATGTTGCACTGCAACCTACAAAACGTTATCCCCGCCGCAAACGATAAAACACAGGATACGTTATGCGCATCGACGCAGTGAGCATCGGCGATACCCCGCCGGATGACGTCAACGTCATTATTGAGGTTCCTGTCGGCGGACAGCCGATCAAATACGAGATGGACAAGGATGCCGGCACGCTGGTCGTTGACCGCTTCCTCTATACGCCGATGGCCTATCCCGGCAATTACGGCTTTGTACCCCATACGCTGTCAGAGGATGGCGATCCCATCGATGTACTGGTTTGCAACACGCGGCCTCTGGTTCCGGGCTGTGTCATCAATGCCCGGCCGATCGGTGTTCTGATCATGGAAGACAATGCCGGACAGGACGAAAAGATCATTGCCGTTCCGTCCTCGCGCCTGACCAAGCGCTACGATAAGGTCGTCACGTTCAGCGATATGCCGGACATTACCCTGCAGCAGATCGAACATTTCTTCGAGCACTACAAGGATCTCGAGCCCGGCAAATGGGTCAAAATAGGCGATTGGCAGGGCGTTGATATCGCCAAGCGGCTGATTACCGAATCCATTGATCGCGCTAAGAAATAGGACCGGCTGAAAGCCTTTCTATTTTGCAGCCTGTTGCAGAAACGGCCATATCGTCACGGGGTCGACCCGCCGTGCATCCTTATACGTCTCGACATGCACGTGCGACCCGGTGGATTGCCCGGTGCTGCCGACGGTGCCGATGACCTGCCCGGCGGCAACCCGGTCGCCGGGGCTCACCGTGTAGCTATCGAGGTGGGTCAGCCAGACAACGACATCGTCTTCAAATTCAAGCACAACCGCTTTGCCCCATCGCGGATTGCCGCGAAAGAGGTCGGTCGCCTGTGTCACCAGCGCGTCGTTGGGCGCCAGGATTTCGGTTCCAAGGCGCGCCGCGACATCAACACCCGTGTGCACCCTCAGGTTCTTGCGCTTGACGCCATAAGCCGAAACCACTCGGCCACCGGAAATAAATTCCTCCAGCGTCGTGGCCGCGCCTGTATTGGCGCTCAAGGCACCTGCAGTTCCTGCGGCCAAAAGCATCAATGCGGCGCAGCAGGCGAAAAGCCTTGCCCGTCCTGCGCGGTCGAACTCGAATCCTTTTACAATCGCACTGATACGCATCTTGTCGTTCCTTATATTGCGGGATGAAAAAGAGACCGGCAGCGGGTTTACCCCGCCGCGCAATGCACCAATCAGCACTTGGGCATAAGCCCGGCGTTCGATGCTCCCGGCATGTTTGAGGGCATCGCTGTCGGCCCGTAGTTCGACGGCGCTGCGCCAGCGTCCGATGAGATCCTTCACAAAGGGATTGAACCAGAAAACTATGCCGAGAACCGTCAAACATTGAGAAACCAGGGGGTCGCGGTGACGCAAATGAGATTCCTCATGTGCGACAATTGCCGCCATCTGTCCCTTTGAAAGAGCTTTGAGCATTCCTTCAGGCATCACAACCGATGCCATCGGACCGCCGACCGCAAAGGGCGGAACCGGTCGGTCCGTCGCGCGTAGCGGCCATCCGCCGGGCGTATGCCCAAGGGCTTGTGCGCTACGCAATACCAGCAGTACGCGTACCGTCCCGTAGACCTGACGCACAGCCGTCCAGGCAACACCGGAAAGGTACAACGCCACGACAATGCTTTCGAGCTGCAACGCCGAACCGCCGGACACCAGAACCGTGCGGTCCGCAATGCCTGAGATCGCACGAAACTCTTCTCCAGCCATACCGATTGGTCCTGAGGCAGAAATGGTCCTTTCGAAAGGCCACTGCCAACCGATGACGAAGACAACACAGGGCAAAACACTGGCGGCGATCACAGCCAGCAAAAGGCCCGGGCTCCAGACCGTCCTGAACCTGTCACCACCCGTAGACGCCGCAAGAGCCCAGACAGCAGCCGCCCAGACAAGGCTGAACAAACATGCCGCCAGGATGCTCAACGGTCCGCCTCCTCATCAAGAAAGCGCTGTAACTCATCCAGCTCCTCTGACGACAGTATCCGGCTTCCCGTGAACGAGGATGCAGGCAGCGGCCCGTCGATTTCCAGAACCGCTCTTGCAAATTGTCGGGTGAGCCCCGCAAGCGTCGAGATCTTGTCCACCGCCGCGCGGTAAACCTTGATACCGTGCCGCTCGTCGGCTGTGACGAGACCCTTCTCGATCATCCGGTCAATCGTCTTGCGCGTGGATGAAAGCGACCAGCCAAGCTCGTCGGCAATCTTTTCGTGCAGTTCGCGGGCGCTGAGCTCGCTGTTGGACCAGAGCGCCTTCAAAAGCGGCAGTTCGCTGGGCGAGGGTTGCATGACGTCGACTCCTTGCGGCAGATGTCACATCTACGCGACAAGTGTCACATGAAGTCAATTCAACTCTTGTTACACGCCGGTCATGACCGGTTTTCAAGGCGCGCGAGAATATCCTTCATCCGGCCAGCCGCGCATGCAAGAAAGACAGTCTTCAACCGGCTCTTGCCACCGGAGCGGATGTGGATACTGCTTTTGGCAAGGCCGGTTCGTTTCGACAAAAGCGTGATCAGGGCCATGTTGGCTTTACCCTTTTCAGCAACGGAGCGCACCCTGGCCTTCAGGTAGGAGCGGCCATCGGCACCGGATTCAATACCAGGAAGATCATCAACGGACGCACCAGGCGTCAGCCGGACATTCAACACCAATCCGCCGTCCACGCAACGAAGCCAGCCGGCAGCTGCTCCTAGCTGACCATTGGATAGATGCTGGTCCAAAGGAAACGGCGCAAAAAGAAGATAATCAACAGGAGAATGATGGGGGAAATATCCAGACCGCCAAGATCCGGCATGATCCGCTTGATGGGCCGCAGTGCCGGTTCGGTCGCCCTGTAAAGAAAATCGCCGATCATACCGACGAAACGATTGCCTGTATTGACCACATTGAATGCGTAGAGCCACGAGAAGATGGCACTGCCGATGATGATCCAGGTGTAAATGCCGAGCGCAAGATCGATGGTCGAAAAAAGGGCGTACATCGAGGTCTCCAAACTGTGATTTCCGCTATGTAGCCATTGCTCTGGCCCGCGGCAAGTCCGTTCGCCGGCAATCGGGACGAATTGCGGCTTTTGCAATTTCCATCAGCGCCCTATAAAGGCGCAATGCCTGCCTCCACGACATCCAGTCGCCATGCGCCCTGACGAACCAGCCGCCACAGAGCGTTTCGCAGCGTTCCGTCATCGCTCTTTCACCCTTTATTGGCTGGCGAGATTCCTCTCCACATTCAGCATTCAGATCATCAGCGTCGCCGTTGGCTGGCAAATCTACGACTTGACGCGCGACCCTTTCGATCTCGGTCTGATCGGTCTGGTGCAGTTTCTGCCTTCGCTGCTGCTGATTCTGGTGACCGGGGCTGTGGCGGACCGCTTTGGTCGCCGCATGATCATGGGAATCTGCGAGATTGTCGCCCTGTTTTCGGCACTGGCGCTGGTGTTTCTCACCCTGCGCGGCCTGACCTCACCGCTCCCGGTCTTTGTGGTTCTGGTGGTTTTCGGAACGGCCCGCGCCTTCTTCGCGCCGGCCTCAACCTCGCTCGCGCCCAACCTGGTACCGGAGGAGGATCTGGCCAACGCCATTGCATGGAACTCCATGTCCTGGCAGAGCGCAACGATCCTCGGCCCGGTCGCGGGCGGACTGCTCTATGGTCTGGGCGCGTCGGTTCCGTACATCACCAGCACCGTGTTGTTTCTGTGCGGGTCGATCCTCATTTTTACAATACCAAGGCCACACCAGCAGCGCGGGGTCCGCAATCAAAGCTGGAAGACCCTTTCTGCCGGCTTTCGCTATATCTGGCGCGAAAAAATTGTCCTCGGCGCCATTTCGCTCGACATGTTTGCCGTTCTGCTCGGTGGCGCGGTCGCCCTCATGCCGGTCTTTGCACGCGACATTCTGGATCTCGGCCCGTGGGGTCTCGGCCTGCTTCGCGCAGCGCCGGGGGTCGGTGCGGTTGCCATGGCAATCTACCTGACGGCCCACCCATTCCAGAGCCGCGCTGGACATTCCATGTTGATTGCGGTGGGCGTATTCGGTGCGGCGACCACGGTCTTCGGCCTGTCGACAATAGCTTGGCTGTCAATTCTGGCCCTCGCCGTCATGGGAGCCGCTGACATGATTTCCGTTTATGTGCGTCAGACGCTTATCCAGTTGTGGACACCCGACAAGCTGCGCGGCCGGGTCAGTGCGGTCAACATGGTGTTTATCGGTGCATCCAACGAGCTTGGCGAATTCCGCGCCGGCGGCATGGCGGCCCTCATCGGAGCCGTTCCGGCCGTTGCTCTTGGCGGCATCGGTGCGATCGGTGTTGCCGGAATATGGGCACTTCTATTTCCGGGCCTGCGGAAAATCCAGCGCCTGCGCCGCGTGGAATAGATCAGCCCGTTGCGGAATGGTGCTGCAGCACCCGGTCGGCCCACGCTTGTTCACCCGGGATCTCCCGGCTGAAAACCATCCTCAGAAACTGTGCCAGCCAATATCGCAGCCGCGCATCGTGAATCAACCGCCCTTTAAGATGCTCGTCACCCTGCTGCGCGCCGGGAAGAGTGAACCGCTCGGCGCCGCGCACCACCCAGCGCTGCATCATCACCTGGGTCAGCTCCGCATGAAACTGGATGCCCCAGGCGTTTTCGCCATAACGAAAGGCCTGATTGGGATAGGACTGCGCCGTTGCAAGCAACTGTGCGCCGCTCGGCAGGCTGAAGCCTTCCCGGTGAAACTGATAGACCGTATCCGGCCAGTCCATCAATTGTGAACCGTCCTGTGTCGGCTGCAGCGGGTACCAGCCGATTTCAGTCAGCCCGTCATTGTGCCCTTCCACCGTTCCGCCCAGATGGCGGACCAGCATCTGCGCGCCCAGGCAGATACCAAGATAAGGCTTGTTCTCGGCAAGAGGGACAGCATGCCAATCAATCTCGCGGCGGACAAATTCATCCTCGTCATTGGCACTCATCGGACCGCCGAAGATAACCGCGCCGGCATGATCGGCCAGCGTGTCGGGCAGTGGATCGCCGAGGACGGGACGCCGTATGTCGAGGTCAAATCCGGCAAGCTCAAGCATCTGCCCGACCCGGCCCGGGCTTGATGTTTCCTGGTGGAGCACCACGAGAATGCGATTGGGTCCGGGCCGCTCAGCGCCGGGATCGAAAAGCATCAGCCATCCTCTCCCGAACCGAGGCGAGCGGCAACACGCTGCCGCATCAGCACCCGGTCACGATCGGAAACGCCGAGAAGCTCGGCAACGCGCCACACCACATTGTCCTCAAGCTCATGGCGTTCGCCGTCGGCATAGACGAGTTCCCACAAAAGCTCGATGAACTTGACCCGCTGTTCGGCATCGAGCGAGCGTTTCAGGACACTGGTGAACGCGTAAAAATCAACCGCTTCGTCTTCAGCCTGTTTTCCCGCATCAATCAGCTTCTGCAATTCGGTCTTGTTCAGGGAATATTGCTGCTCCAGCAGTTCGCTGAGCTTTTCGCGTTCCGCCGGGTCGGACACGCCATCCGCGTCGATGACGTGGAAGAAAAGCGCAGCGGCCGCGACACGCGGGTCGTCATGCGTCACATCTCTCTGCTCTTCGCCGCCCAGCGACTGTATGAATCTCTGAAACTGTTCAAACATTCCCGATCCTGATGGTTAAGGCTCAGTGCCCCGAAAGAAATGCAAATAGCATCGCACCGTGCCGTGTGCCAAGACATACCAACAGCATCGAATTTAGGCCGCCTGCATGCGACCGCAAGCATAAACTGGCTAAAACAGCCTGAAGCGCGACTTCGGCTCCTCGGGCTCGGCGCCCTCCTTGACACCCGGATCGTCCGGCGGCTTGGCAAGAAATGCGGCCTCACGCGCCTTGTCCTTGTCCGCACCGACTGCATCGGTAACGATGTGCGTTTCGCCTTCGCTTGCCGCCTTTTCGACAGCCGGTTCCTTCTCAACCGTCTCGATCACATCCGGTTTGACAGGAACCTCGGTCGCAGCCGGCTCGGCCACAGGCTCAGCGTCTTTCCCGTTCGCTAGGGGCTCGGTTTCCTGAACCCGCGGCGGTGTCTCTGCCACGATATCCTGCTTCTCCACGGCAGGCTCTTCGATCACCTCCGCTTCGGAAACATCGGGCTTGACCGGCTCTTCGGGTTTCGGCTCAGGCGCGGGTTCTTGCGCCGGCTCGATTTCGGGCTCGGCAGCAACCTCCGGTTCGGCGGGCGGGTCTTCCGGCACCGGTTCCGGTTCAATCTCTATAACAGGTTCCGGAGCCACCGGTTCTTCAACAACGGGCGCTGATGCCGCCAGTGGCGGCAACGATTTCAGCGCCTGCTCGGCATTGGTGTGGCGTGCGTCTGCATCCTCCACAGGGCCGGCAATCTGCTCAACCGGCACTTTCCATTCAAACGCATCCAGTTTACCCGTCACGGGCGAGACAGGCGCCCAATGGTCGGCAACATATCCGTCAGCCGTCCAGGCCGGGTCCCTGGGCGCACGCACTGCCTGTGCCAGCCAGTGGCGAACGCGGCCCTGATCGCCTGTTTCGGCTTCCTCGATATCGGCAAGAAGCAGAAACACGCCTTCGCTTGCTCGAACCCGCACGGCGGCTTCCGCCTTCTCGCGGGCAAGGCTGAACTCCTGCGCGTCGAGCGCCGCCCGGGCCACTGCATAAAGCGCCTCGACATGGTTTCGTTTGAAACCTTCCAGCTTCTGCGCCCGCTTGAGCCGGTCATGGGTCGAATCGCCCGGCCTTGCCCGGATATAGGCATCCGCCACATCCGGATGCGGCTCGCTCTTCCACATCTTCTCCAGGATCCGCGATCCCTTGCGCAGGCTGTTTTCCCGGTAGAGCGCCTGCGCCGCAATCAGCGCGGCGGGCACCAGGTCGGGTGCCAGCTTGTTGGCTTCGACGCCGTCGGTGCGCGCGCCGGCAACCTCCCCGCCGTCCAGCCTTTGCATGGCGCGGGCGGTCAAGAGCACGGCCTTCTTACGGTCGGCCTCCACCTTGGCCAGCACGCGCGCCACACGCTGTTTTTCCAAGAGCCGGATTGCATCGTCCCAATCCCCACTGGCGGACCGGAAACCCAGCGCAGCCTCGGCCGCCCATGGCAGGTGGGGAGCCTTTTCGGCCGCTTCCTCCGCATAGTGCTGAGCAGCCTCCATGGCGCCCAGCCGCCGTGCTTCAAGATAAAGGCCGCGCAATCCCAATTCGCGCGTCTCCGGATCCTCGACCATGGCTTCGAATTTGGCGCGTGCCGAATCGTTCTTGCCCTCGATCAGATCCGTCTGGGCATCCAGCAGATGGATAAGCGGTTCCTGATCGGCGCTGAGCAGTCCCATCGTGCGCTGCGTCATCTTGCGCGCCGTCGCCGCATCGCCGGCACCGGCCGCGATCAGACCTGTCGACAGCGCCTGGTAGCCGCGGTCGCGCTTGCGGGCGCGGAAATAGCGCGACATCAGATGGGGTGAGGCGACAATCGTCCGGATCAGCCACCAGCCGATCATGATGATGGCAATCAGGCCCACAATGCCGGAAACCGCCACCATGAGCGACATTTCGATCAGTTGGCCCTGCCAGGTGATTGACAGGCTGCCGGGCCTGTCGGCGAGCCAGGCGAAGCCGAAGCCCAGGATCAGAACGAGGGCGATATAAATTAGCAAGCGGATCATATCAGTTACCGTCCCCAGCCTGGCTCGGCTGTTTTGTATCGGAAGATGCGGCGGCTGCGCCCGCATTGTCCGCCGGCAGGGCGGCATTCACCGTTCCGGCCACGATCTTCTCGACCGTCAGGCGGGCCTGAAGGTTCTTTTCATAATCCTGAGACACTTCCTGTGAGGCTTCCGGGAGTGTTTTCCACTCGTCGATGGCACCTTGGAGATCGCCATTGTTCAACTTGAACTCCATGCGGGCAACGATCGCATCGGCACTGTCACCCGAGACATCGCCCACCGGCCTGACCTTGACGACCGAAGACGCACTGTCCACCAGCCGGCCAAACCATCCGCTGTCGGCGCCTGAGCCATCCGCTGCCTTGATCATGGCGGCAGCGACGGTCGGGAACTCATTGGTCAGGCTGGTCCGCGACGGTACGCCGCTCGCAGCAAACGACCGCAGCTGACCGATTGCCGGGCTATCGCCGTCGACACTCGCAAAAGCCTCGAGTTCAGCCATGAAGGACCCGCCGCGGTCGATCGCGGCCTTGAGGCTCGCGGCCGCCAATGCGCGGGCAACCTTGATGTCTTCCCTTGGACTGGACAGTGATTGTTCAACGGACGCTACACGATCTTCCAGCGACTTGAGCGCCTGATCCTGCTTTCCCTCATCCGTGCTGATGCGTGTCGTCAGCGCCGACAACTCACTGGTCAGTTTTTGAACATCGGCCTGCAGCGCTGTCTGGGCACCTTCGATAGAAGAAACCTTTTCCGCCAGTTTCGGACCACCGTTGTCTCCGCCTACACCGCCAAGCGCCTCGACCTTGTCTGCAAGGGAGGAGACACGGGCATCAAGGTCGGAGACATCCTGCCCGCCGGACGTCGACGCGGTGTTTTCCAAAGCGGAAAGGCGGCTCTCGATGGCGCTGCCGACGGAAGCTGAGGCATCCGACACCTGGGTTTCCAGCGCGGCAACCGTCTGTTTCAGCTCAGCGAGTTCGCTTGAGCTGCCACCTGATCCGGAGGGTGCGGGCAAAACGCCTGACCATTGAAGGCCGGCAAATGCGGCAAGCGCAATCACGGCACCGACAAGGCCGACAACAATCGACCGGCCACCACCACCCGGCTTTTGAGGATTTGAACCTCCGTTCGCATCACCGGTGCGATCCGGCGATCCTTTGGACGAATCCGGCACCGTCTTAGCCTTGGGCTTTTCAGCCGGCTTTGCTGCTTGGGCAGCGGTTGGTTTTTTATCCGTTGCCTCGGGCATCGCTTTGGCGGCGCGCGCGGCCTGCTCCGTCACCCGCTCTGCCTTTTCAGCCTCTTTCGGCTTACCTGCATCGGCCTTCGTATCAGGCGTCTTTGCCGCGGATTCACTGGTGGGTTTGCTGTCGGAAGCGGCCTTCGCGGCGCCGTTATTCGTCTCCGGATCCCCTTTGCTGACAGCCTCCGGCTCAAGATCGATGGTGACCGGTTTGCGGGTCCTGCGCGAATGGCGCGGCTTGCTGCCCTGTGCCATGGGTGATCCTCTTGGAGTTTCTTGACGAAGCGAAATGGGAGACGGCAATGGTCCGTTCGGAAATTAGTATCGGTCGAAATACGATGGAAGATGCGACGCCTGATTTCGTCAGAACATTTTGTCGCTGCCGCCAAGCAGCGCAAGAAGGCTTTTCTCGTCAGGCGCGGCCGATACGATGGCTTTGGGCCTGACATTTTCCGGCACGGCGTCCAGAACATTATCACTCATGCAAAGAAAAGATATATTTTTCAAATTGTTATAATTTGCCGATGTATCGATCAGCCGAAAGAAGCAATCGGCGGCCACACGCGAATAAAGCAAGACAGCAGATTGTCCGCCGGTGGATAGAGCTTCAAGAATATAGTCAGTTGAATAACTTATTTTCCCGATTTTATAGATTTCAACGGTTCTGTGGGGAATATTTCTCTCAAGAAGCTGAGATTCAAAACCGCCATGCCTGACGGCACCGGCAAGGTAGATCAATGGTGCCTGTTCACTCAGCCGCAGCTTGCCGGACCGCACATCATCATCGACGAGGCGCCCCAGATCTGCTCCGTCACCACCGCCGGCGGAAACAATCTCGAAACCACAGTCCCGTGCCACGGCCGCAGTCCTTTCTCCAACCGCATAGAATGGCCGGTGAAGATATTCGGCTTCAATGCCGCGCGCTCGCCAGGACCGGATGGCCGACGCGCTGGTCGCGGCAAAGGCCGGTGCGTCAGCGAGCTCGCTTAAGTCGGCCGGCATGTCGACAATGCGCGTCAGGGGCATCAAGACGGGTTCGTACCCGAGGTTACGCAGACGTTCAGCGGTCGACGAGGCGCCGGGCTCGGGTCTCGTCACCAGCACGCGCACGGCTTAAATCCAGCTTTCGAAAAAAGCCTCACCGGCCTTGCTGCGGATGTCCATACCGGCCTCATGGCCGAGGCTGGCCGCATCGGATGCCGCACCGCCGGCTGCAATGTCGAAGGCTTGTGTTCCATCCGGATGGAGAACCATGCCCGCAAAGGACAGGTTGTCGCCAGCAATGCGCGCCAGGCCCGCAATCGGCGTCCGGCACGAACCGTCCAGCGCGGCAAGAAATGACCGTTCGCACAGAAGGCAAAGGCTGGTCGCCTCGTCATTGATCGGCGCAAGCATGTCGTCCACAACGCTGTCGTCCATCCTGCTCTCGATACAGATAGCACCTTGACCAAGCGCCGGCAGGAACCGGTCAGGCTCCAGGACATCGCTTGCATGGGCTTCAAGGCCGAGGCGCCTCAGACCCGCCATCGCAAGCAGTGTCGCATCAACCGCGCCTTCCTCCAGCTTGCGCATGCGGGTCTGAACATTGCCGCGAAGCGAAACCACTTTCAGATCGGGCCGGAGGCGGCGAACCAACGCCTGGCGTCTGAGCGATGAGGTGCCCACAACCGCACCTTCCGGCAGGGCGTCCAGCGAGGGCGCGTTTTTACTGATGAACGCATCGCGTACGTCCTCACGCGGCAGAAATGCCGACAGATAGAGCCCGTCGGGCAGCACCGTCGGCATGTCCTTGGATGAATGAACGGCGATATCGATGCGCCCATCGGAAAGCTGCGCTTCGATTTCCTCGGTAAAAAGCCCCTTTCCGCCGATTTCGGCAAGCGGCCTGTCGGTCACGCGGTCGCCCTTTGTCGAAATGACGGCAATCTCGAATGCATCGGCTTCCAGACCGTGCGCCGCCATCAGCCGGTCGCGCGTTTCCTCCGCCTGGGCCAGCGCCAAAGGGCTTCCCCGCGTGCCGATACGGAAAGGTTTTGTTTGCATCTGTCGAGTTCCGTTATTACCAGAGGCACAGGTAAACAGGAATGAAGCGTTCCGCAATCACCGAAACGGCCGATGGACACCTCAATCTGCATTCTTGGGATTGAAACGAGCTGCGACGAGACGGCAGCGGCCGTCGTGCGCCGTCACGACGACGGCAGCGGTGAAATCCTGTCCGATGTGGTCTTCAGCCAGCTCGACGAGCACGCAGCCTTCGGCGGGGTCGTTCCCGAAATCGCCGCCCGCGCCCATGTGGAGATGCTGGACGGTCTTGTCGAGAAAGCCCTGAAGGAAGCCGGCACTCCGCTGGGTTCCGTTGACGCCATATCCGCAACCGCCGGCCCCGGATTGATCGGCGGCCTGATCGTCGGCCTGATGACGGCCAAGGCGCTGGCGGCGGCATCGGGCAAGCCACTCTACGCCATCAATCATCTGGAAGGGCACGCGCTGACGGCCCGGCTGACGGACGGGCTGGAGTTTCCCTATCTGCTGCTTCTGGTATCCGGCGGTCATACCCAGATGGTCCTGGTGCGCGGTGTCGGCAACTATGAACGCTGGGGCACGACAATCGACGATGCGCTCGGCGAAGCCTTTGACAAGACGGCCAAGCTGCTCGGCCTGTCCTATCCCGGCGGCCCGGCCGTGGAAGAAGCCGCCAAACGGGGCGATGTCACCAGGTTCGACCTGCCCACCCCGCTGCGCGGAGAAAAGCGTCTGGATTTTTCTTTTTCCGGCCTGAAAACGGCCGTGCGCCAGACCGCGCAGGCAATCGCACCTGTCGCTGATCAGGACATTGCCGATATCTGCGCATCCTTTCAGTACACCATTGTCCAAACGTTGCGCGAACGGATCGGCCGAAGCCTTGAGCGCTTGCTTGGCGACTCCGCGGCTTCCGGCGCAACACCGACCCTCGTGGTCGCTGGCGGCGTTGCAGCAAATACGGCCATTCGCGACATGCTGACCCAATTGTGTGGCGAAAAAGGCTTCCGGTTTGTCGCCCCCCCGCACCGTCTCTGTACGGACAATGCCGTGATGATTGCATGGGCAGCGGCGGAACGGATGGCGCTTGGCCTGCCACCCGACGGCCTGGATGTGGCGCCTCGGCCGCGCTGGCCGCTGGACAACCAGTCGGCGGCCCTCGTCGGACACGGCAAGCGGGGTGCAAAGGCATGAATGACACCGCAAATGTCGCCGTACTCGGTGCCGGCGCTTTCGGAACGGCACTCGCCGCCGTGGTCGCCGCGCGCGGAAATGCCGTTTCGCTCATCGGCCGCGATGCGCTGCAAATGGAAAAAATCCGCACCGGCGGGACAAATGAAAAGGCGCTTCCCGGCGTGAAACTTCCGGCAAGCCTCATTCCATCCGCCGAACCGCGCGCTCTGAGTTCTGCAGATCTGATCCTGCTTGCCGTACCGGCACAGAATTTGCGCCAGGCCCTCCAGGATACTCGCAACCACATCCCCGGGCACGCATGTCTTGTCGTCTGCGCCAAGGGGATCGAGCGCAAGAGCGGCCAGTTTCTGGCCGACGTTGTTCGGCAGGAATCACCTGACAATCCCGTCGCCGTTCTGTCCGGCCCCGGCTTTGCGACCGATATCGCCAGCGGGCTGCCAACGGCTATGACCCTGGCCGCGTCCGATATGGACGTTGCAAAGAAGGCAGCCCGGCAACTCTCGGGCAACACGTTCAGGCTTTATGCCTCCACCGATGTCATTGGTGTCGAAATCGGCGGATCGCTCAAGAATGTACTGGCAATCGCTTGCGGTATCGTCGAGGGCAGGGGTCTTGGTGAATCGGCGCGCGCCGCTCTGATTGCGCGCGGACTGGCCGAACTGATGCGGTTCGCCGAGGCCCATGGTGGCGAGCGCGAAACCATCCGGGGCTTGTCCGGACTGGGCGATCTGGTGCTGACGGCGACCAGCCATCAGTCACGCAACCTGCGTTTCGGCATAGCGCTCGGCGAAGGCCGGACAACGGCCGAACTGATGGCGCCCGGCACGCCGCTCTCAGAGGGTGCGTTCACCGCCGGCGTTGCCGCGCGGATCAGCATGGAGAAAAACATCGATATGCCGATCACACAGGCGGTCGCCGCCATACTGGACGGGAAGATTGCCGTCGATGAAGCAATCGATGGCCTGATGAACCGTCCGCTCAAATCCGAATAGTCGAGGAACCCGTGAAACGATGCTCTATGCCCTGATCTGCAATGACAAACACGGCGGTCTCGATCTTCGCTTGAAGGTCAGGCCCGATCATGTGAACTATCTGAACGGCCTCAACGACAACGGCATCCTCAAAATGGCAGGGCCTTTTCTCGACGGTAACGGCGATGCCTGCGGCAGCCTCGTTATCATAGAGGCAGACGATGCAGATGCGGCACAAGAGATCGCCGATGCAGACCCTTATGCAACAGCCGGTCTGTTCGCCTCGGTCGATATCCGGCCCTACAATTGGATCTTCAACAAACCCGGAGCATGAACATGGCCTATTGGCTTTTTAAATCCGAACCCGACAAATGGTCCTGGGACGACCAGAAGGCCAAGGGCGATGCCGGCGAGGAATGGGATGGCATTCGCAACTACCAGGCCCGCAACAATATGCGCGCCATGAAAACAGGCGACAAAGGCTTCTTCTACCATTCCAATATCGGACTTGAGGTTGTCGGCATTGTCGAGGTCTGCGCCGAAATCCATCCCGATTCGACCACCGACGACGAACGTTGGGAATGCGTCGACGTCAAGGCCGTGTGTGATATGCCGAACCCGGTGACGCTCAAGGACGTCAAGGCCAATCCGGCACTGGATCAGATGGCGCTGGTCAACTCCATGCGCCTCTCCGTCCAGCCGGTGACCGAGGATGAATATCTCGAGGTCTGCCGCATGGGCGGACTTGAAAAGCCGCCGCGCTGAACCGGGTCGGTCGGGGTGGTGACGAGATCGGAATCCGGGACCTTCATCAGGAAGAACACGGCTCTCATTCGCCCACCGCATGTACCGGAAATCGAGTTGCATCTTGCCAGCGAAGCGCATGATCTGTGGCAGCGCACGGAAGAAGAGCTCGAGCAGATCGGCCTGCCACCGCCCTATTGGGCCTTTGCCTGGGCGGGCGGCCAGGGCCTTGCCCGTTATATACTCGATCACCCCGACATCGTCCGGGATAAGTCGGTGCTTGATTTCGCCAGTGGCTCAGGCCTCGTGGCGATAGCATCCGCCCTTTCGGGTGCCGGCTCCGTGACAGCCTGCGACATCGATTCATGGTCCACAATGGCAACGGCGATGAATGCGCGCCACAATGGCGTGTCGATTGCCACCCGCGCCGACGATATCCTGGCAACCGACGACGGCTGGCAAATCGTGTTGGCAGGCGATGTTTTTTACGACCAGTCTCTTGCCGAGACGCTCCTGCCCTGGTTTGAGGGCCTCGCAAGGCGTGGTGCGCATGTGCTGATCGGCGATCCCGGCAGGTCCTACTGCCCCGCCGACCGCCTGACGCCGCTGACGCAATACGAGGTGGCCGTTTCCAGAACGCTTGAAGATTCGGAAATCAAGAAGACGACTGTCTGGCAACTGGATGCGCGCTAACGCACCGTCACAACCGTTTGCCGGTCCAGCACCGGCAACAGGCGAAGCATCGCACGGCGACTGACCGCGATACACCCTTCGGTGGGCTTTCCTTTCGACAGATGGAAAAAGATTGCACAGCCGCGCGATCTGCGCCGTTCGCTCATGTTCCAGTCGAGCACAAGGCAGATATCGTAAAGACCGTCCTCGCGCCAAAGCTGTTCATGCGACGGACCGAAGGGCAGTTGCACTTGCCTGTTGTAAGCGCCATGGCCCGGAGCATCGCACCAGCCCGTATTGGGGCGTATGGCCTGCATCGCCAATCGGGTCTGCGGCAGGCGTACCCGGTCGCTGCGGAAATAGCCGTGACAAAGCCGCATGCGCGCGACCGGCGTCGCCCCGTCACCTTCCACCTTGAACGCCGTTCGTCCCGAACGGCCGATAAAGGCCTCGAAGCTCATGCCGCCTGCCATGAGCCGCGCCTGTGTGCCGGACTGCGGACTGCGGTTAACAATAACATGCCGTAATGCTTGGTTTTTGACGCAATCAGTGTCTATCGTGCTCATCACGAATTGCTCTCCCGGATCACAGCTGGGTGTGCTGAGCGTGTACAGCACTTTTACATTCACGCGAACAGGACTATTTAGATGCCAGAGATGAAACGCACCACACTCGCATGCGGAGGCATTGCATGACGGCCAGAACCATCCTTCTCGTCGACGACGACGACGATCTGCGCGAAACCTTAGTCGAGCAGCTTTCTCTTTACGAGGAATTCTCGATCATTGAGGAATCGTCGGCGACAAAGGGCATTCAGGCGGCCCGGGGCAACCATATCGATCTTCTGATCATGGATGTGGGCCTTCCGGATATGGATGGCAGGGAAGCCGTGAAGCTTCTGCGCAAAGGCGGTTTCAAGGCACCGATCATTATGCTGACGGGTCACGACACCGACTCTGACACGATCCTCGGCCTTGAGGCGGGCGCCAACGACTATGTCACAAAACCCTTCCGTTTTGCGGTGCTTCTGGCCCGTGTGCGCGCCCAGTTGCGGCAGCACGAGCAAAGCGAGGACGCGACCTTTACCGTCGGGCCTTACACCTTCAAGCCGAGCCAGAAACTTCTGGTCGATGACAAGGGCAGCAAGATCAGGCTGACGGAAAAGGAATCGGCGATTATCCGGTACCTCTACCGCGCGGACGAAAAAGTGGTGACGCGCGATGTCTTGCTTGAAGAAGTGTGGGGCTACAATTCCGGCGTCACGACCCATACGCTTGAAACACACGTCTACAGGCTGCGCCAGAAGATCGAACGCGATCCTTCGAACGCCGAGATCCTGGTCACCGAAAGTGGCGGTTACAAGATCGTTCCGTAGGGGATCGGTCCGAACCCGCTGAATTCCCGGAGTTGCTGCAAAGATGGCCCTGACAGACGATATCTCGCTGCTTTCGAAAGTGCCGCTGTTCAAAGGTTTCAGCGACGAAATGCTGCGCCTGATCGCCTTTGGCGCGGAACGCAAAAACGTTGCAAAGAACCGGCCGCTGTTCCACGAGGGCTCTTCGGCCGACTGCGCCTTTGTCATCATGTCCGGCCGCTTCAAGCTCCTGCGCCGCGACCGGAAAGGAAAGCCCGCCCAGATCGGCGAGGCCGAAGCCGGTGATCTGCTCGGCGAACTGGCGATTATCTCCTCGGCAAACCGCAAGATGACGGCCATGGCCCTGGAAGACAGCGAAGTCATGCGTATTCAAAGGCCGATGTTCCGCCGCATGATGGAGGAATATCCCGAAATCGCACGCATGCTGCAGGACCGCGTGAAAGCCAATCTCGGAGACATGCTCGGCAAGATCAATGAGCTCTCTGCCCGCTTCGAGGCGCACGCCGCCGAAAAATAGGCCAAAAAGCCTCTTTGCTAAAAGTTGAATCTCGCAAAAACCGGCACATGGTCGGACGGCCGTTCCCAGCCGCGCGCTTCACGCATGACCGTCACGTTCGAAAGCGCCGGCGAGAGATCGGCGGAAGACCAGATGTGATCGAGCCGGCGGCCCCTGTCCGATACATCCCAATCGCGCGCCCGGTAACTCCACCAGGTAAATATCTTCTCCTCCGCGGGTATATGCTGGCGCATCAGGTCGACCCACGCGCCCCGCGCCTGAACCTCGTTCAGCCCATCCGTCTCGATCGGCGTGTGACTGACAACCTTCAGAAGTTGTTTGTGCGACCACACATCGGTCTCAAGCGGGGCGATATTCAGATCTCCGACCAGGATGGATGACACGCCACTATCCTGTTCGGCCTCCGCGTGGAGAGCCTTCATTTCCTCAAGGAAATCCAGCTTGTGGGCGAATTTCGGATTGATCTCGCGGTTCGGCTCGTCGCCACCTGCCGGAACATAGAAATTGTGAACACGGATGGCCCGCTCGCCAGCCCTGGCAATCGCGGAGATATGGCGTGTGTCGCCCATCTCGCAAAAATCGATGCTGCTGACGCTTTCAAGCGGCAGTTTCGAGATGATAGCAACACCGTGATAGCCCTTCTGGCCATGAATCTCGATATGCTCGTAGCCGCGTTTCTTCAGCTCCTTGGTCGGAAACAGATCGTTCGGACATTTGGTTTCCTGCAGGCACAGAATATCAGGCGCCTGATCCTCAAGCAGCGACAGCACCAGCGGCAGACGCAGGCGCACCGAGTTGATGTTCCATGTGGCGATGGAGAAGTGCTTCACATTTCCCTCCGGGGATACTCAGATCGCCCGGACGATATATGGTTGACCGCAATTGTTCAGCCGGCATCGCGCCTTCTGGCGCAAATGACCACAACAAATTGAGGAAATCGCGGTAGAGCCCGCCTCAGCGATCGTTTCCGCGGTTCCGGTGAACCTGGTAATAGGGGATCTCGAATACATTATCCGCGAACTTCACATCCGTGCGCACATTGAAGATCATGACCGACGTCGCCTTGCCCTGCGCATCGGTGATGGTCCATTGCCGCAGCTCGTTCGATTTGGTGTCGAACATCATGGTGATGGTGGAATCACCGAAAATGGATTTGTTTCCCAGTACGATCGTCGTCAAATCAGGCTCGACCTTGACGGATTTCACCGTATCGCCCTTCAGATTGATCCGTTCGGAAAGCAGGAGCTTGAGCGGTGTTTTTGAGAGCGGGTAAATGTCCCAGGTCTGAAGCTTGCGGTTTCCGATCACCACAGACTTGCCGTCCGCGATCACCCGCACGGGAGAGGGGGCTTCGTAGTTGAACCGCAGCTTGCCGGGGCGTTCGATAAAGAATTTTCCGCCAATCTGCTTGCCGCTGGGGCTGAACTGGACGAACTCTCCGGTCATGGTTTTGACGGCTGAAAAATGATCGGCGATTCTCTGCGCGGCCTGATCCTGGGCATGAGCCTGCGGAGCGCCGACACTAAGGAGGACCGCAGCGGCGGCCAAACCCATTGCGCGCAGGACGAAACGTCGCGACGTCTTGCGGGTCGGAACGGGTGAATCAGTCTGGTTCATTTGCATCTCCTGATGGCCAGGAACCTATGTTGTCAAACTGCGGCATGAGTGTGGTCGCGGGCATCGAAGCCTAAAGCACATCCTCTTCCGTCGGCACGAGGATCTCGCGTTTTCCGGCGTGGTTGGCGGGGCCGATAACACCCTCTTCCTCCATCCGCTCGATCAGGGAGGCGGCGCGGTTGTAGCCGATTCCCAGCCGCCGCTGAATATAGGACGTCGAGGCCTTGCCGTCACGCAGGACAACCGCAACGGCCTGGTCGTAGGGATCGGCTGAATCCGAGAGATTGCCGGCCGAACCGCCGCCGCCCTCGCCGCCCTCTTCCTCATCGTCCTCGGTGATCGCATCGAGATATTCCGGCACGCCCTGCGCCTTCAGGAAGCTGACGATCTCCTCGACCTCATTGTCGGCCACGAACGGTCCATGGACACGCTGGATGCGACCGCCGCCGGCCATATAGAGCATATCGCCCATGCCGAGGAGCTGTTCGGCGCCCTGCTCACCCAAAATGGTGCGTGAATCGATCTTCGATGTCACCTGGAAGGAGATACGGGTCGGGAAGTTCGCCTTGATCGTACCGGTGATTACGTCCACCGACGGCCGCTGCGTCGCCATAATGACATGAATGCCGGCGGCACGGGCCATCTGTGCAAGCCTTTGGACCGCGCCCTCGATATCCTTGCCGGCCACCATCATCAGGTCGGCCATCTCGTCGATGATGACGATGATATAAGGCATCGGGCTCAGATCGAATTCCTCGGTCTCATAGACCGCTTCGCCGGTATCCCGGTCGAACCCGGTCTGGACCGTGCGGGTGATCGATTCGCCCTTCTTGCGGGCCTGTTCGACCCGGTTGTTGAAGCCGTCAATGTTGCGCACGCCGATCTTGGACATCTTCTTGTAGCGGTCTTCCATCTCCCGCACAGTCCATTTCAGCGCGACAACAGCCTTCTTCGGATCGGTCACGACCGGCGCGAGCAGGTGCGGAATGCCGTCATAGACGGAGAGTTCCAGCATCTTCGGATCGATCATGATCAGCCGGCATTTTTCCGGCGGTAGACGATAGACGATCGATAGGATCATCGTATTGATGGCGACGGACTTGCCCGAGCCGGTGGTACCGGCAACGAGCAGGTGGGGCATCTTGGCGAGATCGGCAATGACGGATTCGCCGCCGATCGTCTTGCCGAGTGAAAGGGCGAGTTTCGCCTTGCTTGTCTCGAAATCGCGGCTGGAAAGCAGTTCTTTCAGATAGACGGTTTCACGGCCCTGATTGGGCAATTCAATGCCGATGGCGTTGCGGCCCGGCACCACGGCGACACGCGCCGCAATCGCGCTCATGGAACGGGCAATGTCGTCGGCAAGGCCGATAACACGGGAAGACTTGATCCCCGGTGCCGGTTCCAGCTCATAAAGTGTGACGACGGGACCCGGCCGAACCTGGATGATCTCCCCGCGCACGCCAAAATCTTCAAGCACGCCTTCCAGCATGCGGGCGTTCTGCTCCAGCGCTTCGGGCGAAAGGCTTGGGTCCTTGGCAACGTTCTTGGCTTCAGACAGCAGATTCAGGGGCGGCAGTTCGAAGCCGCCGGACTTCAGCATCGTTGTCTGCGCTTCGTGCTGAACCCGCTTGCCCGGCGCAGGGCGCTTGGCCTGCGCAACGACCCGCTGCTGCATGTCAGGCCCGGCTGCGCGTGCAGGCGCCTCCTGCGGCATCCACTCTCCATCGGCGTCGCCATGGCCCGGTGCATCGTCCATATCGAATGGCGGCGCATCATCCTGAAGATCGCGCCGTGCTGCATGCATGGGCCCGGCCGCGCCGCTTCCGGCAAACGCCGGTTCCACGCGCGCATCACCATTGAGGCCGGCAAAATCATCATTATTGAAGTCGTAAGGCGCTTCGGGCTGGGCAGACCATTGGTCCGCAACCCGCCCGGTAATACGGCGATAGTGCGCCCGCGCGGTGAACGCCAGATGGGTGAGCGCACCGAGGATCAGCGCGGCGCCGGAGCTTCGTTCGGCGTCTTCTCCGTCCGTATCATCCTCGATCTCGATTGTCCGCGGCTTGCGGGCCTTGCGTTGCTTGGTGTCTTCCTGCGGCGTCGCGATCAGCAGCGAGCCGAACAGCAGCAGGTAAGCAGCCGGGATGGCGAGCGCCGCCGCCAGCACGATTGCCAGGATGCCCGACGGATAATCACCGATCAGGACGGCGGGCATTTTGAGAATCATATCGCCGAACACACCGCCAAGACCGGTCGGCAGGGACCAGCCGGCTGGCGCGGGTATACAGGCAAGGACGGCAGCGGCAAGAACCGAACCGCCAAACCAGGCGCAGAACCGCGAAAAAACTCGGTCGACCGGGCGATTGCGTGTCAGAAAAAGGCCCCAGGCCACCACGGGAAGCAGCGCAACCACGGAAGAGAGTCCGAAAAACTGCATGGCAAGATCGGCAAAGGCCGCACCGCCAAAGCCCAGCACATTGACCGGTGCGTCACCTGTCGCGTGGCTGAAACTCGGATCGGCCGCATTCCAGGTCGCAAGCGCGGCGACAGCCAGTGCCACGGTAAACAGGACGCAAAGACCGGTTAGGATCTTCAAAGGCCCCCGCAAGAACACCGGTATCCGGATGCTGGGAATAAAATGGCCACCAAACGCCAATGGACCACTTGTCTGCATGGAAACGCTCCAACTCGCACACGCTCACAGCGGATTGTCCGCTCATAGTTGCGATGATTTTATGCGGGGCGGAGTTAATGGCGCATTAACCATGCGCGCTGGGTATATAAAAAAGCCGCCGCCCGATGGCGACGGCTGACCTTATTGATGCGCCCTAGCGGATTTCCGCCTCCGGATTGGCGCCAATCCGGTGGATGGAAAGGTCCGCCCCGCGATGTTCTTCTTCCTGTGACAGCCGAAGACCGATTGTTCGGTCAAGAAGGCCATAAACGACAAAGCCCATGACCGCCGCATAGGCCGCCCCCGCAACCGAGCCGACTATCTGCGAGGCCAGAGAAACACCGCCGATGCCGCCAAGCGCCTCAAGCCCGAAGATGCCACAGGCAATGCCACCCCAGACCCCGCAAATGCCGTGCAACGGCCAGACTCCGAGCACATCGTCGATCTTCAGTTTTTCCTGACACCAGCTGAACCCTTTGACGAAGAGAAAGCCCGCTACTCCGCCGACGACAAGCGCACCGATCGGGTGGAAGACATCCGATCCCGCACAGACGGCGACGAGGCCGGCAAGCGCGCCATTGTGGACAAATCCGGGGTCGTTGCGTCCGGCAAGCACAGCGACCGCAATGCCGCCCACCATCGCCATCAGCGAGTTGAGGGCGACAAGGCCGGTGGCGCCGCCGACCGACTGGGCGCTCATGACGTTAAAGCCGAACCAGCCGATGCACAGCAGCCAGGATCCGAGCGCCAGCCACGGGATGGATGAGGGCGGGAACGGATGGGAACCACCGGCTTCCGTATAGCGGCCCATCCGCGCGCCGAGCACGATAACCGCCGACAGGGCAATCCAGCCGCCGACAGCGTGAACCACAATTGAACCGGCAAAATCGTGGAACGGCGCGCCGAACGCATTTTCTAGGACCGATTGGAAACCCCAGTTGCCGTTCCAGACCATGCCCTCAAAGAACGGATAGACCAGCGCGACCAGTGCAACCGTCGCAAAACATTGCGGCTGGAACTTCATCCGCTCGGCGATTCCGCCGGAGATGATGGCCGGAATGGCCGCCGCAAAGGTGGTCAGGAAGAAGAACTTCACCAGCGTAAAGCCCTGCGGCAGGAAAATCTCGCCGCCACCGGAACCCGAAAGGATGGTCGCATTGACGAAGAACGTCACGCCGTAAGAGACGGCGAAACCGACAAAGAAATAGGAAATGGTCGACAGGGCAAAATCGACGAGGATCTTGACCAGCGCATTGACCTGGTTCTTGTGACGGACCGTGCCGACTTCGAGAAAGGCAAACCCCCCATGCATGGCGAACACCAAAATCGCGCCGAGAAGCACGAAAAAGACGTCGCCGCCTATCTGAGACTGATCCATGAATTGACTCCAATCGAGATGAATGACCGTTGATCTGGTCGAGAAGAGTCAATTTTTGTGCCAATTCGGCAAAAACTGCCGAATTGATAGGCAGGCTGCGCCAAACACTGTGCAAATGCACAAAATATAATCAGTACATATGCGGGCTGATCAAATTATGGGCACATATTGCAGGTGCCGCTTGTCTGGGCCTGGCAGGATAAGATGACAAAAGGAAAGGGGCCCGCGCGAACGGGCCCCGATCAATTTCATTGTTGTCTGATCGGCCATGCCGGTCAGATCTTGGTGAACTCCGGATAGGCCTCGATGCCGATCTCGGCCTTGTCGAGCCCGACCTGCTCTTCCTCTTCGCTGACCCGAAGGCCCATCGTCGCGTTGAGGATCAGCCAGACAACGCTGGACGTCACGATCATGAACACGGCGACGATAACGATCGAGGCAACCTGTCCGTAGAGCGTTGCATCGGAGTTGGTGAAGAGCACGGCGATCGTGCCCCAGATACCGGCAAAAAGGTGGACCGGAATGGCGCCGACAACATCGTCGATCTTGAACTTGTCGAGCATCGGAACCGCAAAGACGACGATCACACCGCCAACGGCGCCGATCAGCGTAGCCGAACCCAGCGAAGGCGTCAGCGGCTCAGCGGTGATCGATACAAGACCGGCAAGCGCGCCGTTCAGGATCATGGTAATATCAACCTTCTTGTAGATGAACTGGGTCAAAAGCAGCGCAGCGACCGCACCACCGGCGGCACCGGCATTGGTGTTGGCGAAGATGCGCGAGACGTCAGCCACGTCGCCGACCGAACCCATGGCAAGCTGCGAGCCGCCGTTAAAGCCGAACCAGCCGAGCCACAGGATGAACGTGCCGAGCGTTGCGAGCGGCATATTTGAACCCGGGATCGGATGAACCTCACCCTTTGAGCCGTATTTGCCCTTACGCGCACCAAGAATGATCGCACCGGTCAAGGCAGCCCAGCCGCCGACTGAGTGAACAACGGTCGAACCGGCAAAGTCGAGGAAGCCAAACTCGGCATCAAGGAAGCCGCCGCCCCATTTCCAGGAAGCCTGGATCGGATAGAGAATGCCCGTCAGGACGACCGTGAAGATCAGGAAGGGCCAGAGCTTCATGCGTTCAGCCAGCGTGCCCGAGACGATAGACGCCGTCGTTGCACAGAACATCAGCTGGAAGAAGAAGTCCGAACCCACCGATGCATAGGACAGATCGGAAACGGCATCAGCCGCAACGCCGACCGGCTCCATGACCGCGACGCCGAAGGCACCAAGGATACCGGAGATTGACCAGCCGTCGCCCGGATACATCAGATTGTAACCGATGAGGTAGTACATGATCGCCGCGATCGAAAACAGCGAGATGTTCTTGGTCAACTGCATCGACGTGTTTTTCGACCGGACGAGCCCGGCTTCAAGCATCGCAAAGCCAGCGGCCATCCACATGACAAGAAAGCCCGATACCACGAACAGCAGCGAGTTAAGGATAAAGACCGTATGGGTGGACACCAGTTCCGGCGCCGCAGCATCCTGTGCCCCCGCCGGCGCGACCATGGCACCGGCAATCGCCAGGACAGCGCCCGGCTTCAGGAAAGAATTAGATTTCATCTGTAGTGACTCCTTGGTACTCAAAGCGCATCGGCGCCGGTTTCGCCCGTGCGGATGCGCATGACCTGCTCCAGGTCGCAGACGAAGATTTTTCCATCGCCGATCTGGCCGGTCTTGGCCGCATTGGCGATTGCCTCTATGGCCTTGTCAGCCACGTCCGCCGCTACGGCGATTTCGATTTTGAGCTTGGGCAGGAAGGCGACGGCATATTCGGTGCCGCGGTAGATTTCCGTGTGCCCCTTCTGGCGGCCGTATCCCTTGACCTCGGTGACCGTCAGACCCTGAATGCCGATTTCGGTCAGGGCTTCGCGGACCTCGTCAAGTTTAAACGGCTTGATGATTGCCATTACGATTTTCATCCGGGTTTCATCCTTTTCTCCACGGCCGATGCGCAACCGAACCCCCCGAAATTGCACACCGCCGTTTCCGGCTTTTGCTGCCACATCGTCCGGCGTGGAGGCAGCCTGGACGATGCGGCGGAGCAGCGACCACAGATCAACGGTCATTCGCTCTGCCAGAAAAGAATCAAGGATCGTGCCAGTTTGAGTCACTGGCATACATCCATTTGTTTTATATGGGATATTTCAAAGTCATGACTTGATGTTTAGTGACACCAAGACACCATATGCACAATTTATGTGCAGAGATTAATATATGCTCAAGATTTAATCTCGTGAACGCTGGCGGATCAGCCCTTCCTGCGCAACGGAGGCTACCAGAACACCGTCACGCGTATAAAGACCGCCCCGCGTCAGGCCCCGCCCACCGCTGGTGCTGGGGCTGTCCTGGGCGTAGAGCAGCCAGTCATCGAGCGCACATCTGCGATGAAACCACATGGCATGATCAAGGCTCGCCGCCTGGATCTTGTTGCTGAAGACCGAAAGCCCATGGGCAAACAAGGATGTGTCAAGCAGCGTCATATCGGACAGATAGGCAAGCACCGCCGCCTGAATGCAGCGGTCGTCCGGTACGCTGCCATTGGCCCGAACCCAGATATTCTGGACCGGCTCGAGCTTTTCGCGGGAGATATAATGCGTCAGCGAAACGGGACGCATCTCTATGGGCCGCTCGCGCTCCCAGTAACGGCGCACATTGTCCGGAGCATTCTTCAGAAATTTCTCTTTCAGGTCCTCCTCGCCGATGAGTGATTCAGGCTCCGGCACATCGGGCATGCCGATCTGATGGTCCAGTCCGGGTTCATCGCGCTGGAAGGACGCGGACAGTGAGAAGATGGCCCTGCCGTGCTGGATCGCGACCGCACGCCGCGTATTGAAGCTTGAGCCGTCGCGGATCCGGTCGACCTCGTAGATGATCGGCACGTCCGGATCGCCCGGACGCATGAAATAGGCATGCACCGAATGAACGAACCGGTCCTCGTCGATGGTGCGCTGTGCGGCCACCAGCGCTTGCGCGATAACCTGCCCGCCGAAAACCCGTTGCCAGCCAACCTTCGGGCTGTTGCCACGAAAAAGATCGTGTTCCAGCCGCTCCAGATCGAGGATCGACAGCAGATTTTCCATGGCGCGCGACATATTGAACCTCCTGCCGGGTCTTTTTGTTCTGTAGAGCAGCCTATATGATCCGTCATACAGGGACGGCCCGATCAATCGCAAGGGTCAAGGCGCCCGAGGCAAAGCAGGGAATAGCGCATTGGCACAGGAAACATACGATATCGTTGTCGGCGGCGGCGGTTATGTCGGCATCGCGGCGGCCGTGGCGATCCGCTCGGCAGCCCCGCACCTGCGTATCGTGGTCATTGACGCTGCTCCCGCACAGGTCTGGCGCAAGGATCAGCGCGCTTCCGCCATCGCGGCCGGAGCCAGCAGGATGCTCACAAGCATGGGGCTGTGGGACGAGATCCTGAAGGAAGCCCAACCGATCACCGACATGATCGTCACGGATTCACGCACCTCCGATCCAGTCAGGCCGATCTTTTTAACCTTTGACGGCGAAATCGCACCCGGCGAGCCTTTTGCTCATATGGTTCCCAATTATGTGATGGTTGGCGCGCTGCGCCGTAAGGCCGAGGAGCTGGGCATAACGATCGAGCAGGGCGTAACGGTTGAAGGTTTTGAAAATCAGAACGCATCCACGCATGTTCTGCTCGGAGACGGACGAACCCTGGTCGCCCGACTGCTGATCGCCGCCGATGGTGTGCGCTCGCGCCTGCGCGACATGGCCGGGATCAAAACCGTCCATTGGTCTTATGGCCAATCCGGGATTGTTACGACAGTGGCCCATGAGCGCCCACATCATGGCCGCGCTGAAGAACATTTCCTGCCGGCCGGCCCCTTTGCAATCCTGCCACTGAAAGACAACCGCGCCTCACTGGTCTGGACGGAGCGCACGGAAGATGCCGAACGGCTGATCAAGGAAGACGATCTCGTCTTTGAAGCCGAGCTTGAACGCCGTTTCGGACACAAGCTCGGCGCGCTTGAGGTTGTCGGCGCACGGCGCGCCTATCCGCTCGGTCTGACCCTTGCCCGCGAATTCGTCCGCGAACGCATTGCACTCGCCGGAGACGCAGCCCACGGCATTCATCCGATCGCCGGTCAGGGCCTGAACATGGGATTCCGCGATGTTGCGGCCCTCGCCGAGACGATTGTCGAGGCGGACCGCCTCGGCCTCGACATCGGTTCGCTCTCCGTCCTGGAGCGCTACCAGCTTTGGCGCCGGTTCGACACCTTTCAGATGGGCGTGACGAGCGACGTCTTGAACCGGCTCTTTTCCAATGACTCCACTCCGGTCAGGGCGCTGCGCGACTTTGGCCTCGGCCTCGTCGACCGCATGCCGGCGCTGAAATCCTTCTTCATCCGCCAGGCCTCCGGTGTTCCCGGCTCCGACGGCCCGAGGCTGCTGCGCGGCGAGCCGATCTGATCCGGCCCTGACACCACAATAGACTGAAAGAATTCGATTTTTCCGGCCGCTTGACATTTTCCTGCATTGCACAATATAAGTAAATGACCAGTCATTTACTTATTGGATGCCGCGATGATGGATACCGGGCAGTCAGAACCGAAATGGCGCCGCCGGGCTGAGGACAGGCCCGACGAGGTGCTTGATGCATCACTCAAACTGTTTGCCCAAAACGGTTTTGCGGCAACAAAGGTCGAGGACATCGCCACCGAGGCGGGCATCTCGAAGGGCGCGGTCTATCGCTATTTCTCCAGCAAGGAGGAAATCTTCGAATCGCTGGTCAAACGCGCCATCGCGCCGATCGCAGAGCGCACAGAGGACCTCGCGCGGACATCCCATGAGGATTCAGCGGTTCTTCTGAAGGCGGTGCTGACGGTCGCGGCGACCAAACTGTCCGATCCCGATACGCTGGCTCTGCCGCGCATCGTCCTGCAGGAAGCAAGTCGCTTTCCCGAGCTGGCACAGACTTATCGGCGGCAGGTGATAGACCGCGCCATCGGGGCTCTTGAACTAATCATCGAGAAAGGCATCGCCCGGGGAGATTTTAGACCCGTCAACGCCCGCCTTGCAGTCCGCAATGTCATCGGCCCGCTGCTCGCCCATTTTCTTCTCGGACAGACTTTCGGCATTGATCGGGAAGCATCCGCCTCTCCACATAGCTTCATTGAAAGCCACTACGACATCCTGATGCGGGGCCTGATGAAACCGGAGACCGGAGAACCGCAATGAACACCGTCTATGCATGGATCCTTGCCGTTTTCTCAGCGCTGTGGCCGGGTGCCGCCGATGAGGCCGGCAAAACCTATTTCGGCTACGTCGAGGGCGAATATGTCTACGTCGCCGCCAAGCAGAGCGGCATTCTGGAAACGCTGTCGGTCACGCGTGGCGATACGGTCCGCACCGGGGCACAGCTCTTTACCCTCGACAGCGACCAGCAGCGCATCGCACTCGGTGAGGCTCAAGCTGACCTCATGATGGCGCAAGCCACGTTGCTGGATGAAAGCACCGGCAAACGGCCTGAAGAAATACAGGTCATCGAAGAACAGTTGCGCAGCGCGGAGGCAAGTTTCGCCCTCGCCAAGGCCGATTACGAGCGCTATCGCGAACTGTCGGTGAACGATTTCGTCTCGCCAAGCCAACTGGATCAGGCTGCGGCGACCCTCGATGAGGCGGCCGCCAGCGTCGGCGAGCAGCGCGCCAATCTCGCAGTTGCCCGCCTGCCGGCACGCAGCGCGCAACTCGACGAAGCGCGGCAATCCGTCAAAGCCAAGGAACTTGCCGCCGACAAGGCCCGCATTGATCTGGAAGACCGGCTCCTTGCATCGCCGTCAGACGGTTATGTCCAGCAGACCTACTATCTTCCCGGAGAATATGTGGCGGCAGGCAGGCCCGTCGTTTCAATCCTGCCGCCGGACGAGATCAAGTTCCGCTTCTATATCGGCGAGCCCGACCGCGCCGGCATGACCATCGGGACTGAGGTGCTGATCGGCTGCGACAGTTGCATCGAACCGATCAAGGCCCGCATTGTCTATATATCATCCTCCGCCGAATACACGCCGCCGGTGATCTACAGCCTGGAGGACCGTTCCAAGCTGGTCTTCATGGCCGAAGCCCTGCCCGACGAGCCGACCGCCCTTCTGCCCGGTCAACCAATTGATGTGAGGCCGTCAAATGACCGCTGACGGCGCACAACCGGTCATCGAAGTTAAAGGCCTTGTCAAAACCTTTGGCGACAAGACCGTGGTCGACGAGTTCGACATCTCTGTTCCCAAAGGTGCGATCTACGGCTTTCTCGGCCCGAACGGCTCCGGGAAAACGACCACGATCCGTATGCTGTGCGGCTTGCTGACCCCCGATGCCGGAACCGGCCGCTGTCTCGGCTATGACATCGTGCGCCAATCCGACAACATCAAGGAACATGTCGGCTACATGACCCAGAAATTTTCTCTCTATGAAGATCTGACGATCCGCGAAAACCTCGATTTCATGGCCCGCATGTACAAGGTTCCGGAGCGGCGCGAAAAGGTCAATGGTGCACTTGAGGAACTCGGCCTTGCCAACCGTTCACACCAGCTTGCCGGCGAATTGTCCGGTGGCTGGAAACAACGCCTGGCGCTTGCCGCCTGCCTTCTGCACCGGCCCGATCTTCTGCTGTTGGACGAGCCGACAGCCGGTGTCGACCCGAAGGCCCGCCGGGATTTCTGGGACGAAATCCGCCGTCTGTCCGATGCCGGCGTCACGGTTCTCGTCTCGACGCACTACATGGATGAGGCGATCCAGTGCGACAACATCGCCTATATCGCCTATGGCAAGAAGCTGATCGACGGACCGGCGGCCGACATCCCCGATATGGTCGGTCTGAACACCTGGCGGGTGGAAGGTCCGGATCTCGCGGATCTTGCCGTTTCACTTGAAGGCGAGGACGGCATCGAGCAAGTCGCCCGCTTCGGTTCCGCCCTGCATGTATCGGGCATGGATGAGAAAAGGCTCGAGGCCGCCATCGCGCCCTATCGCAAGGACGAACGGCGCATATGGTCGCGGCGTCAGGCCGGTCTCGAGGAGGTGTTCATCCATCTGATGAGCGGGTCGACCGACAATTTCGCGCGGGCTAAGGCGGGTTAGGCGATGGTATCGGCGAACCGGTTCCTGGCAATCCTCACCAAGGAATTCATTCAGATGCGGCGCGACCGCATGACCTTCGCCATGATGATCGTCATTCCGATCGTCCAGCTCATGCTGTTCGGTTTCGCCATCAATTCCGATCCGCGCCACCTGCCGACACTCGTCGAGGTTCACGATACCGGGCCTTTCACGCGCGGCTTCCTCGCCGCGATGCAGACGTCGACCTATTTCGACATTCGCGGAACGGTCGCCAACAGCACCGAAGTTGACCGGGCGCTGACGACCGGCGATGCCACATTCGTCGTCACCATCCCGGAAAACTTCGAGCGGGACATCGTGCGCGGCGAAAAGCCGGCGCTGCTCGTTGCCGCCGATGCCTCCGACCCCTCGACATCCGGTTCTGCCTCACGAGCGCTCACGGTGCTGGCGCAAAACACCATCGAAACCCTTGCCATCGGGCCACTTTCCTATCTCGCCGGCTCTCAGGACGCCTTCACCATCATCGCGCACCAGCGCTATAACCCGGCGGCCAAGACCAGCTACAACATCGTTCCCGGCCTGCTCGCCATCATCATTTCCATGACCATGGTGATGATCACCGCAATCGCCATCGTGCGCGAAAGCGAGCGCGGCACGATGGAAACACTGCTGTCAACACCGGCGCGCGCGCCGGAGGTGATGCTTGGCAAGATCATCCCTTACGTGGTGATCGGATATGTGCAGACCTGCGTCTTCTTTATCCTCGCCTTCTGGGTTTTCAGTGTCCCGTTTGCGGGACCCATCGGACCCTTCCTCATCGGCCTCAACATTTTCATCATCGTCAATCTGGCGCTTGGCTTCCTGTTCTCCACCGTCGCCAAGAACCAGATGCAGGCCATGCAGATGTCGTTTTTCTACCTCCTGCCGTCGATCCTTCTGTCGGGCTTCATGTTTCCCTTTGCAGCGATGCCCGGCTGGGCACAGGTGCTCGGGACCATGCTGCCGTCCACCCATTTCATCCGCATCATCCGCAAGATCATGCTGAAGGGTGCTGATCTGGCGGACATCGTGCCCGACCTGCGCGCCCTGATAATCATTCTCGTTGTTATCTCGCTGCTCGCTATGCTGCGCTACAGGCGCACCCTCGACTGACCAGTTTGCTCAGACCTTCAGGAGCCTTTGCTCGGCCCGGCGGAAGCTCTCGGCCAGGACGGTCGCATCGCCAAGCGCGTGGGCCAGAGAGATGCCGCCCTGCCATTCGACGATGATTTCCCGCGCCTTGGCAAGCGCCACGGAGGGCCGCGAACCCGTGCGCTGAAGCTCCCGGCCGATAAATCCGGTCAGGAGTTCGAAGGACTGCGCCGCCCGCGAAGCGGCCTGCGGCGCATCCGCCTTGAAATCCCTTACCGCCAGAGAAATGGGGCAGCCGTGCTCGACCCGGCTGCGGCTTGACTGCGACAGCCGGCGCAAAAGGCTGATCACACGCCGGCGCGGGTCGCTCTCGGCTTCAGCGACCTCTTCCAGCATCGTCTGCGTCTCGGCGACAAATATATCAGCGACACCTGCGGCAATATCCTGCTTGGTGCGGAAGTAATAGTAGACATTGCCGAGCGGCACTTCGGCATCGCGGGCGATGTCCGCAAGGCTGGTACTGCCATAACCCTGATGCCAGAAACGGCTTGCGGCAGCAGCCAGCAGCCGCCTCCGTCGCATATCGCCGCGCTTGCTCACGTGCCGGCCTTCAGAGCGGCCCTTTCCTCGTCGTCCAGCTGCCGCGCCTCGGACGGCAGCATGATAGGAATGCCGTCCCGAATGGGGTAGGCAAGTCCTGCCGATTTGGAAATCAGCTCATTCGTATCTTCATCCAGCTTCAACTGTCCCTTTGTCAGCGGGCAGACGAGCAGTTCGAGCAATTTATGATCGATGGTCGCGGATGGTCTTGTGTCGGACATGGTTCAGGCAATCCGGAGGTTTGCTGGGTTACTGAAGAACCGTATCATAATCGTCGCTGTCGCGCGCCAGGGCGATCTCGGTGATCGCCACCAGCGTTTCGGCGCGCGTCCGCAAATCGGGCGCTTCGAGCAGCGCCTGCTTTTCCGCCGGCCCGTAGGGCGCCATCATGGACATTGTGTTGACCAGTGTCGCATTGCTGGCCTGACCAACACTCTCCCAGTCCGCTTCAAGCTGATTGGCCTCAAGATAGGCGCGGAAACTCTCCAGCAACGCATTGCGGTCGACCTTGTCGTCGCCATTGTCGGACGAGAGATCATTGAGGAAAGGCGCGATGCGGCCCTGGCGATATGCCTTGCGCGACGGCGCTTCGTCAAGCAGCCGAAACCGGCAAATGCCCACAAGCGATATGATGTAGCGCCCGTCACCCGTTTCCGACAGCGAGGTGATACGGCCAAGTGTGCCGACGGAACAAAGCGTCGGACAGTCTCCGCTCCTTGTCTCCTCGCCAAGGTCGAACTGCGGCTGGATGATTGCAATAATCCTGTCGGCGCCAATCACGTCGTCGATCATGGCAAGGTAGCGCGGCTCAAAAATATTAAGGGGCATCTGGCCGCAGGGCAGAAGCAACGCGCCCGATAGGGGAAACAGAGGCACACTCGACGGAATGTCATTTTCCGTCCGGTAATGTACATTTCCAACTTGCACAGTCCAAAACCTCGATTTCCACGCAGCACTGTAGAGGATTTGGGGCCGTTCGCGCAATTCTCAAGGGCATAGCTGTCATTTGGTTACCAGATCGGGTGCAGTTATCCGTGGCAGCATGCCGGACAGCCGCCGCGCCACATCGAGAAGCTGCCATTCGTGCCCCGTTTTACCGACCAGCTGGGCACCGACCGGCAAGCCCAGCCGGTCCAGACCGAGCGGCATGGTCACAACCGGATTTCCGGCAAGCGACACCGGAGTGGCAAAGGATGTCAGCGCATCAAGATAGCTGACCGGTTTACCGTCAATATCAAACGGTTCGGTATAGTTGCGTACCGGCCCGGTGACTGAGCCTGGCTCCCGGTGTTCGAAAGCACCCACGCAGCACACCGGCAGCAGCAATGCATCATAGGCGTCCAGAAAGGCCTCCAAATCCCGCGTCACCATTGCTTGCCGGTCCAGCGCATGGCGATAGGCCGCCTTGTTTCTACGATAACCGTTGTGTACGGGTGCAAGAAACCGTGGTGACTGCCGGGCAGCCGAGCGGCCGAAAATCCGCGCCAGGAACCGCTGGACCGGATTCATGAGCGCGCCGGTTTCATGTCCCATGATTGTCCCGTAGGCCGACCAGCTGGCGTAGACAAGAAGGTTTTCGGGCAGCGCCGACGTGACGTTGACGTCGCTGGCGCTGAACGCCCCGATCGCATCTCCAAAGACCTGCCGAACCCGGCTTTCGACCGGCATCACCGAAGCCCCGTCGCTGACAGCCAAGCGTATTTGCCGGTTGTCATCCTGCACTGCGGGTTGGACGGTCTGGCTCATATGCGCCCACAGCAACGCCAGATCGTCCACCGATCTGCCAATGGGTCCGATGCGTGCAAAGTGGCGCAATTGAGCCCCTTCCTTTTTGAGCATGCCGTCCCCGGACAAGGCTCCTGCACCGGGCAACAGACTGAACACCCCGCAAAACGAAGCCGGGATGCGCAGGGACCCGGCAAGGTCTGCTCCGATATCGGCGAGGCTCATCCCGGACGCCACCGCTGCCGCACCGCCGCCGCTGCTGCCGCCGGCGGTATAAGCCAAATTCCAGGGATTGTTCGTTGTGCCGACAAGGTCATTGCTGGTCTGAAAATCCATGGCGAACGGCGGAAGGCTTGTCTTGCCGATGACCGTCGCACCGGCATCGACCAGCCTTTGCACCGCGCTTGCGGTGTTTTCGGGAACCGGTGGCCGCCTCTCTTTCACGCCGAACGTGCACGGCATGCCTGCGACATGAATCTGATCCTTGACCGTGATCGCCAACCCGGCAAGTGGTGTTTCAATCGAGGCCGGTGCGACGGGATCACAGATATGAATAAAGGCCTTGATGTGCGGTTCAACGGCTTGCCGCCGCGCGGAAAGGCTCCCCAGCATCTCCTGCTGAGTGGTCTTGCCGGCCTTCAGAGCCGCCAGAACATCCGTAGCATTGTCCATGATGATTGGTCTCCAGAAACTGATCTGGAAGCCAGGATCTCACGGAACGATGGGCGGTTCTGTCCCGATCGTGCGGTTTTGCCAACTACAGCACCGGAACGTAAATGAGTGCGGTGGGGCGTTTGTTGTCGGAAAAATCCGGATCCGGCAGATAGGATTCATACGGCCATTCGTCCCTGAGCGCTGTTTCATTTTCGGTCGCCCAGGAGCGGTAGATGCGGTTCCAGCTTTGATACAGATATTGGTAGCGGCCATAATGCTCGAACACCGCCCAGCGGCCCGCCGGGAAACTCTGCCAGTCCTCGCCCCAGACGCTGTGATATCGCTTTGCCACCAGCCCGCCAAAATAGCCCGTAACCCGGGTGTCGTTCAGTTGACCGGGCTCGTCCGGAAAACTCCCCGCAACCGCCATCAGCCGGTCTCCGGCCTCATGGACAAGACCGTTGATGAGATCCCGAGAGATCGATGCACCGCCCTGGAAGAAACTGCCGTTGAGGGTCCCGGTGAAAGTCCGGTAGACGAACGCCATGTCAGGCTGATCCTCCATGACCGGTTCCGGGATCGGCTGATCCGCCGGCTGGGTTAGCAGATAGGGCCGCGTCAGGCTCCTTTGCCGGCGGGCCTGATCGGGATTGTCGCGAAACTGCGATGGCGTACAGCCAAAGTGCCGGCGGAAGGCGCGGGAAAAGGCGCTATGTGTTTCAAAACCGCAATCCAGCGCAACGGCGATCATTTTCTGCTTCGGCGAGGCCTCGATCAACCTTGCGGCATATTCAAGTCGCCGGCTGTTTACATAGCCGCCGACGGTCTCGCCCATATGAGCAACAAAAAGGCGCTGGAAGTGAAACGGCGACAGATGCGCATGCTGCGCGATGCGTCCGGCTGTCAGCGGCTCACCAAGCGCTTCCTCGATAAACAAAAGGGCACGTTCCAGCCGTGCCCTTGTGTGACTGAGATGATCGTTTTGCCGCAAAGTGCAGCAGGCCCGTTACGAAAACATCAGCGAGGACAGCTTGCGCCGGGCCGCCAGCGTCGCCGGGTCGGTCGGCCCCCAGGCCTCGAAGAACGTCAGAAGTTGCTTGCGCGCACCATCGTCGTTCCAGGTGCGGTCAGCCTTCATGATCGCCAGAAGATGATCGGCAGCCTCGTCGCGCTGGCCCCGGACATTGAGGATCTTCGCCATATCGAAGCGTGCCTCGTGATCGTTGGCATTGGCTGCAAGACGCGCCTCGAGCTGCGCCGGATCGCCAAGCTCAGCCACCTCTTCTTCAAGCGCAAAGCGGGCGAGGATGCTAGCGACTTCCGGTACCTGCTTCTGCTCCTCGTCAAGGCCTTCGATCAGCTCCTTGGCCCGGTCGACCTGACCGGCGGCAATCATGCATTCCGCCATACCGGCCATGGCCTTCACATTGTCCGGCTGCGCCTGAAGGATGGTTCCGAAAATCTGCGCCGCCTGATTGAGATCGTTCGCATCCAGCGCGGCGCGGCCCTCGGCGAGGATCGCATCAATGTCCGGTCCGGCGCCGTTTTCCTTCAGGAGCTTGTCGATGAACTGCTTGATCTGGCTTTCCGGCACCGCGCCCATAAATGCATCGACCGGTTTGCCGTCCGAAAACGCAACAACCGCCGGGATCGATTGAATGCCCATCTGGCCGGGGATCGCCGGATGATCGTCAATGTTCAGCTTGACGAGCTTGACCTGCCCGCGCTGCTCGCTCACGACCCGCTCGATGATCGGCCCGAGCTGCTTGCACGGGCCGCACCAGGGCGCCCAGAAATCAACCAGCACCGGCTGGTTACGCGATTCATTGATCACATCATTGGTGAAATCGGCTGTGGTCGTGTCCTTGATCAGCGGTCCGCCACCGGCCGGACCAGCCGGAGCCTGCGCTTCCGGCTCGCCACCGAATGTCACAGTGCCGCCCATCTGGTTACCAAACGAGCCGCCATAGGGATTGTCACCGTCCTGCATCTGGTCTCTCCGAAATATGCCGGCCATCGGCCGGAAATCAAACTTCCCTAAAAATCGGCAGGAACACGCCGATTTTCAAGGCGCAATCAGCCCAACGCAACTATTAGCGGTTTATGGCCTGTCGATTCAAGGAACCGCAACAGATCATCGCGGCCGATTGATGTGGTCGCATCGTTGCGAAGCGGATGCGCGTTGATGATATCGTGTTTCATCAGGCTTTCATCAAGCACCATGGACACCCTTTGTTGCGTGTCGTTGATCACCCCAAACGGCGTAACAGAGCCCGGCACCACGCCAAGCAGTTCCATGAGCGGCTCCGGCTTTCCAAACGAGACCCGGCCTTTTGCGCCGATAACCGTATGGATGGCTTTCAGATTGACCTCGGCATCTTCCTGCGCGGTGACCAGGAAGAAATTGCCCTTCTTGTCTTTAAGGAAGAGGTTCTTGGTGTGACCGCCGGGGATCTCGTCCCGCAGGGCCTGGGATTCCGACACCGTAAAGACGGCCGGATGTTCCCTTGTCGTATGGGCAATGCCCATCCCATCCAGCGTCGCGTAAAGATCCTTATCTGATTTCGGCTGAGCCTGTGCGATTGCGTCATCCATCGTTCGGTCCGGTTTTTGTCATGTGCTTTGAAGAGTTCATGGCCGCTTGTGATAGGCGCGGCAACCGGAAATCGCAATCGAAAACGGCGTCACGACCCTGCATCATTTTCCTGTTGCATTTATCGCCGGCTTGCGCCATATACCGCCGGGCGCGGGCATCGCCAGGCGCACCTTACCCGGTCTGAAACAGACCATGCCGAGCGGGCGTAGCTCAGGGGTAGAGCACAACCTTGCCAAGGTTGGGGTCGTGAGTTCGAATCTCATCGCCCGCTCCATATTCACTAATAAAAACAAATATTTATTGAGCTGACTAGTCGTCAGAACAATTCGTACTTTGTTCGTGTCGCCACTGTCGAGGAAGCGCTCGTGTTCACTATTTTTCACTACTTTAGTGAAGCGGAATTAGCCTAAATGAGCCTATTTCACGCTGCCGGTTGGTGAGCCAAATTCGGACAGCGGCAATTGCAGCCCTGTTACCACCTGCGCCTTTGGCAGTTTGGTACAGGCTGTCGGCGACCTCCGCATCTGTTGTGAGCGTACCTTTCCTGAGCGATTGACAAATAGCGGTATGACGCTGCGTCCATCTTTAGAGTGTGCACTCGTTTGTTCCGAAGAACTCTGCAATCCGCTTGTCAGTTGAGCCCAAAATTGCGGGCTTCAAAACATGCCCGTTCATTGACGGGTCATACAGAGTGGTTCGTCCCGGACTTGGTGCAGTGTGGTTGGGCAGATAGCGCCCCAAAAGACTGGCGGCTAATGTGTTTCGACAAAGTTTCTAATGGCGGTATCCAGTTGGCTTACGAGTCTTTTGTTGAGAACAATTTCATCCCGAATACGTAGTGAATCAACAAAGTGATTTTTTGTTGGAATCTTGTCCGTGCTGGTTCGCACCCTGGTCAGGGAATTGTACGTGCTTATAGAAAATGTAAGCTCGCTTGTATTGGCCGTTATGCTTCTGAAGATCGTAATGCCGAATTCAATTCGATCCCAAAATCCATTTTTTCCCCTGGTTGTTTCCGACGGCAGAGCTACGGAGAAATCAACAGAACTTGTCTGGTATTCAGGGTTACTTTTTGTGCTGATGACCTCCATCTCGACGGCCTCGGATTTAACGTGGGCGTTGGATTCTGCCTTCAGAACGTCGAACAGGGCTTCAACGATTTCTACGAGAGCATCTTCGCTGTACAGTACTAAGTCCGCTTGTTCCGCACTACCAAAACGATAATTATTAAAGCGTTGTTGTGCACTGCCGCATGGGTCAAGGGGCAGATCGACAAATGAGAATATTTTCGAGTTTCTCAGCTTAGTCGCAACAACCGGAGTTGTTCCGGTTGGCACCCTGATCATAAATTCTTCAGCACCGTTCAAAACAGCATTTTTAAGTGTGCCATGTTTGCGAGATGGCAAATCCCTAAGGAAAGTGTCGAGATCTTCGAGACGTGCCACTTTGTCAGAATTCGTCATTTCTTTGTTGGGCCGCAGAACTAGAATCCCATCGTTCGGACCACATCGATTTACGGTAAGCACCTTTGCCGCAAGGCTTGAGTCTTCAGCCTTGGCGGCGTTGACAAAAACTATCAGGAGTAAAACTATTGAGATGTAGTACACAAGATATCCCAAATACTAAATTACAACTAGGTTCTTTGACGTAAATGCATGATACACACCTGCAGTGTTGCTGCAACGGAGTTGAACAGGAATGTTAGTACTTGGGTTTGCAGCGACTTTATTCAGCCTGTTTTATCTTCCCGTTGTCGACAATAGCCAGACTGTCCCGGTTCAGTTTTCAACCCGAGAAGCTGAGTTCCGCGTGTTTCATAGACGATGGCAACACTCGATCTCATTGGAGATGTTAGAGGAGGATTCTTTGGAGGGTTGTGGCAGATTTTTGGATGAAGTGTTAGTCGAGATGCGAGATCCGTATTCTCGGCACCTAGCCACAATTCTAGAGCTCCCGGATAGAATTCAATTCAGCTCCCTTCCGGGGTTTGATGGAAAAGCTGTGCGTTTCAATGGGAGTGCTACGGATCCATTCCTCCGTAAAGAATATACTGCAAAGATGGGATACCGATTACTTCCAAAGGACCCTAAACGGGAGGACTTCTTTGGAGAAATTTACTGCGCTCAACATGCCGATCCTACGAAAGATATTATTGTCGTTAGCTTCTTGGAGGGATTGGATTTGATCGGTCCTGGTGAAACGGGCATAAGCTCCAGTGGAGCACGTGCCGTTGGATTAGCGGCTAATGTATTCGCCTATTTCTTCGTATTTGATGAGCATTTCCTTACAGATGATGAATGCAGAGTAGAATTTGCATATGATGAGGAGGGCAGATTTGATTACTACAGGCCTGATGCAAACCGACTTGAAGAAGTTCAGCGAATTGTTGGGGACTGTAGACTCTAGTGGAGCGATGCAATGTATCAGCGTGAAACGCGGCTCATGGCGGCTGCGATAATCTTGATTGGCCATTTCGCGATTGTCGCTTACGGCATTTTAATGTTGGTATTGTTTTCACCCTTTCAAGACATACAGAAAGGTATCCAGGTGGTGCTGATGGCGAGTCCAGTATTGGCAATAACTGCTATGGCTGGATTGAAGCACATCTTGTCCACAGCGACACACAAACGCCGGGGGAAAAAAGTAAATGCGTTTTACTTTTCAACGGTCTTGGGTTTGCCATTGGTGCTCATCGTATCAGTCCTTGGCCTGATTTATATGGTTCATCATGGAATCGGTAACATTGGAATCGAAGGTCTCACGCTTGTATTGGGTGCAATCGAAACATGCTTTGGAGCTTATATTGGACTTATTTCTGATGATCTGTTCGGAAAACAGAATGATGAGAACAGATCCAGTTCTGATCTTTCGGTTGCATAATCCTGCGGGTGAACCATCAGAAAAACTCCAATCTTTCTGACATACTCTGGTTCCGTAAGGCCCTTGGCGAACTCTGTCTTGACCTCACCAAGAATGGCGTCGCAGATAGCTTCCAGATGATCGGAATTTTTTTTGGGATTTTATACAAATGGTTCAGATAAGCTCGCCGCATTGTCGAGATCAGCCGTTTGACAATTGGTAGCAAAACAGTCTTCAGCGATTCAAAATTGTCGCTCCCAATAGATTTATTGTGAACATGAAGCGGTAGGTAGAGGACTCATTCAGGTCCACTCAATTATGAGCGCCGCTAATGCAATGGCTGACAGGTAATTTTGTGCGTGGCGATAATATCTGGTTGCAATGCGGCGCCAACTTTTGAGTTTGCAGAACAGCCGCTCAATCACATTTCTGCGTCGATATGCGCAGCGGTCGATCGGATAGGGTGTTCTGCGTGATGCGGTTGACGGTATGACGGCCTGGGTGTTTCGGTTTGATAGCCAAGTCCTGAACTTGTCTGCATCATAGGCCTTGTCGGCCAGCAGCCTTTTTTGGGCACTCCACCCCTTCCATCAATGGGATCGCCATGGAGATATCAGCAATATTGCCTGGGTTCAGGGCAGTGGCGACCGGTCTGCCTTGATCGTCGGCCAAAGCATGGATTTTGCTCGTTCTTCCGCCACGTGAGCGGCCAACCGCTTCCGTGTACTCCGCCTTTTTGAGCCGGATGCCGAGCGATGGGCCTTGACGTATGTGCTGTCGATTGAAAGTTCTTCCGGAACAGTACCGGTGGCGGCCATTCTTGCAAATATCCGTTGCCAGGTGCCACGCAGCGACCATCTATTGTAACGGTCATAGGCCGTCGTTGGTGGACCATAGGCGGCCGGTACGTCACGCCAGCGGCAACCGGTCTTGAGAACATGAAGAGTACCGGAAATCACCCTGCAGTCATCAACACGGGGCTTGCAAGGTTTAGCCTTAGGCAAATGCGGTTCTGGTGCTATCCATGCCTCATCTGAAAGCCAAAACAAGTTGGCCATGATCTTCTCCATCAAAGCAAACCCATTCAGTGGAAAAAAAGACAAGACAAATCAGAGAATTGTATGAGTTCTCAGCCTAGGACAAAATATCTGCAGGGCGGTCAGAACACCGCCATCGCTGCAAGGGCCAGATTAATTCCCAGCAGAAGCGATGCGACAGCCGAGAGGCCCGCGCCACCGCCACGCATCATGACGAATATCTTCTTTGATCCCTCAGCGCCAACCAGATGCGAGCCGGCCTGATCGGAGAAGCCGGCAATATGCAGCAAGCGGGCAAAGGCGAACAGAAGCGCTATCCAAAGTGCAAAAGCCGTCTGACCCGCAAGCAGTTCATAAAGCGTCAGCACCGCCACAAAAATAGCTGCGTTTTCCGCCAGGTTGCCGTGGCGCCGCGCAAGGCGTTCCAGCTTGATATCGCCGTCGACGCCGGCACTCTTGCCGGTACGTGTTCGGTATATGCCGACCGTCAGCATCAGCAGATTCTGAACCACCAGCAGTGCTGCGCCAAGCAGCGCCGAGTAGATGGGCAGTGTCATCATGGTCTCCATTGTTGTTTCATCCCTTCCGCTGCTCGGCGGTCTGGTTTCATGAACGACTTGTCCGGTGTCCGACGCCTGGCCTCAACTGGCACCAGGCATAAGCAGGACCTTGCCGTCGCGGCCGCTTTCGGAGGCCCGGATCACGGCTTGCCTGATTTCCTCCAACGGAAAACGGGAATCGACCCGGGTTTTCACCTGGCCGCTTGCGATCAAGGGCATGAGGACGCTGAACGCGGCCTGCCTGTCCTCAGCCGTTGCCGTTTCAAACCATTTGGCGAGCCAGAAACCACGCACGTGGATTCCGTTGGCGATCATCGATTGCAGGTTCAGTTGCGGCATTTGACCGGACAGAACACCGTAGGAAACGATGGTCGCACCATAGGCCAGAGTGCCTAAAAGGCGCTCGAACGTAGCTCCGGCGACACTGTCCAGTGCGAGCAGGACGGGCGCACCGCCGGTTGCCGCTGTAACGCGCTCTGACAAATCCGGTCCATCGGTCAATACAACATCGCCGCCAATGGTTTTCAGATGTTCCACCTGGGATTCCCGGCGCACAATATTGACCGTTCTGATGCCGCGTTTTGCGGCAAGTTGGACAACCATTTCTCCCACGGCGGAGTTGGCGGCGCTCTGGATGATCCAGTCCCCGTCATTCAGTTCCCTGAACGCGGACAAAAGAAGATGCGCCGTCAGTGGATTGACAACCAGCATCGAGAGCTGTTCAACATCGCCGTCCGGGGCCGGGATAAACGCCCCTGCAGGGGCCGTGAGTTCATCACGCCAGGAGCCTCCTGCACCTGCCAAAAGCACCTTCTGCCCGGGACGGATATGCTCGACACCGTCCCCGACCTCCAGGACCTCGGCAATACCTTCGCCACCGGGTATGTCAGGCAGTTGCGGTGTCGCCGCGTACTGTCCGGCTATCTGCAGCAGGTTCGCCGGATGGATCGGCGTTGCCAGGATTCTCACACGCACCTCATCGGCGCCGGGAGCCCGGGAAGGCCGTTCCTTCAGCTTGAGAACATCGGCGGGATTACCCAACTCGGAAAACTCTATGACTTTCATCGATCGTACTCCTGCAATTGCCAATTATTGTCGTTTTTATTATATGGAGTACGAATATCGCTGATAATCCTGCGATATTTGCGATGTGTATTGTCTTTATAGCAATAATAAGCAATCTTGGACCAAGAAACGTTTAGGTTGCCGAAGCGGAATGGATAGGCTGCGCGCCATCAACTATTTCATCAAGGTCGCCGATCTCGGGGGGTTCACTGCCGCGGCTGCAGCCACCGGTGTGCCCGCTTCGTCCATCTCCCGCCGGATACAGGATTTGGAGACCGAACTCGGCGTCTCGCTTCTACACCGCACCACCCGCGTGGTGCGTCTGACCGAGCTGGGTGAATTCTATCTCGAGCATGTCCGATCCGGCATCGAGGCACTTGATTACGCGCAAGACCTTATCAAGGATCGGGCGGCTTCACCTTCGGGATCGCTGCGCATAACCGCAACACCCGGATATGGCCGTTTGCTTCTCCTGCCGGCGATCAAGGAACTCAGGCGGAAATATCCTGACCTTGTCGTCGATGTGGAGCTCACCGACCAGCTGTCGGATCTGTCGGGCAACGAGGTGGATATCGCCGTAAGGGCAACAGCAAATCCTCCGGACCGCGCAATCGCCAGGAAACTGGCCGATGAAGACTATGTCCTGACAGCAGCGCCGGCATATTTGAACCAATACGGTCTCCCGGACACACTCTCGGACCTGGAGAAACACCGAACCATTCTCTACCGTGCTCCCGGACGGATCATTCATTGGCAGGCGGACACCGATGGCGGATGGGTCGAAGCCCGAACCCGCCCCGCCTTCATCTGCAATATCGGACAGGAGCTCGTTGCCGAGGCGGTCAGCGGGACAGGTCTGGCGCTCGTTCCAAGATGGGGCGTTCGAAACCAGCTGGCCAATGGCTCCTTGAAAGCCATTGCGTTGAAGGATGCCAATCTGTCGCTGACAAGAAGCCCTTCGCCAGGCATCTACCTTCTCTATCATCAGCCAAAATACCGCCTGAACAAAATCAGGGCGGCAGTCGATTTCCTGCTGGATCATCTGGTGGCACAACCGGATTAACTGTGCGTGACACAGCCAGGGTTGCGGCACATCTTCAAGACGCCGAGGCCAATTTCGGCGAACATCGTCTATTCACGTTCGAGGCACCGTGCGGACTATGGGCGCTCCAGGCAGATCGCGACACCCTGCCCGCCGCCGATGCAGAGCGAGGCAACGCCGCGATATGCATTCTGCCGAAGCATCTCGTGGATCAGTGCGACGACCGTCCTGCCGCCGGACCCCGCCAGAGGGTGTCCGAGTGCAATGGCTCCGCCATTGACATTCACCTTGGCCGGATCGACACCCAGGGACTTGTTTACCGCGATCGCCTGAGCTGCGAATGCCTCGTTGATTTCGAAGACGTCGACGCCGTCCGCGCTCCAGCCGGCTTTTCTTATCGCCGCATTGATCGCATGGACCGGCCCCAGTCCCATATCCATCGGATCAAGCGCCGCCGAAGCGTAGGACACGACCCGCACCAGGGGCTCCAATCCAAGTTCCGACAGCTTTTCCTCGCTGCCGACCAGCACGGCTGCGGCTCCGTCGTTCAACCCGGAAGAGTTTCCGGCCGTAATCGTCCCGGTTTCCGAGAACACCGGTTTGAGCGCGGCCAGTTTTTGCGCCGTGGCGCCCGGACGGGGGTGCTCGTCTGCCGAGACGATCCGCTCGTCCTTTGCGCCTTTGAGCCTGATCGGAACAATCTGGCTTTCAAAACGCCCTTCCTCGACGGCCTTGGCCGTCTTTGCCTGGGAATGGACGGCGAATGTGTCCTGATCTTCGCGTGTGATCTGAAAACGGGTCGCAAGCTGTTCGACGGTTTCGCCCATATGGATATCGTTGAAGACATCCCAAAGACCGTCGACAATCATCGAATCGGCCATATGCGGCGCAGCCTTCTGGCCGTTGCGCGTATTGTAGACAACCTGCGGCGCGCGGGTCATGGAATCCTGACCGCCGGCAACGATCAGATCGGCATCTCCACATTTGATGGCCTGCGCTGCGAGATGGATCGAGCGCTGTCCTGCACCGCAAACCTGATTGACGGTCATCGCCGGTATTGTATTCGGCAAACCGGCCTGCAGGGCGGCCTGGCGCGCCGGGTTCTGCCCCGCGCCGCCCGTAAGCACCTGACCCATGATCACCTCGTCAACCGCGTCCGGACCAAGGTCGAGTTCAGACATGATGCTGTCAATGACAGCAGCTCCGAGATCGGCAGCCGACATCTCGCCCAGAGCGCCTCCGAGTTTGCCGATCGGCGTGCGTTTGGCGGCGGCTATGTAAATCTCGACCATATCGACCTGTCCGTAACTGTGCCTCAAGCGTATCCGGCGGTTGACTTGACCTCAAGATAGTCTTCAAGGCCCCACTCGGCATGCTCGCGTCCGTTGCCCGATTGCTTGTAGCCGCCGAATGGAGCCTCGGCTTCCCAGTCGGCACCGTTGATCCAGATCGAACCGACACGCAAGCGGCGGGCAATTGACCTTGCCTTGTCCATGTCCGCACACTGGATATAACCTGACAGACCATAGACCGTGTCGTTGGCGATCCGCACGGCATCGTCCTCGCTCTCGTAACCGATGAGCGCAATCACCGGCCCGAACACCTCTTCCCGTGCAATCGTCATGTCATTGGTCACATCGGCAAAAACCGTGGGCTTTACATAGAAGCCCTTGCGCAGCCCCTCCGGCAGTCCGGTTCCCCCGGCAACCAAAGTCGCACCTTCATCGATGCCCGCCTGGATCAGCGACTGGATGCGCTTGAACTGAAGTTCGTTCACCACCGGTCCGAGCTTTACGTCGGACATGGGATCGCCGACATCATGCGCATCGGCGGCTTCCTTCGCCCAGACTTTCGCCTGCTCCATATATTCCATCGGAATGAGCAGGCGTGACGGTGCCCGGCAGGCCTGGCCGCAATTGATGTAACAGGCATCAACACCGTCGCGCACGGCCTTTTCGACATCAACATCCCGCATGACGATATTAGCGGATTTTCCGCCGAGTTCCTGCGTGACGCGCTTGACCGTTTCGGCCGCCGCCTTCGCAACCGCCACCCCGGCGCGGGTCGAACCCGTGATCGAAACCATGTCGACATCCGGATGACGCGACAGGCATTCACCGGCCACCTCGCCGGCTCCGGTGATGTGGTTGTAGACCCCGGCGGGGAACCCGGCCTCATGCACCAGTTCGGCGAAGCGGATCGACGAAAGCGGGGAATACTCAGACGGTTTGGCAACCATCGTGCAACCGGCCGCAAGCGCCGGCGCGGCTTTGACCACAAGCTGGTTCATCGGCCAGTTCCACGGCGTAATGAGCGCGCAAACGCCAATCGGCTCCTTGGAGATCAGGGTCGAGCCGCGCATCTCTTCAAAGACTTCCCTTTCCAGCGCGGCAATCGCATTTTCCAGATGCGCCGTGCCGACCCAGGCCTGAGCCGCCTTGGAAAAGGACCGCGTCGTACCCATCTCAAGCACCATCAGATCGGCAATCTCGTCATAGGCCGCATTGTAGAGTTCCAGCAGTTTCCGCAGCAGGTCGAGGCGTTCGTCGCGGGTGGTCATCGAATAGGAGTCGAAGGCGATGCGGGCCGCCTCGACAGCCGCATTGACGTCGGCTTCATTGGCCATCGGGATTTTGGCGACAGCAGTTTCGTCCGCGGGGTTGATCAGCTCATGAACATCCTCGGAAACCGGACGCACCCAGGCACCGTTGATGTAAAACTTGTCCGTGCTGTTGCGCATGTAAAATCCTCCCTGGGAATGTGGTTTAACGCTTGCCGTTGGCAATTCTGATTGCTTCGGGATGCGCTCTGAGGCTCAGCATTGCCAGGACTCCCAGAAACGGGCCGGGCGCGAGAAACAGAAAGGTCCATCGCCAGCTGCCGATCGCCTCGGCAATCTGCGGCATCAGCCAGATGGTAAAAATCGTGATCGCAAAACCGACGCCCATCTGGAAGGCAAGGCTGGAGCCAACCAGCGTCGGATCCGCGACCTCGCTGACGGCCGCCGAGAACTGGGCGCTGTCGGCTACGGTCGTGAAACCCCAGACCAAGGCGATGGCGACAAACAGCATCGCAGGCCCGGCATAGACAAACCCGATCAACACGGCGCAGGTGCCGGATATTGCCATGCAAAGGGCAGCCGTCAGGCAGCGCCCGATCCGGTCGGCAAGCCAACCGGCCAGTATGCAGCCGGGCGCGCCCATGGCGATCGCGGCGAATGTCAAAAGGGAGGCATTGCGCAGGTCAAGCCCGCTCAGCTGTGCCGCTGCGACAAATGCCAACAGCCATCCCCAGAAGGCGTAAAGCTCCCACATATGTCCAAAATAGCCGAAATTAGCCAGCATTGCGGGACGGTTCCGGACAACAGCGCGGATCTGCCCAGGACTGAACTGTGCCGACTTGAATGGATAGGGACCTTCCTTGAGGGTCAGGAAAATCAGAACCGAGACAAAACACGCCACCGACGTGATCGCGATGATCAAACGCCAGTCGAACCCGACTTCAAGGGCGCGGATCAGATGCGGCGATGCCGAGCCGAGGGTCAGCGCGCCGACGACGGCTCCCATGGCCAGACCGCGTCCGGTCTTGAACCATGTGCCGATGAATTTCATTGCTGTCGGATAGACCAGCGCCAGAGACGCTCCGGTAATAAACCGCGCCGCTATGGCAAAGCCTGCGCCCGGCTCGAGAAGAAGAGAGGCATTGGCAAGGCCCGCCGCCACGGCACCAATGGCCAGCACCCGGGTCATCGGCCAGACATCGGCAATCGAGAAGAAACTCGCCAGAAGCGCTCCGGTCACAAAGCCCAGTTGAACGCCATTCGTCATCCAGGCAATCTGCCCGGCTGTCATATCCAGCGCATGTTGCAACTCAGTCGCGACCGCCGTTGCAGAAAACCATGTCGAGAGTGTCAGCACCAGGGCAAAGCCGATCGTGCAGAGCACTCCCCACTTGTTGTCCTGCATGCTTAAAGGCCCTGTAGCGGCATCGTATAGGTTGTCGCGGTGCCTTCGACACAGATATCACCTGCGCTGTCGACCACCGAAACCTTCAGCTCGCAGATCGGCTTGTCGTCACGCACCGAGACGACTTCGACACGTCCGGTGATCTCCTCGTTGACCCCAACCGCCTTTTTGAAGGAAAGATTCGTTCCCAGGAATACCGTGCCGGGGCCGGGGAGATCCTCGGCGACGCAGGCATTGAGGATGCCGGTTGTCACACCACCTTGGACGATCAGCTTGCCGAACGGCGTTTTCTTGGCCAGTTCCTCGTCGTAATGAACCGGATTGCGGTCGCCTGTCATCTCGGTGAAGGCCACGATGTCGTTCATCTTCGTAGTGCGGCTTCGCTCCGAGAACTGGCCTGATTTAGGCTTGCCGTTTGTCACACCGGCCCAACCGTCTTTTGCTGCCGTCGTCATGTGCTGCTCCTTGCCTGATCTGAGATTTTGAAGAAGGGGAGAACGCGTCCGCCGGCATGTGTCGGCGCGAAGACAAGCTCCGCTCCGATTTTCACAGGGCGGTCGGCGGGAATGATGTGGCTGAGCATGGTCGGCCCTTCGGCGAGGTCCACGAGACCGACACAATAGGGTGCGACCGGCAGCCAGCCCGGATGGCCGGGCTTCCAGATTTCAGAAAAGGATTTAAGCCGGCCATGGCCGCTGGCGTCTTCCCATTTCAGCGCATCCGCCCAGCAATGCGGGCAAAGGGCGCGCGGGTAAAAGACGGCTTCACCGCAGGAGCCACAACGCTGAATGATCAGGCGCCCTTCCGATACGGCCTCCCAGAACGGCGCCGTCAGATCGGTGATGGTCGGTCCAGGAACTTCCAGTGTCGAATAGTCGGTCATGCATCGCCCCCCAAGACAAGAGCAACGGCTTCGGACATGGTCGCTCCGTTTCCGGTGACAAGGGATGTCCGGCAGCCCTTGATCTGCCGGTTCGGTGCATTGCCCCTGATCTGTCGCACTGCTTCCACGACATGGGTCATGCCGCCGGCAAGATCGGGCTGCCCGAAGCCGATCTGCCCGCCATGGGTATTGATCGGCTGGCGCGCGTCGGGGCCCATCCCGCCATTGTCCCGCAGCCACGCCCCGAACTGCCCGGGCTTGGCAAGCCCGGCATCCTCGATCGTCGCGGCAACCATGATCGTGTAGCAATCGTAGAACGACAGAAAATCCATATCCGTGACCGCCATGCCGGCCTGGGACAGCGCACGTTCCATTGAAGGCTTCAGCGGGCCGGACGTCAGGCTTGGGGCCTGGCTGACGGCGCGGTGGGTGATCTTCTCACCGGCCCCCAGCAGATAAACCGGCGGATGAGGCGCGGACTTTGCCCGTTCGGCCGTCGTGACCACCACGGCATCAGCGCCCGCCACCGGCATCACGATCTCGAGCAGATGCAGGGGTGAGGCGACCATGGGTGATGCCAGAATGTCTTCAACCGATGCAGGCTTGCCGTAGAAGATCGCCATCTCGTTCAACTGCGCATTGGCACGCGATCCGGCGGCAATCGATGCGTAGTCCTCCGCGGTGCATCCATAGGCGTCCATATGGGCCTGCATGAGCAGCGCATAGGACGTGTTCGCTCCCGATGCACCGAACGGCGTATCGAATTCGCGCGCCGGATTGCGGTTGGGCGAGCGCGGCGCCGGATCGTTGCGATGATTGCCGATCACACACAAAACGGTCTCGCACTGGCCGGCGGCGATCGCCGCTGCGGCACGCCAGATCATTCCCGGTCCGGACGCGCCACCAAGGTCCACCATGTTGGACATGGTCGGCTGCATGCCGAAATATTCGGCAACGGTAGCTGGAACATGCTGGGGGGTTTCGCCAACCTGTGGCGCGACCAGCAGACCATCAACCTCATCCGGCGCGATTGCCGCATCGGTCATGGCTTCCGCCGAGACCCGCATCAAAAGCTCCATTGTGGTCACGCCTTGCGTGCGGCGCTGCGGCTTTAACTCGCCGATACCGGTCAGAACGGCTCTGGGGCTCAGATGTCTCATAGGGAGGCGTCCCGTTTCAGTCCGGCATATTCGGCCAGGCAATCCGGGTTTGCAATCGAACCGAGATTCTTGACCGTTTCGCCTGCAACCGTTGTGCGCGCGGCGCTTTCGACACGCTTGCCGTTGACGGTGTATGGCACGTCCGACACAACATGAACTCGGGCAGGCACGTGACGCGGAGAGGCCTGGGTGCGAATGTCCCTTCGCAGGGTTTTGACGAGATCCGGCGTGACGGTGACGCCCTCCGCCGGCTTCAGGCAAAGAACGACTTCCTCGTCGCCATCATGAAGCGCGCCGAAAACCAGGAAATCCTCAAAGTCGGGATAGCTTTCGCAAACCGCATAGATCTCCGAGATGCCGATGCGCACACCGCCAGGTTTCAGTGTATTGTCCGCCCGGCCATGCACATAGCCGCCCCCGGTATATGTCAGCTCCGCCACATCGCCATGGGTCCAGATTTCGGCGCGCGCGCTGAAATAGGTGTCACGATAGCGCTCATCGCCGCCTTCGCCCCAGAAGGTCAGGGGCATGGATGGAAACGGTTCCGTACAAACCAGTGCGCCACGCTCTCCGACCACGGCAGCGCCTCGATCATCCAGAACCGAGACCGCGTGGCCGAGGGCAGGAACGGTCAATTGCCCGCGCCTGACAGGATGGATGGGCGAGCCGATCAGGAAGGACCCGAGAATCTCGGTCCCGCCGGATATGGACGAAAAACTCATGTCGCGTTTGATCGAGCGGTAAACCCAGTCGAACTGATGCGGAAGGGTGGGCGCGCCACACACCAACAGCGACCGCAGCGCTGAAAGCTTGTGACGCACCCGTGGGAGATAACCCTCGGCCGCCAGTGTCGCCAGATATTTCGGGCTGACGCCCAAATGCGTGACATCGGCACTGTCGGCAAGGTTCCAAAGGGGCGTGCAGTCAAGACCATTGTCGGCCTTGAGGATCGGAGCCCCGTCGTAAAGGACGATGGTTGCCCGCGCGGCAAGGGCGGAGACAGTCCAGTGATACATCATCCAGGCGGTATTGGTGTACCAGATCAGACGATCACCGCGGCGCACATCACCATGCAGCACATGTTCCTTCAGATGCTGCATCAAGACACCGCCCGTGCGATGCACAATGGCTTTCGGAATGCCCGTGGTGCCCGAGGTATAAAGAATATAGGCCGGATGATCGAAGGGGACGCGGGTAAACTCCGGCGGACCGTCGCCGCCGAACACGTCCTGGCGGACAAATGCCACGCCCGGTATGTCGCCCTCGCCGCTCAAGACAAGCGTCGTGATCGAGGGGATTTCACCAACAACCTCCGCAATGCGTTCGCCGACATCGTGATCTTTACCGCCATAGCGGTAACGCGCAGCCGCGAACAGAACCTTTGGAGCCACCTGCCCAATCCGGTCGACAATGGCGGTTTTACCGAAGTCCGGGGAGCAGGACGTCCACACGGCGCCAAGGGACAGGGTCGCGAGCAACGCGACCAGCGCGTCGACATTGTTCGGCTGAACACCGGCAACCCGATCGCCCATTCGAACACCCGCCTCACGCAGCCCGGCCGCCACACGGGCAACGCGCGATATCAGCTCTTTGCGCAAGACGTCCTTTCGCCCGCCGGCCTCGTCAATGGCAATGACCGATGTATCGGCTCCGTCGCTGCGCAGCAGGTTTTCCGCAAGGTTCAGATGGGCATCCGGAAAGAACCGGGCTCCGGTCATCCATGCCGCTTCGTCCTTCTGGAAGGCTGCATCTCCCGGCTCGCCGACAACACCGCAGAAGTCCCATACAGCCGACCAGAAGGCTCCTTTCTGGCTGATCGACCAGCGGTGAAGCGTGTCGTAATCTTCCGGATCGAAGCCGTTTTCCTCGGCAAATTGCCAAAGCGCGGTCTCCTTGCGTTGCGCAACCGTTGGCATCCACAGGACGTCATTATCGCGCCCGCCACCGGAACTGCTTTCTCCTTGCGCCAAGTTGTCTGCGTTCATCGGAAGACGGGCTCCCCAGCGGCCTCGGTTCGACGGTCCAAGCAGGGCAAATAAGTAGCCAGGCGAAAATTGTACCGTTCGGTCGGTCGAAATCTAGAAATAGGACACGCGGCAAGTCAAGCCTTTTTTGGTCCGCGCAAGTCTGAACGGTTCTGTCGCCGGTAAGAATCGGTTAAGTGTTTCGAAATACTCTTTATACGTGTACCTGCTTGTTGATGCGCAGCATGAAGCCGCCGCTTTGATTTCGGAACCGCACCTTCATGAAAGGCGGGCGGCTGCCGTTGGAGACAATCGTGCTTACGGTCAATTCAGCCGCCCTTCATATTCTGCGTCACGATCAACTTCCGTCCGCGTCGGCTGTCGACCGGGATGCAAAGGGCCCCGATTTGATTGCGACGGCCAACAACGTCAAAAATGCTTCCAATGGAGCGCAAGCCAAGACAGTCGACGATGTCTTCAGCGTCCACCATGTGGATCATAACCAGTTGAAAATGCGGCTTTTTGAGCGTCTTGGAGCTGAGTTTGGCATCAAGATGAGCGAATATGACTCGATGTCCGACTATGGGGAGGCCATCCGCAAGGCCATTGTGGAGATGACACGGGAGCCCCTCGGTTACATCATGCTTCAGGAGATCGAGAAGAAACTCGGTCTCGACGAGCTTGGCATTACCATCGACACGCTCGTCAAAGCCATTATCGACCCCGAAAGCTCACATAACGACAAGGTGGACGAGGCCTTAAAACGCCGGGAAGGCGGAGAACTGGCGGAAGGACAAAACAAGGATTCACGCGTTATTCTTGATTCGATCCGGATCGATGAGACCGGCACATATGGCTACTGAGTTTCAGAGCGGCTGCTGACAGTTTGTTTCCGGGTCTGCCGACCAATCCCCAAAACAGGGTACGGATCCCCCTTCCCTTGAAAAAATGGACGGATCGGTCCATACATATTCGGCCAATCTCAACCGAGTGTGGCGCGATCCCAAATTCCGTTTGCCAGACCGATACGGGATCATCCAGGACTGCCGTTCATCCCAGGGGCGATCAAGGCGACGAGAGGGCCGAAACCTGAAAACGACGAAGAGATATGAAAGTATCCGGGAACAGGCGGCCGTCCTGTTCGCCAAAAAGGGATACAACGCAGTCGGCGTGGCTGAACTTGGCGAAGCGACCGGACTGGGCCGTGGCGCGCTTTACCACCACATCGACTGCAAGGAAGACCTGCTCTACGACATCTCGTCCACATATATTCAGCAACTCGTCGAAGAGGGACGGCAGATTGCAGCCCGCGAACCGGATCCGATAGAGCGCATCAAACAGTTAAGTTGCCGTATGATCGACACCGTTTTCCAGCACCTGCCGGAAATGACGGTGTGCTTTCGCGAGATTCACGCTTTGTCGGGCGAGCGTCACCGCGAGGTCACCCAGCTACATCAGGACTACCAGCAGATCTGGGAGGACGCGATTGCCGTGGGCGTGGCCACGGGTGCGTTCAAACCCATTGAGAAGGTGGCGGTCAAAGGTCTCATGGGTATGTTCTTCTACAGCTTTTTATGGATCAATCCGAACGGCAAACAAACCGCCGACGAAATCGGCGACGCTTTCAGCAGTTTTATCATCCGTTCCCTGACCGCCGAGTAGCTTCTGAAACGCAAGGCCAGCGCTTCAGAGCCAGACCGGCGGTGTGACCACATTGTTCAAACCGCTGGCGCGCAGCATATTAGCGGCAGCCACAACACCTGCCTTCGTCATCTTCGGCCAGTCTCGCGCCCGGCCGCGCACCCCGTGATGCTGGAATGCGTTGAGTTTGACACGCTGATCACGACCCAGCGAGCGGACAAAACCCTTCAACCGGGTCAACTCCGCCGGCGTATCGGTTTTGTCCGGGACCATCAGGTAACGCAGCTCGTGGAGCTTGCCGGCCGCGTATGTGATCCGCGCAGAAGCCAGGCTCTTTTCATTGCCGCGCCCGGTCAGTTCACGGTGAAGGGCCGGATCGAACGCTTTGATATCGAGCATCACGCCATCGGTCACCGGCAAAAGCCGGTCCCACATTTTCGGGCCGAGGTGCCCGTTGGTGTCGATAAAACGGCTAAGCCCAGCAAGCTCGGGATCGTCTTGCATAGCCCCGAAGAGGTTGATAATGAATTTTGCCTGCAGCGTCGCCTCACCGCCGGAGACCGTGATGCCGCTCAGGAACGGCCGGTGATCACGCAACAATTGAAGCACGTCTCCGACACCCATGGTTCGGACCATCGGATTGGCGCTGATCGGGCAGGCATCGAGGCAGGCGTCACACGCATCGCAGGCATCGGCATCAAAAGCGATCCGCCCGTCCTTCAAAGACAGGGCCTTGCTGTGGCAGGCGGCGATACAGTCGCCGCAATGATTGCATTGTCCGACCGTATGGGGATTGTGACATCCCGGACAGGCAAAATTGCACCCTTGCAGGAACAGGACGAGCCTGTTGCCCGGCCCGTCTACACAGGACCAGGTCAGGACCTTACTGACGTTCGCCTGTGAGACGTTCATTTGCGACCACCCGCGGTTTGCGATCAAGGATGCCGGTGACATTGGCAGCCTCTGCACCGAGCCCGGTTGTGTTGATACGCGAGCCCTGATTGTCATTGTGGCGCGCCACATCCGACAGGCGAACCATGTATCCCGTCACCCGCACCAGGTCGTTGCTGTCGACATTGGCGGTAAATTCTCTAAAACCGCTTGCCAGCGCACCCTTGCACAGTTGCAGAACCGCTTCCGGATTGGCCTTGACCGTCTCGTCCAGCGTCAGGATTTCGCTGATGCCGGACGGATAGTAGCAGTGGTGGGGCGCCAGCGCTTTGACATGACTGACGGGATCCGGCTCGCTTCCATAGGGGATACGAACCCCCGGCGTCGCGTTGCTGTCGTTGCTGAGGCCGGCCTGCGCGTGCAGCATGGCACGGCCACGCCAGACATTTTCCAGCGGTTCCGCCTCGACCAGCTCCGCAAGGCGCGCCGAGATACGGTAGCCGAGCGTATTGGCATCGTCATCCAGGCCGTAACGACCGGCCAGCCCGGCTTTGTCCTGCAGCAGGTTGACCGCTTCGGCCATGGCAAAGATGCCGAACATTGCAGTAAACCGGTCCCGCGCAATCCACCCCTCATCAACCAGGAAGCTGCCGAAGAAGCCGGACTGATTGAAGAGGTAGTCGACGCGGCTGCGGATGAGGCGGAAATTGAGCGATACGTAGTGGGGAAGCATCTCATTCAGGAAGTCTTCCACATTGCGCGCCCGCATCGCCACTTCGCGCAGGTTGATCCGGGTCAGCGTTGAAGCCCCGCCAGCAAGCGGCAGCGCATTATAGCAGCTCACTATGCCATAACCCCGATCGTCGAACACCGCCGCATGGGTCGGGTGATGAGCAACATGCGGTTTCGAACAGGCAACGATATTGGCAGCGGCCTCGGCCAGAATGCTCTCGCTGCTGATCTGCGGGTCGTAAAGGAATGTCAGGTTCGGCGCCACCTGCTTGAGTTCCGCATCGACGCGCAATATGGCCCGCGCCACCCGATTGTCGCTCGGGCCGATATTGGCATGCATGAAGGCGTCGGGAAGCACCCGGTCGAGATAGCGCCAGAACAGCTTGATCTTTGTGTAGAGCGCCTCGTCCGACACGCCTTCCGTAAAGGGCAGCAGCAAATCGTCCAGTTGCCCGATATAGACCGGTATGCCAGTCACCGAGGGAACATGGTGATAGGCGATCATCAGCGTGTTGACTGCCTCGTCCAGCGTCTTGGGCACCGGCAGTTCCAGCCATTCGCTGCCGGATTTCAGGACAACCGAGTAGTCGGGCAGAACGTAGCGCGGCTTATAGGGCGCGTGTCCCTCATACATGTCGCAGATGACCCGCTCGTCGAGTGCCTTTCGGGTCTCCGCATCAAGAGCCGGATAATCCAGCATGTTTTCGGCGGCAACCGCCAACTGATGGGCTTTCTGGGACGGGTTCAATGCCGGATCGTTGACGATATCGCGCAATGCCGGGTCAATCTGTGTCATATCCACGCTCTCCCACATTCGCCTGACTTGCTCGATACCCGTCGCCAGCGTTAATGATGATGGATAAATTCAGCGTCATTTGCGGGCGACGATTTCGAGCGTATATGGCCATGAGTGCATTGTAACGCGGGACAAAGACGTTTTGGAATGGACCAAAATCGCAATATGATGGATAATAATCGCATCATTGATTCAGCGCTGAGACCCGATGCTGAGACGCAACGAGGACATCTACTTCTACACGCCCGGGCGCCGCGCTGAGGCTTTCCCCTATCAGGTCGTGGCCGCCGGCAGGACACGGGCGGCCCCGGACGAAGCGCCCATAAGGCGCCGGTTCAACCAGCATGTCCTTATTCTGACACTGGACGGAACCGGCCATCTCGAGGTCGGGAACCGCGTGTTTTCAGCGACGGCGGGGTCTTTAACCTGGCTGGATACATCGGGCGTTTATGCCCATTGCTGCGCGCCGGGCCTCAGGGACTGGTTGTTTTTGTGGATGGGCGTGCGCGGATACGGCCTCGACAGGATATTCGACTTCACCCGGGCGCGGGCAAATCCGGTTGTCCGGCCCGACAATGCCGCAGAAACCGCAACACAGTTCGAGGCCGTCATTGCCCGGCTGCAGCAAACGGCAACGGATATGGATGCGCAAAACAATCTGGTGGTCTCGCAACTGGTTGCCTGCTTCACCCAACTGCGGGCCGGCGTCGGCGAAGAGCCGCCCGAAAGCGCCATTGACCTTGCGATGCGCCGTATCCGGTCCGACCTTAAGCGCAATTGGCGCATTTCCGATATGGCTGAACTCGCTGAGCTCAGCCCTTCGCAATTGCACCGGCGATTTCGGGTCGCCACAGGTACATCGCCGGTCGACTGGTTGCGGCGGGAGCGCATCACCGCGGCAAAGCGGTATCTTGTCGAGACGCAGGACCGTATCGCACCCATTGCGGCACGCTGCGGATATCCGGACCCCTATCATTTCAGCCGGGATTTTCGCCGCATTGCCGGGCAGTCTCCGAGCGCATTCAGGAAGACGCAAGGCAGATAGTGACGGAAGGTCGGTGCCAAGGGTTGGCTCCGCCCTTCATTTGATGGAAAATCAGACCACAAGATTCGGGAGATAAAGGCATGAGCAGAGACCGCGTCAACGCCATCTGCAAACGCTTCCCCGGCGCCGAGGTTTCCGACCCATGGGGCGGCGGCCACGATGCCTGGAAGATCGGCGGCAAGATGTTCGCCTGCATCGGCGCAAAGATCCCGGGCGTCTCGGTCAAGACCGACAGCATTGAAACGGCACAGATGCTGATTGATGCAAATGTCGGCGTAAAGGCACCCTATTTTCATCGGTCGTGGATCAACCTGCCCTGGGAAACCGACGAGGACGAGCTTCGCTACCGCCTTGAGAACTCCTACAGGCTGGTGCGCAAGAGCCTGACAAAGAAGGCGCAATCGGCACTCGCTCCATTCGACTAGAGGTCTCCAAGGGACGCTGTTGCGATGACCGGAGGCATTTGGTGGGGATTGCCGGCACCGCCCGATTCCGTCATTCGCCCGCTTCAGGTACCATTAAGCTGTCCTCTGGCCGCGTTGGTTGGGCCGGGTCCGGTCGCTTCGACCGGATAAAACAAACCGAGGAGAATGGGCTATGGAAATCAATGTCGTCACTATGCAGCCGCTGATCGCACTGATCGCGGGCATACTGATCCTGATCGCCCCGCGCATCCTGAACTATGTGGTGGCCTTTTACCTGATCTTGTTTGGCGTTCTGGGCCTTTGGCCGAACATCTTTGCAGGTTAGGCCGGCTGCTGGCCCCGCCAGATACTGATGGCGATAAGGGCAAGGATGACAAGATCAAAGGCAATGAATAGCCATGTCAGCCACGCTGATGCACTGAAGGGGCCGGCCGTCATATAAGCGCTCAATGCGCCGATCAGGGTAATGATGAATGCAAGATACCGGATCCAGCGGATCCGGTAGATTAAGGCTGCGCCCAAAACAATGTAAGCCGCGCCGAACGGGATGTGCCGGACCGTTTCATCGCTCCAGCCGTCAATGGTCCATGCAAGAAAGTGCAGCAATCCACTGACTACAAGCAGCTGGCCGGCAAGTTTCAAACCCTTCGCAAACGCATCCACAGAGCAGTCCTCCGGCTTACTCGGTCGGGCACGGCGTTCCCGCCGCCGCCCACTTCATCAACGCATCCATGGTTGCCTGCAATGAATGCGGCGCGGGTTCGCGATTGCCTCCGGGCTCCCAGGCCCAGTGCAGGATAAGGTCGTGATCGAGATGTGCCGCAACCTCCTTGATTGTGCGGTTGCCGTTGCGTTCCGGGTCCTTGAGCTGCTCGCAGACATAGGCAGACGACTTGCCGAACCATTCGGCCTCTACCGGTGCAAGCTGCCAGGTCATGGAAACCCGCGGCGCCGCATGTGGTCTGTCATTCGAAGCCGAGGCCATACCCTCCACATCGGTGTGGCATGTCGAGCAGAGCAATGTTTCGGCGCCGATCCGACTCTCGCCCGCATTGATGTTCATACCGTGAGGCCGCGTGCGCCCGTAACTCGGTCCCGACCACATGGGCCGGTTGTCCGCGCCGACATGACAGTTCGAGCAGCGCGGATGCGAGGCAACGTCATAAAAGAGCTGCCAGTTCGCCAGCCCCTCTTCGAAGGATACGGACCCTTCGGCAAATTCATTGAGAACCCGGTCCGTTCCGACCGGCTCGGCCGCCAAAGCCACCGAACCGAAGGCCGCAAGCCAGATGGCGGCAAGTGCAGATGTCTTCACGATAGCGCCCTCACACAAAGTCGACATGCTTGTTGAACGGCATTTCACGAATCCGCTTGCCGGTCGCGGCATAAATCGCATTGGCGAGCGCCGGCGCGGCGGGTGGAACGGGCGGCTCACCGATCCCGCGAATCTTTTCGCCATTCTCAAGACCACGCACTTCGATCTGCGGACACTGGTAAAGCCGCATGCCCTCAAACGCGTGGAAATTGGTCTGCTCGGCCACGCCGTCGGAATAGGTGATCTCGCAGTTCATCGCATGGCCGAGGCCCCAGATCACGCCGCCCTTGACGAGATTGTCGAAGTTGACCGGATCGATTACCCGTCCGACTTCGGCTGCGACATAAACTTTGTCGATGCGGATACCATCGTCCGTATCGGTGACCTCGACCACCTCGGCGGTCGAGACACCAAACGACATGCAGAAGGCAACGCCGCGACCGCTCTTCGGCCCGAGATCGCTGCCCCAGTTCGACATTTCGCCGACGGCCTCCAGCACCTTGCGCGAATTATCGTGCCACATCAGACGGATGCGCTCTTCCAGCGGATCGGCTCCCGCGGCAACGATCAGCTCGTCGAGGAAACAGTCATGGAAGAAACCGTTGGACGATGCACCGACCGATCGCCAGGAGCTGATCGGAGCAAGCGCCGGCGCGCGGTAACCCGTCATGCGGTAGTGGGGTATGGCAAAGGGCTGATCCCACGCGCCGGCGATGATTTGTGTATCGGGCCCGGGAAGGGACAAGTTCTGCCGGCCCATTTGCGAGGCGATCACCGACGGCATGGCAATGCCGAGATCATAGGCCTCGACCTTGCCGTCTTTCACCGTGCCCTGACCCCGCGCCATCGCAATCTGACGCGGGAAATCATGGATCATGTCCTCTTCGCGGCTATAGACCAGTTTGACCGGTGTGCCTTTCATCTGCCGGGCGATTTCGACCGCCTGCTTGACCACTTCATCCTCAAGACGGTGTCCGAAACTGCCGCCGACATAAAGGACGTGTATGTGAACATCCTCGGCATCCAGTCCGGTCATGCGCGCCACATTCGACTGTACGAATCTCGGAATCTGCGTACCGGTCCAGACATCCGCCCGGTCGTCAGTCACGCGGACGATCGCGCTGATCGGCTCAAGCGGAGCGTGCGCAAGATAGGGCGCACGATATTCGGCTGCGATCACCTCGCCTTCGGCCAGCGCTGCCTCCACATCGCCATCGTCGCGATTGCGGGCCTCAATCTGATCGTCATTGAAGGAATTGGACAGTGCCTCCCAATGGCCATCCATTTCCGCCGGATAGGGCGCTTCACCCCAGTCAAAGGTCATTGCGTCGGCGGCCTGGAAAGCCCGCCAGGTATTGTCGGCGACAACGCCGACGCCGCCCGAGACCGGTACGATCTGTTTCACACCGCGCATGGTTTTAGCGGCACTGGCATCGTAACCATTCATTGCGCCGCCCTGGCGCGGATTGAGTTTGACCGTCGCGTAGACCATTCCGTCGACCCTGAAATCGACGCCATAAGGCAGCGTTCCGGTGGATTTTGCCACTATGTCGTGCCGCTGCATCGGCTTACCGATCAGCCGCCACTCGCTCGGATCGCGCAATTCGACATTGGTAACCGGCTTGATCTTTGCTGCGACCGGGGCAAGCGCCATATAAGTCAGCGTCGTGCCATCCGGCATGAGCACAGTGCCGTTCCCGGTCTTCAGCTGGCTGACCGGCACACCGGTCTGCTGCGAGGCGGCCGCCTTGAGCGTCTCGCGTGCCACCGCACCTGCCATACGCAATTTGTTGTAGCCGTCGGGCACGGATGTCGACCCACCGGTCACCTGCATGCCGAGGAACTTCATCAGCACGTCCATGACACCGCGCACCGATTCGGCCATGAAACTGTCATCGGTCGAACGGAAAGGCGCACCTTCTTCAGACAGGGCGGTGTTGTAATAGGCCGGGCTCGGCCGGCCGGGATCAACCTTTACCTGATCCAGTTCGATATCGAGTTCTTCGGCAATCAGCGCCGCCTGCATGGAATAGGCGCCCTGTCCAAGATCCGTGCGCGGCGTGATCAGCGTGACGCCCTCGGCATCGATCCTGACGTAAGGGGTTATGGCCGCCCCGTCGGCGGAAAGATCCGTCATCAGCGGATTTTCGCCGGGGCGCCGGTACATGTAAGTCCCGAAGGCAACGCCCCCGGCGACCGCGATGGAGCCGATGAGAAATGTCCGGCGGGCAATGGTTGCAGCGCGTCCCATATCAGGCACTCCTCAACGTTTTTGCCGCCGTCTTTACGGCTTTACGAATGCGAGGATAGGTTCCGCAGCGGCAAAGATTGGCCGACATCGCAAGATCGATATCCTCGTCGGTCGGGTCATCATTGAGATCAAGAAAGGACGCGGCGGCCATGATCTGGCCTGACTGGCAATAGCCGCATTGGGCCACCTGATGCTCCACCCAGGCTGCTTGTACGGCATGCAGCGCATCCGGCGTTCCGAGGCCCTCGATTGTGGTGATCTCGCCATCGACCGCGCCGGCCGGCAACTGGCATGACCGAACCGCCATGCCGTCCACATGGACCGTGCAAGCGCCACACTGCGCGATTCCGCAGCCATATTTGGGGCCGGTAATGTTCAGTTCGTCTCTGAGAACCCACAAAAGCGGCATGTCTTCTTCAACATCCACTTCATGGTCTATTCCGTTCACCGTCAGCTTCATGGGACAGGCTCCCTTTACAGATTGGGTATCGGGCGCTTTAACTCACCGACGAATTGTCTCTCGGGGGAGTGGCAGCAATATCGCAACAGACGCCCTGTTGGACTGATATTGACATTACGACACAAATTGTCAAGTTGTAAAAATGGACGAAAAAGAAAAGAAAATCGCAAAAGTCGCGATCGACCTTTTATCACGCTACGGCGTGCGCAAGACGACCATGGGGGATATAGCATCCGAGGCGGGCATATCCCGGCAAACGCTTTATGCCAGCTACTCCAACAAGGAAGAGGTTCTGGCGGCAGCCGTCCGTTACATGACGGACAACACCCATGAGGCGCTCACGGCGGACTGGCGGACGGATGAGACGATATCGGACAAGCTGGACACGTTTTTTCAGCACAGTGTTATCGAATATTACGACATTCTCAGCAGCATGCCGGACAGTGAAGACCTGATAACCGGCTACAACACGGTCGGCAAAGCCGAGCAGGAAAAGGCATACGACCGAAAAAAAGACATGCTCGCGGACCTTCTTTCACCCTATGAGGCAAAGCTCGCGGCCAATGGTCTGACGCCGGCGCAGTTCGCCGATTTCATCGTCACCGCCTCGGCCAATCTCAAATATACCGCCAAAAGCCGAGATCACCTGTTGAGCCTGCTCGCTTCATTGAAGAAGTCCACCCTGGTAATAATCAGGGGCGATTAGGGGCTGCCCGCCGGAAATTACCCGGCTAATCGCCTTCCGGAAGTCTCGGCCACCAGATTGACGGAAGCACTTGAGATCACGGCATGATGGACCAGCGCGGAAAAAACGGCCGCACCGTTGGCAGCAAGCCGCGAAGCCTTACTGAGCGTGGTCAATAAAATGTCTCAAAACTCAGTTCTGGAACACTATCCAGGCATTTTCTGTGCGGTCTTTCTCGGGAGTCTCGAAGAAAGTCCAGCACAATCTGACGGGCACAATCACTGCTTGATAAAATGTCGTGTCCGAGCGTGGGAAACTCAAAGAGAAAACTGTTTTCCAATCCCGCCGCTGCCATTCGGGCCTGATATGGAGGCGTAACCGCGTCTAGTTCACCGACCAGAATCAATGCGGGTATCGACGAAATGAGTTTCTTCCGCTCCGATCGATCAGCCCGTTTGCCTCTCCAGATATTGCATGCCGGTAGACCCCAACTCTCCATTTCGGCCCGTTCAAACTCATTTTCGATCCCGCAACCATCGAAATCCGCCGGCAGGTCATAACAAAACGAAGAGTAATGTGCGCCTGCACTGAAATCCTTGTAAAAGCCAAACTTGAAATAGAGCTCAATCAGCCAGCCAAATGGGAAACCTTCGGGGTCATCAACCGCGTTAATATATGCGGGTATCCAGCCCTGCATGTCATGCCAGCTCATGGCTTCCCGCAAGGCAGCCAAATAGAGCTCGTCATCGACGACAACTGACTGAACAATCGAGTTATCGGAACCGGCGGAGAAGGTCACATCTACCGGGCTGTTTGATAGGTTTTTAACGCCGTCAAAGAAGCGACGTTCAAGATCCGGGTACCTGGAAGCGCATTCCGTGGATTTTTGGCAAGCAGAAAAGTACTTGTTAAGCGTACGCCTTAGCGCCAGGGTATGCGCTATATTTGACGTAGCCTCCGGCGGATATACTGAATCCAGAACAACGTCGGCAACAAGTTCCGGAAACTCTTCCATTATCGTCATTGCATACGTCGTGCCGTAAGATATCCCATATAAGGATATTTTGTCCGCGCCGAGCCCTTGTGCCAGCACTCGTATGTCATGGGCGATCTGATGGCGGTTTACAGACGCCACATCGATCCCTTTTCGAGCCAGATCATCCCGGCAGGCCTTCCACAAATCCTCAATCTTTATAGGTTCTGCGGCGGCATTGGATCCGGTTTGCGTCAGACCATACAACTGAGTTGGATCATTTAACGCAGGACACATCATTGACGGCTTGCTTGCCCTCGAGCCCCGCATCTCAATAACAACAAGCTCTCGGCGAAAGAGGATTTCAGCGCCGAAGTTCATCCAATGACTGACATCTTGTGCGGTCTGAATATGGGAGGTCATTCCCGGGCCGCCGGTCAGGTAGATTAGCGGCGGCTTTGACTTCGCGCCCTTTGTCAGGTGAATTCGAACGACCGGCAGTTCAAAAAACCTTCCGTCCGGGTCAAAATGATCGACCGGAACCCGCAAAATGCCGCAACTGACCTTGCGGTCCCGCGAAGAACCGAACCAGCATTCGGTTTTCGCAAAACCGGACACCGTATCCGCTTTGGCGCCGGGGAAAGAAATCAGAAAAAGCCCTAAGGCAATCCTGAAAATATGACCCACGAACCCGTAGCGGCTACAGCGCAAAATACGCTCCTATCCTGAATTCTGGAGCACCCTCAACCGGCAAGGCGATGCCCTGCAGGCTCTGCCACTGACCCGTCGGAAGACCCTGCGTCAGCGGTGTCACCAGAAAGGCTGAACTCACCCGCCAATGCGGAAAGACCGGCGGAATCATCGGCAAGTTTATGGATGACGGCATTGGTTTCTTCAACCATGGCGGCATTCTGCTGTGTCATGCGATCCATCTGCACGACAGCCGAGTTGACCTCCTGGACACCCGTGAGCTGTTCCTTTGAGGCCTGCGCAATCGTCGCAATCCGGTTGTTGATATCGGCAACATGCTGCGAAATCTGATCGAGCGCCTGCCCGGTGGCCTTGACGAGAGAAACGCCATTGCTGACCTCGCTTCCCGATCTGGTAATCAGGTCCTTGATTTCGGTGGCTGCGCCTGCGGCCCGTTGGGCAAGTTCCCGCACTTCCTGGGCAACCACGGCAAAGCCCTTGCCGGCATCGCCGGCCCGCGCCGCCTCAACCCCGGCATTAAGCGCCAGAAGGTTCGTCTGAAAGGCGATCTCGTCGATCACGTTGATAATATTGGAAATCTCAGATGACGCCTTTTCAATGCCTTCCATGGCCTCAACGGCCTCTACAACGACCGAACTGGATCTGTCGGCATCGTCCTTGGCGGCGTTGGCCATCTGCTCGGCCTCGGCGGCCCGTTCCGAGGTTTCACGCACAGTAGACGTGATTTCTTCAAGCGCCGCCGATGTCTCTTCCAGAGATGCCGCCTGCTGTTCCGTCCGGCGTGAGAGATCGTCGGCTGAGGCACGCATTTCCCGGGCGTTGCCGTCAATCGATCCGGCGCCGTCCTGTATCTGGTAGAGCGTGGAGTTCAGATGCACCACCGTCTTGTTGAAATCGACACGCAGACGGTCGAGGCTGTCCATGAACGGCTCATCCAGCCGTACCGTGAGATCGCCATCCGACAGGCGCTCCAGACCACCTGCAAGAGCATCGACGGCTGTCTGCATCTGCTGTGCTTCTTGCGCCTTGTCAGCCGCCCGCTCGGATGCTTCGCGCTCAGAGGTAAGCCGGGTTTCCTCCGCTTCGCCCTCTAGCCGCCGCTTTTCGATGGCCGCCTCCTTGAAGACGGCAACCGAGCGAACCATGTCGCCGATTTCATCCTTGCGGTCCATATTGTCGATGTCGAAATCGGTACGCCCCTCACTAAGCTCACGCATATTGGCGACGAGCGCGTTGATCGGCCGGGTAAGATTGCGTGAAAACAGCAATGCGCCGGCAAGAGAGACAGCCAGAAGAACAAGCGATGCAAGAATGACGATCTGGCGCATGGAAGCCACGGCCTCGCCTGCTTCACGACTGTCGACCAACGCGGCAACAACCCAGCCGGCATTGAGGAAGTCGACGCCTGCAAAGGCAACCTTGGCGCTCATGTTCTCACGGTAGCTGTCATCCACGCCGGAAACAATCTCACGCCCAACGAGCTGGCTGAACTGGGCAGGATCAAGCTTTACGACGCCGACATCGTTTGTTTGTGTCAGCGGAGAGTCGGTAAGAAGATAACCCTTTGAATTGATCAGGACGGTTTCGCCGGTCTTTCCAAGTCCGGTCCTGTTGTTCATGATCGCCCCGATACGGCCGGTCGGCAGCGCCACGATGAACGCGCCTTTCGTCTCATCTCCGACAATCACCGGTTTGGCGACAAAAGCTGTCATCGACTGCTCACCTGGCGCATAGGGCGCATAGTCAACGAACGCCACACCATCGCCATCGCCTTTTTCAAGCGCCTGTTTTTGCGCCTGTGCCAAAAGCGTATCCTTCCATGCCGCATCCGCGAGACTGACGTTGAAGTCATCTTTCTTTTTCAGCGTATAGACGACCTGGCCGTCCGCCTTCACCAGGAAGATGTCTTCAAAGCCGTTCTCCTCGGCGATTTTCGCAAAGACCGGACCGAATTTGCCTTCGTGGTTGAGATAGATGCTCGCGCCGCTGGCCCTGCCTTGCGCAGCCTTTTCGTCAAGGCTGAGATTCGGATCGCTCACCAGGTCGCGAAAGGCATTCTCCATACCGTCTTCAACCATCGTCAAGGCGATCCCGAAAAGGTTGAGTGCAGCAGCAACGTCCTGCGTGACGGCAATTTCCTCAATGTCCTTTATAGTCGCCTCTAGGTATGTCTCGATCTGATTGCGCCGCCCGTCCGATATTGCCGACAGCTTCTCGCTATATTCACGGGTAAGCGCATTGGAGCTGATCATCATACCGCCGATACTGGACGCTGCGATGGAAACGACAGTCAAAATGGCGGCGGCGAGAGGCAATTTCCGAGAAATGAGCATCAGAAGATATCCGGAGAAAAATATAGGAAAAAATGCCGAGCGGCGGCCGGATCAAATGCTTCATGCGAGTTCGCGGTATAAGTGCGAACGACCGGCAAAGCACAAGTTAAGAGGCAATTGCAAAAGATCGATTAACACGCATGCCGACATTTGGCGGCGTCCTGGAGCCGGTGCCCTTCCTGTTGTGTGTCAGCTATCCCGGCAATCAATGATACGCCGGACAAACTGCGCCAAACTGTCACAAGCCGCAAAAATTTGATATATTTGGTAATTAGGGTCAATAATTGCAGATGAATGATTATGGCGCGGGAGCACCCGGCTTTCATCCGAAGGCCGGGTGCCCTGATAGCCGCATGCATATGTTTGGATCATTTCCGGGTTTGAGCGTGCGTCGAATATGCCGGTTTCGGGGGCATGCGCAGTGCATTTGATGGCGTATCCAGAGCGTAGTGTCGTGACCGTCATGGTCGTCGATGCAGTCAGTTCTACCAGTCGAATAGCCACCGTTGACCCTGATGATGCACAACTCATGGTGGATAAAGTCCTCGATCACATCCGCACGGAAGTCGAACGGGCCGGCGGGTTGCTTGTCAGTTTCGCCGGGGACGGCGGAGTGGCGGTGTTCGGCTGGCCTGATTCAATGGAAGACCATGCCGATCGCGCCTGTGATGCGGCATGGAACATTCAGCACTACGGTGACAGGGGCGAGCCGATCCGTGATCCGGTCTCCAACGTCGTCCAGTTTCGGGTCGGCATTCACTCCGGTCTCGTGGGATTGCGCAATCTGACGCTTGAGCGCAGCTCGCAGATCGACCTTGTGGGCGGCACGGTGCATCTGGCCGCACGGCTTGAGAAAACCGCAGAACCGGGAGAGATTTTGCTCAGCGGGAAAACCCTTGAGCTTTGCCGCTACGATCAGAAGTGCGGTCCGCGGCCGGATCTGCAGATACTCGACGAGATCGGCTCAAGCGTCTTCACCCTGACGGCGCTGGCGGACCGCACGGCGGGCAGGGATGTGATTCAGCAATACAAGCTGCCCATTGTCGGCCGGGATCGCGAACTCTCCATGCTGCGCGACACGATCAAGGTCGGTATGGCAAAAAATGGTGCACTGGCGATCATCGGAGAACCCGGGATTGGCAAGAGCCGCCTGGCGGCAGCTGCGATCCACGAGGCCTTGTCCAATGATATTGCCGACCGGCTCGTGGTGTTCCGCGGTGATATGCAAAAGCGCATCACGCCCTTTGCCGTCATGCAGGGCCTCATTCTGGATGCTTTGAATCTGGACGACCAGGCGTCACGACAAGAGATCTGGTTGGCGGCCGAAGCAGTGGGCGTAAAGCCGGACGCGCTGTCAGCCCTTGATGCCATAGTGAGTTCGGAGAGCAGAAGCCCCTCCGGCAGCACCCCGCATTTGTCCTTGAAGGAAACGGCAACTGCCCTTGTCCGCACCTTCCGCAATCTGGCAATCAGGGGACGGACCGTGCTGCTCGTCGAAGACCTTCATATCGTTGACCCTGAAAGTCAGCTTTGTCTTGAAATGCTGCAGGACATCAATGACAGCCGGACCCTTTTTCTCCTTGTGACCGGACGGCCGGAGGCTGCTTACGACGCACAGCAGATCACCGATGCCGTCATGCGCCTCGAACCCATGGACCGCGCGCATATGCGCCAAATGGCCCATCAGCTCATCGCGGGGTCAGCACCTGAACATCTCAGCGTTGAGAAGGCGCTGGACCAGGCCGACGGCATTCCTTTTGTTCTGGAACAGTTTTTCTGCTCGATCGATTCGGACGATCCCGAGTCCATTCATTCGGTTCCCCATGGCGTGCAGTCCATGATCCATGCCCGGTTAAATCGTCTCCCGCGCTCGGCAAAACATTGCGCCCAGGCTTTGAGCATCCTTGGCGAGGAAGTCGATCTCGATTTTGCGCAAAAGGTGCTCGGAAAAGACGGCGGACAACTCGACGCTGAAATCGATACGCTGGAGAAACTTGCCATAGCAAGCCGCATGTCGCGGCGAACCGTCCGGTTTCGTCACGCCATCATAGCCGAGGCCTGCTCGATCACGGTGCCGCGTGCACGGCGAACCGAGATACATCGCTCGGCAATCGACATCATCACACAAACCTATCCGGACCTTGCCGGACAATATGAGCGCCTCGTATTCCACGCTGAATCAGCCGGAGACGACGAGCTGGCACTGGATTATCTGTCACGCGCCGCAGACATGGCACGACGAAATTTTGCCGGCAAATCATTACAGCTTCTGTTCGAACATGCACTTGAATGTATCGAGCGCATCGGCGAGCCCGCCGAAAAGAAATTTGTCGACCTCACACTGATGGTGTGCCCGACCATGTTGCAGCTTGGCGAGTTTTCCAAGATGCATGACTACCTGCCCCGTGCCATGGCACTGGCGATGAAGCAGAACAGGATAAACAAAATCTGTGCCGCCAAGTGCAATATTGCCATGATCGACTGGTTCGAAGGGCGTTACAAACAGGGTGCGGCCACCGTGACCGAGGCATTGGAGATGGCGCGCGAGATGGATTCGCTGCCACATACCTTTGCCGCGCAGCATCTGCTGGCCGTGCTCAACCACGCCACGGGCGATCTTGCCAAGGCGATTGAACTCGAACGCTCGCTCTGCGAACAACTGACCGGTGACGTCGAAACCGCACGGCTTGGATCCGCTGGCATTCCCGGCGCCATATCCCGCGCGTTCCTGGGCTGGTTTCTGACCGACACGGGAGCCTATGAGGAAAGCCTGGAATATGGCAGGCGGGCCCTGGACATCTCAAGGTCCAGCAAGGATCCCTACACCGAAGTGGTCGCACTCAACGCGCTTGGCCGCACGCTCATCATGATGGAGCGGTACAAGGAGGCGGTTGAAACCCTGAACGCGGCAATCGCCCTGATCGAGCGCCACGGTTACGATGCGCCCAAACCGCACATAATCGGTCTGCTGGCCATGGCGATGGCGCGCAATGGACAGGCTGATGAAGCGCTTGAGATGGCGCAGGACTGTTTCAACAACGCATTGCACCTGCGCACGGGCCGGTTGGAAATCTTCTATCTCTATGCCGGCTATGCAGAGGCGCTGTTTCACTCCGGTGCCGTTGAACGCTGCATTCCGGCAATTGACCAGGCAATCGCCATCGGTCGCGGCATCAACAATCCCGGCCTGACGGCTCAGGGACTGGCCATCAGGGCAAAGCTCACGGCACAGATCAATCCGTCAAGCCCGCTGCTGAGCAAGGATATCGACGAACACCGCGCTCTATGCGAGACGCATGGCTTCAAGGCGCTGGCCTGACCTGTAGCCGGTCAGAACTGCCTCGGCCGCAGCCGGGCAAAGCGTGCCAGAAGACCGGTTTTGGCACCGGCAATCTCCTGCATCTCCCCGGCATGCCCGGCCACATTACGCAACCCGTCCAGGCGGCCCGCCGCGAGCACGCATTGTTCGAGTATATGCAAGGCAACCGCGTCACGCCCCCAGCAGTGGCGCCCGCGCACCCGCGCCTGCAGATCGGATTCTCCTTCACGCGGCATTGTCGCCGCTCCAAACAGCAGGTAATTGGCCAAGGGCCGCTCCGGGTGTTCGGGTACAAACGGATGCAGTGAAAAGCGAAACGGATCGTCAAAGACCGTGGCATCGAAATTGGCTGCCGTTATCAAGGCCGCCACCCAGTCCCCCTCGGAAAGAGCCAGGCCCGGCTCCAGTTCCGTATCCTGGGCGCATTGGCGCATCAGGATCTTGAAATTCGGCCGTAACCGTTCCGCCTCGTAGATCAGCCGCGTCACGAGGGAAGGCCCGCCGCCCACATTGTCCAGCGGAGCCACGCCAAGGCGGCTCATGCGGTCAAAGAGTTCCGGCAGTCCAATCCTGAACCGCAGCACCGTGTCCATGACATTGCCGAAGGTTGACGGAATCGCGGCCATTGCCGAGGCGATCAGCTCGAACAATATGGCGCCGACATCGCCATGATACTGTTCGCGCGTATAACCCTCAAACGTCTCCAACATCCTGTCTTCAATCCGGATAAAGGCATCGACGAGCGTGCGGGCCTCCTGCGGCCGTTTTGTCCAGGCATCCGTAATGAGCCGGTTCAAATGGTTCATCAGCTCCGCACCGGCCTGTGCCGACAGATCTCTCAGAGTTCTGTAGGCGATGACGTTTCCAAAGACATCGCCGAGCGTCAGGATGGACCAGATCTGCATTGTTGCAAGACCGGGGTTCCGCGGCATTCTGCCCTTTGAGACTGAAAGCCAGTCCGGATGCAGGTGGCCGACATGCTGACGGGCGAACGGCAGCGCAATGCCCAGTTCGCTGACCCAGCCCGGCCCCGGCGTTCCGAACAACTCGTCCACCACCGCATAGGATGCATCCGTCGCAAGATCCCGCACAAGGTCGATGCCGCGGCTGTCACCGGTGCGCTCCAGCGCCGCCTCCAGCCGGGACGACACGATGCCTGCCAGACGCCCGCGCACACCGCCGGATTCGCTGCTTGCTTCGTCAAGCGCCATCCAGGCTTCGCCAAGGATGCAATACAGCCGTTCGCGCTGCGCCTCGGTCGGACCTCCTGTTTCGGTACCGATAACCATATCGTCACCGCGCAGTACCCGCCTGCCGGCCTCGCTGTAATGGGCGACGGAGAAACGCCTGTTTCCGTCAGCATCGATCAGCCGCAGCACATCACTGACATGGCGATGTTTGCCGACGAAACATACATCACGTCCCAGCGTTTCCGGCTCATGCAGCGTGGACCCATCCGGATAGGGTGAAGCCGGCGGGATGTCGGGCGGGGTCACACGGATAAGCTCCGCCGCGCCCCGGGGATTAAGAAAGAGACGGGTGAACGCCTCTATTCTTGGCCTCGTGAAAAGCCCCGGGGTTTGCGGATCGCTCATGCTGTGCCCGCCCGACACCAGGTCCGCCGCATCCGTTTCGAACCGCTCGCCTTCGGCCATTGCAATCAGCGCGTCCTGGCCGGGCGCAAAGAAATAGTCGCCACCGCGTGTCGTCACAAAGGCCGGAATATTGGTAACGGGCGCGGTCGCGCCGGCCTCATGGAAACTGTCTTGCAGCCCGCCGGAATTCGTTCCCGCAATCGGACATTTGCCAAGGCCAGCCTGTCCCATGAATTCACCGCCATTCATCCAGTCTGCCTGAATAACCTCGAACTGGAGATCGATCCGGGCATTGGCGGCGATGAAGAGCAACCCGCGCTTTTTGCCGTCGCCGCGCGAGCCGTTGTCGAGCAGCGGTCCGCCGTAACCGATGCCCCGCCGCAGGATACGATGCCGGCGCACATCATTGCGTCCGCCGATATCGCGCGGATTGCTGCGCCTGATATGCGAGCCGAGCGGGCATTTTTCCCCGCGCGGATCGTCCCGGACAAACAGGAAATCATTGATCAGCCGGTCGCTGTCCGGACCGATATCGCGCGGACTGTCCGGTGCCATCATCAGCGGCGTGCCGTTTTGCCAGCGGCCCATGAACTGCGCAGCCAGCTTCTGCTGCGCGGCCGGATCGCCGGGCCGTTGTTCGGCAAGAAACGCACGAAATCCCGTTACATCCTGTTCCAGCTTGCGGAAAATCATGAACGTGCCGCCATCGCGCAAGAGCGCATTTGTCGGCTGCTGGGCGCGGTTTCCGTCCTCGTCGGGATAGCCGAGATAGATTTCGCCGGGCGCAACCGGCGCCCAGGTTCCATTGCGGCCGGGCGTGGCACCGCCCGGCATGGGTTTGCCAAGCTTCATGTCCACAAAAGGCTGACTCACACCATCGCGAAAGCCAAAATGCTCCTTGCGGAACCCGGAGGCAACGGCGCGGCCATTTTCAACGAAATAGGGATCCTGGCCGAGTTCGATATGAACGATCTCCATGCCGACCAGCCGAAACAGACCGCCGAGAATTGTGCGCAGCAGTTTTCCACGTGGGCCGGACCTGTGATTGAAATCGTCGACCTGCCGTCGCAGCCGCTCCCAGTCCTCTTCCGGCCCCATATCCCATTTGTCGCCCTGTGCCATGGCGCCGACCTGGAAACCGCCTGTGAAATAGCCGCTGACGGAGGGAAGGCCGAGTTCTCCGTGCCAGTTTTCCGGCGCACTCGGCCCGGTATCGCCGAGGCGCCCGGCGCGGGCTGCCATGCCTTGACGGTAGGCATCCGGAAACGAACGCAATGTGGTCGGATCGAGATCGAGTTTTTCAAGGCCCGGATATGTAAAGGCGATGTTGACCGGAACGGGGTCATAGACAACGGCCTTGTCCGCATGATGACCGTTGACCTGCACCCGTTCACTGCGAACCGGGGACGGATGGCCCTTTTGCTCGGCGCCGTCCCTTGCCAGCTTCGCCTGGCGCAGCAACTCATAGGCGCATACCGCTACAAGACCTTGCGAAACGACTTTCTGCCCGGCCTCGCCAACCACATCGCCAAATGCCGTCAAGTCGAAAATCGAATCGATCGCCGCTTTGACCTTCGCATCGGGGTGACGCATGAGCACGGCGATCGCCATTATCAGCGATATCAGCACGGTCTCATTCGACAGCCCGCCGTCGAATTTCTTTTGCAGCCAGTCCAGGGCGGCATAAACACCCCTTTTCTTTTTGAGCTCGGCAGCCAGGGATCCCGCAAGTTTCAAGACCGCCTCGCTCGGCGGTTTGCCACTGTCCAGGTCGAAAAAGGCCGAGAGATTGGCAATAAGCGGACCGACATCGCCTTTCGATAAAAGAGCGAGCCAGGCGCGGAACGCGTCGGAGGCAAAATTGTCTGTCAATGGATCGGCCGGCGGAAACGGGTCGGCGGGGTCGGGATGTGCCGGATCGCCGGTCGGCGGTTCGCAGCGGCCAACCTGCGGCGCGCCGAGATCGGCTGCCAGATCGAGCGCACTGTCGGGAACGCCTCCCTCTGCGTTCGACACAGCATCCGCCAGACGGGCCATGAGCAGGCGTGAATTGTCCATCTCGGCCTTGCTGAGGATCCTGAAGAACAAGAATAACGACCAGTTTCGAGTCTTCCCGTTGGCGAATTTGGACGCTTGCCCGAGATGGGCCTGGATTCGGGTCGCGGCATCGCCCGATTGTGATCCGGCGGGGCGTGTGTAGATATCCGGCATGATTACTGGCCTCCGTCCGATTTCCGGCGGTAAGTTCCGCCCGGCGTTGGAAAATCCGAAGCGTATTGCCCCGTCTTGCGCAGGAACTCGTCGAACAGTTCATCCATGTTCTCAACCCGGCGCCCGCCCGGCGTCCGGACCTTGGCAACGAAGGCGTCGAAGCTGTGTTTGAAATCCTCAAGCTGTTTGATGCGCACGACGGAAACATCCGGGTAGGCGCACAGGAACAGATCAACGGGAACCTGGTACCGGCGGATCCACTGCCAGAAACTCTCGAAATTCTCGGTTGAGGGAAAGTCGACGCAATTGACAAACACATCGTCGAAATCGCGCGCCAGGAATTCCGCGATATCGCGGAAATAAACCTTCAGATCCCCGTCGAAAGAGACGATCGTCAACAGCCATGAGTGAAAGCTGGGTTGGGCGTTTGCAGCACCGTCGTGCTCTCGCGCACCGTTGCGCCCCTCCGACTGTCCGCCGGCAAACTGGATGGAAATCTTGAAGTCATCGATTTGTTTGGGAACACGAAACCCCGCATCGGCGGCGCTGCCGTCATGGTCATCCGGCTCATAATAAGCCAGGCCCGGCACGTTGGAATTGGTCAGATACTGTTCGGGACGGATGATCATCATCCGCCCGAAATGAATACTGGGTATCGTGCTGAGCTGATGGGGTATGCCGCGTTGCGCCCGATCGCTGATCGATGCGATGACACGCCGCAGTTTTTCCTCGTAAGTCAGCCTTTCTCCGGGCACACGACCCTTGATGATGGGAGCCATGACGGCGATTTCGGTGACACCGCCCAAGGAGGCGGACATGGTCCAGTCTAGAAGCTCTTGTTCCAAGAAATTACCCCCCGGGTAGCAGTCACGGGCAGGCTACGGGCTGCGCCATCGAACCGTGATCGTATCAATAACGGGCGGTCACTCTTTCAGCGACCTATTCACACAATATATTCTCAAAACTCTCGGTCAGGGACGCAAGGGCTGAATCGCCTGACTTCCTCACGGCCCTTCGAAGATGTTCCGAAACGGCAATGCGCCGGGCGGACCGTTGCCCCTCCATTCCGTTCCACTGGGTTCTGCTATGGGCAAGACGCAGGGCAAGGTTTGCAATTTCCGCCCCGTAACGGCACCAGTCGAATTCCTTGTCTTCCGGTTTCTTGTGCGTTGCCTCAAACACGAGGCGCTGGATTTCGGTCGAACACGGCCGATAGGATTTGGCCGGCCATGCAGGGTCCGGAATGTCCTTTGGCGCCAGGCGCAGCAAAGTTTCCGCATCGACAATTCCGGCGCCAAGACGGCTGCTGTTCCAGCCGGTCGGAACCCGCGCGGTCCGGCACAACGCCGAACGGAACAGTTCCTGTAGCGTGACATGCCGGGAGCGGGCTTCGGCGATCAGGTTGTCGCGTCCGTGATGTTCAAGCCATAGCGCCGCAATTCCGGCAACAAGGGCCGCCGAATAGGATGTCCCCTGTCCCTCTGAAACGATCGGTTTGCCGCCCTTGGCCATATCGTGCTTGGCGCGCCAGACCATTTCCGCCGGTGCGGCGATGTCGACAGCCGGACCGGTGCTGCTGCCACGCCAGATACGATCATTGATATTCGTGCCTCCAACGGCGATGACTTCCGGGTAGCGGGCAGGATAAACGGTCAGGCCGATACAATTGCCGGCTGCAGCAACGACGATCAGGTCGGATTCAACCGCCTTCCTGATGGACGTCCTGAGCGCAGCGCTCCCCAGCCCTCCGAGGCTCAAGGATACGATATGACAGCCCGACATGCGGGCATGATCCACTGCCCGGGCAAGCGGTGCAGGATTGATCATCTGTACGTCCGATGCGCACCGGATCGGCACGAGGTGCGCTCCGGGTGCAGCACCGCTGATCTCACCACTTCGGCACCCGACCGCAACACTTGCCATGCCACTTCCGTGGCCCGGATTGGATGTAGCCGGATCAAGCGGATCTGTCGGGTCGCCGTCGCCCTCAAGGATGTCGGCGGCAAGGTCGAGGCGCAGCGCATCCGATCCGATTTCATCGTGAGCCGCAAAGCCTGTATCCGGCTGGGCAATGAAAATCCCCTTGCCGAGACCTGGCGACAAATGCCAGGCCGAGTTGACACGCGTATTTTCCAGCGCCCATTTCTTGTCCACAGGTGCGGGGCTGTTGACCCAGCAAAGACTGCTCATCTGAGCAGGTCCCGCATCCGCCTGCGGCGGCTCCGGGAATGTCATGATGTATTCGCCGATACAGGGCTCACAACTGACGAGATCGAGCGCCTCGCCAAGCTCATAGGCGATTGAGAACAGCGCGTCCGAGGCACGCCCGGCACCGACCCCTGGAAAACGCAGCACTGCAAAATGCGCCAGTTCGTCTGCACCCATCGGAAAGAGCGGTTGTAACAGGAAATCCAGAGTATCCAGTATCGAAACGAGTTGCCGGCGCGCCTGTTCAAGATCGGGTTGGCGGCGATATTGCAGCACAAACCCAAGCTCATCGGCCGGCAGCGCATTGTTTGCCTTGTTGCGCGCAGCGCTGCGGCCCCCTTCCCGCGGTCGCCCGATCAGTCGGGAAAGGGTTCCTATCGATGACATTGTCTGCGTTGACGACATCATATGCATGCGCCTGATGTTCCCGTTTTTCGTTGCCGACGGGTCCGGATGGCCTCTATGCCGGCGATTTTTCATCCATGGCACAGTTCAATCGGGCAAAATGTGAGAATCCTCACAAAGGCGATAATCCCGCCGTTACATCGGGCAATTGCGGAAAAACTTGCTGCATACGTTCAACAATGACGCTAATCTTGATTATGGTAGCTTGATCCAGGGTGAGGTGGATGAAACCGGGCGCGAAAAATCTATTGTATCTGGTCGACTTGCTGTCGGATCTGGATGTACGGCAACTCAACGAAATCGGCGAACATTGCGAATGGCTTCGCGTTTCAAAGGGACAGGAAGTCATCAGCCAGAACCAGCAAACGACTGATGTTTATTTCATCGTCGAGGGCAGCGTTGCGGCGAAGGGCTATTCCGTGGAGGGCAAGGAAGTCACCTATGCCGAAATCTCGGCCGGCCAGGTGTTTGGAGAGTTCTCCGCCATAGACCAGCGGCCGCGTTCTGCGGCGGTTGAGGCACTCGAAGAAAGCTATCTCGCAAGGCTGGAATCAGCGCAGTTTCGCACTCTTATTGTCGATTACCCGCCCCTTGGATTGAAACTTGCCGAACTGCTTGTGCGCAAGAACCGCAGCCTGACGGATCGGATGTTCGAATACAGCACCATGGCCGTCCATCAGCGCATCTGTACGGAATTGCTGCGCATGATCGAAACCAGCGCGTCGGGCGGACCCTATCTTATCGAGCCGGCGCCCTCGCATTATCAGATCGCCACCAAGCTGAGCACCCACCGCGAAGCGGTCAGCAAGGAACTGGCACGGCTGTCAAAACTCGGCATTGTGAATTCCGGCCGGCGCAAAATCGAGGTGCTCGACCTTGAGCGGCTTCGGCAGATGGCGCAATCCGGGTTCCATTAATCACGCTCTTCAGGCCCTCGGCGCATCGCCCCGGCTGATCATCACCCATTTTCGCACATTGTGACAATTCCCACAGCGAAATGGCGCTGAGGGAGTCACAGTCAAACCGCATCGATTGGGGGACTTCAGACCGATTGCCGCATCGCTCCGTGAGCCCAAACACGAACGATGCGCCGGTCTGGAGGCTTGAAGTCCGCACCGGACAGCAGCCCTGCGCGACCGGTCGGAGCAGGTTTTGCCCCCTGCTTTAGTCGACTCCCAAGCCTCTCCCATCCGCGTGATGCTCCAGTCTCGCGCGGATGGGAGCCGCTCGGCGCGCCGGCTGGCGAACCGATTGTGCGTCGGGCGGGCTTGAAACCGGCCCAAGTATCGCCACTCTCCTGACCAATAGATTTCAAGATAAAAATGACGGTGGCAGCATAGAATCCTTCAATAAGGTGTATGCTGAGCCACTATGCTTCTATGAGGAGATACCCGATGGTCCGCCTTACCGCATCGTCCCTTCTTCGTTTGGGTCTTGCCGCGCTTCTTGCCGTCAGCGGAACAGGACCCGGATTTGCCCAGGCGCAAACGGGCGCCGCTCAGCAAAATCCGGCCGGCGCGCAGGCATCCGAGCCCTGGCCGCGCAACTATGAGACACCCGCCGGCGCAATCATGACGCTGCATCAGCCGCAGGTGACCGAATGGAAGAACTACACCAGCATGACCGCGCTGATCGCCAGCGAGTACAAGGCCAAGGGCAGTCAAGAGCCGGCCTATGGCGTTATCGAAGTCACCGCGAAAACGGCCGCCGACCGCGAAAATGACGAGGTCACCCTGTCGGATCTCACCGTTGCCAACATCAATTTCTCAACGCTTACGCGCAACCAGCTGTCGGACGCCTCGCTGGAGATCGGCAAGCTCCTGCCGCCCGAGACCCTCACCCTGTCCCTGACGCGCCTGACGGCGAGCCTGGCAAATTATGAACGCCTGCAGGATGCGCCCGGATTCACCGCCGATGCTCCGACCATTTTCGTCTCCGAGAAACCGGCGGTCCTCCTGCAAACCAACGGCAAGCCAACCACAGCACCCGTAAAAGGCGTAAGCGGCCTAGAATTCGTCATCAATACGAATTGGGATCTCCTGGCCGTCGGTGATCCGGCAACCTATTACCTTCGTGTCGACAAGAGCTGGCTGACGTCAAAGAAGATCGACGGCACCTGGGAACCCGTCAGCGAACTTCCCTCGGACTTTGCAAAGCTGCCCGATGATGAGAACTGGAAAGAGGCCCGTGAGGCGATGCCACCTGCGCCGCTTGCCGACGATGCGGTGCCTGTCGTCTACTATTCAGACAAGCCGGCGGAACTGGTCGTCATTGACGGTGAACCGGCTTTGCAGCCCATTGCCGGCACGGATCTGGAATGGGTCTCGAACGCAAACACAGATCTGTTTCGCGATACCGCGAACAACACCTGGTATTTCCTGACCTCCGGCCGCTGGTTCAGCGCGTCGGACCTGAAGGGACCCTGGTCCTTTGCCTCAGAAAACCTGCCGGATGATTTTCGCAACATCCCCGACGGCGAGCCCTATTCCATTGTCCGCGCCTCCGTCCCCGGCACGTCGGAAAGCCAGGAGGCGCGGCTGACGGCATCGATCCCGACAACGGCGCGTGTCAGCCGTTCCGATGTCAGCGTCGACGTGACCTATTTCGGCGATCCCAAATTCGAGCGCATTACGGGCACCGACATGGCCTATGCGGTCAACACCAACTTCACCGTCATCCTCGTCGGCGGCAAATATTTCGTGCTCTACAACGGTGTCTGGTTCATCGGCGACGCACCGACGGGTCCGTTCACCGTTGCCGACACGGTTCCCGATGAGATGTACACCATTCCACCCTCGTCGCCGGTCTACAACGTCACCTATGTCCGCGTTTACGAGACGACCCCGGATTATGTCGTCTACGGGTACACCTCCGGCTATCTTTGGGCATTCCTGGCCTGGGGTACGCTGATTTACGGCACCGGATATTACTACCCGCCCTACTGGGTCTATACACCCGGCTATCCGCCCATCTACCGGCCATGGCGCGTCACCTACGGCTCGGGAACCTATTATCTGCCCGGACGCGGCACATTCACGGCTCACTACGGCCGCGCATACGGCCCCTATGGCGGCATCGCGGCAGGCGGCATCTACAACCAGAACACCGGCGGCTATATCCGCGGCGCGCGCGCCTGGGGGCCTTACAACCAGGCCGGCTACATTGCGGTTCGCGGGCCCGGCGGCAACCGGTACTGGGTCGCGGATGTCAACGGCAATATCTACAAGTCCTGGGACCGCGGCGTGACCACAAACAGCAGGTGGTCGCGGGAAAACACCGCGTCAAAAGCCCAGGGCCAATGGCAAAAACGCAAAAGCGGACAAACATCATCCGCTCGCGGCCAGAACATTCTCGCCGATCGCGACGGCAATGTCTTCCGCAAGGAAAACGGCAACTGGAAGCAGCACAACAAGGGCTCCTGGGAAAACATCAAGTCAGCGGCTGAACGTGACAAGTCCGCAAAGACCCGCCCCGAGCGGGTCAAGGAACTGCGCCAGTCGCTTGACCGGCAACAGATCTCGCGCCAGCGCAGCACACAGCGGTTTGAATCGCGGCGTGAATCTTTTTCCGGAGGCCGAAGCGGCCTGCAAAGACCAAGCACACGCCGGTTCGAACGGCGGCGCTAAGAGGAGCCGCGTGCGGTCAAGCTGCGCGCGACGCTTCATACGCCAAATCTGAAAATGTGATTCCTCGGATGCGATAAATTCGGGGAGCAGGATAATTTTGTGGGGTCGCCGCACGACTTCCGTCAAAATATCCACCGGCAATTGCCGGTTTTCCACAGCCAAATGGCACATCACACACCGACTTTGCTATTCTCCCAGCGATACAAGGGACGACATACGCGCCCCGCCAAGACGTCAAGGAGGTCCTCGCCATGACGGATTATCAGGTCGCGATCATCGGTGGCGGGCCGGCAGGACTTGCTGCCGCTCTGACACTATCGCGCTCGATGATGCGTACAATCGTATTTGATTCCCCGCTGCCCCCGCGCAACGACGCGGCGCGGCATGTCGGCGGCTTCCCCGGCATGGACATGTCCTCACCCGCCCAGGTGCGAGAAAGGATCGCCGAGGAAATCAAGGGATACGGCTACGCCCAGATCAAGTCCGCCGAAATTTCATCCGCCGTCCCCGATGGTGACGGCTTTGTCCTTTCAACACAGGGCGGGTCGCGCTTTAGCGCCAAGCGGATTTTGCTGACAACCGGCATGGTGGACATTTTCCCGCCGATCGCCGGCCTTAACCGGTTGTGGGGCACCTCTGTCATCAATTGTCCCTTCTGTCAGGGATACGAATTCAAGGACCGTCCCTGGGGCATCTATGTCCACCGGCCGGAAATTCTCGCAGCCGCCGAAATCTACCGCAACTGGACACGTGATCTTGTTCTGTTTGTCGATCCACGGGTCGATGTTCCCGCGGAACGGGCAAAAGAAATCGAAGCCCTCGATATTCGCATTGTGAATGGATCCATTGAAGCGCTGCAGTCCTCCCAAGGAGCGCTGACGCAGGTAGTGCTTCGCGACGGCGTCAAGGTCGATCGCGAAGTACTGCTTGTGTGGCCTCACCAGACACAATGCGACCTGGTCAAATCTCTCGATCTGCCGCTTCGTGAGGGTGGCTATGTGGAGATCGACGACTGCTACCGCACCGGCCGCAACGGCATCTATGCCGCGGGCGATCTGACCTATGGGGGCCATCAGAACGCCAATACCGCAATCCATATGGGCAACATGGCGGCGGCCTGGCTGGTTTTCGACCTGTGTCAGACACGGGTACCGGAACCTGCCTGAGCGATAGGGGGCCGGCTTGCAGCCCCTTATCGCTCATGAGCCCTGCCCCCGCTGGAGTGGCGGCTTCGACATGAACAGCCCGTCTCCATAAACGTCATTTTCCAGTTGAAATCGCCCCCTGCCTGACGGCATATCGTCTTTCTTGTGGCCGCCGCGACCCTCACGCAGCGCGGTAAATCGATGGAGACATGATGGATTATCGGATTCTTGGACGGACCGGCGTTGACGTTTCTCGCCTGTGCTTCGGCACAATGTCATTCGGAGGCGATGCGGACGCCAAAACCGCTGCCTCCCTTTTTGCCGCCTGCCGCGAGCGGGGCATCAACTTCTTCGATTGCGCTCGCATCTATAATGATGGCCGTTCGGAAGATATTCTCGGTGATCTGATCGCTTCGGAACGCGATGAGCTGGTGATCACCTCAAAGTTCGGCTACCGCCTGCCCGGCAGCCCCGCTTCAAGCGGCACGAGCCGACGGCATGCCGTCCTCGCAGTCGAGCAGAGCCTGAAGCTGCTGAAGACAGACCGGCTCGACATTCTGTTTATCCATCACTGGGACGCACACACACCGCTCGAGGAATCGCTGCGGGCATTGGACGATCTCGTCTCATCCGGCAAAGTCCTCTATCTTGGCGCATCGAACTTTGCCGCCTGGCAGGTCGCCAAGGCGCTCGGGATCTCGGCCCGCAATGCCTGGTCCCGTTTCGATGTCATTCAGCCGATGTATAATCTCGTCAAACGTCAGGCCGAAGTTGAAATCCTGCCGATGGCGCTGTCCGAGGAACTCGGCGTCATCACCTACAGCCCGCTCGGAGGCGGATTGTTGACAGGCAAATATGCCGGCGGCGCTCCAATCGGGATTGGACGCCTGGCCGATGATGCACGCTATGCGGCACGATACGGACAAGACTGGATGGCGCAGGCGGCCATCGACTTCTGCGATTTTGCCAAATCGGAAGGCTATTCACCCGTTTCCCTGGCAATCGCTTGGGTGGCCGCGCATCCTGCCGTCACCGCACCGATCATCGGCGGCCGCAGCGTCGATCAAATAAAGCCGAGCCTCGATGCACTGGACATCGACATGACGCCCGACCTCTATCAGCGCATCGCGGCCTTTTCGCCGGCCCCGCCGCCCGCAACCGACCGGTCGGAGGAGGCCGGAGGGCAGGCCTGACGAGGACGGCTACCGCGCCAGGCCTTCGCTTTCCAGGCGGCGGACACAGGCGGGAATACGCTCCTGAAGCGCACTGCCGACCTCGATGATGAGTCGGGGATTGTCCGCGTGGACCCGAAGCGCATCAAAGAACGCGCGCCAGCTTATGGTGCCGTCTCCGGGTAGCCAGTGCCGATCGGCATATGCATCGGTATCCTGGATATGCACATGCGCGAGCCGGTGCCCCGCAGCTTCGACAAAATAGTCCACCGGCGGCGCCCCGCCGGTACTGTGAGCATGGCCCGTATCCAGCGAGATCTGTACTGCTTCGCTGTCAAAGGAGTCGGCAAGGAGGCCGCGTTCGCGCGGGTCGACATCCTCGACATTCTCAATCACCAGAACACAACCGATGGATTCGGCCCGCCGCACCGCTTCTTTCATGGTCACATGGCAATGGCCGATGAGCCGCTCGCGCGAGCCCGGATCATCGCCGAAATTGTTATGCTGCCACAAGGTGAAGGGGCTGTGGACCACCATATGGGTAGCGCCCAGCGCTTCGCACACGCTTAAGCCCTGCAGCAGGCGCTTTTCGATGATGGCCTGAATTTCTGGATCATTGCTCGCAATGTCGAAACCGTAGAAGGGCCCGTGGATGCCGACACGCCCGCGATAACCGTCGAGGAGCTTTTTGTATTCGCCGGCAATGGCCTGCCAGTTGCCATTGAGGAGCTGCGGCAGGACAAAGTCCTGGATTTCGAGATCGCGGTCGCTTTCAAACAGCCATTCTTTCAGATGCGAGGCCGTGCGCAACGTCAATGCCGCGCCAAGCACCGGAATATCCTTTTGAACCTGTTCCAAAACATTCTCCTTCCAGAAATCGATACACCATCATCCTTCAGAGCACGGATCTGTGACAAGCATGCAAACCGGCAAAAAATCCCGTGAAGGTTTGCGACCGGAAGACCTCGCTTTGTTTTCAACGCCATCCGATTTGACTGTCGGATGACCGGGCCTATTTTCTGCGTTTCGGACGTAACAATACGCACATCGGAACTGCTCATGCCGGGTCAACATTCGGGATGGATTTGCATGCTGTGCGTCTGTAGTCTCGCCGGGCCGCAAGGGAACGATGCCGATGGATGATTCCGATTTCCGCAAATGGTCGCACAGGGCCAGTGACTGGTCCGCCGACTATCGTGAGACGCTGGCGGAGCGTCCGGTTCGCGCCCAGGTGAGACCGGGCGATATCGCGCGGATGATCGACCAGACCGCGCCGGAAAATGCCCAGGATATGGAGACCATTTTCGCAGACTTCGAGCGGATTATTCCGGGCGGCATGACCCATTGGCAACATCCGCGCTTTTTTGCCTATTTCAGCAGCAACGCCGCGCCCGCCGCCGTGGTTGCCGAGCAGCTGGCCACCGCGATCGGCGCCCAGTGCATGCTGTGGCAGACATCGCCGGCGGCCACCGAGCTGGAAGTCAAGATGATCGACTGGCTGCGTCAGGCGGTCGGACTGCCGGACGGTTTCGGCGGCACGTTCCAGGATACGGCCTCGACGGCGACGCTCTGCGCCATCCTGACGATGCGCGAACGCGCGCTTCGATGGACGGGGAACAAAACCGGCCTGTTCGGACAGGCTCCCTTGCGTGTCTATGCATCGAAGGGCACGCACAGTTCAATCGACAAGGCCATGTGGATTTCCGGTCTCGGACAAGACAATCTTGTCCATATTCCCGTCGACGAGCACGGGGCCATGCAAACGGACCTTCTGGCCGAGGCCATCATAGCCGACCGGAAAAAAGGCCACAGGCCTGCCGGGCTCGTCGTTTGTGTGGGCGGAACGTCAACGGGCGCGACGGATGATGTCGCCGCGCTTTGCGCGGTCGCAAAGGAACATGATCTGTACATCCATGTGGATGCCGCATGGGCAGGCTCCGCCATGATCTGCCCGGAGTTCAGGCATCTGTGGCAAGGCATTGAGGAAGCCGACAGCATCGTCTTCAACCCGCACAAATGGCTGGGCGCACCAATGGAGTGTTCCGCGCATTTTGTACGCCGTCCGGAAGAGCTCATCCGTACCCTCGCCATGCATCCGGAATATCTCAAGACCTATGGCGAAGAAGGGCTGGTCAATTTCTCCGAATGGTCGATCCAGCTCGGCCGGCGCTTCCGCGCCCTGAAAATCTGGTTCCTGCTGCGCGCCTACGGCCTTGATGGCCTGCGCAGCCGCATCCGCGACCATGTCGCCTGGTCGCAAAACCTGGCGGAACGCCTTGGAAACGAGCCGGATTTCGAGATCACCACGCCACCGCTCCTGTCGCTGTTTTCCTTCCGCTACGCACCGGCGGGTTTTGATGGCGACCTCGACGCATTGAACCGGGATCTTATCAATGCGATCAATGATGACGGGCGCATCTATCTCACCCAGACGTTGCATGACGGCCGGCAGGTGATCCGCTTCACCGCCGGATCCTTCGACATGCAGGAGCGCGATGCGGACATGGCCTATGAGGTGATTTGCACCATTGCCCGCTCGCTAGGACAGGAACCCGCCTGATGCTAAGGCGCAACCGGCTGATGCGTCTGCTCTGGATGGCGGGCGGCCTTGTCAGCCTGGTTTTGGGTATCATCGGCATCGCGCTCCCGCTCTTGCCGACAACACCCTTTCTGCTTCTGGCGGCCTTCTGTTTTGCCCGCGGCTCACGCAAGCTGCACCGCTGGCTGGTCGAACATCCGCGCCTCGGCCCGCCGATCCGTGACTGGGAAACCTACCGCGCCATATCAAAGCGCGGCAAAACACTGGCAATGATCGCCATCGTCGCGGTTTTCTTGATCAGCATCGTCGCCGGCGTCGCCACCTATGTCATCGCCATTCAGGCGGTGGTCCTGTCCGCCGTCAGCCTCTTTATCCTGACCCGCCCGCATCCGCCGCACGAGCGGTGGAATTAGGGGGTTGTTTTCGCTCACGGCCGTACCGCAGTTTTATTTATGTCCTCACGGTTGAGCCTTGATTTTATCGCTCACGGCCGCACCGCCGCTACACGGCTGGCCTGCGCGGGCGCGCCGCATGAGCGGCGACGGCCGGTCAGCCTTGCGAAGCCCTGCGAGCTTCGAACTGTTTTCCCTTGCAAAGACATCATGGAACAGGAACTCGGTGCGGAGCACAGCAAGCGCGACCGCGCATCAGGCCTTTTGGCCCGCCCCGTCCGGAGGTTAGCGGCGAAGCCGCGCTCAACCGTGAGGACAGAACATCAGTGAAAATTCCGCCCCTTCGGCAGGATGCGGCGGGCAGCGGAATGATGTTGATTGCCGACAGTGCGCAATTGCGGAGCCTGCTCGATGAGATGGCCAATGCGTGAGGCCGGCTTCTTGCGCTGTCTCGGATCGATCGGTTCGCGCTTGACCTCATCGGCCCGCGCCAGCCCGTCAACGGGCGCATCGATATCGGAAATGCCCGAAAGCAGCGGCGTCAAATCCTCAAGCTGGCGGGCGACCACATGGATCACCCCGTCCTGCGACTGCAGCGGCCCGCGGATACCGACAAAACGGCTGCCGATGACGATGGTCCGGTAACGCTCGAAAATCTTCGGCCAGACAATAGCATTGGCAACGCCCGTTTCATCCTCCAGCGTTTCAAAAACGACGCCCTTGGCCGATCCCGGACGCTGGCGCACGAGAACCAGCCCTGCAACCGAAACAAATCGGCCGGCGCGGATATCCGGCAGGCAGGCCGTCTTCACATAGCCTGCCTTTTTCAGCCGGTCGCGGACAAAGGACACCGGGTGCGCCTTTAGCGAAAAGGAAAGGCTGCGGTAATCATTGATGACCTGTTCGCCAAGCGGCATGGGCGGCAGATGGACTTCCGGCTCCCGTTGCAATGACTTTGAATCGGCGATCGCAAAGAGGGGCAGACGTTCGGCAGCGCCCAGCGGATCAAGCGCCCGGACCGCCCAGATCGCATCGCGGCGCGACAATCCGATGGAGGAAAAGGCATCCGCATCCGCGAGCTTTTCCATGGCGCGGCGCGACAGGCCGGAGCGCATCCACAGATCGCGCACGCTGTCATAGCCCTCGCCGCGATTTTTGATGAGCAGATCCGCTTCCTCTTCGCCAAAGCCTTTGACACGGTGCAGGCCAAGACGCACCGCGCATCTGTTTTTCACCACATTCGCCATGTCCGAATGGCGTGGGGCCAGCTTTATCTTCGTCACATCGTTTTCTTCCAGCGTCGAGAGCCAGTTTGATTCATTGATATCGACAGGCCGCACCTCGACACCGTGTTCGCGTGCGTCGCGTACCAGTTGGGCCGGCGCGTAAAAGCCCATGGGCTGTGCGTTGAGGATCGCCGCGCAAAAGACATCCGGGTAATAGCATTTCAGCCAGCAGGACACGTAAACGAGCAGCGCAAAGCTGGCGGCATGGCTTTCGGGAAAGCCGTAATCGCCGAAGCCCTCGATCTGGCTGAAACAGTGTTCTGCAAATTCCCGCTCGTAACCATTGGCAACCATGCCTTCGACCATCTTGACGCGGAAATTCTGGATCGTGCCGACCCGGCGGAATGTTGCCATGGCGCGGCGCAGCTTATCGGCTTCGCCCGGCTCGAAATTGGCCGCGACAATGGCGATATTCATCGCCTGTTCCTGGAACAGCGGCACGCCGAGCGTCTTTTTCAGGACACCTTCAAGCTCCTTTTTAGGATAGCTCACCTTTTCCTTGCCCTGCCTGCGCCGCAGATAGGGATGCACCATGTCGCCCTGGATCGGCCCGGGCCGCACAATCGCCACCTCGATAACGAGGTCGTAATAACATCGCGGCTTGAGCCGAGGCAGCATCGACATCTGCGCCCGGCTTTCGATCTGGAAAACACCGATCGTATCGGCCCGGCAGATCATGTCATAAACCCTTGGATCTTCCTCGGGCAGGGAAGACAGGGTTTCGCTTCGCCCGTAATGCTTCTCCAGAAACTCGAATGCCTTGCGGATGCAGCTCAGCATGCCGAGACCCAGAACATCGATCTTGAGCATGCCGAGGCTTTCCAGATCGTCCTTGTCCCATTCAACGACGGTGCGGTCCTCCATCGCCGCGTTCTCGATGGGAATGACCGAGCTGAGCCGGTCCCGTGTGATGACAAACCCGCCGACATGCTGGGAAAGATGACGCGGAAAGCCGATGATCTGGCTCGCCATGTCGAGGGCCTGCATGAGATATTTGTCATGCGGGTCGAGCCCGGCCCGGCGTGCATCCTCCTCGTCAAGTTTTGCGGATGAAGATCCCCAGCGGGTGCCGGAGATCGCCGTGATCACATCGTCTGAAAGCTCAAACACCTTCGCCACTTCGCGCAGCGCCGAACGGCCGCGATAGGTAATGACCGTGGCGGCAAGCCCCGCCTTGTCGCGCCCGTATTTCTCATAGATGTACTGGATCACCTCTTCGCGCCGCTCATGCTCGAAATCGACATCGATATCGGGCGGCTCATTGCGTTCCTTGGAGATGAACCGCTCGAAGAGCAGGTCGACTTTGTCGGGCTTCACCTCGGTGATCCCAAGACAATAGCAAACGGCGGAATTGGCTGCCGAACCGCGACCCTGACATAAAATATGCTTGCTGCGCGCAAAGCGCACAATATCGTAGACAGTCAGGAAATAAGGCGCGTAGTCCAGTTCGCGGATAAGCCCAAGCTCGTGATCGAGGGCATCCAGCACCTTTTGCGGCGCACCGTCCGGATAGCGCCGTTTCAATCCCTCGGCCGTCAGCCGTTCCAGCGTATCCTGCGGCGGTGCATCCGAACCGGTCGGCTCTTCCGGATAAAGGTAACGAAGCTCATCCAAGGAGAATGAAAGCCGGCTAAAGAGAGCTTCCGTCTCCCAAACCGCCTGCTCGTAGCCTCTAAAGAGGCGATACATCTGCACGGCATCGCGCAGGTGCCGTTCGGCATTGGGTTCAAGCTGCCGGCCGGCGGAGCGCAGCGTCAGATGTTCGCGTATGCATGTGACCACATCCTGCAGGAACCGCCGCTCCGGCGCGTGATAAAGCGCATCGCCGACAGCCAGGAGCGGCAGGCTCGCCTGTTCGGCAAGCTCCGCCATGGCCGCAAGCATGCGCTGATCGGCGGCCCCGTAGCGCCAGGATGCCCCCAGATAGAGATCGCCGGCAAAGTGGACTTTTAGCGTCTCAAGACAATCCGGCACCGCAAGCGGCAGGACAGGCATTGGCAGGGCGGCCATGATCAGCCCTTCGCCATGGTCGATGAGATCGGTCAGCGACAGATGACATTCGCCCTTGGGCGCGCGGCGTTTACCCACCGTCAGCAATTCGCACAACCGGCCATAGGCGGCACGGTCGCGCGGCCATACCAGAATGTCGGGCGTGCCGTCGCAAAAGACAAGCCGGCAACCCGGCGCGAAGGCAATCTTTGCCTCCTTGGCCGCCATATGCGCCCGCACCAGACCGGCAACCGAATTGCGGTCGGTGACACTCAGCCCCTTGAGGCCGAGCCGGGCGGCCTCGACCACCATCTCTTCGGGATGCGAAGCACCGCGCAGGAAAGAAAAATTGCTGGTGACGGCAAGTTCCACATAGCCGGGTTCATCAGGACGTGCGCTCATGCGAAGAGCCCGTGCATGAACCATTTCGGGTTATCGGTCTCGCGCTCAAACAGCCCCTGTCGGAAGATCCAGAACCGGTGGCCCTCTTCATCCTCGACTCGAAAATAGTCCCGGCTGTGACCGCCACGCCCGTCACGCCACCATTCGCAGGCAATACGTTCAGGCCCTTCGGAACGCGCAACCCGGTAGAGCGTGCGCCGCCAGCGGAACCGGATCGGCGCACCATCCGGCACCTCGGCAATCGCTTCAACCTGCTCGGGCCTTTCAAACAGCACCATCGGACGGGTCAGCACCGCAACCGGAGCTTCACCGTCCAGCAGCGTGGCGTCGCCGGCGGGCAGGAAAGACGACCCATCGCTGCCGCCGGCAGCCTGTGCAAGAAGACCGAAACTGCGTTCGGGGATATGGGTGTCGGCGGCGGCAAAACGCTGGACCCGGTCTGTGCCGAGACGCGCGCCCAGCCTGTCGACAAGGCTGACAAAGGCTTCGCCATTGCCTTCGCCGCCACGGCCGAGATCGGCCTGTTCCACCGGGCGCGGCTCGCTGGCGGTCACATTCAGACGCACAAGGTCAAAACCGAACCCGGCGTCGAGATCCTCATGAAAGCCGGCGATGCGCTCGCGAAAAAGCATGACGATGCGGTCCGGATGATAGACAGGGCTCGCGGCACGCACTGAAATGGTCACCACATGGCCGTCGACCCGGAACAATTTCAGCTCCAGCGCCCGGGCTCCCAACTGCCGTTCATCGAGCCGCGGCTTAAGATTGCCGGCAAGCTGCGCGGCGGTGCGCTCGATATCGTCCTGCAAGGCAATCGGCTCGGCAAAAACACGCTCCGATGACAATTCAGGCACTGGAAGGCGCGGCGAGATGGCTTCTTCCTGCCGTCCAAGCGCCTGATCGAGATGCAGGAGAAGGCCATTGCCAAACCGGGCGGAAAGCGGCGCGCGCGGCAACGAGGCGATGCATCCGACCGAGCGCAGGCCAAGCTTGCGCAACATGTCGAGCAATTCGGTTTCAAGGCGCAGGCTCGCAAGCGGCAGATCGAGCAGCGCTTTGTCATGTTCGCCCGTTGCAACCACCCCGGCCTCGCCATAACGGGCAAAGGCCCAGGCCGCCCCCGGCGTGTCGGCGACCGCGGCATGCGCCAGAAGACCGGCGGCACGCAGCCGGGCAACAAGATCTTCGCGCATCGCCTCCTCGCCGCCGAACAAATGGGCGCAGCCGGAAATATCCAGGAAAAGCCCGGCGCATTGCCCCGCAACATTTGGCGAAAGCGCTTCAACAGCCACCAGCGGCGTATAACGGTCGCACCAGGCGGCAACCGCTTCAAGCAGCGCCGCATCGGCCTTGATATCGTGATCGAAAACATCGAGATCGGGAAACAACGCGCGCGCATCGCTCAGCGTCTGCTCGATCCTCAGACCGGCCTTGTGGCCATGGCCGTCCAACGCGACGAGGCGCATGGCATTTTTGACTTTTGCGATCGCGGCAAGGGGCGGGGCGTCAGGACGCCCGTTCAAACGCCATGACCTGCCCCATTTGCGGCGCGCCACCCGGTCGGTGGAAAGCTGCGGCAGGGCGATCGACATGATCCGCTGGGACATGTTCAAAACCGTGTCTGTTATGGTTCCATTGAATGGTCCATTGCCCCGTCTGACCATTGCGGTTGCGTTCAAGCACAAGACCGAGCCGCACAAGCCCTATGCCGTTTTCAAGCTGCGGATCGGCCGCCGATGGCGCTGCACTGACGCGCCATCTGGTTGCCGCCGCATTGGCCTCCTCTTCACCACCCTGTCGCAGGATGCATACAAACAGGCCGTTCTGCTGCGCCTTGAGCATCAGCCGCCGCGTTGCCGTCATGTCGAAAGCCGGCTGGTTGCCCTTGATCTGAAAGACGACGGCGGCAAGGTCGCTGCATTTGGCCGCCTCGTCGCTTGCCCAAAGCGATGTCTTGAAGTCCAGCGGCCGCACCATGAGCAACCGCGACGGATCGATCCCGAACATGGCAAGCCCGGCGGGAAAGAGCTGGCCGCCGTCAAGCCGGCAGGCCGGATCGCAAACCCAGACGATGCGGCCCGTGCGGCGCTTCATGCAGCCGGCGATCAGCCCGGCGAGGAACCCGGACGCCGCCGCAATATCGCGGGTCAGCGCACAACGCACCTCATGCAGAGCAAAGATCGGAAACCCGTCCTTGAAGACCGCATCGACGCTGTCGATGCCAAAGGCGGCCACACCGCCCGTTTCCTCTCCGCGCAAGCGTTCATGACGTGCAAAAGCAGCATGGCGCCGGTCGATCTTCGACACGGCATCCTGCAATGCCTCCATCCTTTGCCGCGCGTGACTGCCCTGCATTGTTTTTCCACATGTTCTTGCTTTGTTCCACAATAGATTCCAAAAAACAAACCGGGAGTCAAGCAACCACCAAGAGATGAAATGCAACCCGGCGATAAAAGACAAAGTGACGAAATGGTAATGTCACCAGCCGTTGCCCGCTCCGCACGATAGCGGTTAAACTGCCTTCAGGTTCTGCCAAATGCGGCTCTACCACAGCTTCAAATCGTCCTCACCGAGGCCGCCGGGAATAACCGGTACACCCGCACTGGAACAGCAATGAGCGATATCCCCACCCAACCTAACAAGGGCTTCATCGCCGCCATTGAGCGCACCGGAAACCGCCTGCCTGACCCGGTCTTCATCTTCATCTGGCTGATCGGCATCCTCATGGTGGTAAGCCTCATCGCCTCGCTTGCCGGTCTCTCGGCAATACATCCGGTCACGGGCGATCCCGTCGACGCAAAAAGCCTGCTTTCGGCGGACAATCTGCGCCGCCTCGTCACCGACATGCCGACGACATTCACCCATTTCCATCCGCTCGGTTATGTGCTGGTCGTCATGCTGGGCGCCGGCGTTGCCGAACGCACCGGCTTTCTGGGTGCGGCCATGCGCGCCGGCGTCAGCAATGCGCCGAAAATGCTTCTGACCCCGATTGTCGTTGCCGTCGGCATGATCGGAAACCTTGCCGCCGACGCCGCCTATGTGGTCCTCATTCCGCTGGCCGGGGTCATTTTCGCCGCAGCCGGGCGCCACCCGGTCGCAGGCATCGCCGCCGCCTTTGCCGGCGTATCGGGCGGCTTTTCCGCCAATCTGTTCCCGGGGCAGCTCGACGCGTTGCTCTTCGGCATCACCGAGGCCGGCGCGGAAATCCTCGACCCGGAATGGAACGCCAACATCGCCGGCAACTGGTATCTGATCATGGCGCTGTTCTTCGTCTACCTGCCGGTGATCTGGTACGTCACCGACCGTCAGGTCGAGCCGCGCCTCGGCAAATGGGAAGGCGGCACCGTCGCGGATACCGATGAACCCATTTCCGGCCCGCTGACTGATGATGAGCGCAAAGGCCTCATATGGGGCGCCCTGACAATCCTTGCCGTGATTGCCGTATGGGTTTTCCTGACCATTGGTCCGGGTACGCCGCTGATCGACCATGATGCACGGCCGGAAGCCCGCATGACGCCGTTTTACCAGTCGCTTGTCGCCGGTTTCTTCTTCCTGTTTCTACTCAGCGGCTGGGTTTACGGCCATATCACCGGCGTGATCGCCAATCACCGCGACCTTGTGCGGCTGATGAAGGAATCCATGTCCGAGATGGGCTACTATCTCGTTCTGGCCTTTGCCGCCGCCCACTTCGTTGTCATGTTCGTCTGGTCGAACCTTGGCCTGATCCTGGCCATCGACGGTGCGGAATTCCTGCGCTGGACGGCGCTGCCGGGCCCGCTTCTGCTTGCCGGCCTTCTCATCCTGTCGGGGTTCATCAATCTATTTGTCGGCTCGGCATCGGCAAAATGGGCTCTGCTTGCGCCAATTCTGGTGCCGATGCTGATGCTCCTCGGTATCAGCCCCGAAACGGCCACCGCCGCCTACCGCATCGGCGATTCGGCAACCAATATCATCACGCCCCTGATGGTCTATTTCCCGCTCATCCTGATCTTCTGTCAGCGCTGGGACAAGGAATTCGGCATCGGCAGCCTGATGGCCGTGATGATCCCCTATTCCATCTGGCTGATGATCAGCGGCGTTATCATGATTATCGCCTGGACAGCGCTTAACATTCCGCTCGGGCCGGGTGCGATGGTCGACTTCACCTTAACGGGCAGGTAATGGTCCTAGCTGAGCGCATCGAGGACAAATTCGACGCGCTCCTTAACCGGCGTCTTGGGCAGGATCAGCGTCTCATATCCGAGTGAGCCGAGCCCCACGATCAGCCTCTCATATTCCGCGGTCGCTTCGGCCAGATCGTGCGGTCGCTCATTGTCCGTCACATAAATCTCAGGCCAGGGCGGCGCGAGAAAAACGGGGCTGGAATAGTATTGCCGATCGCCAAGCGTCTCACGCAGCGACACACCGGCCGAATGTTCAAGTGCGACAGCCGCATCGATCAGACCTCTGTCAAAAAACACCGGACCTGACTGTCTTTCCGCCATAGCCAAATCCGAACGCGCCATCTCGACTGCGCGACGCGCAAAGGCCCGCATATCGACCCAGGGAAGCGCCGAACCGTCTCCCTTCGTCTCCTGCTCGACAATACGGCGGCCCGGCTCTTCCACCACGGCATAACCCTTCGTCTGCAGCGCGCTCAACAGCGTCGACTTGCCCCCGCTTGAGCACCCCGAAATCAAAATAAACCGGTTGGCTTTCATGATCCGTCCCAATTAGCGGCGTCACAACCCGGACATGGGCGTCAAACAGCACGTCAGTATCGACACACGCAAATCCGCAAGTGACATACATGTCCCACCGCGTTGTACGATTGTTCAAACCTCCGCGACAAGCTCTCCAGAACCGCTGTGCTCAACCTGATCAGCTGCAGCAACAGAAAAAGCCGGGCAATTGCCCGGCTTTAACTCTGGGGTAATCCGGTCCGGGTCAGAATTCGGACCAGTTATCCGTATCCAGCGCTGCGTTTCCATCGATCGGAAAGCTGGAGACATTTGTCTTTTTGACCTCCCGGACTTCCGGCGCCGCTGTACTGATCGGTTTGCGCCGCGGCTCGGAACTGGTTTGGAAAGAATCGAGCAGACCGGTAAGCGACCCAACTTCCGAATTGAGCGTGTGGCTGGACGCATTGGTCTCCTCAACCATGGAAGCGCTTTGCTGCGTGCCCTGGTCGATGGAGTTGATCGCCGAGTTGATCTCCTGAAGTCCGCTGGATTGTTCCTGGGACGCCTGTGCGATGGCGCGGACATGATCAGCAACTTCGGTCACCGAGGCTAAAATCGTCTGCAGTGCCGATCCGGTCCGGTCAACCAACTCCACGCCGTTTTGAACCTGAACACCTGATTTTGTAATCAGTTCCTTGATCTCATTGGCCGCCGTGCCTGAACGCTGAGCCAGTTCCCGTACTTCCTGAGCAACAACGGCGAAACCTTTGCCGGCGTCCCCGGCTCTTGCGGCCTCAACGCCGGCATTCAGAGCCAGAAGATTGGTCTGAAACGCGATATCATCGATCACACCGATAATACTGGCGATCTGGTCGGAAGATTCCTTGATCTCGCCCATCGCCGAGATTGCATCTTGAACGACCTCGCCCGATTCCGTCGCAGCCTGCTGTGTTTTCACAACCAGCGAGCCGGCTTCACCTGCCCGCTCAGCAGTGGTTTTGACCGTTGCCGTTATCTCGTCGACAGCGGCAGCCGTTTCTTCGACCGATGCGGCCTGCTGCTCGGCGCGCCTGGAAAGCTGGTCCGAGGCAGAACGGATTTCATGGGTTCCGCCTTTGATGCTTTCCGCACTGTAGCCAACCTGGACGAGCGCTTCTTCAAGATTGGCAATTGATTTGTTGAAGTCGCTTTTCAGCTCCTCATAGGCCGCCGGCAGATCATCGGTAATTCTGGATGACAAATCCTTGTTGGCGATAGCCGACAAGGCAGTACCGAAGCTTTCGACGACCATGGCGCGTTCCGACTGGATAGCCTCTTCCTGCGCGCGTCGCCGCTCGGCCTCAGCCTGTTCCTTTTGCGCTTCCTGTTCTTTGACAAGCTCCTCGTTGCGCAAAGCATTGTCCTTGAAGACCTGAACGGCTGCGGCCATTGCACCGAGTTCGTCCTGCCGGTGGGCATGGGGAATCTCGACTGAATTGTTGCCGCTTGCCAGCTCGCCCATGGCTACCGTCATATCCGACACCGCGCCTCCGATGTTGCGGTTCAGGAACCAGCCCATGGCGCTCGCCACGAAAAGGATAACCAGACTTCCGGCGACCAGTGCGATGGTGGCGATCAGCATGGTTTCGTCCTTGGTCGCGGACCGTGTCACCAGCAATGAGCGTTCTGCTTCCTCGAATTCCGCGTGAGCCGCACGGATCGAATCCATTATGGCCTTGCCGGCTCCGGACGCAGCAATTGCGCGTGCCTCATTAAGCGTATCGGGGTTCTTGCCCAACGCAATTTCCTGATCGATAACATCCCTGTGCCATTTCTCGGCGCCGGCCTGGATGCGCCGCAAGCGCTCCTGCTGGCTGGCATTGTCGGATGTCAGTGTCAGAAGTGTATTCAGCTCTGTTTCGAAGGTCTTTTCCCCCGAAATGTAGGGTCCGAGAAACTTCTCGTCGCCCGAGACGAGGAAACCGCGAACACCCGACTCCTGATTCACGATTGCCGCGATCAGTGAGCCCGAATGATCAAGAACCTCATATGTGTGTGAGTTCCATTCATCCGCGTTCTTCAACTGCGTAAATGAATAGAGTGAATAACCGGAAATCAAGAGAAAGAGAGTAATGAGTGCGCCAAAGGCGAATGCAAATTTTTTACCTATAGATAAGCTGCGAAGCATCATCGGGTTCCATGAACAATACTGTCAAAGGCACTTGCAAGCTCACCGAATTCGGCCACCAAAGCTCATCTTGGCGTGCATTGGAATACTGGCATTGCAACCTGAATTTGATTTCTATTGGTAAAGCAATTGCTAATTATATGCTTAGCCAGCTTCTATTTCTGGTTGATGGGTCAAAAGAAATCCCCGCTGGTTTGGCGGGGATTTCTAAGCAGCGCGGAGAAGTTTTTCGATCAATTCTAGGCGGCGGCCTCAAAGTCCTTGTTTGAGCTGGGAAAGAGGACATCCAGATCAAGGAAACAAATAAGCTGGTCTTCCAATGCCACGACACCTTTGATGCTGTGGTGGTCGAAGCCGTCGTCGACATCGGGTGTCGGCTGTATCTGGTCAGCAGAAACACTCACCATATCGGAAACGTTTTCCACCAGGAGACCGACCATTTTTCCGCTGATTTCAGTAACGATGATGGCGCAGCGTTCATTGGGCTCAATCGTCGCAAACCCAAGCATCGCCGCCAGATCCACAACCGGGATCACCGATCCACGCAGGTTGATGACACCCAGCACATGGCGGGGAGCATTTGGCAGCGCGGTCGCCTGGGCAAACCCCCGGATTTCTCTAATCGAGCCAATATCAACACAGAAATCCTGATCGCCTAAACGAAATGAAATAATTTCCGCATGTTCATCCATAGCCGGTGCTCCTAAGGGTCCCGCTGCATCAATAGCGTGCAATCGGGTCAACTCTGATTTCAGCCTATGGTTTCAGATGGCGGTTAATTTTGGCTGAATTTGAGAGATCTTCCCGCAATAGCGGGAACTGTCACGCCCGGCTTGAGCGTCCTGATCTCATCACAAAACGGATGCACTGGCTTTGTCCTGCTACGCCGACGCCTTGTCGGCAAGGATTCTCTCAATGACGCCCACAACTTCGTCACATTTCGCCGGATCGAGGGCGTCGGGATGTGGCGACGCGAAATTACCGGAATCATTGTCGAAATACTTGCCGGACGCGTCGGTGAATTCATCCGACAGGGCGGCGCGGACAAGAATATCCGCACCAATGCGGATATCGCTGCCGGCGACGCCAAACCCGTCCTTCACCATCTTGGTGCCCAGCAGCGAACCCGGATTCACGGACACGACAACCGGGCCGGCATCCTCCCGTCGGGCGGCCATATGCGCCGACCACATGGTCAGCGCCAGCTTGCTTTGCGCGTAGGCGTCCATATCGGCCAGTCTTGCCTGACCCCTCAATGCGGGCAGATCGACCGGCGACTGAGCCGCAGACGACACATTGACGACGCGTCCGTCGACGCCGATCAACGGCAAAAGCCGCAAGGTCAACATATAGGGGGCAATGGTATTGACCACAAAGCGCACATCAAGACCATCCTCAAAGCTGCTTCCGCCAGGACCAAGGACGCCCGCATTGTTGATCAGCACATCGAGCGCGTCGTGGTGATGCGCCACAGCCTTGGCCAGCCGCTCGACATCCGGCAGATGCGATAAATCCGCAACGTGACCGTGTACTTTTCCGGCCCCCGGCAATGCCCGCAGCTCGTCTTCCACCGTCTTCAGCTTGTCCGCATTGCGCCCGTGCAGAAGAACCGTATGACCCTGCAACACAAGCATTCTGGCCGTTTCCAGTCCAATGCCATCGGTTGAGCCGGTAATCAGAACAGTTTTCTTCAAGGCCAGGTCTCCTTTGCAGATACGCGGCGTATTGCCTGGCGCACGCCGGTCGTCATGCCAATCACAGGACGGCGGAAGAGGACAGGTTTGAAATCACGTCTAAAGGGATTTTGGTAAAAAGTGACGCCCGAATATAGATCGAGCGCCACGGAGCCGGATCGGCAACGCCTACTCGCTGTCGCCTTCCGGCTTGTCTGTCTTCAGCGAATTGAGCTTGGCGAAGACGGCATCGGCATCGATCTCGTCTTCTTCCTTTTTCGGTGGCGGAGGCGTGTCGAAGGCAAAGCCTTCGGTTTCCTGCGCCGGAAGCAAGGTTTCCTCCTCGCGTACCACAACCTCGGAAGGCCGGTCCTTGGCAGCCTTTTCCACTTCCATATCAAGGTCGATCTGGCTGCAAAGGCCGAGCGTTACCGGATCGAGCGGCGTCAGGTTGGCCGAGTTCCAGTGCGTACGTTCGCGGATCTGCTCGATGGTCGACTTCGTCGTGCCGACCAGTCGTGAGATCTGCGCATCGCGTAGTTCGGGATGGTTGCGTACCAGCCACAGGATCGCATTCGGGCGGTCCTGGCGCTTGGACACCGGCGTGTAACGGGGACCCTTGCGCTTGAGTTCCGGCACATGGACTTTCGGGTTCGACAGTTTGAGCTTGTACGCCGGATCGGCTTCCGCCTTGGCAATTTCGTCACGCGAAAGCTGCCCGGTCTGTATCGGATCGAGCCCCTTGATGCCTTGTGCCGATTCTCCATCTGCGATCGCCTTGACCTCAAGCGTGTGCAGCTTGCAGAACTGGGCAATCTGATCGAAGGTCAGCGCGGTATTGTCGACCAGCCACACGGCAGTGGCCTTTGGCATCAGCAGTTGTTGGGCCATGGGAATAAAGCTCTCCTGTCCGCCCGCTCCGGAGCGCGGGCCGTGGGTATCTCCACATTTTCCGGGAATTGGCGCTTCTATAACGCCGTTCGCTGCAAATTGCAATCTGGAAGCCGATCACGCCTGCATCAGCCCATTAGTCTAATTGCTCTTGAAAAAACACCTGTTATGAAGAGACAGTCGGTGTGCTATCCGATCCAGCGCCGGAAAGCTGATATCGGAACGCCGAAGGAGGAGAATTATATGACTGCAAAGATCCACAGGGTCCGCAAGGCCGCGAAAAAACGGGCGTTCATCGATAAAGAGATCTACGAGGACTGGTATAGCCAAAGCATCAAGAACCCGGAAAAATTCTGGAGAAAGCACGGCAAGCGGATCGACTGGTTCAAGCCCTATACCAAGGTTAAGAACACCTCCTTTTCCGGCAAGGTTTCCATCAAATGGTTTGAGGACGGCGTCACCAACGTTTCCTACAACTGCATCGACCGGCACTTAAAAAAGCGCGGCAATCAGGTGGCGATCATCTGGGAAGGCGACAACCCCTATGACGACAAGAAGATCACCTATAACGAACTTTACGAACAGGTCTGCCGTCTTGCCAATGTGCTGAAGGCCAATGGCGTCAAGAAGGGTGATCGTGTCACCATCTACATGCCAATGATCGTGGAGGCGGCCTACGCGATGCTCGCCTGTACGCGCATCGGCGCAATCCATTCGATTGTTTTTGGCGGCTTCTCTCCGGACGCGCTTGCAGGTCGCATCGTCGACTGCGATTCAAACGTCATCATCACCGCCGACGAGGGAATTCGCGGCGGCAGAGTTGTTCCTCTGAAGGAAAACACCGACGAAGCTATCGAGATCGCCAAAAAACAGGGCGTCGAGGTCGATACCGTGCTGGTTGTCCGGCGCACCGGCGCTGAAATCGGCTGGTCGGACGACCGCGATATCTGGTATCACAAGGCGATACAGGCAGCCAAACCGGATTGCCCCCCGGCCCGCATGAAAGCCGAGGATCCGCTCTTTATCCTCTATACGTCCGGATCGACCGGCAAACCCAAGGGCGTCCTCCACACGACCGGCGGCTATCTCGTCTACGCCTCGATGACGCATGAATATGTTTTCGACTACCACGAGGGCGATATTTACTGGTGCACCGCCGATGTCGGCTGGGTGACCGGCCACTCCTACATCGTATACGGACCGCTCGCCAACGGTGCGACGACCCTTATGTTCGAAGGCGTGCCGAATTATCCGGATGCCGGACGCTTCTGGGATATTGTCGATAAACACCAGGTCAACATCTTCTATACCGCGCCGACGGCAATCCGCGCCCTGATGGGTGCCGGCAATGAATTCGTCTTGCGCTCATCGCGCAAATCCCTGCGCACGCTGGGCTCTGTCGGCGAACCCATCAATCCGGAGGCCTGGGACTGGTATTACGACGTTGTCGGCGGCAGGAAATGCCCGATCGTCGACACCTGGTGGCAGACCGAAACCGGTGGCATCATGATCACGCCTCTGCCGGGCGCCACCGATCTGAAGGCCGGCTCCGCCACACTTCCCTTCTTCGGCATCCAGCCTCAACTCGTCGACGGCGACGGCAATGTGCTGGAAACCGCAACCAACGGAAATCTTTGCATCGTCGACTCCTGGCCCGGTCAGATGCGAACCGTCTACGGCGACCATGAACGTTTCGTTCAGACCTATTTTTCCTCTTACAAGGGAAAGTACTTTACCGGTGACGGCTGCCGGCGCGACGAAGACGGCTATTTCTGGATCACCGGTCGCGTCGATGACGTCATCAATGTCTCCGGACACCGTATGGGGACTGCGGAAGTCGAATCGGCACTTGTGGCCCATGAAAAGGTATCGGAAGCTGCCGTTGTCGGTTATCCGCATGACATCAAGGGGCAGGGCATTTACTGCTATGTCACCCTGATGGCCGGCGACAAGGAAAGCGAGAAGCTGCGCAAGGAGCTGATCACCCATGTACGCCATGAGATCGGCCCGATCGCCTCGCCGGACAAAATCCAGTTCGCGCCGGGACTTCCGAAAACCCGCTCCGGCAAGATCATGCGCCGTATCCTGCGCAAGATCGCCGAAGACGATTTCGGCTCCCTCGGTGATACGTCGACGCTGGCAGAACCCGCTGTTGTCGATGATCTGATAAAGAACCGGCAAAACCGGCATTAGAGCAAATCCGGTTTGGTTGGATCAGATGATTCCAATTACACCGGAAACGCTCTAGTCGTCCTGATAAAGATCGGCCCGCGTCGGCGGCAAACCGCTCGGGCCGCGCCGCTTGTGCGATATGAGCGTCTGGTAGATCTTCATTCCATTGCGTTCGAATGTGATTGAACATCCGCCCAGATAAAGCAGCCACATGCGCGTCTTGACTTCACCGACCTCGGCAACGGCGGCATCGTAATTGGCCAGCAGCCGGTCGTGCCAGTGCCGGCAGGTCCGCTGGTAGTGCTCGCGCCAATCCTCGACATCATGCACCTCGAAACCGGCCCGCTCCATATTGACCAGCGTGTTCCCGATATGATCGAGTTCGCCGCCGGGAAATATGTATTTGGTGATCAGCTTGGTTTCTTCGTTTCTCTTGCGAAAAGCCTTGTCGTCCCTGCGGGCCTGACGCGTAATGGCATGGTTCAGGAACAGCCCTTCCGGCTTCAGGACCCGTTTGACGGTCCCGTAATAGGTTGGATGGTTCTCAAGACCTATATGCTCCTGCATACCGACCGAAACCACCTTGTCGAACTGGCCCTGGACCGCGGCATAATCGATCAGCTCGAACTTGACGCGGTCGGAAAGGCCAAGCCGTTCCGCCTTGGCCTTTGCATATTCGATCTGTTCTTCCGACAGCGTCACACCCAGTGTCGACACACCGTAATTCTGTGCCGCGTAGATGCAAAGGGCGCCCCAGCCGCTGCCGATATCCAGCATCGTTTCGCCCGGCTTGAGCCTCAGTTTGCGGCAGATCATCTCCAGCTTGTCGCGCTGCATGCGGTCGAGATCATTGTCCCAATCGGTGCAATAGCCGCAGGTGTAAACCATCTCCTCATCGAGCCAAAGCGCGTAGAACGCGTTCGATACATCGTAGTGATACTGGATGTTCTTTTCGTTTTCCTCGCGGCTTCCGTCGCTGGTTTTATCGTCGGACTGGTCTTCCAGCGGCCAGGGGCCGCCCCGCCCGACAAACAGGAACTTGCGCAAGGCGTTGAAGGCCGTCCACTTGCTCAGCTTGCTGCGGATCTCGCGCGTTCGCACCTTCGGCTTCTGTGCCGTCAAATCGAAAATACTGCCGTTTACGAGGTCGATCCGCTTGGAGACCCATAGATTGAGCAACGTCTCCATACGCGGCTTGCGCATCAGGCTGGAGACAACACCTTCATCGGCGAGTTTGACGGCAAATGCATCGTCCGCCAGGTCTTCCGGAACGGTCGATCCGTCCCACAGGATAAAACCGACATCGATCTGCATGACGTCGCGCGCGTGCCCGAGAAGTCTTCCCAGCGACTTCAGCCTGCCTTTGGCGCCCATATTCTACGCTCCGTTTGATCGATCAAGCTTCGCCGAAACTAGAGCGCGCCTGATTTAAATGGAAGCATTTGCCGGCGGCCCGTAGTCAACGGTCATGCACATACGTGGCATCATATGGAAAAAGCAAATAAAAAACCGGCCGCACAGGGCGGCCGGTTCGAGACACTCTGCCTGCTGGTCCTAGTTGATAAGACGCAGGGTCTGAATGGTGCGTGCGATATCCTCGTAGGTTTCCTTAAGTTCGGAAGCGGTTTCAGGCTCGTAATGATAGGTAACGTCACCCTCATCCGGCGTCGCACAATCCTTGAGCATATTGAGCGCGGTTGAATTGTAGAGCTGGAACCCGATGGTGAAGATCTTGATCTTGTTGCTCTTCACATTGTCACACAGATTGTCCGTGTGCGTCCTCGACGTCGAACCCTGAGAACCGGCCCGCCAGTTCCTGCGCCTGACATCCGCATAGGCAGTGTTGAACTGGCCGTCCGTCATCAGGATGATATATTTCTGCAGATCGTCATCAGCAATCGGATCGCCGGGCTTTGAGCCTGCCGGCAGATAATCAGCCCATTTCGGCGACAGCATATACCAGGCCCACTGCAATCCGATTTGACCAGCAGTCCAACCGCTGGCGCCAAGGCTGTTGACGCGGTTTTTGAGAGCCGTTTCATCGTCGCTGAGCGGCATCAGCGCTGCGGACGGGCACCAACTGGTATTCAGACGAGAATCGCGCGGGATCATCGCCGATCCGGGATTGGCGTCGGTATACTGGTAGTTGGTACCGCCACGGTTGGCCCGCTTGCGGTCCGTTGCGCAATGGTCGTCCGCATATCCATCTCTGGGATTGAGATGATTGATATTGCCATACTCCAGAAATTCCGAGACGTCGTAACCGGTACCGGTCTGATCGTAGAGCGCCGAACTGAAGGCGGGCGCGGGGCTCCTCCTGTAGGGGAAATCCAGGTAGACATATTTCGACAAATCGCTGCCGACATTGACCGCATAGCTGTACGGTACGACGCTGATACGCACCTTGGTGTCGTTCGGTGTATTGACGCTCAAAAGCTCTTCAATACCCAGGTTTGCGGCCTGCCTCAGCGCCACGATCTTCGAACCGCCCATTGAACCGGTGATGTCGAGCACCATGGCGACCTCGATATCCGAAATACCGTATGTGGCACCGGACTGGCTGCCGACAACCTGCTTGTCACTTGACGTGCCGACACTTATGAATCTGAGATCCTGATCGAAGCTCGCCTTCGCAGATACCGTGTTCGCCACCGGATCGACAGTCACGTCGTCGAGTTTGAACCTGCTTGCATCGATGTTGTCCACACCGATATTGGCGATAAAGACCGCTTCGAGATAGTTCTCCGCCTGCGCTTCCGTGATATCGCCAATTGACAGCGCACGCGCCGTTGCCAGCGTCGCTGCATCCAGCGAATTGGTCACGCGTGTCTTCATGTTGATTGACTGCGCGTATTCGACTGACAAGCCAATCGTCAGGAATATTGCAGCGGTCGCAAGACCAAACATCATCAAGAAATTGCCGTTTTCGTCGCGCTGGAACTTTCTGCCCAATGCGCTCAGTTTTTTCTTGCCCATGATCATCTTCCCAGGGTCGAATCGATTACACCACTTCCCCGTCAGGCCTCCTGGCGCGGACAGGGCAACATCAATCGCGAATTATGGGCATCACAGCATTGAAACCGGATTAAAATTTATGCTTGCATTTTAGTTAAATGCACAAGATGTTGTTTTTAATTGTTTTTTCATGAGCAAGAACACGCCTGAGGGGCTTTCCACTGCCGGCATCAGCCCCTATTCAGGGTTTTAATAGCCGGCGTTGCAGTTATTTCTCAGAACGGAAGAAAGAGAAAGGGGCCGGATCACCGGGAACCGAACCCCCGTCCTGCTGCTAATGGGTCAGCCGCAGGTTCTGGATCGTATCGGCGATACCCTCAAATGCCGCTGCAAGTTCTGTCGATGTATCGGCATCGTAAAAATACTGGGTGAGCGCAGTATCATCCGTTGCACAATCATCAAGCTCCATTTCTGCCGTGCTTCCGTCCGACAAGCCGTAACCGATGGAAAAGATCGTGATTCCATCACTTTTGATCTGCGAACACAGCGACTCGAAATGATCATACGCCGTTGCCGACTGGTAACCGGAATAAAAACCGTAGGAATTGATGCCTGAATAGGCCGTGTTGAATACGCCGTCCGTCATCATGATGATGTATTTGCTGACGTCTTCATCCGGGTCCTTGTGATCGGCGGGCTTCGAACCTGCGGGAAAATAGTCTGACCAGTTGTGGGATATGGTGTACCAGCCCCATTGCAGACCGATATGACCGGCAGTCCAGCCATTGGCCCTGAAGCCCGTGATCGCATTGTCGAGGGTTGTTTCACTGTCCGACAAAAGAACCACCGGCGAAGACGGGCACCAGTCTTCATTAAGTCTGGCGTCGCGGCTGATCAGCCCGAAAGAAGGGTTCTTGTCCGTATACTGATAGTTGGTCTTACCCGAACTCAGCGGCGCTTTTCTCTCCGAAGCACAATAATCCGAGTTGCTGTTATCCGACGACTCGGTGACGAACGGCCAGCAATCATCGGCAGAACCATCATAGAAGTAGCCGCCTGATTTGTACGCCACATCCCAATTGTGACATGTCGAATAACCGTCCTGGAAATCCTCGACATCGTAGTAGGCTTTGTTGGAGGCACTGTATTGCGACGCGTCATAAACGGGCGCATCACTTTTTGCCTTGAAGGAATCGGCATAGACATAATCGGCAAGATCCGCGCCGACATTGACGCCGATCGCATAGGGAACAATGCTGATCCGCACCTTTGTATCGGTCGGCGTGTTAACGGCCAGCAGTGTCTCAACGGCATCTTGCGCTGCCTTTTTAAGGCTCTTCAAACGGCTGCCTTTCATGGACCCGGTAACGTCCAGCACCATGGCGACCTCGACCTCGGATATGCCGTAGCTGACGCCTGAAGAACTGGCGACCTTGATGGCATCTTCATCGAGTTTAACCTGCGTCAGATAAAGCCCCTGGTTCACGCTGGCTTTCGCAGAGACTTCCTGACTGGCGGTATCGACGACAATATCAGACACGTCATATTTGCTTGCATCGACATCATCAACGCCCAGATTCGCGGCAAATACGGCCTTCAGGTAATTCTCAGCCTCATTGGACACGCTCGGATCGACATCGCCGGCGGCAATGGCCCGGGCCGTTGCAATGGTCGCGGCATCCAGCGCGTTGTTGACACGAGTCTTGTTGAGAAGGCCCATGGAGTAGTCGACGGCAAGACCGGTCGCAAGAAAAACGACGCCAATGGCCAAGGCGAACAGCATCACAAAATTGCCGGATTTATCCTTAATTAGCCGGCTAATATTCAGTTTTAACGTGTCGGTGTACATCTTCAGATAGTCCCACGTCTGAAGAACACTCGCCCCGATACTGCCGCATGTCACGCATGTGCCTGACCTGCGGCTTATGTATTTGTTCTGATAGTTGGTGGCCGCAAACGGCCCTTTTAAATTACGGCGAGGATCCCATCAGTCGCAGACCGTAATTCGCGCCTTCACATAATCACCTATGCAAACTCTGTCCCGTATGGTGTAGGGCGAGGTCCCTGTCAAAACAGACGGCAAACGCCTGAGCCGGAAAACCCGCCAATATCCGTACCTGTTGTCAATGAGCTATGTGTACCGCAGCCAGATTGCGCAAATATTAACGTCATCTGCAATTCTTCGCAGCGGATCACCGGCTACCGGTGATTATTCGCCTGTCAAAAATCGATTGCGCGACCATCGATTTCCCAGTCACCATAACGCGCCGGGTCCTTGCCACCGCGACCGCCCACCTCACTTTCAGGCTGCGGATTCGTCTGTTCGGCGCGACGACGCTGTTCGGCCTCTTTCAGAGCTCGCTGGGCTGCCGGCGGAAGATCTTCCATGCGTCGCCCACCGCTCTTGCCGCCTTCATTGTGGCCATCTTGCGTTTGCAGCTTGTCATTCATGGTCGCAGGTTCCCGATCGCACATTGAACTGTCGCAATATATTCCCAACATATAGGGAAAGCGGCCGACCGGTCATCGGCCCGCAGTTTGGAGTAGATGCATGAATATGGTGCGTACCGCAATGCTGCTCGCCTTCATGACGGCGCTGTTCATGGCAATCGGATATCTGATTGGCGGAACCGGCGGAATGCTCATTGCCCTGGCGATCGCGGCCGCAATGAATATGTTTTCCTATTGGAACGCCGACAAGATGGTGTTGCGGATGCATCATGCCATCGAAGTGGATGAACGCAGCGCTCCGGAATATTACGGCATTGTCCGGCAACTGGCTGAACGCGCAGACCTGCCGATGCCCAAGGTCTACCTGATCAAGAACGATCAGCCGAATGCCTTCGCAACCGGACGGAACCCTCAAAACGCGGCCGTTGCGGCCACGACCGGCCTGTTGCATATGCTCAGCCATGAGGAAGTCGCCGGAGTCATGGCGCACGAACTTGCCCATGTGAAGCACCGCGATACACTCACCATGACCATCACGGCCACGCTGGCTGGCGCCATTTCCATGCTCGGCAATTTTGCGTTTTTCTTCCGCGGCGGCCGCAGCGGCGCGCTTGGCCTCATTGGCATGCTCGCGGCAATGATCCTTGCGCCGCTTGCCGCGATGATGGTTCAAATGGCTGTCAGCCGCACACGGGAATATTCCGCTGACCGGGGCGGGGCCGAAATCTGCGGCCACCCGATGTGGCTTGCCTCTGCCCTGGCCAAAATCGCCGGCGGCGCTGGCCGGGTTGTCAATGAAGATGCCGAACGCAACCCCGCCACCGCCCATATGTTCATCATCAATCCCCTGCATGGACAGCGCATGGACGGGCTTTTTTCCACCCATCCGGCAACCGAGAACAGGATTGCCGCACTGAGGCAGATGGAAGCCGAGTTCCGCGATGCGCCAACTCCTTCCGCCGCAACGCCCGATACCGGAACCAGCAGCGGCCCCTGGGGCCGCAACCGCGACAGCGGACCGCAAAAGGGCCCCTGGTCGTGAACAAGACCAGGCTGGGGTCTCGGCCCAAATCGCACAGCCCCGACAGCAAACCGGGACTTGCAGCCCGCAAGGCCGCGACCCGGTTGTTGTCGACGGTTGTCGACAAAAAAACGTCTCTGGACGGTCTGCTCGATCCAGCGGGCGGCAATCCGGCATTCCGTGCGCTTGAGCCGGTCGACCGAAGTCTTGTGCGCGCCATTCTCCTGTCGGCCCTGCGCCATCGCTGCCACATCGAGGCGGCCCTGTCGCAGATGCTCGATCGGCCGTTACCAGCCGGTGCAAGGGCTCTTTCTCATCTGCTTCATGTGGCCGCCGCACAGATCCTCTACCTGGATGTTCCCGATCGGGCGGCTGTCGATCTCGCCGTAGAGCAGGCCCAGTCCGATCCGAGAAACCGCCGCTTCGCCGCCCTGGTCAATGCTGTTCTGAGACGTCTGGCGCGTGAAAAGGAAAAACTCCTGCCACGGATCGTGTCGTCCACCCGGAATGCACCGGCCTGGTTCATCGAGAGACTGTCCGCAGCCTATGGCGACCGAGTGGAGGCCATTCTGGCCGCGCACGCGACAGAGCCGCCGCTTGATCTGACAACAAAACAGGATCCGGAAATCTGGGCCGACCGTCTGGGCGGCATTGTGCTGCCGACCGGATCGGTGCGCCTTCCCGCGCTGAAAGGACCATTGACCGAACTTCCGGGATTTGCGGAAGGACAATGGTGGGTTCAGGATGCAGCCGCCTCCATTCCCGCGCGCCTGTTTGGCAGGATCGACGGCCAACGGGTTGCTGACCTTTGTGCGGCCCCCGGAGGAAAAACCGCCCAGCTTGCGCTGGCCGGCGCTAAGGTCACCGCAGTAGACCTGTCGCACAACCGGCTCGGCCGCCTGCGTGAAAACCTGGAGCGCCTCGGGCTTGAAGCGCAGTGCGTGCAAACGAACGTCCTTGACTGGCAGCCCGAAGAGCCGTTTGACGCGGTTTTACTCGACGCACCCTGCTCTTCCACCGGCACGGTCCGCAGACATCCGGATATTCCATGGACCAAGAGCCTCGAGGACATAGAGAAACTCGCCGCTCTTCAGGAGCGCTTGTTGCGCCACGCGCTGACCCTCGTGCGTTCCGGCGGCGTTGTCGTCTTTTCCAACTGCTCGCTCGATCCCCTGGAGGGCGAAGCTGTCGTGCAGCGCGTTCTGACCTCTCATCCGCAGGCCGTTCGCCTGCCCGTCAAAGCACAGCAGTGGAGCGGCCTGGAGGGCATGGTGACGGCTGCGGGCGACATAAGAACAACACCCGACATGCTCCCTGATGACAATCCGCAACTGTCGGGAATGGATGGGTTTTTTGCCTGTGTTATCGCCCGCCCGGAATGATTGTTCGTATCTGAAAATTATACCTGCGGGTCATATGGTCTTGTGGTATAGTTGAGCCAAGGGGCCCCAGGAATGGGGTATACGGGGACTAGGATTGGCGGCAGTACTGGTGCATTTCCGGCAATTTTTGCCGTTGTATTTCCGTGAGAGCTGGCGTCGTGTATCCCGCCGGATTGCAGTCGGCCGCCTGAATCCCTGGCGTTTCATGGGTGCGGCACCGGATCGGCTGGTTGTCGCGCCGACGGATCTGCGCATTGCCGATCCCTATATAGCGCACGAGGTCCATCACGGTCGTTTCCCGCTCGCCGGGCGTGTTCTCGAAACGGATGGCAAATCACCCTTTCTCTACACCGGACCGTCTCTCGGGTTTGACGAAATGCTGCACAGTTTTCGCTGGCTGCGGCATTTGCGGGCGGACAATACGCCGGAGGCATTCGCTGACGCGCGGTCGCTGACCGAAGACTGGATCAGCCTCTGGGGCCGGCAATATGTTGGTGTCGCCTGGGATGCCAACGTCACCGCACAGCGTGTCATAGCATGGCTTTCCCACTCACCCATTATCCTGAAAAATCAGGATCGCGGGTTTTACCGGCGTTTCATCAAGAGCCTCGCGCTTCAGATCCGCTATCTTCGCCAGGTCGCCCCCGCCATGCGCGACGGCGAAAAACGGTTCCGTGTGCGCATAGCGCTCGCCATGGCAACGCTTGCGCTTCCGGCAAGGCCGGCGGCAATCAAAACCGCCGCCCGAAATCTCGATCAGGAAATCGAAAGGCAGATACTCGCCGATGGCGGGCATGTCTCGCGCAACCCGCAGGTGGCGATGACCCTGCTTGCGGACCTCCTACCGCTTCGACAGACTTACCTCAATCTCGGATACACGCCGCCGAAGGGTCTTGTTTCCAGCATCGATCGGATGTTTCAGGCACTGCGCTTCTTCCGCCATGTCGACGGAACACTGGCTCTGTTCAACGGCACCACCGCGCAGCCGGCCGACCGGCTTTTATCCGTGCTTCGCTATGACGAATCGACCGGCGAGCCGCCGCGTCTTACCCCGCAGATGAATTATCAGCGGCTCTTCAACCACAACACGGTCATCATTGCCGATACGGGTCCCTATCCCGCGGGAGAGCTGTCCGCGACCGCCCATGCCGGTTGCCTGTCCTTTGAGCTGTCATCCGGGCACCACCGTTTCATCGTCAATGCCGGCGCGCCGGCTTTTCATCATGGTGAATACCGCAGGCTTGCCCGTTCAACCGCCGCCCACTCGACACTGATAGTCGACGATACCTCATCGGCGACCATCTCCTCGTCCGGTTTCCTCGGTCCGATCCTCACCAACGGCCCGCAGAAGGTGGATATTGAACGCCGCGACGAGGCGGACGGGAGACAGGGCTTTGTCGCACGGCACGATGGATATGCCAGCGCATTCGGGTTGATTCACGAGCGGTCCATCCAGTTGAGCGCTGACGGAAACATGGTGACCGGACGCGACCGCATCGCCAAATCGGCCAACCACAGCCTGGCGATCGATGAGAAAACGCAAGGGGCGATCCGTTTTCACATCCATCCCAAGATTGTCATCAGCCATGACAGCAATGGCGACATCGTGCTCACCGCGCCGGATGGGGAATACTGGAAATTCTTCTCGCCGGATATCGAGGCCGAAATCGAGGAGGACATCTTCTTCGCCGATCTCGCCGGCCCGCGCCGCTCCCAGCAGATTGTCATTCATTTCATCATCGCGCGGCATTCGGAGATTTCCTGGAGTCTTGTGCGCACGGTTCCAAAGCCCAAAAGGACGTGACACAGGGCGGTCCCATGACCGTCAACGCCTATCGAAAAGCCTGCAATCAAAGATCATCGGGTATTCAAGCCGCGCACCGGTTTAATATCGGGCACCACTGTGTTAGGCGAACGGCAGAGCGGCAAGACCGTCTCTTCCCGTAGTGCCCGACCAATCAGGAGCCTGAAATGGCTGTTGCCTCCAAGAAAATCCCCGCGCCGGACCATGTCAAACCCAAACGCGCCCTTCTTTCCGTGTCCGACAAGACCGGGCTCAACAACCTCGCGGCGGCTCTGGCGGCCCACGGCATCGAGCTCATCTCCACCGGTGGAACCGCCGCAGCCATAGCCGCTGCCGGTCTGGCTGTTCGCGATGTTTCCGACATCACCGGTTTTCCGGAAATCATGGATGGCCGGGTCAAGACCCTGCATCCGGGGGTGCACGGTGGACTGCTCTCGATCCGCGACGATGACCAGCATCGAAAGGTGATGGAGGAAAACGGCATCCTCGACATCGATATCGCAATCATCAACCTTTACCCCTTCGAGGCCGTGCGGGCGGCCGGAGGCGATTATCCGACCACGGTTGAGAATATCGATATCGGCGGCCCGGCAATGATACGCGCCGCTGCGAAAAACCACGCCTATGTGACCGTCGTCACCGATCCCTCGGACTATCAGGCACTGATCGAGGAGCTGGAAAGCGCCAATGGCGCGCTGACCTATGAGTTCCGCAAGCACATGGCTGCAAAAGCCTATGGCCGGACCGCAGCCTATGACGCGGCAATTTCCAATTGGTTTGCCGGCGAACTGGATATCGAAACACCGCGCCACCGTGCTTTGGCCGGAAGCCTGCGCGACGTCATGCGTTACGGTGAGAACCCGCACCAGAGCGCCGGCTTCTACGTTACCGGTGAAGCGCGCCCGGGTGTCGCCACGGCAACCCAGCACCAGGGCAAGCAGCTGTCCTATAACAATATAAACGACACGGATGCGGCCTTTGAACTTGTCGGCGAGTTCTCACCCGAGGCTGGTCCCGCCTGCGCCATCATAAAACACGCCAACCCATGCGGCGTCGGCACCGCAGAAGATCTAGGCGATGCCTACCGCAAGGCGCTGGCCTGCGATCCCGTATCGGCCTTCGGCGGCATCGTCGCGTTCAATGCGCCGCTCGATGCAAAGACCGCCGAGGAAGTCGTCAAGATTTTCACCGAGGTCATCATCGCGCCGGATGCCTCTCAAGAGGCCCTGCAGATCCTTTCCGCAAAGAAGAATCTGCGCCTTTTGACAACCGGTGGCCTTCCCGATCCGCGCGCTTCCGGCCTGACGGCAAAGACCGTCGCCGGCGGCCTGCTTGTCCAGTCTCGCGACAAGGGTGTGATCGACGATCTCGAATTGAAGATCGTCACGGAACGGGTACCGAGCGAGGGCGAATTGCGCGATCTCAAATTCGCATTCCGCGTTGCTAAACATGTCAAATCCAACGCCATCGTCTATGCAAAAGACGGCGCGACGGTCGGGATCGGCGCAGGCCAGATGAGCCGTGTCGATTCCGCCCGCATCGCCGCCAGGAAAGCCCGGGACGCAGCGCAGACAATGGGGCTCAACGAGCCGCTCACAAAGGGCTCCGCCGTGGCCTCGGACGCTTTTTTCCCGTTCGCCGATGGCCTTCTGTCGGCTATCGAGGCCGGCGCAACCTCGGTCATCCAGCCGGGCGGTTCGATGCGCGACGATGAGGTTATCAGGGCCGCAAACGACGCCGGCATTGCCATGGTCCTGACCGGCATGCGTCATTTCAGGCATTAGCCTGGTCTGAAGTTCAGCGGTCAGGAGTGTGACGGTCGCTCGTGCGCGCTTTGCACGAACCGCAGCAGGATGACGCCGAGGACGAACAGAACGATAACCGGGGTCACGCCGAGACGCTGACTTTCAAAAAAACCTGTCGCCTCGGCAATCAGCAACGGCCCGACAAATGTCGTCGCCTTGCCCGACAACGCATAGAGTCCGAACGCCTCGGTCACCCGGTCCGGGGACACCTGGTCTACCAGGAGTGTCCTGGAGGCGGCCTGCAAGGCCGCACCCGACGCGCCGATCAGGCAACCTGCAATGTAGAACACGTGGTGCGGCAGCGACGACGGAGAATCCGCTGTGCCGACCGTGATGAAAAACACCTCCTGTTTGGACGTCGAGACAATGACCAGGCAGCAAAATGTCAGGATAAAGATCGAAATGCTGACAACAAGCCTCGGTCCGTAACGATCGTCCGCCTTCCCGCCCAGCCAGCCGCCGAAAACGCCTGTAAACGCCGCAAGGATGCCGAACACCCCAATCTGGATGATTGACCATCCAAGCACGCCTGCCGCGTAGATCCCGCCAAAGGCATAAAGTGCGTTCAGTCCGTCCCGGTAAAGCATGCTGGACAGCAGATAGCTGAAATAGCTGCGCTGCGACGGCAGGGCACGCAGCGTATCGGCAAGTTCGCGAAGACCCCTCTTGATCGCTCCGCTATGCGACATCATACGATGGGAATCGGGTGTGAAAAGAAACATCGGCAACACAAAGATCACATACCAGAGCGCGCTCAGTGGTCCCGCTGCCCTGTCACCTTCATAGCTTACCGGATCGAGCCCGAAGATTGGCGTCAGCCCGAACAGCGTTTTTCCGGTTTCCGGCGGGGCTGACATGAAGCCCAGAACGATGACAAGGGAGACAATTCCGCCGATGTAACCAAGAGCCCAGGCAGACCCGGACAGGCGCCCCAGTCTTTCGCGCGGCACCAGATCCGGCATCATCGCATTGTTGAACACCGCCGCAAACTCCATGCCGATCAAACCGAGGACAACGCCGATGACGGCAACGGTGACACCGTTTGCACCCGGGGCGGCAAACCACAAAAGCCAGCACCCGACGACACCGAATATGGAAAAGAAGACGATCCACGGCTTGCGCGAACCGGTATTGTCCGCAATCGCGCCCAGAACCGGCGCGAGAAAAGCGATAAAAAGACCGCCGAACCCTGTTGCGTAACCCCAGATTTCCTGCCCTTTGACCGCGCTTTCGGCGACATGGGAAGTAAAATAGGGTGCAAAGACGAATGTGATGATCAGCGTATGAAAGGGCTGTGTCGCCCAGTCGAACATCATCCAGCCGAATATGCCCTTGCGATCCGCCTGGCCGCCTCCGCTCGCCTGTGCCGCGTCGCTCATGGCCGTGTCTCCAGGCTTATCGTGCTGTTGTTATCCACGGGCGATGTCGCCCATCATGCCTGCTGCGACCGTGAGGCGCGCAACATTGATCTCGCCGCCCTCAATCAGCTCGGTGATCCGCTCATGCGCCCGGTCGATACGCACCTGGTCCGCCGCATGCCAGGCTGCGACCGGTTCCTTTTCCTTGCCGTAATTCTCCAGCGCGGCCCTGGTGATATCGCGCCGGGCCGCTGTAATCTCGTCCAGGCTGCGGGCGATGGCCAGCGCCTCATAATGATCGGAGACATTAGTCTGGTGTGCGGCACTGTCCATCCGGCTGATACGGAAAAGCTCCGTCACATCGAAAAACGCCTTGGCGGTCTTGACCAGATCAGCCCCGGATGATTGTGCGATCAGCATGATTTCCGGAATCAGCGCCAGGCCAGGCAGGTGCGATAGTTTGCCGGCAAGCTTCTTCGGAACCCCATGGCCGACAGTATGTGCAAGCCAACGCTCCGATTCCTGTCTCATGAACTCGGGCAGCAGCGTCGGCAGCACCCCGTCGAGGCCTTCGACGGCGGCCTGAACCGCCTTGACGGTCGGTCCAAGCGGTTCGGAACTGGCCCCGGTCTTCAGAGCCCAGCGCGAGACAATCTGGATGACATGACCGACACCCGCATAAAGCTCGTTCTGAACAGCGCCCGGCACCTTGTTGTCCAGGGCATCGATCGCATCATAGAGCGCCGTCAGCCCGAGCCCGTCACGCACCATCACATAGGTCTTGACGATATCGGACGGCAGCATGCCGGTCGCATCGACCAGCCGGCTGATGAAGATCGGGCTGCCGCGATTGATGGCATCATTCGCCAGCACCGTGCCGATGATCTCTCGTCTGAGACGATGCTCCTTGATGTCTTTTCCGTAGGATTTGTGCATGCGCTGCGGAAAATAATCCATCAGATCGGTTTCGAAATAGGGATCGTCCGGCAGTGCGCTACGCGTCAGATCGTCAAAAAGCACGATTTTGGCATAGGAAAGCAAAACGCCTATTTCGGCCCGTGTGAGCGGTTTATTCCCGGCCAGGCGTTCGGTGAGGGTCTGGTTGTCGGGCAGGGTCTCGACCTGCCTGTCCAATTGACCGTCGGCTTCCAGCCGGTTCATTAGCCGTATCAGGTCGCCGGTGGCCCGGGCGCTGCGCCGCTCAACAAGTGAAATCGCCAGGGTCTGGAGATAATTGTTGCGCAGCACCAGCTCGGCCACTTCGTCGGTCATTGCCGTCAGCAGCTTGTTCCGGTTGGCAAGCGTCAAGCGTCCGGCACGCATCGCCGCGGCCAGCGCAATCTTGATATTAACCTCAAGGTCGGACGAATTGACACCTGCGGAATTGTCGATCGCATCCGAATTGCAGCGGCCTCCGCACAGGTTGAATTCAATCCGGCCGCGCTGCGTCACACCGAGATTGGCGCCTTCGCCAATGACCTTGGCGCCGACCTGGCTGGCGGTGACGCGCACCGCATCGTTGGTGCGGTCCCCCACATCGGCATCACTTTCACCGGACGCCTTGATGTAGGTCCCGATACCGCCGAACCACAGGAGATCGATCTGCGTCTTCAATATGGCGGTGATGATGTCGAAGGGAGAGGCCGTTGTCGCCGAAAGGCCGATCGCGGCCGCCGCCTGCTTGGTTAAGGTGACGGTTTTTTCGGACCGTGAAATGATCATCCCTCCGGGTGACAGAACGGATGTGTCATAATCCTGCCAGCTCGACCGGCCGAGATCGAACAGACGTTTGCGCTCGGCAAAGCTGGTTTTGCAGTCCGGATCGGGATCGATGAAGATGTCGCGATGATCGAACGCGGCGACAAGCCGGATCTTCGGCGACAGGAGCATGCCGTTTCCGAAGACATCGCCGGACATGTCGCCGACGCCGGCGACCGTAAACTCGGTCTTCTGGATATCGATATCCATTTCCCGGAAATGTCTCTCGACGGCTTCCCAGGCTCCACGGGCGGTAATGCCCATCTTCTTGTGATCGTATCCGTCGGACCCGCCGGACGCGAATGCATCGTCCAGCCAGAAATGATGCGCCTGGCTGATGGCATTGGCGGTGTCTGAAAAGGTCGCCGTACCCTTGTCGGCGGCCACCACGAAATACGGGTCTTCGCTGTCATGGCGGCGCGTGTTCCTTGGGCCGACGACCTTGCCGTCGACGATATTGTCCGTCACCGAAAGCAAGGTGGAAATGAATGTTTCATAGGCCTTTCGCCCGGCGGCGAACACATCGTCCCGGGTTCCGTTCGTCGGCAGCTTCTTCGGGTGAAAGCCACCCTTGGAGCCGACCGGCACGATGACCGCATTCTTGACCTGCTGCGCCTTGACGAGGCCCAGCACCTCGGTGCGGTAATCCTGTGCCCGGTCCGACCATCGCAGGCCACCCCTGGCAATCGGTCCGAAGCGCAGATGAACACCTTCGACTTCCGAGCCGAACACGAATATCTCCCGGAAGGGCCTGGGCTCCGGAATGCCGTCGAGAGCCCGGGGATCAAGCTTGAACGCCAACGTATCGAGCGGCGTACCATCGGCGTTTTTCTGAAAATAGTTCGTGCGCAAGGTCGAGGAGATCGCATTCACGTAACGGCGCAAGATACGATCGTCATCAAGGCTCGGAACACGTGTGAGCGCGGTTTCGATCCGCTCGACAGTATCGTCAAAATCCTTGCCGGCCGCCTTGACCCGCAACGCCGGATCGAACCGGGCTTTGAAAAGGCCGACGATATCGGCGGCAATCAGCGGATAGCGGTTAAGCGTACCGGCAATATAGCCTTGCGAATAGGTGATACCGGTTTGCCGCAGATAGCGCGAATAAGCCCTCAACACCTCAGCTTCGCGCACCGTCAGGCCGGCATTGATAACCAGCCTGTTGAAGCCGTCATTGTTGATTTTGCCGAACCAGGTCGACAAAAAGGCATCGTCCAGAAAATCGACAAGCCGCGCAAGATCGACCGCCCTCCCTTCGCTGTGCACGAGCTCCATATTATGCAGCAGCACCTTGCGGGTCTTGGTCACATCAACGCCGACGGCAACTTCAAATGTCTGTTCGCTGATCACGTTGAAACCAAGGTTTTCAAGCAGGGGAACCCGCCGCGACAAGGCTACGGGCGCGTCGATATGAAAGATCTTGAGTGAGAGATTTTCACTCGCTTCACCGTCGCGCTGATAAAAATCAATGCAGATCGGATGGTCCTGGCTGCACTGCAGGAAACTCGGCAGGTCCTCGACCGCCTCTTCCGGGGTGAAGTGGTCGCGGTAGCCGTCGGATGTGTGGAGTGCCAGCGCATCGACGCCGGCAAGGTTGGAAAACCGGTCTTCCCAGCGTGTCACGATGCGGCGCACCGCATTTTCTAGAACCTCTTGCGAGATACGCGGCGTGCGCCCGCCGGAGCGTCCGAGTACAAAATGCACCCGCGCGACGCTCCCTTCTGGAAATGCCGGATAGTATGCGGACAGGCGCGCATCGAACGCTTCCCTCAGGTAAGCCCCGATCCGGCTGCGTGCGTCCGTGTCATACTGGTCCCTTGGAACATAGACGAGGACGGAAACGAAGCGATCAAACCGGTCGATGCGTGGCAGCACACGAACGCGGGGCCGGTCGCTCAGTTCGATGATCTGCTCGCAAAACCCTGCAAGCATGGGCACATCAACCTGGAACAGCTCGTCACGCGGATAGCTTTCAAGCGCGTTGAGCAGCACTTTGCCCGAATGGCTTTCCTGGTCGAACCCGAAACTCTCCACCACCGCATCCACCTTCGACCGCAGCAGGGGTATGCGCTGGACCGAGCGTGTGTAGGCCGTTGAGGTAAACAGGCCGACGATGCGCAGTTCGCCGGTCACCCGGCCGTTCTCGTCGTAGCGTTTGACTCCCACATAATCCATGTAGGTCCGGCGGTGTACCAGTGAGCGTACGTTGGCCTTGGTAACAATCAGCGCATCCGGGCCCTGAAGGAACGCCAACAGTTCCGGCGTGGTGGTAACGGGATCGTTGCCGCGCCGCAAAACCCTGACTTCCGGATCGGAGAGGATGCCGAGGCCGGTTTTTTCGGCGCGCTCGACCGCAGCGTCACGCCCGCTTCCCCGGAAATGGTAATCGCGCATGCCGAGGAACGTGAAATTGTCGTCACGCAGCCATTCGAGAAAGGCCAGCGCCTCCTGCCGCTCGGCCAGATGCTGGCTGCCTCCGGCGTTCTGGATTTCCGTCACCGTCCGGTCGAGCCGTTCCAGCATGGGCCGCCAATCGGCAACCGCCCGGTGCACCTGATCAAGCACCCGCATGAGGTTTATCGTCAAAAGCTTGATCGCCTCGGCCGAAATACGCGGCAGATGTATCTGGATCAGGCTGACCTTTTCCCACCCGTCGGTTGTCTTTCCCGCAACCGCCAGATCGATATCCTTGATGGTCCCGTCCGTCGAACGCTGCAGTTTGAGCACCGGATGCGCCGCCAGGCAGATATCGCGATGGGCATGGGAAACCTCGCCCATCACGGAATCAAAAATGAACGGCATATTCCTGTCGATCACGGTAATGACCGTCAGTGTGCGCCCGGCAAGGTCCACACCCTCGACCGGTCCGACATGGATGTGCATGTCGTTCCCGTTCCACTTCTCCAGATGCGCGCGCGCGTGCGCAGCGGCCGCGGCAAGCGCCTCCGGCCGGTAAAGCAGCACGTCATCGGCGCTCACATGCCCGAAAATCTGATCCGGATCGATATAGGGTTTCTTGCTTTTGCTGAGGATTTCCGCGATGCGTGCAATCTGCTTGTCACGCTTTGGGTGCCGTCGCGTCCCCATGTCTTTCTCCCCCTCAGTGCCTCAAGGTTCTCGACCTTGCCTTGCTTGCGGTGTTAGACCGTTGCCTGGTCAGCATTCAGCTTTCGACCACTAGGACCTTAGACCAAAGTGTCAGCGGATACAGCGTGATTTTTCATCGCCGAAAAATTTAACCGGAGCACAGCCATGAGCAGCACAGACAAACGCATTACCGCACTCGACTTGAAACCTGCCGAAGATCTCGGGCCGAAAACACAGGCATATTTCGACAAATGTCAGGAAAAGCTGGGCATGATTCCCAACGTCCTGCTTGCCTACGCTTTTGACGAGGCAAAACTCACCGGCTTCAGCACGATGTATAACGATCTCATGCTCGGCGATTCGGGGCTGACCAAGCTGGAACGCGAGATGATCGCTGTCGCCGTATCGTCCGTAAATCATTGTTATTATTGCCTGACGGCCCATGGTGCCGCCGTGCGCCAGCTTTCGGGAAACCCCGCACTCGGCGAGCAGATGGTGATGAACTACCGCGCCGCCGATCTGGACGAAAAGCAGATGGCCATGCTCGATTTTGCCGTCAAACTGACCGAAGAACCGGCCAAGATCGTCGAGGCCGACCGGCAGGTGCTGCGCGATGCCGGTTTCAGCGACCGCGATATATGGGATATCGCGGCAACCGCATCCTTCTTCAACATGTCCAACCGGATGGCAGCGGCAACGGATATGCGTCCCAATGACGACTATCACGCCATGGCGCGCTAGACATCAGCGCCCGAAATTACATTTCCACAACGCGATCGGGCAGTTCGTTCCGGTCCGTTGAGCTTGCGGGAAAATGCCGCGCAAGATGTGCGCCGATATCCTGTGCGGCGGTTGTCAGCGCGTCTGCCAACCGGCCTTTGGCTGCGCCGTCGATAATGATTGCGACAACCGAGTTCCAGTTTTCCTGGCCAACTCTTTCGGATATGCCGCTATCGGCGACAACTTCAGCATACCGCTCGGCCAAAGACACAAAAACAAGCACGCCCGTCCGCTCAGGCGTGGCATGGATATTGTGTGCAAGAAATTGCTGAACGGCCTGGGCATGGGAACGCCGGTAACGCACCGCCTTGGTCACGAACCGCAGCCGCAATGCCGGAAACTGCCAGATCAGGATAATGGCAAGGAGCCATGCACAAAACAGTGCGGTAGTGAACGTCGCTGTGCCGATATCAATCCACAGCCAGTAAAGCACCCAGGCCGACAATGTACCGATGACCAGTGCCGCACAGGACAGGACAAAGGCAGCCGCCATGAAATACGGGTCCGACTGGCGGCAGACAACACAGTAAATCTCGCCGCTGGTCTTTTCCTCTGCCGCCTTGATCGCATCTGCAACCTGTCTGTGTTCCTGATCCGTCAGCATCACCAACTCCCTGAAGCCCCTCCGCCGCCGGACGAACCGCCACCGCCGGAAAACCCGCCGGAGCTGCCCCAGCTTGACGAGCGGCTACCCGAAGAACCGCCTGAGCTGTTGTAAGAGACGTGAACGCCAAGCCATTTATACCGGCCCGGCCCGATCTTGGTTCCGAAAATGGGCGCAAAGATCGAAAACAGGATCGTGCCGCCAAAAAACAGGCCGAAAAGGCTGAAGAACCCGACGGCAAACAAGTCGTCAGTATCGAACCGGCTGTGATTGCGCTCCGCCCGCGCTTCAAGTTCTGCGGCATCGCCTTCCAGAACATCTATGATGCTGTCGACACCGGCTTCTATGCCGCCTGGAAAGTCACCTTCCCGGAATTCCGGTACAATGACATCGTCAATAATAAGCTTGGACAATACATCGGTCAGCGTTCCCTCAAGACCGTATCCAACCTCGATGCGCAATTGCCGGTCACTGACGGCGACCAGCAGCAAGACACCGTTATTTTCCTCCGCCTGTCCAAGGCCCCAACGGCGGAACATCAGATTGGCATAGTGTTCGATGGTCCATTCGCCGGTCGTGTCGATGGTCGCGACGACCACCTGATCGGAGGATTTCTGCTCAAAAGCGGCAAGTTTAGCGACCAGACTATCTCGGACATTTGCCGGCAAAATACCTGCCGAGTCCACCACACGGCCCGTCAGTGGCGGAATATCCTGCGCCCGAACAGCCGTAAGACCGATAGCCAAAAGCCCGATCAGCAGAATGAGAACAGCCGGTGCACGTCCGATGCGTTTCATCTTGAAGGGCTCGCCTTAGTCGAAACTGACCTTTGGAACATCGCGGCTTTCCGCATCGATGGTGAATGTCTGCATCGGCAGAGCATCCGGATAGAACCATGACTTCCACCACCGGCCGGGGATGGTTTTGAGTTCCGTGTTGTATTTCCTCACGGCTTCTATGTAGTCGCGCCGGGCAACGGCGATCCGGTTTTCAGTTCCCTCAAGCTGCGATTGCAGCGCCAGGAAGTTCTGGTTGGATTTCAGATCCGGATAGGCCTCCGACACCGCGATAAGCCGCGAAAGCGCCGATGTCAGCGCCGACTGGTTCTGCTGGAACGTTTCAAAGGCCTGCGGATTGGTCAGCACGTCCGCAGGAATCTGGATCGACGTTGCCTTGGCCCGCGCCTCGACAACCGATGTCATGACGTCGCGTTCCTGGGCCGCAAATCCCTTTACCGTTTCGATCAGGTTCGGGATCAGGTCGGCGCGCCGTTGATATTGATTGAGCACCTGGCTCCAGGCAGCTTTCGCCTGCTCCTCATAGGTCGGGATGGCATTGATCCCGCAACCGCTCAGCAGAGGCACCAGAAGAAGGAAAAGGGCCGCCATGCCGGCGCGCGTTCCCGTGTACCCCTTGATCGCCACTGTCATCATATGGAACCCCCGCAATTGAGCTCACACCATATCGGATCAACGGCAAAGGCGGAACCGGCATTTTTCCCCGGTAAAGAGACGTCGTCAGGCAACCGGTTCCATGCTGACGTGTCCGGCCGCGAATTCGATCGCCTCGATCGTCCGGGCGATATCGTCCTCGGTGATCGCCAGGGAAGGATAAAGCTTGCCCGGCGATTTGAAGATGCCCTTTTCCCGCAACGCGGCATTGAAAAGGGCGTTGCGCGTCGCATCTGCCTTGAACACATTGCGGTAATCGCGTACGTCGGCATCCGTAAACACGACATCGAACAGCGTCGCATCTCCAACGATCCTGTAATCGATGCCGGCCTTGCCCAAAGACCGTTTGAGTGCTGCCATGAGCGTTTCACCGGTCGCACGCAATTGCTCATAAGCACCCGGACGGCGCAGGATTTCCATCGTCTTCAGACCCGCCACGGCAGCAACCGGATTGCCGCTCAGCGTTCCAAGCTGCATGAGGAAACCCTCTTCGCCGACGGCCTCCTTGTCGAAATGATCCATGATGTCGCTGCGGCCCGCAATCGCGGCGAGGGCAAATCCGCCGCCAATGATCTTGCCGAGCGTGCAAAGGTCGGGCGTGACGCCGTAATGTTGCTGCGCGCCGCCATAGGCGAGGCGGAAACCGGTAACGATCTCGTCGAAAATCAAAACGATGCCGTTGGCCGAGCAAAGAGTTCTAAGCGCCTCAAGAAACCCCGGTTCCGGTGGAACGATACGCTGCAGCGGCTCGACGATAATCGCGGCAATCTCCGGCCCCTGTTCGGCAATCAGCGACTCCACAAATCCGATATCATTGAACGGCGCGACCAGCACACTGTCGCGCACACTTGCCGGAATACCGGCTGAATCGGGAACCGCCAGAGGGAAATTGATCAGCCTTGAGGGCGCAAGGCTCATCTGCGCCTCCGCCGACATCCCATGATAGCCGCCCTCGAATTTGATGATCTTCTCGCGGCCGGTAAAGGCGCGCGCGAGCCGCATGGCGTACATGTCCGCCTCACCTCCCGAGGAGACGTAACGAACCCTTTGCGCACAATCGACGGCCCGGCAGATTTCCTCGGCAAGTTCGATGCCGCGTGCGTTGTTGGCGAAAAAGGTCATGCCCTTGCCAATCTGTTCGTTGACCGCATCCAGCACCTCCGCATGGCCGTGGCCAAGCAGCATCGGCCCGGAGCCGATCAGATAATCGACATATTCATTGCCGTCTTCATCCCAGACCCGCGACCCCTTGCCCTCCCGGATCACGATATCGGGAGAAAAATTACCGAAACCACCGGCAGGCAACACTGCCCGCGCACGTTCAATCCAGTCCTGCTGTGATTTGCTCATCGGCTGTGTTTCCTCAATCAATGACCGCAACCGGCGAACCCAGCCTGTCCGGATCGGGCGTGATCCCAAGCCCCGGCCCGCTCGGTGGCGCGATATGGCCGCCATCACGCACCGGGCAGTCCGGTGCAATGCGCGGAGAGACGTAACCGGACAGATCACAGACGTTCATGAGCGATCCCCGGCGGCAGGTCGCACCAAGATGGAGCGACGCTGCTGTCGCAATGTCTGAGCCCCAGGTATCTTCGACACACATCAGGGCACCCAGATGCTCGCACAGATCCCGCGCCCTTCGACAGGCTCCAAGCCCGCCGAATTTGGAGAGCTTCACCGCCACCGCATCGAGGCAGCCGAGACGGTGGGCCTCAAGCAGGGAAGCGACGTCATGCGCGCCTTCGTCGATTTTCATCGGAAGGCCTGTTGCGGTTTTAACGGCGGCACAATCATTCAGTGTCCGGCAGGGCTGCTCCAGCATGATATCAAGATGTGCAACCGCTCGACCGACCCTTATGGCATCAAGCCGCCGCGCACCGCAGTTCCAGTCCCCATAGACCAGCGGCCCGTCTCCAACGGCCTCACGCACCTTGACCAGCCGCTCAACATCGGCCTGCCAGTCGTCATCGGCGCCCAGCTTGACCTGGAACTGCCGAATTCCGGACGCAAAGGCTTCTTTCGCAATCCGCACCATTTCATCGGCTGCAATGCAGGTAATCGAGTGATAGAGCGGAAGCTTCTCGGCAATCCGGCCGCCTAAAACAGTATATAGAGGTAGTCCGGCAACCTTCGCGGTGATATCCCACAATGCAATGTCCAGCGGCGATTTTGCATAATCGTGCCCGATCAGAAAACCGTCCAGCCGTTCCATCACTGCATCGGGACCAACAGGATCGCTTCCAAGGACGACAGGCGCCATTTCTTCAATCGCCGGTGCTACACCGCCCGCATAGGCCGGTAGATAGTGCGGAATCGGGCATACCTCGCCCCACCCGTCGACCCCGCCATTCGTCTCGAGTCGGACCACCATGGTGTCGACTTGTTTGCAGGCTTTTCCCGACGCCATGAGATAGGGTGTGTGGCTCTCAAGTGGGACTTTCCAGATTGTTATCCGGGTAATCTTCATCGCCCTACCCGTAAACTGCGACCGGCTCACCGATCAGGTCGGCGACGGGCTCGACGCCAAGGCCCGGCTGCGATGGCGGGACCACAAAACCGCCTTTGTTGCGCGCGCCCTGTTGCGGCACCGGGTCCAGGGCGAGATGATCATGGCAAAGCCAGCTTGCCAGCCTGTTGGCCTTTGGCGTGGCGCTCGCCAGGTGGATCGCGGCGGTGTCGGCCAAGGCCGAACCGCCGACATCTTCAATATGCATCTGCCAGCCGACGCTGACACCGAAATCACGCACCTGCCTTGCCTTCGTCAGGCCGCCCAGCCGGTTTGGTTTGACCTTTGCACCCTCACAGGCGCCCAGGTTCCAGGCGTTGAGGTGATCCTGAAACGAATGCAGGCATTCATCGAGCATAATCGGATTGGCGACCCGTCTGGCGACATGCGCGCATGCCTCCACGGATTCGCAGGGCTGCTCCACCCAGTCCCGGGATATGACAGAGTTAAGGACCATCAAGGCCGTCCCCGGCGTCCAGGCCCGGTTCACATCATAGGTGACATGTTCTCCTTCGGGCAGATCGGCCGAGATTGCGTCGATCCGGGCAATGTCCAGCGTGACATCGCTACCGCCGATTTTGGCCGAATGGGTACGATAGCCCTTTTCGCGCGCCTGCCGGATCAGCGTGACCATTTCTTCAGGCGTACCGGTCGATATGGAAGAGTTGATTGCCACCGGGTCGGCCAGGTCGCCACCGAGCAGCATCCACAATGGAAGTCCGGCTGCTTTGCCGAGAATATCCCAACAGGCTATGTCGAGTGCCGATTTGGCATAGGCATGCCCCGGAAGCGTCGCATCCATCCGGCGGTTTAGTGCATCGAGTGCCCGCGGATCCTGTCCGAGCAGCGCCGGTGCAAGAAGTTCCAGCCCGGCGCGTACGCCCGCACCGTGCGCCGGCAGATACGTGTGCCCCCAGGGGCAGGCTTCTCCCCACCCGCAAACGCCTTCATCCGTGTCGATGCGCACAAATGTACTGTCCAGCTCGTCAAATTGGAGCCGCCCGCCGGAAAGCCTGTATGGAACGCTCAGCGGAAGCGTCACCTGCCAGACCGATATGCGGGATATCTTCATGACGGCTAGTCCATGGTCACGACGATATTGCCAATATGCTTCTTCTCGATAAAGGCGCGTTGCGCGTCGTGCAGTTGTTCCAGCGGGAAGGTTTGAGCGAGAACCGGCCTGACTTCGCCGCGTTCGATATAACCGACAAGATCGCCAAACGTGCCCGGAGGGACGACCGTCGCACCGGTGAATGTGAGATCACGCAGATAAAGCGTGCGAAGATCCAACTCGACAAGCGGTCCGGCGATGGCACCCGCGACCGTATAACGGCCGCCGCGCTCCAGGACATCGATCAGCGATGGAAATTGCGGTCCGCCGACAACATCGGCCACAACGCTGACCGAGGCCGAACCGATGGCCTCACGAAGCGCTGCCTTCAAATCAGCAGGCGCCCGTGCAAGAACGGCGTCACATCCAAGTGCTGCAACCTGTTCATGTTTGTCGGTACCGGCCATGGCGATCGTGCGCGCGCCACGGCGGGCGGCAAGCTGGACAAGAGCCGACCCGACACCGCCGGAGGCACCCGGTATAAGAACCGTATCGCCATCGGTGACCTTTGCCCGGTTGAGCATGTTTTCCGCCGTCACCCAGGAGGTGGCGAATGTCGCAAGTTCTGCGTGACTGAGGTCGCATTCAATTGGAAACACCGCCCGGTCGGGAACGGCGAGATAGTCCGCAAAACCGCCATCGAGCTCCGAGCCGAGATAGCGGCATTTGCTCATGTTCAATGGGTCTTCGGGATCGCGGATCCACGTTTCGACCAACACGCGCCGGCCAATGAGTGAAGGATCAGCCTTCTTGCCCGCCGCGACCACCGTACCGGCGACATCGGCGCCCTGTATCCGCGGAAAGGATATGGGCGCCCCGCCCCAGGACGGGTCCTCTTCGCCGACATCATCGAAACCGCTTCCGGTCGTCGCCGCAGTCACAGTTTTTGAGTACCAGCCGGTGCGGGTATTGACGTCGGTATTGTTCAGGCCGCAGGCGTGAACCCGGATCAGGACCTCGCCTTCCGCCGGCTCCGGGACTGGCCAGTCTGTCCGGTATTGCAACATGTCCATTTCGCCGTGGCCGGTGAGAACAAAAGCATTCATTGCTGCAGGGATCGCGCTCATTCGGCTGCCTCCGAAACGGCCGCTTCCGTGCGCGGACGTTGGTTTTGAGAATCATAAGCCGGCTCACCAAGTACGACGGCGTTTCGTGGTTCACCCGCAATCAGCACGGTCAGCGCGGTGCCGGGCACGGCGGCATCCGGCTTGATATAGGCAAAAGCAAGGATTTTGCCGACCGTCGGACCGTAGGCAACGGAGGTGGTCGAGCCCACTACGTCGCCGCCGCGCAACACGGCTTCTCCGCCATGCCCGTCCACAACGCCATCAGGTTCGATAGAGAGATAAGTGCAAATCCACGGCATGTCGCCGTCAAGTCCTTGCTGCGTCGCCTCCTTGCCGATGAAGTCGCCCTTGTCCATTTTGACAAATCGCATGACGTCGGCTTCCCGCAGCGTTACCTCATTGGTCAATTCACCGGCGCCCTTGAACATTTTTTCAAGCCGCATCGCATTCATCGCGAACGAGCCGTAATTGGCGATACCGAAAGCCTTGCCCGATTCCCAAAGCGCATCATAAACAGCAAGGATATGGTCACGCGGTCCATGGAGTTCCCAGCCGAGCTCGCCGCAATAGGACATACGGAATGCCCATATCGGGCGGCCTGCAATGTCGATTTCCTGTGCTGTGAGCCAGCGGAAATGCGCATTGTCCAACGGAACCGTGGTGTTTTCAGCCAGAACTGCCCGCGATCTGGGCCCCTGCAAGGAGATCGCCGCCCAATCGTCCGACAGCTTGTTGATCAGGACGTTCCCCCCGGTGCGGTGACGCTCCAGATGATCAAGCAACCGCTGTTCGAAGAATGCCGCACAAACCAGGTAATAACGTTCCTTGGCCAGCTTAACGATTGTCAGCTCGAGCTCGATACGCCCGCGTCGGTTCAAAAGATGGCTGAGCACGATGCCACCGGTTTTTTGCGGCAGCCTGTTTGCCGACAGACGGTCGAGCAGAGCTTCAGCGCCGGCGCCGCTGACTTCTACCTTGGTGAAGGCGGAAATATCCATGATTCCGACGGAACCACGGACCGCTCGGACCTCCTGTTCGATCATGTCGTCAACGGCCGTGCGCCTGAAGGAATAGTGATCCTTTTGCGCGACGCCGTCCTTTGCAAACCAGCGCGGCCGTTCATGCCCGTATACTTCTTCATAAACGGCACCCCTTGCCTTGAGGCGCTCATAAAGAGGGCTGGGTTTGACAGGTCTGCCGGCCAGTCGGTTGAAATGCGGAAACGGAATTTCGTGCCTCAGGCAATAGTCTTCCCTTGCCTTGGTCACCTGCCATTTTTTGTCGGCATAGGCTCCAAACCGGCACGGGTCGTAATCCCGCATCGAGATATCCGCCGCACCATGCACCATCCAGCGCGCCAGTTCGCGTGTCAGGCCCGGCCCCCAGCCGATACCGATCTGTGTACCGCAGCAGCACCAGTAATTTCGCGCACCGGGCGCGGGTCCAATCAAAGGATTGCCGTCCGGCGGATGCGATATGGCGCCGTGAACCTCCCGTTTGATACCGAGTTCCGCCAGAGCAGGCATACGCTCCATGGCGTTTTCCAGCCACGGCATGATGCGGTCATAATCGGCCTCGAAAAGCTCGTTTTCCGCCTCCCAGGGGCAGTGATCCTCCCAAACGGTGTTCGGGTTTTCCTTTTCATAGATACCGATCAGGCCGGATTTCTGCTCCATGCGGATGTAACCGGAAACCTTTTGGTCGTCCCTGATGACCGGCAGTTCTCTTTCCAGGTCCAGAAATTCCGGAACCGTGTCGGTGACAAGGTAGTGATGCGTCATGGAGGTCATGGGCAATTGCAGCCCGCTCCACTCGCCCATCTGGCGCGCATAGGTTCCTCCGGCATTGACCACATGCTCGCATGTGATGTCGCCGCGCTCCGAGGAGACGCGCCACTCTCCGTTTGGCATCTGCTTGATATCGGTTGCCCGGCAACGGCGAATGATCCGCACGCCCAACTGGCGAGCGCCGGCCGCCAGCGCCTGCGTGATGCCCGACGGATCGGCATGACCGTCATCGGGCGTATGCAGCGCGCCGAGCACACCGTCGAGATTGTAAAATGGATGGAGTTCCCGGATCCGCTCTTTGCCGACCAGCTCGATATTGAAACCAAGAGACCGCCCAACACTCAGCGTATGGCGTAGCCAGTCCATTTCATCTTCGTCATAGGCAAGCCGAAACGATCCGCAGCCATGCCAGGTCACCGATTGACCGGTCTCAGCCTCCAGTTTCCCTGAATAAAGCCCGATATTGTAATCAACACATTTGCCAAGCCCGAAGCTTGACGTCGAATGGGTGATCTGGCCGGCGGCATGCCAGGTCGATCCCGACGTCAATTCCGCCTTTTCCAGCAGAACGACATCCGTCCAGCCCTCATGTGCCAGATGATAGGCGAGCCCGCAGCCCATCACGCCGCCGCCAACAATGACCACGCGCGCGGTTGAAGGCACTGAAACCGGATTTAGCTCTGTCACAGGTTTCTTCCCAAATGGCTGACAATTATGTGGACAGGCTAATCGTACAAATGTACTCTCGTCAACCATGAATAATATAAATGTACCAAACCCAGAGTACTCGGCGCCGACCAAGGTTCTGAAAAACCTTTCCGCCGCACTGGAGGAGCTGACGCCGGAAACCCGCAAGGCTGCGGCCTATGTGCTGGAAAACCCCAATGATGTGGGCGTTTCCTCCATTCGGGAAATCGCTGAGGCAGCGCGGGTCAAGCCGAACACCTTTGTGCGGATGGCCAGATCCGTCGGTTTTGAGGGGTATGACGATTTTCGCGAGCCGTTCCGTGAAGAGATCCGGCGAGGCGTTGTCAGCTTTCCCGACCGTGCCCGCTGGCTGCAATCGCTGGCGCGCGGCGGAGAACTTGCCCGGCTTTATGCGGACATGGCGGCCAGCGCCATCCGCAATATCGAGGAAACATTTGCCGCCACCGATGACACGGCGATGAAAGCAGCAGCCGATGCGGTCGTCGCCTCACGCAGGACCTATGTTCTTGGCGTCGGCGTCAACAGCTCCAATGCCCGAAACTTTACCTATCTGGCGGACATGGCGGTCGACACCATCGAGGCGATCCCGCGTCCTGGAAGCGTCGCTATTGACGATCTGGCGCGGGCCGGACCGGGCGACGTGCTGATCGCCATGACATGCAAACCCTATCGCTCGGAAGTTGTCGAAGCTGTCAGCCTGGCGCGCCGCCAGGGGCTGACAGTGATTGCCCTTTCGGACAGCCCCGCCTCGCCGATCGTGATCGGCAGCGACCATGCATTTATCGTGGCGGCCGATACGCCTCAGTTCTTCCCCTCATCGGTGTCCAACATCGCATTGCTTGAAGCGCTGATGGCCTTTGTCATCGCTGATGCAGCGCCCGAGGTGATCTCCAACATCGAGCGATTTCATGAACGCCGCCACACACTGGGAATTTATCAACCTGAGGAATGAGGTGTCGAGATGAATGCGCCTGTCAACATGATCCGAACGCTTGATGCGCGCTACTACACAGATCCCGACATATTCCGTGCGGAATGCCAGGGGCTGCTTGCCCGCACATGGCAGTTTGCCGGCCATGCCTCTGCACTCAAAAAACCCGGTGACTTCATCACCTGCGACATCGCCGGCGAAAGCCTGTTCTGCATTCGCGGCCGCGATGGTGAAATTCGCGGCTACTACAATGTCTGCCAGCATCGCGCCCACAGGCTTGTCAGCGGGCAGGGCAACGCGCCGCTGATTGTTTGTCCGTACCATGCTTGGACCTATGAACTGACGGGCGAATTGCGCTCGGGCCCGAATATCAAGTCCGTCCCCGGTTTCGACCGGACAAAAATCTGCCTGACCTCCGTGTCCGTTGAGGAGTTCTGCGGATTTCTCTTTGTCAACCTGGACCCGGACGCCCGGCCGATGGACGAGTGGTTTCCCGGCGCACGCGAGGAACTGGCGGCCTTCGTACCGCATTACGGCGAACTCGAACCGTTAGAATGGGTGGAGATTCCCGAGAACTGCAATTGGAAGGTCTCGGTTGAGAATTATTCGGAGTGCTATCACTGCAAGATCAATCACCACACCTTCGCCAATGGCGTGATCAAGCCCGAAACCTATGACATCCAGCCGCAGGGTTACTGCCTGAGGCACACAACGCAGTGCCAGAATCTCGAAAAGATGACCTATTCGGTGGATTTGTCCGCAAACGACCACGCCGGCGATTACTCCTCGTGGTTTCTCTGGCCGATGTTTTCATTCCAGGTCTATCCCGGCAATGTGCTCAACACCTATCACTGGCGTGCCATCGACAGCGAACATGTAATTGTCTGGCGCGGGTGGTACACCAAGGGCGGCGAGGATTCCGACGTCATCCGCCAACTGGCCGTCCAGGACCGGCAGACAACGGTCGAAGAGGACATCCATCTCGTTGAAGCGGTCCATAAGGGGCTGAAAAGCCGCGGCTATAAGCCCGGTCCGCTGGTGCTTGATCCGGCGTCGGGTGTGAATTCCGAACACTCGATCCATGTCCTGCAGCAATGGATGAGAGAAGCCGCCGATGGCTGACAGTCGCCCCTACTGGCAAAACTATATAAATGGCGCGTTTGTCGACGGTGGGGCCGGGCGGCTTGCCGTGAATGATCCGGCAACAGGCGATACCATTGCAGAACAGGCGCTTGCTGATGTCTACGATATCGATCGGGCCGTCGGGGCAGCAAGACAATGCCATGAAAGCGGCGCGCTCAGCGATCTGAGACCAGTGGAGCGCGGCCGGATGGTGCGCGCCATGGGCGATCACCTACTTGAGAGGATCGACGAGATTGCACCGGTTCTTACAAAGGAATCCGGCAAGCCGCTTTGGGAAGCGCGCCTCGAAATCGAGGGAGCGGCCCGCTATTTCGAGTATTACGGCAACCAGGCCGAAACGGTTGAGGGTCGTTCGATCCCGCTGGGCGCCGGCTATTTCGATTTCACCGTCCACGAACCACTTGGCGTGTCGGCACAGATCATCCCGTGGAACTACCCGCTGGAGATGACCGCACGATCGCTGTCGGCAGCGCTTGCCACAGGGAACGCCTGCATCGTCAAGCCGCCGGAACTTGATCCGCTCACAAACGGCTTCATGGCCCAGGCGGCTGAGGCGGCGGGGTTTCCCGCCGGTGCCGTGAACATCGTCTGCGGACATGGAAAGGAGGCCGGAGCGGCGCTCGCGGCCCATCCGGATATCAACCAGGTCGTTTTCACCGGTTCCGTGCCCACTGGTATTTCAATTGCCCGCTCGGCAGCTGAAAATATCGTCCCCTGCGTTCTCGAACTGGGTGGCAAATCGGCAGCGATCGTCCATGACGACGCCGACATCGATGCCTTCATGGACGATGTGCGTTGGGGCATTTATTTCAATGCCGGCCAGGTCTGCTCCGCAATGTCTCGGGTGATTGCCCATCGTAGCATCGCCAGAAGGCTCACCGAAGCCATTGTGGTGCTAGCTGACAGCATCTCGGTGGGCGACGGCATGAACCGGGCCGATTTCGGGCCCAATATGGGGGCGATGATTTCCGAGCGGCAACGCGAACGGGCGGTTGGAATGTGCGCCGATGCCGAGCGCCAGGGCGCAACCCTGGCAACCGGCGGCCATGCACTGAACCGGCCAGGTTATTTCATGCAGCCAACTGTGATCACCGACGTTTCCCCTGAAATGGACATTGCCCGTAACGAGGTTTTCGGACCGGTTTTGTCGATTCTGGAATTCAGCGACGATGACGAGGCCATCGCCATTGCCAACAACACGCCCTACGGTCTCGTCGGCGGCGTCTTCACCGCCGACCTCGACCGGGCAACCCGCGCGGCCGCCGGGTTGCGGGCCGGGCAGGTCTTCGTCAACGAATGGTATGCGGGTGGGGTGGAAACACCGTTCGGCGGCTACGGCAAATCGGGTTATGGGCGAGAAAAGGGACGCGAATCGCTTTGGAACTACGTACAGACAAAGAATATCGCGATCAGGCTCAAGGGGAACGGCTAGATGGACAAGGAACGGTTTGAAAAGGGTCTTTCGCAGCGCAAGGCCACACTGGGCGCGGAGTATGTTGAGCGCAATCTTGAAGCCGCCGACGAGTTTACCCGGCCTTTTCAGGAGGCCATGACAGAGTGGTGCTGGGGCTTTGGCTGGGGCGACGAGACGATCGACCCGAAGACACGTTCGATGATGAACCTCGCGATGATCGGCGCGCTCGGCAAGATGCATGAATGGGAAATTCACTGCCGTGGAGCCCGCAACAACGGGGTGTCGCTGGAAGAGATAAGAGCGATCATCCACGTGGTCGGCATCTATTGCGGTGTACCGCAGGCGCTGGAGTGTTTTCGTATCGCCCGCAAAGTGCTCGAGGAGGAGGGCGCGCTATAGCGACCCGGCGGGTTTGCGGTTCAATCCCGGTCCATAGCCGGATGGACGCGGCGGGTCTTTTGGCGTATCGACGCTGGAACGTCCTGATCAAGAGGTTATCACGTGGCGATTTTGCGTTTCGCACGCCGCATGGCCGGCCCCGTCCTCACGGTTCTGGTTGCTTACGGCGCCATCGCCGCACTGATGTATCTTTATCAGCGGCAACTTGTTTTCCAGCCCTTCGGCGATTTGACGGCTCCGGTGGAGAATGGCCTTTCCGATGTCGCGTTTGACCATGCGGAAATGGCTGACGGCACCCGTATCGCTGTGTGGCGCAAGGCACCGGCAACACCGGACCTGCCGACAGTTCTCTATTTCCACGGCAATGGCGGAAACCTCACCCTCCGGGCAGGCCGCTATAGGCAGATCGTAGACAGCGGCCTTGGTCTTTATGCTCCGACCTATCGAGGCTATGCGGGGGCCGATGGCTCACCATCGGAAACCGCGCTCATCTCCGATGCGTTGGAGCATTTCGACCGTCTGCGCGCCGGGACACCGGACATTATTCTCCATGGCGAATCGCTTGGAACCGGCGTTGCCGTCGCCGTGGCGCAACAGCGGGACGCAAAGGCACTGATCCTTGAAGCGCCCTATACGGCGGCCGTTGATGTCGCTGCAGCGACCTATCCGTGGCTGCCGGCCAGAACTTTGATGAGAGATCCCTTCCCAAGCCGGGAACGGATCGGCGAGGTGGATGCGCCGCTTCTAATTGTTCACGGCAAGGCCGATGGAGTCATCCCTTTCGAGCATGGAGAAGCGCTCTTTGCCATGGCCAACGATCCGAAAGAGCTGATAGTATTTGACAAGGGCGGACACAGCAATCTTTGGACAATGGGCCTATGGCCAAGCGCAATTGATTTTCTCAACCGCAATGGCATTCTTCCACCGGCACCGCCCGACCCCGCCGGCAAATAGGATGAAGCGTATTCAGATGCTTCTCTATCGCATCCGATGCCTATATCATGATGCCATCACGGGATCGCAATAATGGCAGACCACGACGATCAGTCTCGCAAGGCGCTGCAGGACCTTGAAAAACTCAAGGACGAAGGCAATCTCCTCCACGCGCCGAAACTCAAGACCAAGTCGAAGACGGTAACCGGTCACTTCATGGCAAAGGATGTCGATCCTTCGGATAAGATTGAGGTTTGGGGAACACGTATCGGGCGAATTCTTTCCTTGATCGCACTCGTCGCCCTCGTTATCTGGTTGGCCAATTTCCTTCAGAGCAACTGAGGAAGCTCATGTCCGTCGACACGCATCACAAACCGGATCAGGGAGCGGTCCTGGTCATATCGAGCCACGTGGTCCGGGGCTCGGTCGGTAACCGTGCGGCGGTCTTTGCGCTGGAAACGCTTGGCCATCCGGTCTGGGCCCTGCCCACTGTCGTCCTGCCCTGGCACCCGGGGCATGGACCGGCGACCCGTTCGATGCTGCCGATCGAGGATTTTGCCGCCATTGTCGACGATCTTTGCCGTGCACCCTGGATAGGAGAAGTCGGCGCCGTGCTCTCCGGATATCTCGGTGACGCCAGACAGGCGCCGGCAATCGAGCGGCTCGTCAAAACGATCCGGGACCAGAACCCGGACGCCCACTATGTCTGCGATCCGGTCATCGGGGATGCAAATGGCCTTTATGTGCCGGAGGAAACGGCTTCAGAGGTCCGCGACCGTCTGATCCCGCTTGCCACGATGACCACGCCCAACCGTTTTGAACTTGAATGGATCTGCTCCACAACCTTTGACGACAACATGCAGATCGTCGAGGCGGCGCGGTCTCTTGGCCCCAAGCGCGTGGTTGTCACATCCGCCCTGCCCATGATGTCCGGATGTACCGGAAACATTCTTGTAACGGCGCAGGACGCCCTGATGGCCGAACATCAGGAAATCGCCAGACCGCCGAACGGACCGGGCGATCTCCTGGCCTCGCTGATGCTCGCCCATGTCATGAACGGCAAGGCAGACGAAAAATCGCTGCAGTCGGCAAGCGCCTCCGTATTTGAAATCCTGGCCCGCACGGTCAAGCGCGGCGCCGACGAACTTGCGCTGGAGAGCGAGGCGGACAGTCTGAAGCGCCCCTTTGCTCTCGTTAATATGCGCCGGCTGATGAGGCCGGCCTCCCCGCGTAAGCGGGTTATAGGGAGACAATGACCATGAACACCTTTCCAGACCGGCTGCTTGCCGGATACAGCCAGTTCATGTCCGGCCGTTACGGCGAAGAAAGTGACCGATACAGGGAACTTGCCGACAGGGGGCAAAAGCCCAAAACACTGATCGTCGCATGCTGCGACTCGCGCGCGGCTCCCGAAACCATATTCAATGCCGGGCCCGGAGAACTGTTTGTTGTGCGCAATGTCGCCAACCTCGTTCCGCCCTATGCGCCGGACGGATCCTTTCATTCCACATCGGCGGCACTGGAATTTGCCGTCCAGTCTCTTCGCGTGCGCGATATCGTGGTGATGGGACACGGCCGCTGCGGCGGCATATCCGCAGCGCTCAATCCCGGCGCGACCCCTCTTTCGCCGGGCGATTTTATCGGCCAGTGGATGAGCCTGCTTGATCCGGTCAAATCGGAGATGCAGTCCGGTGCACTCGCCGACGGGCAGGAACGGCAGACCGCGCTGGAACGGGTCTCGGTCCGCAATTCCATAACCAACCTGCGGACATTTCCCTGCGTTCGGATCCTCGAAAAGCGCGGCAAGCTCGATCTTCATGGGGCCTGGTTCGACATTTCGACAGGCGAATTATGGGTCATGGACGCCGGCAGCGGCGAGTTTGTCCGCCCGGAACAAAAACAGCTTGATCAGTCATTGGCCAATACCGCCCGCGCCGAGGCCGAGGAAGACGCCTAGACCCTCCGGTCCAGAATGTTGTCGATCTCAATAACCTGCTCCTCAAGGAGCGGGCCATGCGCCCTGGCCCCGAAATTCTCTTTCGCCTGCGCCTCTGTGCGAATGCCTGGGATTGGAATAATACGGTCGCTCTGCGCCCACAGCCAGGCCAGTGCTCCTTGTGCAAGGGTGCGGCCACTGCTCGTAAGGATATCGCGTATTGCATCACGGCGCGCGGCCCATTCAGCATTGGCACGGCCACCGCTTTCGAAATAGACCAGATCCGGCGGTGGCGCGGAGCGTATATCGTCCTCCGGCAAGCTGCTTTGCGCTGTGTATTTTCCGCTCAGAAACCCCATGGCGAGCGGCAGTCGGACCAGCCCGAACAGATCATGCGCCTCGCACATCTCCACCATCCGGGTTGCCGGCTGCAACACATTCATATTGAACTGGGCCATCTGCGCCCCATGCTTCGCGGCGAGCAGTTTCGCCCGCTCGGGATCGTCGGTGCTCCATCCGTAATAACGGACTTTTCCTTCCCGACATAAGGCGGCAAGGGTCTCTCCAACACGCTCCGCCTCATCCATGGCCAGCTCAGAAATGTGAAGCTGGTATATGTCGATCACATCTGTTTCGAGACGCCGCAAAGAGGCCTCCAGAGCCGCCCTGATATAGCCTTCGGACCATTGTGTACCAATCAGCTCCTTTGTCCTTTCGTCGATGACATTGCCGAACTTCGTTGCTAGAAGAACACCATCGCGATGGTTCCTCAGGGCTCTGGCGATCACCCTTTCACTGTGGCCGGTTCCATAGGCATCAGCTGTGTCGATGACAGCCGCACCGTGGTCGATGGCACAATGGATGGCGCGGATCGATACCGGGTCGCTGGTTTTTCCATATCCAAGGGGCGCACCCTTAGGCAGAAGCCATTTTTCACCACTGAAAAAAGGGCCGCCCAAAGCCCAACTTCCCATGCCCAGCGGCGTATCATTCATCCCAAATAGTTCTATATAACTGTTTTTGTTTGTTTTCATCATCCGTACCCCATATGGTCACGTCGAGACTGGTCAGCACATGCAAGCCATAATCGACCTTTTTCGTCATGAAAACGGACAGTTTTGTTAGGATCTTTTCATGAATGAAAAGTGGAAATGGGAGGATTTGCGGGTCTTCATCGCCGTCGCGAGGGCCGGTGGGTTGTCCATGGCCACCCAGACAACCGGGCTGAGCGCGCCCACTCTGGGCCGCCGCATTCTGGCGCTTGAACGTGCGTTGGAGATGGAACTGTTTCACCGAAGCCAGGACGGGTACACACCGACAACGGCCGGCTACGAGCTGCTCGAGATCGCCGAGGGTGTCGAGAACGAGGCCGCAAAGGTGGACCGCTGGCGCGACCGGACTCAACCGTCGAGAAAAATCAGGATCGCGGTCGGTTTCTGGACCGGCCTCTTCCTCGCCCACAAGCTCTCCGAGCTGCGCCCGAAGGATGGCAAGGCCGACCTCGTCCTGATCACCGGCATCGGCGAAATGGACCTTCAACGCCGACAGGCGAACATCGGTTTGCGCAACCGGCGGCCGGAACGGTTGGGGCTTGCCGGACAGCGTCTCGTCAGGGTCGAGTTCTCCATCTACGGCGACAAGGATTACGTAGAAACCCACCCCGCCGCCAAGGCCCGGCGACGCTTTTGGGATTGCGACTGGCTGACCATTTTTCACGACGGGCCGAAGCCGCCTTCGGCGGCCTGGCTCGACACCCATCTTGAACGCGATGCAGTCCTGACATGCAATTCACCGGCTGCGCTGATGGCCGCGCTGACCACCGGAACCGGCCTCGCTGTTCTGCCCTGTTTCATCGGTGACGCTTCGCCGCGGCTGGTGCGATGCAGCGAGCCGATTGCTGAACTGGCGCACGACCAGTGGCTTGTCAGCCACGATGAAGATCGTCATGAGCCGCATATCACCGATGTGATCAGAAGCATCGCCGATCTCATCAGGCGCCACAGGCGGTTGTTTGAAGGAGGGGCCGTGGCCTCACCCGCGCAAGGATAAGGCGCGGGTGAATAGCACGATCGGACAGGCGGACAGCCGAAAACCTAGCTGTCGATTCTCAGGGCGATGATGGCAATGGCCTGCTGGTAGACCTTCGCGGCATTCCAGGCCTGGATAGCCCGGAAGTTTGTCTCGCCAGGCTGATAGCCGCGTCCACGCTTCCAGCCATAGGCACGCAGATAATTTGCCGTCGAGGCCAGCGCGTCGGTGCGCGAGCCCACAAGGTCACGGCGGCCGTTGCCATCCCCGTCCACGGCGAACTTCAGATAGCTGGACGGTAGAAACTGGGTGTGGCCGAGCTCGCCGTGCCCGGCGCCTCGCATTTGCTTGCGCGTAAGCTGACCCTGCTGGATGATGGTCATGGCCGCATAAAGCTCATTTGTGAAGAAAGCGGAACGGCGGCAGTCATAGGCAAGCGTCGCCAGGGCTGAAATCGTGTCTTCCTTGCCCATATAGCCGCCGAAGCCGGTTTCCATGCCCCAGATTGCCAGAATGACCCCTGGCGGCACACCGTAGCGCCTCTCCAACGAGTTCAGCAGCTTTGCGTGACGTTTCTTCATCTGCTTGCCGCGGCTGACAATGGCATTTGCGCCGCGTTTTTGCATGAACTGGTTCAACGACAGCTTGAAACTGCGCTGATTGCGGTCAAGCCGGATAGTCTTGGTCTTGTAAGAGACATTACCGAGCGTCGCATTGATGGTCCTCTGGTTAAAGCCCTTGCGCGCCGCTTCCTTTTTGGTTTCTTCCACCCAGCGCGGAAATCCTGCGGCTGTATTGCCGCATTTGGCGGCAAGTGCCGGTCCGCCGGCCATGACCGTTGCGGTCAAAACAAGCGCCACTTTGAAAAAGCCGTTTATCGTCGCGGATCTCAAGAAAAGCCCCCTCGAATTTCTTTTAAAGCGTGAAGTCTGTGAATTTTATACAATCACTGTGACGGTTTTTCAAAGTCTAGACCGCTTGCCGGCGCCATCGGAGCTTCTGGCGACAGCTTAAACGGTCGGTGCCTGATATGAACGTTGCGCAGATGGTCCGTTCAAATCCAAGGTTAAATCCAAAAGGGCTTAACAATTTCAACGCTCGTTCCGGCATCGAAACAAAAGGCCGACAAGCGAGGCCGCCTGTTTACCTTGAAAACAAAAGACGGGCCGCAAAGAGCAGCCCGTCCTTTTTAACCCGGCAAACCAGCTATCAGGCGGCCTGGTTCTTCGATTTGATAAGGCCGCGTGCGACCAGTAGTTCGGCTATCTGGATCGCATTGAGCGCCGCACCCTTGCGCAGATTATCCGATACCACCCACATGTTCAGACCGTTTTCGACCGTCGCATCCTCGCGAATACGCGAGATATAGGTCGCATCCTCGCCGGCGCATTCATGCGGCGTGACATAACCGCCATCTTCGGCCTTGTCGACAACAAGGCAACCGGGCGCATCGCGCAGGATGTCACGGGCCTGTTCGGCCGTGATCTCTTTCTCGAACTCGAGATTGACAGCTTCGGAATGGCCAATGAAGACCGGAACCCGCACAGCGGTGCACGTCACCTTGATCTTCGGATCCAGCATTTTCTTGGTTTCTGCCAGAACCTTCCATTCTTCCTTGGTATATCCGTCTTCCATGAAGCTATCGATATGCGGAATGACGTTAAAGGCGATGCGCTTGGTATAGATGCCCTTCTCGACAGGGTCGTTCACGAAGACGGCCCGTGTCTGGTTGAACAACTCGTCCATACCGTCCTTGCCGCTGCCTGAAACCGACTGGTAGGTCGAAACCACGACACGCTTGATGACGGCTGCATCATGAAGCGGCTTGAGGGCGACAACCAGCTGGGCCGTTGAACAGTTCGGATTGGCAATAATGTTCTTCCTGGAAAATTCGCTGATCGCGTCGGCATTGACTTCCGGCACGATCAGCGGAACATCGGCATTATAACGCCAGGCCGAAGAGTTATCGATTACCACGCATCCCTGCTGGCCGATCTTCGGCGACCATTTCTGTGACACTGACCCGCCGGCCGACATCAGGCAGATGTCGGTATCGGAAAAATCGTGTGTTTCCAGGTTCTTGACGGTCAGAGTCCCGTCTCCGAAGGAAACCTCCTTGCCCACCGAGCGGCTGGATGCCAGCGCGATGACCTCGTCCGCCGGAAAATTGCGCTCCGACAAAATCTCCAGCATTTCCCGGCCCACATTGCCTGTGGCACCGGCGACTGCGACACGAAATCCCATGGTGTCCTACTCCTGTCTCTCTTCCTGTTCGCAACCCGCCGGCCATTGCGGGTCCCTTCCCCGGCTGGACCGGGAAGAGCGCGGACAAGCCAGAGACGTCAGACCGTTTTGGTCGTCTTCGTGGCCGTTGTTTTGACAAAACGGATGTATGCAAGAAGGTCGCCGGCCCGATCGGCCGGACGGCACTCATGCCAGCTATGCAGTTCTGAAACGTGCATTTTCATCTCCGTTCGCAGGCCTTTTACATCGCCTGTCGTTGGAGTCAATCGCTGAAAGAAGCCGAGAGGCGGTCAATCAGCCCCTTAAGAGGAACTTTTGCAGCTGATAGCCTGGCCTTCGCACCGGCATTCCGTTCTCATGAACCTTGAAAAGTATTCCATAGCCGGCAAAGAAAAGCGCGGTGAAATAGGCATACCAAGCTCCGAAGGCAACACCGGCAATCACATCGCTCGGATAGTGGGCACCGACAAGAACCCGTGTGAACCCCAGCCAGACGGCAAGCACCAGGGCGGGAAATCGCAAGCTCGGGAAAAAGATGGCAACGGCGGCGAAAAACGCGCCGGATGTGGTTGAATGGCCGGACGGGAAACTGGCGAAGCTGGCATTTGAAAAGGGCTGGAAGTAAAACGCTCCAAGCTCTTCATAGTGGACAGGCCGCGCACGCCCTATAACTCGTTTCAGGACCGCAACGATCAGTCCGGATATACCCACCGATAGAAAGATATACGCGCTGGCGGCGACCCATTTCGCCATCACGAGCCGTGTTCGCGCCTTAAAGCCGGACCAGTCGATGAGGAATCCGGCCAGCACCAGGATGCCGGTCGGAACAAGGATCCAGCCCGACTTGCCGATATCGGTCAAGCGGAAGGCCCATCTGAGAATATCCGCCGGCCATTGATGCCGGTAAGCGCCCACCGGGTTGTCAAGCACCACCGCCACCAGGATAACCACCATGACGGTCAGGAACAGGTAGCGCCAGCCTCGCACGCGGAAGGACCGTTTGATAAAGGACTGCCGCCGCTTCAAAAGTGAACGGTTTGCAACGACATTCGACCTGAACCGATCCGACAGACGGCGGCCGACAGCGCGCATCGAAGATGCGAAACCTGCCGGGTTTTCCGTATCCGCCTTGTCCTGATGGTCCATTGTTTCGCCAACCGCTGCTTTAGCGGCGGTTCCTTGATCGATCAGGCAGTCAAAGAACGGAACCGTTCAAGGACCGCATCACCCATTTCAGACGTTGAAACGGTTTCAGCATGGGGGGCGGCGATATCGGTTGTGCGCAATCCGTTCTCCAGAACATCGGCAATCGCCTTTTCAAGCATCTCCGCCTCCTTCACCATATCGAAGGAGTAGCGCAGGCACATCGCAAATGAGGCAATCATGGCAATCGGGTTGGCAAGGCCTTTGCCCGAAATATCCGGAGCTGACCCATGCACCGGCTCGTAAAGCGCCTTGCGCATGCCGGTTTTCCCGTCCGGCGCACCGAAGGAAGCCGACGGCAACATGCCCAGCGAACCGGTCAGCATGGCCGCGACATCAGACAGCATATCACCGAAGAGGTTGTCGCAGACAATGACGTCGAACTGCTTGGGCCAGCGCACAAGCTGCATGCCGCCGGCGTCGGCCAGCATGTGGTCAAGCGCCACATCGCTGTATTTCTCGGCGTGGGTCCGTGTGACGACCTCGTTCCACAGGACCCCGGATTTCATGACGTTGCGCTTTTCCATCGACGTGACTTTGTTCTGTCGCGTGCGCGCCAGTTCAAATGCCACCCCGGCAATGCGCTCGATCTCGTAGGTGTCGTAAACCTGCGTGTCGATCCCGCGTTTTTGGCCGTTCCCGAGATCGATGATTTCCTTCGGCTCGCCGAAATAGACGCCGCCGGTCAACTCACGTACGATCAGGATATCGAGACCCTCAATGACATCCTTCTTCAGAGAGGATGCATCGGAAAGCGCCGGATAGCAGATTGCCGGACGCAGATTGGCAAAGAGCTCCATATCCTTGCGCAAACGCAAGAGGCCGGCTTCCGGGCGGACATCATAGGCAACGCTGTCCCATTTGGGCCCGCCCACCGCGCCGAACAGCACGGCATCGGCCGCATCGGCTTTTGCCATGTCTTCTTCGGAAATGGACTTGCCGTGCGCATCATAGGCCGATCCGCCCACCAGCCCTTCCTCGATCTCAAAACCCGCGCCGTGGCTCTCATTCATGAAACCGATCAGCTTGCGGACCTCGGCCATGGTTTCCGGGCCGATCCCGTCGCCGGGCAGAAGAAGGAGTTTACGCGTTGCCATGGAACATTCCTTGTTTGTCTTCGTGTCGGACAAGAGCCCGGTCAGTCTTTCGGTTTATAGGCGGTAGCCTCGATTTCAATGCGCATTTCCGGCCTGATCAGACCGGTGACAACCATTGTTGCGGCAGGCCTGACTTCGGCAAAGAATTCCCCGACAACGGGAAAGACCCGGCCGGCGTCCGCGGCATCGGTGATGTAGTATTTCACGCGGGCGATATCGGCGAGGCCGAAACCGGCATCCGTCAGCGTCCGCTCTATCGTTGAAAGGGCGTTTCGAGTCTGTGCCTCGATGCTTTCCGGCATTTCCATGGTCTCGTAATCGTAACCGGTCGTGCCCGCCACGAAGCAGAAATCGCCTTGCACAACCGCCCGCGAATATCCGGCCGCCTCTTCCATGGGCGAACCGGAGGAGATGAGTTTGCGCATGCCGAACTCCGATTTGCGATCCGCCGTTCCGCTCAGTGCCACGGACGATGGTTGGAAATGTGTTCTTCGTGGCTGTCGATATGGTGGTCCTTTTCCATCGTCAGACCGATATCATCGAGACCGTTGAGAAGGCAGTGTTTCTTGAACGGATCGATGTCGAATTTGATAATGCCGCCATCGGGGCCGTGGATTTCCTGGGTTACGAGATCGACGGTCAGGGTCGCATTGGCGCCGCGCGACGCGTCGTCAAGGAGCATTTCAAGCTCCTCCGGGGTCACGACGATCGGCAACAGGCCGTTCTTGAAGGAGTTATTGTAGAAAATATCGGCGAAACTCGTCGAGATGACGCATTGTATGCCGAAATCCATCAGCGCCCAGGGCGCATGCTCGCGTGAGGAGCCGCAACCGAAATTATCACCCGCTACCAGGATCGTCGCATTCTCATAGGCCGGCTTGTTGAGCACGAACTCCTCGTTCTCGGATCCGTCCTCATTAAAACGCATCTCCGCAAAAAGGCCCTTGCCAAGGCCCGTGCGCTTGATTGTCTTCAGATAGTCCTTCGGGATGATCATGTCGGTATCGACATTGACAATGGGCATGGGTGCAGCGACACCGCTGTGTCTTGAAAATTTCTTCATCGCGAGAACCTCAATATACTTCCCGGCTTTAGCCGACGATGGCCAGCAGGCATAACAAACGCCCGCCAGGCGAACTTTGCCAAGCGTTTATCAAAGCTGAAACAGAAAAAGAAGGCCCCGGCGGTGAGAATCGCCGATCACATATCGATAATCTTGCCGTTCCCGTCGTCCCAGACACGTGGACCATTCTCGCGTTTGTGGACGCGGTTGCGCCGATTGAACCGGGCGGCGATCAGGCCGACCACGCAGGCGACAGCGGCAAAACCGACAATAGCCAGCCCGACGGTCGCCATGACGACGATGATCAGGGCGGCAATGCCGAGCCCGACAACTGCAACAATGATTGCGCGAAGATTTGCCATCGTATTACCTCCCGCTTTCTCAAATTCGGCGAACCGCAAAACAGCCGGCAGCCGTGTAAACCCGCTGGAGATCGGGTCTGCTTCCATTCAATTGGTCATTGAACGGTACAGTTTCAACCGCCGCCGCCTTACAATTCGTAAAGGATGCAGCTCCAAAACCGTCGGAGCTCACAACACAGCCTTGCGATGCGGCCCGGCGAAAGGCATTAAGACGCCATGAAAAAAACAGGCATACATCACCGCCAAAAACAGACCCGCCGCTCGGTCCTTTACATACCCGCCAACAATGAACGGGCCATGGAAAAGGCTACCGGGCTCGATTGCGATACAATTATCGTCGATCTTGAAGATTCCATCGCACCTGATGAAAAACCGGCAGCGCGCAATGCGCTCGAGGACCGTCTTTCAAGGACCGGGCCGCCAGGCAAGGAATGGATCATCCGGATCAACGCCCTTTCAAGCAAATGGGGTCATGACGACATTGTCGAGGCTGCGCGTCTGCGCCCCGACGCCATCCTGCTGCCAAAGGTCAACGGTGCAGCCGACATTGACCAGGCCGAGGCGGCGCTGCGGGACGTTGGGGCTGAACCGGCCATCGGGCTCTGGGCAATGATCGAAACACCGCGCGGTATCGCAAACGTTCTCACCACAGCCGACACCGCGCATCGGCCCGGCGGCCGCCTCGATTGTCTGGTGATCGGATCCAATGATCTGTCCAAGGAAACGGACATCCCCCTTCCGGACGGAAGACAATTTATGACACCCTGGCTTATGCAGGTGGTGCTTGCCGCCAAAGCCGCCGGCGTCGATGTGCTCGACGGCGTTTATAATGATTTTCACGACGAGGCCGGTTTTCTTGCCGAATGCGCCGAAGGCCACCTGATGGGCTTCGACGGAAAAACCCTTATCCATCCAAGCCAGATCGGCGGTGCCAATGAGGCATTCGGAGCTGGCAAGGACGCACTTGCGCAGGCAAAAGCGATCGTGGAAGCGTTTTCCCTGCCCGAAAACGCCGGCAAAGGGGTGATAAAGATCGACGGGCGCATGGTAGAGCGCCTGCATCTGGAACAGGCCGAGGCGCTTTTGGCAAAAGCCGGCATCCGGTAACCTGACACGAATTGGAGCTGCACGATGAAACTCTACAGATTGCTGACCGGGCCAGACGATGCCAGTTTCTGCCATAAGGTCAGCGAAGCTTTGTCACAGGGATGGGAGCTCCATGGTGATCCAGCCTACGGTTTCAACAATGAATCCGGGCGCATGCAATGCGCCCAGGCCGTCATCAAGCATGTCTCCGGAAAAACCTACAGCCCGGACATGAAACTCTCCGAGCAATAAGCCCGGTTTTATATCAGGGTTGCCGCCTGCGCCTGCGCCGGTTCGGTGAAACCGGTATTTGCGATGCCTCGATGGCCTGCCTCAGATAATCGCAAAACAGCTGAACATCGGGTGACATGGCAGGGCCCGCATCCACGACGCGCAGCGCATATCGCGCCGCTTTGTCGATCGCTGCGCCCGTTGGAAGGTCGAGCATCCACTGGATCAGCGCTTCCTCGGCAGAAAGCGGCCGATACGACCGGTCCTTGCGCAACGCGACGATGTTGGTTCCGTCAGGCCGGCCAATCCTGCGGACGATACGGCCAATGTCACTATCTTGTACGGGAAACATCGCTCACCCTCCCATTCGGCCGGGTGAAGGACATCTGTGAAGATCGTCTGTTTGTTTGATGTGGTTCACATGTCTCTCCTCAAAAGGCAGAGACGGGGCATAAGAAAGCGCAGGTGCCGGCCAGGACCGGGCTCGCCGCTCTTCCGGGGCACCCCGCCCGGCTTGCAGTTCACGTAAAGGCAGGTCTCCTGGCTTGCGGGTCATCACCGTCTCCTGCCTTCCCGGCTGTCAAGGCCAGTGGCTTTTGGGAGAGGCTCGCCGCTTACAGTTGCGGGGGCAGCGCCGGATTTGCACCGGCTTCCCTCTTGGCTTTGCCAAACTTGCGCTTATCAGCGCGAATCGCGGCAAAGAACCTTTACCCAAGCAGCTTACCGCGAATCTGTTCAACAGACAGCCGCTACAGCGACGCTTTTCGTCGCAAGCTGTGGTTCAGCGGTAAAAGCGCCTGAGCAGGATGGGTGTCAGATACATCGGAACCTGATAGCAGCCGATAAACAGCAGCAACGGCTCCATGACGCCAGCCGGCAAGGCTGCCAGGAACAGCGCAATGTTGCGATTACCGGCACACACCGCGATTCCAGCGCTTTGATCCGGCAAGGGTCGCTTCAAAATGAGATAGACGCTTGCCTGCAGTCCGAAATTGGCAACAAAGGCAATAAAGAGGTTAAACGCCAGTCCGCCGGGGTTGTTCTCCAGGGCCGGACGAACGGCGGCCATCAGCCCGACAACCATGATAGCCATGGTGAGCGCTGCCAATCCATCGATGGCGCCAAGACCCGCCGGACCGGGATTTTTCAAAAAGAACCCTCGAATGACAAAGGCAATGGCCGTTGCAATGCCGATGATGAGAAGCAACCGCAGAGCCGCACCCAAAACGCTTTTGCCGGCAACCAGGTCCGGCATCATCCAGAAAACCGGGATCGTGGTCAGGGGAAGCAGCGCCGTACCTGCGATCAACAGCCGTAACGAAGGCGCGCTGTCCTTGCCAAGCAGGATAGCCAGGCTCGGACTTCCGGAAATCGGCGAAGCCGCGAGCATCAGCGCCAATCCGAAAGCCAGCGGGCTCCGCCAGTCCGTTGCAATCAGCACTAGAACAAAAATGATCGGCAAGGCCAGTTGCAGGGCCAGAACAAAGTAGAGAGACTGGCCGATATCCCGTGTCGCGCCAAAAGCCTGCCGGGGCCCGACACGCAAAGCGGAGAAGAACAACAGCAGCGCCACGGCTATCGGAAGCTGCTTTTCCATGAAGGCGGCAATGCCTGGCAACGCGACACCGGCGACCAACCCAAGGACAAGGAGCCAGCGCCCGTGGCGCGCGGCAAACTGCAGAACGGAAAGTACCGGGGTCACGTCAGCCCCCGCAGAACCAGCAGAATTCCGGCCATCCCGGCAACGCCGAGCAACCATGGTCGATACCAGCGCAAGAACCGCAGTCTGAAGAAACGGGCGACCCAAAGGCCTGCGAACATGGGCGGCAACATGGCCAGCGCCAGCGCGGCATCGCGCCATCCTGCCCAACCGGCCCAGTAAAGGCCCGCAAGTGAAATGCCGCAGCCGATGGCAAAGAAGGCCGCAAGGGTGGCGCGTGCCGCATCGGGCTCGCGTCCCTGATAGACAAGGGCCAGCGGCGGCGCGCCAACAGACGTGATCGTTCCCATCGCTCCGGATATGAAACCCATCGATCCCAGCGAGCCCCAGTTGAAAGGCAGGGATCGCCCGGCGGCCGACAGCCCCACCGCGACAAGAACCATTGCGCCAAACAGCAGACTGAAACCGGATGCAGTCGAGACGATCAACAACAGGACGAGACCCAACACCGCGCCGATAAGCCGCCCTCCCGTCGCCACCGCAACCTCGTTCCAGCGAATATGCGCCCGCTCAGCCAGGGCGCCCCAGGCTGCCGTCAACATACCAAGAAAAAGAGTCGGTGCAGGCACCAGCTCGGGATTGAGCAATGCCAAAAGCGGGGCGACGGTCAGACCAAATCCCATTCCCAGGCCCGACTGGACAATCGAGCCGGCCATAACGATCAACCCGACCGCTGCGATAAACGTAAGCGGCAGATCAAGGGTATATACATCGGCGCCCACAACACCTGCCTTCCGGATTGCGCGTCAATCAGGTCCAACGGCAATACGCCTTGCATGGGGCCGATGCAAGCGTGCGACAACAGGGGCCCGGCAGACCTTATGGATAACGGTCCGGGCCTTTCGGCTCCTGATCCCGTTCCACCCTGCGGTAGTAGTCGGCCAGCGTCCGGCCGCGTTCCGGCCGGAAGATTTCACCGGTTTCGCGGATCTTGTCCATCCGATCGAGCCGGAATGTCCTGAAATCGGATCTGAGCTCACACCAGGCCGCAAGTGTCCACACCTTGCCCCAGAACCAAAGGCCGAGCGGACGGATACGCCGTGCCGTAGCTGCGCCCTCGGCATCCCGGTACTCCACATCCAGCACTTGCCTGCGGTCGGCGGCCCTTTCAAGCAAGTCGAAGCGGTGGCGATCCTCATCCGGCATCATGAAATCCGGGGCGTGAATTTCCGTCTGTTGAATCCGGTTGCGCTCGCCATCGGGCAGGACGGCCTCGATCTTGACCAGCGCCTCTTCGGCAGCCCGCGCCACCGCGGCGCCACCCCAAGCCCGCGCCATGCGCGCGCCGGTGACAAGAGCGACAATTTCGTCGCGCGAAAACATCAGCGGCGGCAGATCAAAACCCTCGCGCATGATGTAACCAACGCCAGCCTCCCCATCAATCGGGACCCCCGTTGATTGCAGGTCGGCGATATCGCGGTAGATGGTACGCTCGGAAACCTCCAATCGCTCAGCAAGAGAGGCGGCGGTAACCAGACGGCCACCCCGCAGATACTGAACAATCTGGAACAATCGGTCTGCACGACGCATGTCATGGCCCCCGCACTGTCAGGAGTGCGCCCGGGCCGCTCATGGCCCGAACACACGGCTCAACCTTATCGCCAGGCCCGGTCAGTTGAACAGCCCGATGCTGTTTCCATCCGGATCGAGACAATAGACAAAGCGTCCGGAATCGATGGTCACGATATCCGAAACAACCTTTCCACCGTTCTCGACAACACGGTCCATGGCTGATTCAAGCTTCTCCTGCACGGCAAGGTGAACAGTGCTTCCCTTGCCCGCAACACCCGGGTTTCCGGCATATATGTGGCCGGCCACGCCAGTGGCGGGCTCCTTGTTCGGGAAGATACCGATGGTCTGAGGCCCCATATCGGTCTCGACCAGTTCGGTCTGAAGAACCGCGTTGTAAAACGCCATCCCGGCCTTCAGGTCGCTGACCGGGATTTCAAACCAGACAGCGGCATGTTCAGGTGTATTAGAGGACATTGTCATCTCCGTAATCATGTCTACGAAGATCTTATGACACAGGCCTCCTGACAACATTCTGTCAGGAGCATGACAGGGGTCGGCAGTCAGTTGTCGTTCGGCGGCACTGTATAGTTGAGCGGCAGGCGCCCGCCATCGGCGTAGACGGTCTGCCCGGTCACATAGCCTGCATCCTTTGACGCCAGAAACGCGGCTATACCGGCAATTTCCTCCGGCTCGCCGATACGCCCGAGCGGCGTGCGCGACAGGACGCGTTCGCGCGCCTCGCGGTCTGTCACAACCGCCTTGAGCATATCGGTCATAATCGATCCCGGACCAATTGCGTTAACGCGGATGCCATATTGCGCAAGTGCCAGCGCCATGACGCGCGTCAACTGCACAACGCCACCCTTTGAGGCTGTATAGGCAACCTGATCGGGTATCCCGACCACTGCATTGATCGAGGAGATATTGATAATACAGCCGGGATCGCCGCCTTTCTCGATCTTGTCGACCATATGGCGCGCAACCGACTGGCCGCACAGGAATACGCCCTTCAGATTGACGCCCATGACCCGATCGAAATCGGTCTCCTTCAGCTCCAGAAAATCCGCCTTGTGGGACGTTCCGGCATTGTTGACCAGAACATCTATGTCGCCGAATGCATCAAGCGCATTGGCGACAAGATTTCGAACATCCAGCCGTTCTGCGACATCGGCGGCCACAAACCGGACATCACCCAGGGCTGAAAGCTCTTCGCACGCGGCTTCACCGGCCTTTTCATCCACATCGGCGACAACAACTCGGGCGCCGTCAATCAGGAACCGCTTTGCAATGGCATAACCGATGCCGCGCGCACCGCCCGTAACTATGGCATTCTTGCCGTCCATGTGTTCCGCCCCCAGCCCAACAGACTTGTCCGTTCCGACGGCAGACAGTGAACGCGATGGCTGCGCCGGTCAATGACAAATAATCATAGGGCCGTACCGGTCGCGGACAAGACTGCAACCGGCTCAGGGGCGGCCGATACCTCGGGTCTGCAGCGCCTCGCCGATTTCGTCGAGTATCGCTGGATCGTCGATCGTCGCGGGCATCTTCCAGGCCTCGCCATCGGCAATCTTCTGCATGGTTCCGCGCAGGATCTTTCCTGAACGCGTTTTCGGCAGACGTACGACCGTAAGGGCCTGCTTGAAGGCGGCGACGGGCCCGATCTGCTCCCGCACCAGCTTGACGACTTCCTTCTCGATATCCTGGGGGCTTCTCTCCACGCCGGAGTTGAGAACCAGGAAACCTGCCGGGACCTGTCCTTTCAGACTGTCGGCAATGCCGATCACGGCGCATTCGGCAACATCGGGATGATAGGCGATGGCTTCTTCCATTGCGCCGGTAGACAGCCGGTGACCGGCCACGTTGATGATGTCGTCGGTGCGCGCCATGATGAACAGATATCCGTCTTCATCCATGAAACCGGCATCGGCGGTTTTGTAGTAACCTGGAAATTCGGCAAGATAGGCTTCCCGGAACCGGTCCTCCGCATTCCAAAGTGTCGGCAGGCAGCCGGGCGGCATCGGCAGTTTGACGACGATATTGCCAAGTGTGCCGCGTTCGACGGGATGGCCCTCATCGTCGAGAACCTGAATATCGTAGCCCGGCATGGCGACCGTGGGCGAGCCCAGTTTGACCGGCAGCATGCCAAGACCCACCGGATTGCCGGCAATGGTCCAGCCCGTTTCCGTCTGCCACCAGTGATCGATTACCGGAACGCGGAGTTTTTCGCGCGCCCATTCGATCGTGTCCGGATCGGCCCGTTCGCCCGCCAGGAACAGTGTCCGGAAGTCGGAGAGGTCGTATTGGCCGATAAGATCACCCTGTGGATCTTCCTTCTTGATGGCGCGGAAGGCCGTCGGGGCCGTAAAGAGTGCAGCGACCTTGTGTTCGGAAATCACACGCCAGAACGTGCCGGCATCCGGCGTTCCGACCGGTTTTCCTTCAAAGACGATGGTCGTGTTTCCATGCAAGAGCGGCGCGTAGGCGATATAGGAATGGCCCACCACCCAGCCGACATCGGACGCTGCCCAGAACACCTCTCCGGGATTAACCCCGTAAATGGCGTTCATGGTCCAGTTGAGCGCAACCATGTGGCCGCCATTGTCACGGACGACGCCCTTCGGCTGTCCGGTCGTGCCGGACGTATAAAGAATATAGAGTGGATCGGTCGCATCGACCGGCACACAGGCCACGTCGCGGCCCTCAGCGCGCGCCTTCTCCATTGCCTCGGCAAAATCGGTGTCACGTCCCTGCGTCAGCGGAGCCGTTTCCTGCGGACGCTGCAGGACAAGACAGCCCTGCGGTTTGTGTTTGGCCTCGGCAATCGCCTCTTCCAGCATCGGCATGTAGGCGACCACCCGGTTGGGCTCGATGCCACAGGAGGCGGCAATGATCAGTTTCGGTTTTGCGTCGTCGATCCGGGTTGCAAGCTCATGGCCGGCAAACCCGCCGAAAACCACCGAGTGAATCGCGCCGAGACGGGCGCAGGCGAGCATTGCCATGACGGCTTCCGAGATCATCGGCATATAGATGATCACCCGGTCTCCCTTGCCGATCTCCTGATCCTGTAGAACGGCGGCAAGCGCCTTGACCTCGACCAGAAGCTCGCCATAGCTGTAGTTCTTTTTCGCACCGGTGATCGGGCTGTCATAGATGATGGCTGGCTGGTCGGCGCGGCCGCGCTCCACATGACGGTCGAGGCAATTGAAACAGGTATTGGTTTTGCCGCCGGCAAACCACCGGCCATAGGTCCCCTGATCGGGGTCAAACACCTTGTCATAGGGCGAAAACCAGTCGATTTCTTCTGCGGCTTTCGCCCAGAAACCTTCAGGATCAGATGTCCATCCGTCATAAACCGATTGATAGCTGCTGCCCATTTTTTCCTCCCATCGCGGACCTGCCGGAACCGTGGGTTCCTCATCCGCTCTTGCGGTCTGGCGCCTCGAGCAGGACGTTCCCATCGCCAGGCCGGAGCCATATCAGCCGCAGATGTGAGTAAACACCGGTTCCCGGCCGCTGCAATACCCGGCATCTGCGCCGCCACACATACAAAGCGGAGCGTCCAGGGTAAATCAGACCTTAGATCAATGCGACGGGTTGGGCGCGGCTTCTACGGCGCGGCGACCGGTTTGTCTCGGCTGCCAAATATTGCCGATCCGACCCGCACCGACGTCGCCCCGAACGCGATGGCCGTCTGGTAGTCGGCGGACATGCCCATCGACAGTTTTTGCAACCCCGTCTCTTCGGCAAGCTTGGCAAGCAAGGCAAAATGCGGGCCGGGATTTTCGGCAATCGGCGGAATGCACATCAATCCCTCAATGGTAAGGCCGTGCGCACGACGGCAACGGTCGACGAACGCCACTAGATCCTTCGGTTCGACACCCGCCTTTTGCGGCTCAGAGCCGGTATTGACCTGAACAAACAGCCTGGGCTGCCGGCCTTGTTTTTTCATTTCAGCCGCGATCGCCTTGGCAATCTTCTCCCGATCGATGGTTTCGATCACATCAAACAGGGCTACGGCATCCGCCGCCTTGTTGGATTGCAGCGGCCCGATGAGGCGCAGTTCGATATCGGCATTTTTCTCTTTCAGCGCAGGCCATTTTCCCTGCGCTTCCTGGACCCGGTTTTCGCCAAACACGCGTTGCCCGGCCGCGATCACCGGGACGATGGCGTCGGCGTCGAAGGTTTTCGAGACCGCAACAATCGTAACCGCATCGCCGGCGCGTCCGGTATCGACCGACGCTTTCGCCACCTCTTCGCGAACCAGCTTCAATCTGTCCGTGGCACTCATAATGTTCTGCTTCCGGGTAATCTTCCAGACTTCCAGAGCCTCATGACATAGCCGTGGCTGCGGCACAATGGATTCTTCTCCGGCTGACAAGCCGTCCGCAATCCCGTTTTGCGGCTCATTCGCGCCAATTTGAAGGCCGGACAGTTGACGCTCGCCGGGTTTCGTGGTGAAGCTCCGCGCAAAGTTTCAGAATAGCAACGGACCCCCTTTCGATGGCCATTGAACGTTACAATCCGCGCGAAGCGGAACCGCGCTGGCGCAAGATCTGGGACGAGCGGAAACTGTTCGAAGCGGATAATGACGATCCAAGGCCGAAATATTACGTCCTGGAGATGTTTCCCTATCCGTCGGGCCGCATCCATATCGGCCATGTGCGCAATTACGCCATGGGTGACGTCATTGCTCGCTACAAGCGCGCCTGCGGCTATAACGTGCTTCACCCGATGGGCTGGGATGCGTTCGGCATGCCCGCCGAAAACGCCGCCATGCAAAACAAGGTGCATCCGCGCGACTGGACCTACCAGAATATCGACATCATGCGCGCGCAGCTCAAATCCATGGGCCTGTCGCTCGACTGGTCGCGCGAATTCGCGACCTGCGATGTCGACTATTATCATCACCAGCAGCAGCTTTTCCTCGATTTCCTCGAGCATGATCTGGTCTATCGCAAACAGTCGAAGGTCAATTGGGATCCCGTCGATCAGACCGTCCTTGCCAATGAACAAGTGGTGGACGGACGCGGCTGGCGCTCAGGCGCGCTTGTCGAGCAGCGCGAGCTGACCCAGTGGTTCTTCAAAATCACCGATTTCAGCCAGGAGCTGCTGGAAGCCCTGAACGATCTCGATCAGTGGCCGGAAAAGGTCCGGCTGATGCAGAAAAACTGGATCGGCCGCTCCGAAGGCCTGCATATGGGATGGCAGATCGTTTCGGAGACCGCACCGGCGGGCGAAACCGTGCTGGAGGTTTACACCACGCGTCCGGACACGCTTTTCGGCGCATCCTTCATGGCGATTGCCGCGGACCATCCGCTTGCCGTCAAAGCGGCTGAGGACAATGCCGACCTCGCAGCTTTCTGCGACCAATGCCGCCGCATGGGCACATCGGTCGCAGCGCTCGAAACAGCCGAGAAACAGGGTTTCGACACGGGCATCAAGGTACGCCATCCCTTTGATCCGGATTGGCTTCTGCCGGTTTACGTCGCCAACTTTGTGCTTATGGATTACGGCACGGGTGCGATTTTCGGATGCCCCTCGGGCGACCAGCGCGATCTCGACTTCGCCAACAAATACGGTCTGCCGGTCACCGCTGTCGTCATGCCCGACGATGCTGATGCCGCAACGTTCCAGATCACGGAAGAGGCCTATGTCGGCGACGGCGTGATGATCAATTCACGCTTCCTGGATGGCATGTCGCCCGGTGATGCTTTCGACGAGGTCGCAAATAGGCTTGAATCCATCGAGCTTGACGGCAAACCGCAGGCGCGCCGCGAAACCAACTACCGGCTTCGCGACTGGGGTATTTCACGCCAGCGCTATTGGGGCTGCCCGATCCCGGTCATCCATTGTGACAGTTGCGGCGTTGTACCGGTTCCTCGGTCCGATCTGCCGGTCGAACTGCCCGACGACATCGACTTTGAAAAACCTGGCAATCCGCTTGATCGCCATCCCTCATGGCGCTCTGTGGCATGTCCGAAATGTGGTGCCGATGCCCGCCGTGAAACCGATACGATGGACACATTTGTCGATTCTTCCTGGTATTTCGCCCGATTTACGGCACCGAAATCCCCAGAGCCGACGGAAGCGGCCGCCGCAGATAGCTGGCTGCCGGTCGATCAGTATATTGGCGGCATTGAGCACGCGATCCTTCATTTGCTCTATTCGCGCTTCTTCACCCGCGCGATGCGGATTGCCGGCCATGTCGGCATAAAGGAGCCGTTCAAGGGCCTGTTTACCCAAGGCATGGTGGTGCACGAGACTTATAAGGGCGATGAGGGCTGGCTGATGCCGGCCGATGTCCGCGTGGAAGAGACCGAGGGCGACCGCCGTGCCTACCGGCTCGACAATGGCGATGAAGTGACGATCGGCTCCATTGAAAAGATGTCGAAGTCCAAAAAGAACGTGGTCGATCCGGACGATATCATCGATTCCTGTGGTGCGGACGCGGCACGTTTCTTCATGCTGTCGGATTCGCCGCCCGAACGCGATGTCATCTGGACCGAGGCAGGCGTCGACGGCGCCCACCGGTTCGTCCAGCGCGTCTGGCGCCTTCTCGGAGAAGCCGCGCCGGCGCTCAAATCGGCGCATGCAGCACCGGCGAAACAGGGTGAGGCAGCCGAGATTTCCAAGGCAGCACACAAAGCGCTGAAGGCGGTTGGCGAAGATCTCGACAAGCTTGCCTTCAACAAGGCGATTGCCCGCATGCATGAGCTGGTCAACACGCTGGCCGCGCCGCTTTCCTCGGTCGCGGGCGGTCGTGCCGATGCAGCAACCCTTGCCGCCGTCAGGGATGCGGTTGATATCCTGATCCGCATCATGGCCCCGATGACGCCGCATCTTTGCGAGGAATGTAACACGCTGCTTGGCGGGAACAGCCTGATTGCCCAGTCCCAATGGCCGCAATTCGACAAGGAGCTTGTCGTCGACGATCAGATCACGCTTCCCGTACAGATAAACGGTAAGAAACGAGGTGATTTGACAATTGCCCGCGATGCCGATCAAGTGGCTGTCGAGACAGCCGTTCTGGAGTTGGCGGTGGTGCAGGCGGCGCTGAATGGAAACGCTCCGCGCAAGATCATCGTCGTTCCGCAAAGGATCGTAAACGTTGTCCTATGATGGGAAGGTCCGAATGAGACATATTCTGCTTGCCGTGCTTCTGGTATTCGGCGTTTCCATTCTCCAGGCATGCCAGGTCAAACCGCTCTATTCCACATCGGCGGGAACGGAATCGAAACTCCTGTCCGTAGGCATCAACCCGGCCGACGACCGGGTTGAGCAGGTATTGCGTAACCGTTTGATTTTTATGTTCTCAGGCGGCAAAGGTGAGCCCGCGCATCCCGACTACACGCTTGATCTTGCCGTCGCCGGCAGCGCCAGCGCCGCATTGCGCGAGCAGCTGACTGACGGCATCACCGCACAGCGCTACAGTGCGATTGCCACCTATTCCCTGCGGGATAACAAAACCAAGGAAATTATCGGCAGCGGCAAGCGCACGGTCGTGACCTTCTATGATCAGACAACCCAGGAATTTGCCAACAGGCGCGCTCTTCGCGATGCGGAAGACCGGGCGGCCGGCGAATTGGCCGAAATCATCCGGGCGGACACGGCGGCGCTGATTACCCGATAGAAATGGCACAGAAAAAGGCCCACGAAGTCGACGGTTTCATCAAGCGGCCAGACCCGAGTTACCGGGCGCTGCTGATCTACGGACCGGACCGTGGCCTCGTATCCGAACGGGCAGCAGCCCTTTCCAGAACGGTCAATGTCGACCTCACCGATGATTTTAATGTCGTGAAACTGGACAACTCGGATCTGAAGGAAGATCCGGCACGGCTGCTCGACGAAATCAACGCCATCGCTCTGTTTGGTGGTGATCGGCTCATCTGGCTCCGGGGCGCCGGCAATGACAAGGCGGTCGTCGACGCCGTTGCGGCCATGGCCGCCGACCCGCCGGCCGATACAACGCTCATTATCGAGGCTGGCGACCTCAAAAAGGGCTCGTCCCTGCGCAAGACCGCCGAAACGGGCAAAGCATCAATGGCGCTGCCCTGTTATGCTGATGACGGGCGGGCCATTCACGCGTTGATCGACGAAGAACTTGGGCAGTCGGGTCTCAATATCAGTCCGCCTGCGCGTCAGCATCTCGTTGAAAATCTCGGTGGCGACCGGCTGGCAAGCCGAAAGGAACTGCAAAAGCTCGCCCTTTATTGCCATGGGCGCGGTGAGGTAACCGAAGAGGATGTCCGCGCCATTTCAGGCGATGCGTCCTCCCTGTCAATCGACGAGGCGGTGGATTGCGTCCTGACCGGGAACGTATCCGGTCTCGATCACGCACTCACACGCATTATTGCCTCAAAAGCACAGGTTTTTCTGGTACTTCAGGCCTGCATGCGGCAGTTCCAGATGATTGCCGTCATGCGCGGACTGATCGAGGGCGAACGCAAGCGGGTTTCCGAGGTCCTTGGCGAATATGGCCGGCGCGTACACTTTCGCCGCAAACCCGCTCTGGAAAAGGCCGTTCGCGGCTGGAATGGCCGCGCAACGGATGATGTTTTGCAGCATCTGCAGAACGCAATCCTTGAAACCCGCAAACAGCCCGCATTGCAAAACAGCATTGCCCGCCAGGCATTGCTCGCAATTGCGCTCAGATCATCGAAACTGACAAGTAGATAGCCGGCTACTGGTTGGATTACCGTTGCGCCTGAAGCAGCCGGCAAAGCTCGTCCAGCTGTTCAAGGGTGCGATAGTCAACCTTGACCTGGCCACCGCCGCCGCGGTGACTGATCGTGACCTTGAGACCAAGATTATCGGTCAGCATCTTTTCCAGGGCCAGCGTATCGGCATCCTTTGCCGGAGCGGTAGACTTAGATCTGGACGTGGCAGGTTCTCCGTCCTTTTGAGCCAATCGCTCGGCATCGCGCACGGACATGCCCTTCGAAACAATCTGCCGCGCCAGCTTCACCGGATCAGAGGTGGAGGCGATGGCCCGCGCATGCCCGGCGGTCAATGCGCCATCGGAGAGCATATCACGGACCTTTTCCGGCAATTTCAGCAATCTGAGGCTGTTCGCCACATGGCTGCGGCTTTTGCCGATAATATCGCCGAGGTCATTTTGCGTATAACCGTGATCGGCGATCAGCTGCTCATATCCGAGCGCCTCGTCAAGCGGATTGAGGTCCGAACGCTGAACATTTTCGACGATGGCGATCTCCAGCGCCATTCGGTCGTCCACATCGCGGATCAGAACAGGAATTTCGACAAGGCCTGCCCGTTGAGCTGCCCGCCAGCGCCGCTCGCCGGCAATGATCTCGTAGCGCCCGTCGCCCATCGGCCGAACCACGACCGGCTGGACAATGCCGTGCTGGTTGATCGAGCGGGCGAGATCTTCCAGGTCCGATTCGTCAAAATTCCGACGCGGGTTGTTTGGATTGCGGCTGACAAATTCGATCGGTACGAATTGATCGGCCGTCTCAGCCACAGGCGTTTCCTGGGCTTCATAAGGCTGGTCCATCTCGCCGATCAGCGCGGCAAGTCCCCGTCCCAGCCTCTTCTTTGAATTTTCATCACTCATCTCTACACCGTTAAGTGTTTGATCTTCATGCCTTATCAGGCGGCTTTGCGCTCGCGTTCCCGCTGAATGACCTCAGATGCCAGTTTCAGATAGGCCTGGCTGCCAGAACATCTGAGGTCGTAAAGTATAGCCGGCTTACCATAGGATGGCGCTTCTGACACGCGAACATTGCGTGGAATGAGAGTACGGTAAACTTTATCGCCGAGATAGGACCGCACATCGTCGACGACCTGCTGCGCCAGGTTGTTGCGCGAATCGTACATGGTCATGACGATGCCCTGGATATCCAGGCTCGGATTGAGTGTGGAGCGCACCTGGCCCACCGTCTCCAGAAGCTGGCTGAGACCCTCAAGCGCAAAAAACTCGCACTGTAGCGGCACAAGAACGGAATGAGCCGCAGCCATGGCGTTGATGGTCAGAAGATTGAGCGACGGTGGGCAGTCGATAAGGATATAGTCATAGTCGCCGACCCGGTGTGCGGCGATCGCATTCTTGAGCCGAAAGACCCGATCCTTCTGGCCTGAGATTTCCATCTCGACACCAAGCAGATCCATCGTCGACGGCACGATTGACAGATTGGGTACATCGGTTTTCATCGCCGCTTCGGCGATTCCGGTCTGGCCAAGCATCAGATGATAGGATGATTTAACCCGGTCCTGCCGCTCGATCCCCAGACCCGTGCTGGCATTGCCCTGAGGGTCGAGATCAATGATCAGCACCCGCTCGCCAATGGCCGCCAGCGCAGTTGCGAGATTGATCGCGGTCGTGGTCTTTCCGACACCGCCCTTCTGGTTGGCGACGGTTATAATTCTCTTGCCATTACCCAACATCTGTCAGCGCCTCGTCATATTGCCTTTGCCAAGCAACTTCACCAACACCTCGATAATCCGTCATGTACGCACAGGTTTACTGATCTGCAATATGACGGAATCCGCATCGACTATACTTGTATGTTCTACCAGATCGAAGGACCAGCTTCTACGGGCTTTGTCGATCTCGCGCCGGTAATCCCGGCCTTTGTGAAAATAGGCGGTCGCGCCTTCTTCAAGCCAGGAAGAACAATAGCCGAGCACCATGTCGAGATCCGCAACCGCCCTTGCGGACACCGCGTCAAAGCCGCTCAGCGTCTTTTGCGCCTGCTCGATCCGGATTGCATGGACCGCCCCGCGCCCACCGGTTTCTGCAAGGGCGCGCCGAAGAAAGGCGGCCTTCTTCTGATTGCTTTCCACCAGATCAACGTGACCGGCACCCTGCTCGCAAAGCAGGACGGCAGTCACGATCCCCGGAAATCCGCCTCCGCTGCCAATATCCAGCCAGGCTTTCGGACCCGGGTTCAGGGCAAATATCTGGGCACTGTCCAGAATATGCCGCTCCCATATATGCGGCAATGTGGAGGGCGCTGCCAGATTAATGCTGCGGGACCATTTTTCAAAGAGCCCGACAAAGACCTCTAGCCGACGCAATGTTTCACGTGAAACGGGGTGCAGAGATTGCAGGCGATCCGCTATCTGTTTGTGCAATGTCGTTTTCCGGCTGTTTTCACATTCAGGACACTTTGGCGACACGATCGGTCGAAGAAACCTCACTCTTGCGCAGACGTGACAGGACAAGCGTGATCGCTGCGGGTGTCATGCCCTCAATCTGGCTGGCATGCGCGATTGTTCTTGGCCTTGCACTTTTCAGCTTGTGACTAAGTTCGTTCGAAAGGCCCGGCAGGTCATCATAGTCAAACGTTTCGGGTATGAATCGTTCCTCTTCCTTGCGCTGGATCGCTATATCGCGGCTCTGCCGTTCCAGATAGACCGCATAGGCGGCCTCTGTCTGAACCGGCTCTGCGACGCGCCGATCAACATCGCCAAGTTCCGGCCAGATGGCGGAGAGGCGAGCGACATCGTTTTCCGTATAGGCAAGCAGCGCATAGGCGGATCGGCGCTGCCCATCCTGATTGACCTTGAGATCATGCCTTTGCGCCTCGGCCGGTGTTAAGGTCAGCTCTTGCAAATGATCGCGCAGCTGATCGACATCCGCCTTCCAGGACTCAAACTCCTTACGCCTTGTTAATCCGACAAGTCCCCGCTCAATACCGCGCGGTGTCAGACGCAAATCGGCATTGTCCGCCCGCAGGGTCAGCCGGTATTCGGCGCGCGAGGTGAACATACGGTACGGTTCCGACACGCCGCGGGTTGTCAGATCATCGATCATCACACCGAGATAGGAATCTGTTCGGCTGAATATCCATGGCTCTTTTCCGGCAACTGCGAGTGCGGCGTTCAGGCCTGCAACGAGCCCCTGACCGCCCGCTTCCTCATAGCCGGTCGTCCCATTGATCTGGCCGGCAAGGTAGAGACCGGAAACGCGTTTTGTCTCAAGTGTCGGGCGCAGCTCCCGCGGGTCGATATGGTCATATTCGATCGCATATCCGGGCTGCAGGATCTCTACGTTCTCAAGGCCGGGAATCGTTCTGATAAAGCGATCTTGAACATCCTCCGGCAGAGAGGTCGAAATACCGTTGGGATAGACATTGATGTCGTCGAGACCTTCCGGCTCGAGAAAAACCTGGTGTCGGTCGCGATCCGCGAACCGTACGATCTTGTCCTCTACAGACGGGCAATAGCGCGGTCCGGTTCCTTCAATACGTCCGGAATACATCGCCGACTCATCAATATTGTCTGCGATGATCTCGTGTGTCTCAGGCGTTGTATGCGTTATGCCGCAATCAATCTGCGGAACCGTAATCCGATCCGTCATGAATGAAAACGGCACTGGATCCGCGTCCGCCGATTGTCGGCCAACCGAATCCCAGTCTATTGTCCGCGTATCCAGTCGGGCAGGGGTCCCGGTTTTCAGCCGGCCGAGTTCAAACCCCAGTCCCATCAATGTCGTTGAAAGACCGGAAGCGGGCTTGTCGCCCATGCGGCCCGCCGGAATCTGCTTCTTGCCGATATGAATAAGGCCGCGCAGAAACGTTCCGGTCGTCAGCACCGCCGCACCACAGCGGATTGCCCTGCCGTCCGAAAGAACAACGGCGACAATCTTTCCGCCGGATATTTCGAAATCGCTGACCTCCGCTTCAACAATATCCAGATTGTCCGTCTCTTCAACGGCGCGGAGCATGGCCTCGCGATAGAGCTTGCGGTCTGCCTGTGTCCGCGGACCACGCACGGCCGGGCCCTTGCTTCGGTTGAGCAGGCGAAACTGAATACCTGATTGATCCGCCACACGGCCCATCAACCCATCAAGCGCATCGATCTCACGCACAAGGTGGCCCTTGCCCAGCCCGCCAATCGCCGGGTTGCACGACATCACGCCGATTGTGTCGCGCCGATGCGTGATCAGCGCGGTGGATGCACCAAGGCGCGCAGCGGCTGCCGCAGCTTCACAGCCGGCATGCCCACCACCAATGACGACGACGTCATAAGCCTGTTGGTCCTGTTGTGACATGGTTTACTCCTGTGGCGCCTGAAATCGGATTCCCCGCGCCATTTGTCAAGGGCTCTGTTTCACGTGAAACACGCAGCCGGCAAAGGACAAATGCCGCAACCCATACGTTATTTACCCACGCAAAATTCACCGAATATCAGATCCAGAAGATCCTCAACGTCGATCCGTCCTGTCAACCGGCCCAAGGCATTGCCCGCCCGGCGAAGCGCTTCTGCCCTTAATTCTAACGGATCCGAATCGTTTTCCAGCGCCTCTTCCAGCGCTTCTCGGCAGGTCCTGAGATATTCCTTGTGCCTTTGCCGGTTTGGCAGCGTACCCGTTGCCTGGCCCGCAGCCTCATGCACATGAGAGTGCAAAAGGCTCAGGAGCGAAGACAGTCCGTCATCCTGCTTGACCGAAACAAGACAGTCCAGATCATCCCGATCGATATGCGCCGCCAGATCGGCTTTGGTTCCGACACGCAGCCTGGCAACGTCACCGTCGGTGACCGGAGCGGCGCCGGCCCGACCGCTCAAATCATCAAGCAACAGGATAAGATCAGCCCGTCGGGCAGCGTCCATGGCCCGGCGCATGCCTTCGCGTTCCACTGCCCCGGCGCCATCGCGTAATCCGGCGGTATCCTGCAGGATCACAGGATAGCCGTCGAGATCGAGGTGGACCTCCAACAGATCGCGTGTTGTGCCCTTTTCGTCCGAGACGATAGCGATATCACGCTTTGCCAGGGCATTCATCAGGCTCGATTTGCCGGCATTAGGCGCACCGAGAATCACCACCCGGTAACCGTCCCTGATGATTTCCCCGGCTTTGGCAGACAGGAGATGACGGTCGATCTCGCCCAGAAGCTGGCGCAGCTCCGGCCAGATCGTCTCCGTGACCGAGCCGGGTATATCCTCCTCGTCGGCAAAATCGAAATCCGCTTCAATCATCGCCCGTGCCCTGACAAGCCGTTGCCGCCACCCGTCGTAAAGATCGGACAGGGATCCGGATGACTGCTCCAGCGCCAGCCGCCGTTGCATCTCCGTTTCGGCGGCAATCAGGTCTGCAAGCCCTTCAACTTCTGTCAGATCCATTTTGCCGTTGTCAAAGGCCCGCCGGGTAAACTCTCCCGGCTCGGCGCTCCTGAAACCGTCAAGACCTGACAGACACTCCAGAACCGCCTGCACCACTGCCCGGCCGCCATGGACCTGCAATTCGGCGCAATCCTCACCGGTAAAGGAATTCGGGCCCGGAAAATACAAAACCAGCCCACGGTCGAGTTCTCTCTTGTCTGCACTATATAGGGATTTAAGAGTGGCGTGGCGCGCCTCCGGCACGTCTCCGATCATTGTTTCGAGTCCGAATCGGACACTGGGGCCGGACAGGCGGATAACCGCAACACCGGAAACGCCCGCGCCACTCGACAACGCAAAAATCGTATCCCTATAGTGATCCTTCCGTTCCACCATCAAGCCCACACCGGTGATTTATGTCCTCATCTGAATTGACCAATGTTCTCGGCCAATCGGCCAGCCCCTATTTGCGCCAGCACGAAGATAACCCGGTTCACTGGCAGACATGGGGTGAGGCCGCCTTAAAGGAGGCCAAGCGCACGGGCAAGCCCATTTTGCTCTCCATCGGCTATGCCGCCTGTCACTGGTGCCATGTCATGGCCCATGAAAGCTTCGAGGATGAAGAGACGGCTGCGCTCATGAACGAGCTCTATATCAACATCAAGGTCGATCGCGAAGAGCGCACGGATATCGATCAGATTTATATGGCCGCGCTTCACGCCATGGGCGAGCAGGGTGGCTGGCCGTTAACCATATTTCTTAACCCGGAGGGCGAACCGTTCTGGGGCGGAACCTACTTCCCGAAAACGGCTGCGCATGGCCGACCGGATTTCAAAACCGTCCTGAAAAGCCTATCCCGAATCTATCACGAAGAGCCCGGCAAGATAGAAAGCAACACGCAATCCATCCACAACCACCTGAAACAGCAACTGGCTTTTGAAGGCACTGCTGAACAACCGGATCCGGATAGCCTTCAACGCCAGGCAGCCGGCGTTTTGTCCATCGTCGACCGCAAAAATGGCGGGATCGGCCAGGCTCCGAAATTTCCAAACGCCTCGATGCTCGAAACACTGTGGCGGGATTGGCGCAGAAGCGGTTCGCAGGCCGCACGGGACGCCGCCTTGAAATGGATCACGGTTTTGTCCAATGGAGGCATTTACGATCATCTCGGCGGCGGACTGGCGCGCTATTGTGTCGACGCGATCTGGCTGGTGCCGCATTTCGAAAAAATGCTCTACGACAATGGCCAGTTCATCCGGGCCTTGCTGTGGGCCTATGGCGAAACCGGCGATGCCCTGTTCCGTCGACGCATTGAAGAAACAACGGACTGGCTCATGCGTGAAATGCGCCTGCCAGGCGGGGGCTTCGCCTCCAGCCTTGACGCCGACAGTGAGGGAGAAGAGGGGCGGTTTTACATCTGGCAGAAAGTCGAGATCGATGCCGCGCTCGGTGACGATGCCGCGTTGTTTTGCCAGTATTACGATGTGAGTGAGGGTGGAAACTGGGAAGGCAAGGTCATCTTGAACCGTCTGCAGACACCGCAAGCAGACGGTCCGACGGAGAAAAGGCTGCGGGCCTGCCGTGATAAACTGTTGGAGATGCGCGCATCGCGCATTCGCCCGGGCCTCGACGACAAGGTTCTCGCCGATTGGAACGGCCTGATGATACGGGCGCTCGCAGAAGCCGGTAACCGCCTGGGCCGGCCTGATTGGGTCGATCTTGCTGTTGGCGCCTTTGATTTCGTATCCGAATCGATGTCTCGGGAGGGAAGGCTTGCCCATGCCTGGTGCAAGGGCAGCGTGACCTATCCCGCCCTGGCCTCCGACTATGGCGCCATGATCAATGCCGCCATCTCCCTTTACGAGGCGACACTGGAGCCATCATACCTTGCGATCGCTGAAGCGTGGCTGTCGACCCTTGATCGGCACTACAGCGACGGTGCCGGCGGTTACTACTTCACCGCAGATGATGCGGACGATGTCCTTTTACGCGCCAGGCACGAACACGACGATGCGGCACCATCGGCATCCGCACAGATTCTCGAAGCCATGGCGCGGCTATCAGGTCTTTCGGCGGATCTTGACCTGCCGCAAAAGGTATCGGCCTTCTCGGCCTCGCTGTGGGGCCGCATCCGGCAAATACCCATGGCGGCAAGCGGCACGATCAATGCCATCGACACCGTCGCCAATCCGAAGAATCTTGTACTGCTGAATCCGGCTAAAGAAATTCTCGACGTTGTGCATCGTCATACCGACCCGTCACGCATTGATCTCGTTGCAAGGACGGAGGATGAGGTTCGCGACTTGATCGGCGGGGCGACAGGTTTTGACTCCGGCAAACAAAAAGGGACCGCTGCTTTTCTTTGCAACGGTCCCGTCTGTCTGCCACCTGTCTTTGACGCAAAATCCCTGGAAGAGCTTCTGCGTCCGCCGGCAGGCTAGGCGTTCATGGAATCGAAGAAATCCGAATTGTTCTTCGTCTGCTTGAGTTTGTCGATCAGGAACTCGATCGCATCGGTGGTTCCCATCGGCGCGAGAATACGGCGCAGAACAAAAATCTTCTGAAGATCCTGCTTCGGAATGAGAAGGTCTTCCTTGCGCGTACCGGATTTCAGAATGTCCATGGACGGGTAGATACGCTTGTCGGCGACCTTCCGGTCCAGGACGATTTCAGAGTTGCCGGTTCCCTTGAATTCCTCGAAGATCACTTCGTCCATGCGGCTGCCCGTATCGATCAGGGCCGTCGCGATGATCGTCAGCGATCCGCCTTCCTCGATATTGCGGGCGGCGCCGAAGAAACGTTTCGGCCGTTGCAGGGCGTTGGCATCGACACCGCCGGTCAAAACCTTGCCGGAGGACGGGACAACCGTGTTATAGGCGCGGCCAAGACGGGTGATGGAATCAAGAAGGATGACAACGTCGCGGCCGTGCTCAACCAGCCGTTTTGCCTTCTCGATGACCATTTCAGCCACCTGGACGTGCCGCGCGGCCGGTTCGTCAAAGGTTGATGAGACAACCTCGCCATTCACCGAACGCTGCATATCCGTGACTTCCTCGGGACGCTCGTCAATCAGAAGAACGATCAGATAGCATTCTGGATGATTGGCGGTAATGGAATGGGCGATGTTCTGCAGAAGAACCGTCTTACCGGTGCGCGGCGGCGCTACGATCAGCCCGCGCTGGCCTTTGCCGAGCGGTGCAACAAGATCGATAACCCGCGCCGACAGGTCCTTCGACGTCGGATCGTCGAATTCCATGTTGAAACGCTCATCGGGATAAAGCGGCGTCAGATTGTCGAAGTGGGTCTTGTGCCTGATCTTTTCCGGATCTTCAAAATTGATCGTGTTGACCTTCAGCAGCGCAAAATAGCGCTCGCCTTCCTTGGGTCCGCGGATCGGACCTTCCACCGTGTCACCGGTTTTCAGTGAAAAGCGGCGGATCTGCGACGGCGATATATAGATATCGTCCGGACCCGGCAGATAATTCGCATTGGCCGAACGCAGAAAGCCGAAACCGTCCTGCAATATTTCGACGACGCCCTCGCCAATGATCTCGATATCCTGGGCTGCGAGCTTCTTCAGCATCGCAAACATCAGCTCCTGCTTGCGCATGGTGCTGGCGTTTTCCACCTCGAGCGTCTCGGCAAATTCGAGAAGTTCCGTCGGGGTTTTGTTCTTAAGCTCTTGAAGCTTCATTTCCTGCATGAGGTTTCCAGATTCTGAAGGGGGCAAGGTCGTCATGGGTATCGGTCAGACTTGGGGAAATTCTATGACGGTCGAGGATCGTCGCCATATGCAAGGTAGGACTGGAGCCGGGCGATTCACGTGAAACGCTCTCAAATGCATATGGTGCACCGCCTGTCGCATATTTTGCGGCAAACGGCAAGCTCAAAACGGTTTGACGATCACCATGATGACGATGAACACCATCAGCACTGTGGGGATTTCATTGACTTTGCGCCAATGTGTAGCGCTATGGTCACGATGATCGGCTGCAAAACGGCGCAGCGACTTGCCGAAATAGCCATGCGCGGCGGACAAGCCCAAAACGGCGGCAATCTTGAGCCAAAGCCAAACGCCCGAGAAACCGAAGCCATCATAGGCCAGCCAAAGTCCAAGAACCCAGGATATCACCATGGCCGGTGTCATGATGACCCGGTAGAGTCTTGCTTCCATGATCTTGAATGTCTCGGATTGCTGCGATCCGACTTCGCTACCGCTGTGATAGACGAACAGCCGCGGCAGATAGAACATACCCGCCATCCAGGAAATGATCGCCATGACATGGACCGCCCGCATCCAGTCATAGAGCGCCGGCGGGTTCCAGATCATCAGCGCCGCAACAACAACGCAAAGACTGACAAGCGCGATCCGCGCCCGCGCAGACGCTTTTTTCCCGGCGATCTCGTCAATATTGGTGTTTTGCGGGCTCATGGAACCGTCCTTGTCAGCGCTGCGCCGCGCGCAACCGCTTCACAAGCCTCTCGACATGGTCCGGGTCCGCCTGCGGCGTGATGCCGTGACCGAGATTGAAGATCAGCGGACCGTCGCCCAGCGCCTCGAGAATGGCATCGACGCCCTCATCGAGCGCATTGCCCCCGGAAACGACCCGCATCGGGTCCAGATTGCCCTGTACGGGCCCGTCCTGCTGCAATCGTTGTGCAAATGACAGCGGAACCGCCCAATCCAGTCCGATCGCGTCAGCGCCCGTCTTCTGACGATAGCTCTCCAGAAGAATACCAGCGCCCTTGGCAAAGGCTATGATCCGTGCCTGTGGATGGCGTTCTCGCACTGTCCTGACAATCTTCTGCACCGGCTTGATACAAAACCGTTCAAATTCCGTCTCGCCCAGAACGCCGGCCCAGGAGTCAAAAATCTGAACGGCATCGGCACCGGCTTCGATCTGTGCACACAGATAGTCAGCCGACAGATCGGCCAGAAGATCGAGCAGGGCTTCAAACGCCTCAGCTTCGCGATAGGCAAAAAGCCTCGCCGGCGCCTGGTCCGGCGTGCCGTGACCGGCAATCATATAGGTCGCAACCGTCCAGGGCGCTCCACAAAAACCCAGCAGTGTCGTCTCATCCGGCAGCTCTTTGCGAAGCCGCGTAACGGTTTCCATGACCGGGGCAAGATGATCCAGCATCCGCGTTCCGTCGAGACCCGCAATACCTGCAGCATCGATCGGCGTCATGAGTGGCCCACGGCCTTCCTCAAAACGCACATCACGATCAAGTGCATCCGGTATGACGAGTATGTCGGAAAACAGGATGGCTGCATCAAAGCCATAACGCCGTATCGGCTGCAAAGTGACTTCCGTCGCCAGTTCCGGAGAGTAGCAAAGATCCAGAAAGCCTCCCGCCTGTTTCCGCGTCGCTCTGTATTCGGGGAGATACCGGCCTGCCTGACGCATCAACCAAACGGGTGGGGGAAAGACGGTTTCACCACTCAATACCCTCATGACCTTGCGGTCCTGTACCATCCTGAATCCCTCACCCATTAAAAAAGAAAGGTTATTTAAGAGTCTTCTATTTCTTAGAGTCGGTGGGTATCAAGGATTAAAGACAATCCCAAGCTCCTCCACAGTTTGGAAAACCGGCGCCAGTTATACAACAGTATACAAACGCCCTGTATAACTCCGTGTATATCCTATATTAATTATTATAAAACAAAGAGTTAAAGGATTATCAAGCAATCGGTGAAACTGTGGGTAAGCTGTGATCACCTTTGCGCGACATGTTGATGCACATCCGTCCACAGGCCTGTGTGTTTTCAGTCCCGGACAACCGTCCATGTGGACAAACCGGCCCCCTTTCCCGTACCTGTGAAATCAAAGTCCGAACCATCCAGGTTCATGCACACTTATCAACAGAAGCGGATGAATTTCGTGGATCGGCCGAAAAATTACTTCCATCTGCACCTTATTTCAGATTCGACCGGAGAGACGCTGATTACGGTTGGCAGGGCCGCAGCGGCGCAATTCACCGGAACGCGGGCGCTTGAGCATGTTTACCCGCTGATTCGCAGCACCAAGCAGCTTGAGCCGGTTCTCGATACAATCGACGGTGCGCCAGGCATTGTGCTCTACACGGTCGTCGATGCCGAGCTGTCGCAGATGATCAATGACCGGTGTCGGGAAATGAACATTCCCTGTGTATCCGTGCTCGATCCGGTCATTTCGCTCTTTCAGTCCTATCTTGGCCCGCGGTCGGAACACCGTGTCGGCGCTCAGCACACATTGAATGCCGAGTATTTCCGCCGCATGGAAGCGCTCAATTTCACCATGGAACATGATGACGGCCAGCTTCCTGCCAATATTGAGGACGCAGATATCGTGCTTGTCGGTATCAGCCGCACATCAAAAACGCCAACCAGCATCTATCTCGCCAATCGTGGTTACAAGACCGTCAACATTCCGATTGTCTACAATGTGCCATTGCCCGAGGTTCTTGCCACCGCCGATCATCCATTGATTGTCGGGCTCGTCGCGACCGCCGACCGTATCTCTCAAGTGCGCCGCCATCGCCTGCTTGGCACGACGCAGGGTTATTCCGGTGAGGAGTATGTCGACCGGGTCGCGATCGCCGAGGAACTCAAATATGCGCGAAACCTCTGCGCCCGCCACAATTGGCCGACCATCGATGTCAGCCGGCGTTCGATAGAGGAAACGGCGGCGGCCATTCTTGCACTTGGCGTCAAGTCACGTTAGGCCGGTTTGAAATCACAAATGCCCCTGAGGGACGATCATATGCCGTCAGATCTGATCCTGGCTTCAGCCAGCCCCTTTCGCCAGGCGCTTTTGAAGAATGCCGGGCTGACCTTCACGGCGCAACCGGCTGAGATCGATGAACGGACTGTTGAAGCACCGCTGCGCGACAGTGGCGTCGGCCCGGAAGATACGGCACTGGTGCTGGCGGAGGCAAAGGCACTCAATGTCAGTGAAAAGATGCCGGGCGCCTTGGTGATCGGGTCCGATCAGACACTATCGCTTGGCGACGAAGTCTTTCACAAACCGGCCGATATGGAAGGCGCACGACGTCATCTCCTGAAACTATCCGGGCGCACCCATCAGCTCAACAGTGCCGTCGTCTTCGTGCAGGCAGGAGAAACCGTCTGGCGGCATGTCTCTTCGGCACGCCTGACCATGCGTCCGCTCGACCCCGGATTTATCGGCCGTTACCTTTCCCGCGTCGGTGACAAGGCTTTGTCCAGTGTCGGCGCCTATCAGCTGGAGGGCGAAGGCATCCAGCTTTTCGACAGGATCGAGGGTGATTATTTCACCATAATCGGCCTGCCGATGCTGCCGCTCCTTGCGGCCTTGCGCGAGCGCGGAGAAATTGATGGCTGAAATAAAACGCGCCTTTGTCGCCGGCTATCCGGTCAAGCACTCACGCTCGCCCATCATCCATCGTTACTGGCTGGATCAGGCCGGTATCGAAGGGAGTTACGAGCTTGCGCAGGTCACACCGGACGCCTTTCCCGAATTCATGCAACGGCTTGCCGACGGCTCAAGCGGTTTTGTGGGTGGCAATGTCACGATACCGCACAAGGAAGACGCATTTCGTTTTGCCGGGTCCGCCGATGCTCTTGCCACCGAGCTCGGCGCCGCCAACACCCTGTGGCTGGAAAGCGGGCGCCTGATGGCGACCAATACCGATGGTTACGGCTTTTCGGCCAATCTGGATGAAAGGGCTCCGGGCTGGGATAAGACCGAAACCGCAGTCGTGCTTGGTGCCGGGGGTGCCAGTCGCGCGATCCTTCAAACGCTTCGCGATCGCGGCATCAAGACAATACGCCTGGTCAACCGCACAGTGTCACGGGCCGAAGATCTCGCGGACCGGTTCGGCGATTCCATTCACGTTCATGCGCTTAATGATCTTGGTGCTGCGGTCGCCGGCGCCGGCCTCTTTGTCAACACCAGCGCGCTTGGAATGGAAGGCAGTCCGGTTCCCGACATCGATTTTTCAAGCATGGCCAAAAACGGCGTTGTCACGGATATCGTCTATACTCCGCTCGTCACGCCGATCCTGCAAAGGGCGGCTGAAGCAGGTTGCCACACCGTCGACGGGCTCGGCATGCTGCTTCATCAGGCCGTCCCCGGCTTTGAAAAGTGGTTTGGCATACGGCCCGCAGTCACCGATGATCTGCGCAACAGGATCGTTCAGGATCTGGAGGTGCATTGATGATGGTTCTTGGCCTGACGGGATCGATTGGAATGGGTAAATCGACGGCAGCGGACATGTTTGCCGAGCGCGGTATTCCGGTGATCAGCGCCGATCAGATCGTTCACGATCTTTATGCCGGTGAGGCTGCGCCCCTTATTGAGGCGCAGTTTCCGGGAACAGTGCAGGACAACGTTGTCGATCGGCAAAGACTGTCCGCGGCGGTGTTGAACAATGAGGCTGCGTTCAAGAAACTGGAATCGATCGTCCATCCTCTGGTTGAAAAGAACAGAGCGCAATTCGTCGATCGCCAAAGGCAGGCCGGCGCGCCGTTGGTGGTTCTCGACATTCCACTTCTGTTTGAAGGTAAGGGCGAACAGGCCGTGGACAAGGTCGTGGTCGTGTCCTGTGCGCCGGATATGCAAAGGGAGCGGGTTTTGCGCCGTCCCGGCATGACGGAAGAGAAATTCGAGGCCATACTGGCGCGTCAGGTACCGGACGAAGAAAAGCGCGCACGGGCGGATTTTGTGATAGATACATCAGGACCCTTTGACGAGACACGCGAGCAGATCAATGCACTCGTCGACCGGCTGATTGGAGAGGAAAGCGGCAATGCGTGAGATTATATTCGACACGGAAACCACCGGCCTTGATAACCAGTCTGACCGCGTGATCGAAATAGGCGGCGTGGAACTGTCGAACAAGTTCCCGACCGGGCGCACCTTCCACGTTTACATCAACGCACAGGGCAAAAAGGTCCATCCGGAAGCGCTTGCAGTTCACGGAATCACGGATGAGTTTCTCGAAGACAAGCCGATCTTTGGCGATATCATCGGGGATATGAGCACGCTGTTCGACGGGGCCAAGCTCGTCGCACACAATGCCAGTTTCGATATAGGCTTTATCAATGCGGAACTGGCGCGGCTCGGCCTCCCGCCGGTGGATCCGTCGCGCGTGGTGGACACGCTTGCCCTCGCCCGCCGCCGCCACCCCATGGGACCGAACTCCCTTGATGCGCTCTGCAAGCGCTACGGTATCGATAATTCACGCCGGACCAAACACGGCGCCCTTCTTGACGCCGAACTCCTTGCGGAAGTCTATATCGAGATGAATGGTGGCCGGCAGGCCGCTCTTGGGCTGGGTATGGCCGACAAGGATGCCGGAGCGCGGGAAGAATCCAACGGTGATGCGGCAAAAAGCACCGGTGCCCGGCCTGTTCCGCTTGCTGCGCGGCTGAGCGAAGAAGAGATCAACGCTCATCGCAAAATGAAAGAAGGCCTTGGTGAAAAGGCCCTCTGGAACGACTACGCCGAATAGCAGGCCTAGTTGGTGACGGCCGGAGCCTCGACCTTGGCCTTTGCCTGTTCTTCCGCCATGCGCTGAGCAAACATCTGCGCAAAATCGATCGGATCGATCATCAGCGGCGGGAAACCACCATTGCGGGTTGCGTCGGCAATGATCTGACGGGCAAACGGGAAGAGAAGCCGCGGGCACTCGATAAACAGAAGCGGCAGCATGTGTTCCTGCGGGAAACCCTGAATGCGGAAAACGCCGCCGTAGACAAGCTCGACGTTGAAGACGATTTTTTCACCGTCTTTTGCTTCGGCATTGAGCGTCAGCACAACATCGTAATCCGTTTCGGAAAGCGGATTGGCGTTGACATTCACGTTGATGTTGATGGCCGGACCTTTTTCACGTTGGGTCAGCGACTGCGGCGCATTCGGATTCTCGAACGAGAAATCCTTGATGTACTGAGCCAGTACATTCAGCGTCGGCGCCTGGCCGTTGCCTGCTTCGGTGCCTTGCGGCGCTGCGCCTGCTGGTGTTGTCGGATCGGGCTGTTTGGCCATAAAACTGTCCTTGATTACTTCAATACCGGCCGGCGGCCGCGTTTCGGCCACTGGCTAGCATTTCACTTGGTCGCATACAACAAAAAACCGGCCTGCCGGCGCTCATCGATCGACAGCGCGTAGCCGTCGGCACACTGTGTTTTTCGGGCATAACCGGTCACCTTGACCAACACCTTGCTTCAAGCGGTCCCGTCCGCCAGGCCGTCTTCGGTTTGGCAGCTTATTGATCGGAGCCTTTCGACGTTTCCTTCGCCATGTCGATAAAGGCTCTCAGGCGTCGCGTCATATGCTTCTTGCTGCGATAGTTGAGCGAGTAGCGCGGCAGGGATGGAAGCCTGTCGGCCATCACCTCGATCAGATCGCCGGCATTGACCAGAGGCGCTGCAACCTCGGCATAGACGTAAGCCAGTCCGAGGCCCTGACTGGCGTAAAGCACCATCGACCGCAGATCATTCACGGTCATGCGAGGCGTGGGCATGACGCTGAGTGTGCCGTCCTCGCCATCAAATACCCAGGGCGCAAGCCGGCCGGAACTGCCGAACGCAAAGCAGATCCCGTCATGACCCAGAACGTCCTCGGGATTTTTCGGCACACCGTGCTGTTTCAGATAGCCGGGTGACCCAACGACAACCATTTTCAAGTTCGGACCCACCGGCACCGCATGGGTGTCGGCTTCCAGCAGAGTCTGGGAGCGGATGGCGGCATCTATCCGCGATTCGATCAGGTCGACCTTTTGATCGTCATAGATCAGATCAACCTTTACGTCGGGAAACCTGATGGCGAAGCGTGCGACGAGATCATCCAGGAAAAAAGCCCCCGCACTATAGGGCGCTGACAGACGAAGCGTGCCCGAAACGCCCTCTCGCTGGTCATTCAGGTCCCGGATCGCGGCTTCCAGGTCGTTGATGGCCGGCAAGCTCCGTTTAAAGAGCTGCTCGCCGATCGCGGTCAGCGCCACCGACCGTGTCGATCGCTCGAACAGGCGTACGCCCAGGCGGTCTTCAAAGCGCTGTACAGCCTCGCTGACTGAGGCTGCCTGAAGCTTCAGATTGCGAGCGGCCGCACGAAATCCGTTCAGCCGCGCAACTTCAACAAAGATCGAAACATCACTGAGCTGGCTTCGTTGCATTGTTAGAAAAACCGATCACAATGTTAGAAAGAAAGGATATTTTCTTACAATAGCAAGACCGTATGTTCGTTGGCAACTGCAGCTTTCAAACCGGGAAGGAATACAATATGTCAGACGTTGAAGACATTAAACACGCCCTGAACGAATGGCTGGAAGGCCTGGACAGCGGGGATATCGAACGGATGATCCGCACGGTTGATCCCGATGTCGTGACCTGCAATGAGCATCAACCCACGGGATACGGGATCGCGGCCATCCGTGAAAAATACGCTCCTCGTATCGAGGCTTCGACGTTCAAATCCGGCTTCGATTTGGAGCATATCCAGGTTTTCGAGGGTTTCGCCATGATTATCGGCCATTTTACCGTTGAGGTGACAGACAAGACTACGGGCCATGAAGGCGGCGGTCAGGGACGGCTTCTGCTGGTGTACCGCAAACACGATGACGGTTGGAAAATGCTGATCGACATCGACAACAATGATGACAAGTCATGAGTTCGGTTCTGAATGCCGTCGCCCAAGAGATCGTCAGCCTGCATGATTTTTTTACGCAATGGTCCAACGGCACTGCGGATCGTGATCATCTGGAGTCGCGGTTTATCTCTCGACTTCACCCCGATTTTACAATTGTGTCGCCTGACGGCGCCGCACATACCAGGGCCCATTTGAAGACAGGCTTCGAACAGACCTTTGGATCCAATCCGGGCTTTCGTATTGAAATCCGCGACGTTGCCGTGCGATTTCAGAGCGGGGATCAGGTTCTGGCGACCTACAGCGAATGGCAGGTCGGGGCGCAGCGCTTCGCGCAGTCCCGCAATGCCCGCTTTTCTACTGTGCTGCTGAAGCTCGCAGATCCGATCCAGTGGCTGCACCTGCAGGAAACCTGGCTGCCCGAAGAGGTGCGTGCGGCTGACCGGTTTGATTTTTAGGTGCCAAGCCCCAACAATCCGAGAGATGTATGATGTCAAACGCCAAACATATTGCGCGTCGTCCGCGTGAGATTGCCGAATGCGTCGGTGCCTATCTGAAGGAGGGCGACCTCGATGGCATCGTCTCGATGTTCCATCCCGACTGCCGGATCTATTTTCCGCCGGATCACCCGCCGCGTGTGGGCCTTGCCGGCGCCCGGCAGGCATTCAAGGGCTTTATCGACAGGCGGCCTGAATTGAAAAGCAGGATTATCAGTGAGGTGATCGCAGGCGATATCGCCCTGACCAGCGCCTCCTGGCAAGTCGTCGATCCGGATGGGGGCGTCCTTGCCGAGGGGCAATCCATAGAAGTTGCAAAGAAGCTGGACAATGGCGGATGGGGGTATCTCATCGATTGTCCAAACGGAGCACCTTTAACGGAAGGATAGCGCGCCAGTCTGTGGCGCAGCAGGCTCCGACCGGGCTTGGGCAGTTCGGAGCTTGACCCGCCAGCCGCAAAACCGCGTGAAGCCATCGTTCGGTCTAGCTGTCCTTTCCGTCGGGCCCCTCCTTGTTCCAGGGAGAATCGGGATCCGGATCGCGTTTGAAATCCGCTTCGTCGAGATCGATCGTCCCGGGTCCGGAGCCCTTGCGGTCGCGCTCGAAACCGCGTGAACCGAAGCCTCCGGCGTGAACAACCGTGAAGCGGCTCTTGATCATTGCCCAGCCGGCATCGCGGATTGCGGGCACAAATAGCAGAAATCCGATTGCATCGGTGATGAAACCCGGTGTGAGAAGCAGGACACCGGCAATCATGATCATGACCCCGTGAACGAGTTCGCGGCCCGGAACCCTGCCGGCTTCCATCTCCTGTTGTATGCGCCTGACAAGCCCGAAACCCTGAACACGCAGCAGGATGGAGCCGAGAACCGCCGTGAAGAAGACCATTGCCAGCGTCCAGAAGACGCCGATTTCCCGTCCGATCACGATAAAGGCGCCGATTTCCGCTAACGGCACAATCAGAAGAAGAAGCGGGACAATGGAAAAGGGCATAAACGGCAAATCCTGTGTGACCTTCAGCACATGGAGTACTGACAGCCGCTACCATAAAGCGCAGCGTCATTCGTAGGTAATGTCTACTATATAGAGATGCATTAAGCCTGTTTGCGGAAAAACCGCCGCCAATGTGCGGAAATGCCTCGGTTTTACCCTTTGTTGCGCGCTTGTATTGCAAGGCAAAGAGGATTTGAATGATAGACGTCGACGGACTATATGAAGGATACGGGGGCGCAGCCTCCGCTATCAGTTTCCATTCCGGTAACAGGCACCATGGGCTCCTTTGATTTTGTAACAGTCTTTTTTTTCGTGGCCGCAGTCATCATCTTTCTGCAGTTGCGTAACGTGCTTGGTCGCCGCACCGGCAATGAGAGGCAGCCCTTTGATCCCTACAGCGCGCGTGACGGCGAGAATCTCGCAGGCGATGATGATGACAGCAAGGTCATCACCTTGCCGCGGCGTGACGGCGACCGTTCCGCCGATGACCGCTTCGCGGCCGCGGACGCCTATTGCGACGCCGGCACCGATCTGAACACGGCGCTTCGCTCGGTCATTTCAGCCGATCCGGAATTCGATCCCCGCGAATTCGTGGCCGGTGCGAAAACGGCCTACGAGATGATCGTCGATGCCTATGCCGAAGGTGACAAGAAGGCGCTGAAGCAGTTGCTGTCAAAAGAGGTCTACGAAGGCTTCGTTTCCGCAATCAAGGATCGCGATTCCCGCTCCGAGACGATTAAATCGTCCTTTGTCGGCATCGGCAAGGCCGATATTGTCCAGGCCGAGATGAAGGGTTCGGAAGCCAATGTCACAATGCGCATTTCGAGCCAGCTGATCACCGCGACCTATGACAAGGACGGCAATGTCGTCGATGGCGACCCTGACAGCGTCGGCGAGGTCAATGATGTCTGGACCTTTGCACGCGACACCCGCTCCCGTGATCCCAACTGGAAACTGATTGCGACCGAATCGGAAGACTGATCGGATCCTCGCATGCAAGCAGACCTGAGCCCGGTATCGTATGATGATTTGCCGGACTGGTCGCATGACGACCCGCGTGATGTTCTGACCGGCTTCCTGGACTGCGCCGATCATGCGCAGACCGTCAAACCCCACAAAACGGGTTCGCTCGGCCTGCAATGGTCTGACTTTGTGCCTGCCTCGCAAATACTTCGGAAGTCCAGCGTGCAGGATGCAGCAGAGGCCCGTGGCTTCCTCGAACGGCATTTTACCCCCTTCAAGGTCGTACCGCGTGATGGATCGGGGGGGGTTGTCACCGCCTATTACGAACCGGAAGTCGGGGTTGCGCGTGAGCGGTCCGGGCCCTACCGGTTTGCTTTCCACAAACGGCCGGACGATCTTGTCGCCCTTGATATGAAAACCCGCCCGAAGGCGATGGATCCCGGCTTTGCCTATGGCCGAAGGACGGACGGAGCTGTTTGCGAATATCCGGACCGCGCCGCCATAGAAAGCGGTTTCCTTGACGGGCACGGTCTTGAAATCGCCTGGGCCAGGGACCGTATCGATGTGTTCTTTGCTCATATCCAGGGTGCAGCGCGGCTTCGATATGCCGATGGCACGGTCGAGCGCATCACCTATGCGGCCAAAACAGGCCATCCGTTCACGGCCATCGGCAGGGTTCTCATCGCCATGGGAGAACAGGATCCCGAAACCGTATCCATGCAGAGCCTGAGAACCTGGCTGGCCGAAAATCCCGAGCGGCTTGATGAGATATTGTGGCAAAACCGGTCCTATATCTTCTTCCGCACAGCGCCGGTCGCCGATCCGGACCGCGGACCGGTCGCCGCAGCCAAGGTTCCGCTAATTGCCGGACGGTCGCTCGCTGTTGACAAGCACATTCACACATTCGGAACGCCCGTCTTTGTTCAGGCCGACGATCTGACCCACCTGACCGATGGCCCGTTTCGCCGGCTGATGATTGCGCAAGATACAGGATCGGCAATTGTTGGCCCGGCCAGGGGCGATATCTTCACTGGCTCCGGCGCGGCCGCCGGCGAACAGGCCGGAACGGTCCGCAACGATGCGGTGTTCTTCGTCCTCGTGCCAAACGAAGCGGCCGGGAGGGTTGGTCCTTGAGCGGCGGGAAGAAAAGGAAGCTGACCGCCGAGGATCGGATCCTGTGGGGCCAGGTGGCGCGAACGGTTGATCCGCTTCCGGGCCGCATGGACGAGCTGCTGTCTTCGGAGACGGATAAACCGCCTCCACAAGAGGACGGGCTTAAGAAAACGCTGAAGCCCACAACCACGGCAAAGATGCCCAGCGCCGCTCGGAAACCGCCGAAATCAGATGTTTCACCAACCCTCCATCCAATCGACAAACCGGTTTACGGCAAGATCGCCAAGGGCCGGGTGCCGCTGGAGGCCCGGATTGATCTGCACGGGCTGAGGCAGGATGAGGCTCATGATATGCTTTACGGGTTCCTGCAGAACGCCCATGCCCGCGGTCTGCGCTATGTGCTCGTGATTACCGGCAAGGGATCCTCGCCCGGTGGCGGTGTTTTGAGACGTGCTGTGCCGCGCTGGCTTGCATCGGTGCCGTTCCGAGGGCTTGCATCGGGCGTCGAACCGGCCGCCCGCGGCCATGGCGGTGATGGCGCACTTTATGTGAGGGTAAAAAAGAAGGCTCGGGAGACATGACGCCCTTCGGTGTGAAAATTCGCGCTTTGCGTTCGGAACGCGGCATCACGCAGAAACAAATGGCCCGGGCCATTGGCGTATCGCCTGCTTATCTGTCGGCGCTGGAACACGGTCATCGGGGGCAGCCGAGCTGGGAGCTGCTTCAGCGCATTATTGGCTTTTTCAACATCATCTGGGACGACGCGGAGGAACTGCAGCGCCTCGCATCCGTTTCGCACCCGCGTGTGACGATCGATACCGCCGGCCTTTCCCCGGAGGCGACGGCGCTGGCCAACAATCTCGCCAGATCGATCGCCGCGCTGAAGAAAGACGACATCAAGCGGCTTCAATCAGCCTTGGATGAAGCGGGCTGAACATTTGGACAACACCGAAGATCAGAAAAGCTGCCGCAGCTCGGCCAGCTTGTCGTTGACCAGCCAGCCGTAATAGTTTTCCTTCGGGTAAATCGCACGCTTGCCCTGCGCCCTGCGCTGCTTGTTCTTGCGGGCTAGGGCCCGCGCCCTGCGGTCCGGGTTGCCGACATTGTAAAGCGTCGCGGTGATGCCGGGATTTTCAGAGATGTCGAAACCGGCGATGTCGCCGTAAACGTCAATGGAATGGCGCAGTGCTGCGGCGACATAGGCAAGGGTAATGTCGGGATTCATGATCGCCTTGTAGACGTCCTGACCGTTTTCGTGCGTGAGCTTCTTGTAACCCGAAACGCGATTGACCTTGTCGGTGAGCTTCAGGGCCGTCAGCGGATTGAGCTGCCCGAGGCCGAAGGTCTGACCGGCATAGAACGGCTGAAAGAAAACCGCGCTGAAGCGGTCGTTGGGAAAGCGTTTGCCATCGACCTTGCGATTGCGGAAGTTCTTTTCCCAAACCGCCTCGCGGCAGGACCAGACGGCAAAAGAACCGTTCCGGTTTTCGCAGTCGGAAAACTCCTCGCGCCGTATGAACGTGTCGACATTTTCGCCGTCATAGCGGAAATTTATGCCGCCCGTCGCGTAGGACATCGCCTTGACGTAGTAGGACTGGAGCCGGTCATAGGCATCGACATTATAGGTGTGTTCGCCCACAAGCGCGCCGACGATATGCAGCGGATCGATATCATATTTCGCCGCAACCGATTTGATTTTGCCGCGCAGCTTGGTATCGCGTTTTAGAAGATCGTGGATTTTCCGGTATTTGCGTTCAAAGGTCGATTTGGTCTGCTTCGTACGCTTGACCGATGCGCCGGGTATAGTCGGCTGAACCTCGTTGCGGTTGCCTTCGGGCACCATGACGAGTTTCGCGCTGGCGACCGGCGCAAAAAACACAAGACTGCAGACAACAATAGCGGCTAATTGAAACAGATGGCGACGCACCATCCATAGGCTCCCCGGGCAATTCTTAACTTTGCCGGGACTCTATGAAAATTACATGGAAAGTCGAGTATTTCTTCCGCCGCCGGTCGGGACCGGCGGCGGAATACAATCTTCTTTTCAGCACCGATGCGTAAAAGTCACAGAATATAGCGTGACAGATCGGCGTCCTTGGCAAGATCGCCGACATGTTTGCGTACATATTCGGCATCGATGACAAATTCATCGCCGGATTTGTCGGGCGCTTCGTAGGATATGTCGTCGAGGACCCGTTCCATCACCGTTTGAAGGCGCCGCGCGCCGATATTCTCAACGGAACTGTTGAGTTCGACGGCAACATCGGCAAGCGCGTCGATTGCGTCCTCGGTGTAGGTCAGCGTGACCTCTTCCGTCGCCATCAAGGCGACATATTGCTTGATGAGGCTTGCTTCGGTTTCGGTGAGGATACGGCGGAAATCCTCCTTGGTCAGCGCCCGCAGTTCAACGCGGATCGGCAACCGGCCCTGAAGCTCGGGCAGTAGATCCGAAGGCTTGGAAACGTGGAATGCGCCAGATGCGATGAAAAGGATATGATCGGTTTTGACCGGACCGTATTTTGTCGCAACGGTCGTGCCCTCGACAAGCGGCAGGAGGTCGCGTTGAACGCCTTCGCGCGAAACGCCCGCGCCCATGCCGCCGTCTCGCGCCGCGATCTTGTCGATCTCGTCGAGAAAGACGATTCCGTCATTCTGTGCGATGCGCAGCGCTTCCTGGTTGATCTGATCCTGGTCGAGCAGCTTTTCCGATTCATCGTTGATGAGTTGCGCATAGGATTCCTTGACCGTCGTGCGGATCTTCTTCTGCGGCTGACCCATGGCCTTGCCGAGCATCTCGGAAATGTTCAGAACCCCGATATTGGCGCCCGGCATGCCCGGTATCTCGAAATTCGGCATGCCCGAACCGGTCTCCGCCACCTCGATTTCGATTTCCTTGTCGTCGAGCTGCCCGTCGCGCAATTTGGTGCGGAATGATTCACGCGTAGCCGGCGAGGCCGTGGAGCCGACCAGCGCATCAAGAACACGTTCCTCGGCATTGATATGGGCTTTTGCCTTTACCTCTTCGCGCTTGCGGTCCTTCACCAGCGCGATGCCAACTTCCACGAGATCGCGGATAATCTGCTCCACATCGCGGCCGACATAGCCGACTTCGGTGAATTTTGTCGCTTCGACCTTGATGAAAGGCGCGCCGGCGAGCTTGGCGAGCCGCCGTGAGATCTCCGTCTTGCCGACCCCGGTCGGGCCGATCATCAGGATGTTCTTCGGCATCACCTCGTCTCGCAGGCTGTCGTCAAGCTGCTGACGCCGCCAGCGGTTGCGCAAGGCGATGGCTACGGCCCGCTTGGCGTCCTTCTGGCCGATGATGTAGCGGTCGAGTTCGGAAACGATCTCGCGCGGTGAATAATTCGTCATGGAATTCAAACCTGTTTTGAAAGCACAGTCTGTTCGATGCTGCGCAGTACTGGGATACGAAATAGGGTGCGGCGGATGGCATGCCAACCGACGCCAAGGCCGATCACGAAGATGGCGATGATGAGAACCGAGACCAGTTCGGCATTGCTCGAGGCATATCGGCTGCTGGAGGCAATGAACCACAGCGCCCCGCCGAGATAGGTCAGGGCCGCCACCAGGATCGCGCGCCGGTCGATAACGAGGGCGACGACCGAAAGGGCGACAAAAATCGCTATGACCCAAAAGGCGGAAGCAAGCGTGACGACCGTGGTCAGCCCGCCAAGCTCTATCCCGGTCGCCAGATACATCAGCGCGTGCACGATCAGCGGCGCGGCGAGAAGGTGCAGCCAGAACGCGATATCGGTTTTACGGCTGGTCCTTTCCGGATCCATCCGGTCGATCCGCATGGCGATTGCGAAGACGATCAGCCCGCTGACGAGTGCATAAATTGCAACAAGGTTCTGGGCTTTAAAGAAGCCTTCAATGGTCTCGATCCCGCTGGATACCAAATGCATGAAGGCGATGAAGCCGATTGCCACAGCACTGCTGCCTATCATGAAGACGCTGAACGGAAGCCGGAAGCGCACATAATAGAGCGTTGCCCAGAAGAAAGCCGCTATGGTGACGGTATAGGCCTGCGTGAGACCGCCCGGTCCGAACCGCACGGGGTCAGTCAGAAATGCATGGCTGGCGGTAACGGTAAAACCGACAAAGGCCAGCGCTGCGATCATGCTCGGGATGGCCCGGCGCATGCGCACGGCGAGAATCTCGGAAACCAGCCACATGCCCACCGCTGCCGCGGCAAGGCTTGAGGCGCTAAAACTGAAAATGTTTGCCGACATCACACAGGCGGAGACGAACAATGCCACACCGATAGCGAGAAACACGTCGTTGAAGCCGGAAATGAAACGGAACTGTTCCTCTTCACGAGCCGAGCCGTGCGATGCGGACCCGGTCTGCTCATCCGCAAGACCAAGCAGCGCCGCGCGCTGATCCGCGGTGATAATGTTTTTGTCGACCGCAACGTCAAGATGTGCGGATGTCAGGCTCACGATGATGTGCTTTCCATCGTTTCGACAATGATGTTGCCGTTTGTGTAGACACAGATATCGGCGGCGATCTCCATCGCCCGCCTTGCAATCTCCTCGGCACTCTTGTCGGTATCCATCAAGGCCCTTGCGGCCGCATAGGCGTAATTACCGCCCGAGCCGATCGCCATCGTGCCGTGCTCGGGCTCGAGAACGTCGCCGGTTCCCGTCAGGGCCAGCGTCGTTGCCGGATCGGCCACCAGCATCATCGCCTCCAGGCGCCGCAGATAGCGGTCGGTGCGCCAGTCCTTGGCAAGCTCGACGCAGGCGCGCATCAACTGACCGGGATATTGCTCCAGCTTGGCTTCCAGCCGCTCCAGAAGTGTAAAGGCATCGGCGGTTGCGCCGGCAAATCCGGCGATCACGTCGCTGCCGCCCGTTTTGGCCGATCCGATGCGCCGCACCTTGCGCGCATTGCCTTTCATAACAGTCTGCCCGAGGCTGACCTGGCCGTCGCCCGCCATGACCACCTGATTTCCCTTGCGGACGGTGATGATGGTTGTGGCATGCATCGTGCCGTATGGATCGTGTTCACTCATCGGCTTTCTTCCTTCGACAATTGGATGGCAGCTTTCGCTACGTCCGGTTTCCCTATGTAAGATGTCGGCGCGACATTGCAAACTTCATTCTACCTTAAGGCTTTACGCCTTTGGTTGTGTTTCGCGGCCCATGCTTTTCTGGATATTTTGTCGCCGCCCTGTTATGCAGCCCGCATCAGATCCCATGGAGTGTGCCGAATGGTCCAGAACCGGCAAGATCGTGCCGCTGAGGTGGCCCGAAAGACAAATGAGACGGATATATCGGTCAAGGTCAATATTGACGGCCAGGGCGCGTCGAATATTGCCACCGGCATCGGTTTTTTTGACCACATGCTCGAGCAGCTTTCGCGCCATTCGCTGATCGATATGGATGTTACGGCAAAAGGCGATCTCCATATCGACGATCACCACACCGTGGAAGATACCGGCATCGCCATCGGGCTGGCGCTTGCCAAGGCTCTGGGCGACCGGCGTGGCATTGTCCGCTACGCCTCGCTTGACCTTGCCATGGACGAAACGCTGACAATGGCGGCAATCGACGTGTCGGGACGGCCGTTTCTTGTCTGGAATACCGAATTCTCGTCGCCAAAGATCGGAACGTTCGACACCGAGCTTTGCCGCGAATTCTTCCAGGCACTGGCTCAAAATGCCGGTATCACCTTGCACGTCACGAACCGTTACGGCGCCAACAACCACCATATCGCGGAGACCTGTTTCAAGGCGGTTGCCCGGGTCTTGCGGGCAGCAACCGAAATCGATCCGCGTCAGGCGGACCGTATACCGTCCACCAAGGGAACGCTGGCATAGCGTGTAAATGAAATGGCGAGTTATGTTGTTTTGACGCCACCGGACGGCAGCGACAAGGATGAGCGTGCCGTTCTGATACGCGACGGTTTTTCATTCTGGGCCCTTATCTTCCAGATATTCTGGTTGCTCTGGAACCGGCTCTGGCTGGCCGCCGCGATCATATTCTTCGTGTCTGCTGCACTGTCGGTGGCAACAGCGCAATGGACCTCCTGGTCCGGTGTTTTCACCGTGGCGGGCCTGTTGGTTGCGTTGTTCATCGCGCTTGAGGGAAACGGCTGGCGCATCTTGAAACTCCAGGGCCGGGGTTGGCTGATGCGCGGCGTCATTGAGGCACCGAACCACGCGACTGCGGAGGAAATCTTCTTCTCAAGTGACGTGGGTCCCACCGGGACCGCGGAAAGGCCGCCTGCCCCGCAACCCGTATTCGGCAAGGGTCCGGCGGAACGGACGCAACCGGTATCCGGCCCGGCTCTTGGCCTGCTTGACTACGAAAACAGGGGCTGAAGACAATGAAGGTCGCCATTATCGATTATGGCTCCGGCAATTTGCGCTCGGCCACAAAAGCCTTCGAACGCGCCGCTTTTGAAAGCCGCATTGATGCCGAGATCGCCCTGACCAGCGATCCCGATGTGGTTGCCGGGGCTGACCGGATCGTGCTGCCCGGTGTCGGCGCCTTTGCCGATTGCCGCAGCGGGCTGGCCGCTGTCAACGGCATGGAAGAGGCCCTCTTTTCGGCTGTTGATGACAAGGCAAGGCCTTTCCTCGGTATCTGCGTGGGCATGCAGCTCATGGCGTCCCGTGGATTGGAAAAGACCGTCACGGAAGGCTTTGACTGGGTAAGTGGCGATGTCCGCCTGATAGAGCCGGATGATGCGAAGTTGAAAATCCCGCAAATCGGCTGGAACACCCTGACCCTGCGGCAAGCGCATCCGCTGTTTGACGGTATACCCACCGGGCCGGACGGGTTGCACGCCTATTTTGTGCACTCCTACCATCTCGATGCCGAAGACAGTGGCGATATTGTTGCCGAGACCGATTATGGCGGACCGCTGACCGCCGTTGTCGCACACGAAAATCGCGCCGGCACTCAGTTTCACCCGGAAAAGAGCCAGAAACTGGGCCTTGCCCTGATCGCCAATTTTTTGAGGTGGACGCCATGATCCTGTTTCCGGCCATCGATTTGAAAGACGGCGAGTGCGTGCGCCTCAAACTTGGCGATATGGACGAAGCGACGGTCTATAACACCGACCCGGCAGCCCAGGCATCGGCCTTCGAGGCACAGGGCTTCGAATGGCTGCATGTGGTCGATCTGAACGGCGCCTTCGCCGGTGAAAGCATCAACGGCGCGGCCGTCGATGCCATTCTTGCGGCGACGAACAACCCTGTACAGCTTGGTGGCGGGATCCGCACGCTGGACCATATTGAAACGTGGCTTGCAAAGGGTCTTGCCCGTGTCATTCTCGGCACCGTTGCCGTGCGCGATCCCGATCTGGTCAAAGAAGCCTGCCGGAAGTTTCCCGGCCGGGTCGCCGTCGGCATCGACGCAAGGGGTGGCAAAGTGGCGGTTGAGGGCTGGGCCGAGGCCTCGGAGCTCGATGTTGTCGAACTCGCTTCCCGTTTCGAGGGCGCGGGCGTTGCCGCCATCATATTCACGGACATCGACCGCGACGGCGTCCTGACCGGCATCAATTGGGAATCAACCCTTTCACTGGCCGACAGTGTCGACATCCCGGTCATTGCATCGGGCGGGCTGGCTTCAATGGCCGATATCCTGCGCATGACCATGCCGGATGCCGCCCGGCTTGAGGGCGCCATATCCGGCAGGGCGCTTTATGACGGCCGCATTGACCCGGAAAAAGCCCTTGCGGTTTTACGCGATGGCCGGGGGAGCGGCGCATGACCCTGAAGGCCCGTATTATTCCCTGCCTTGACGTGAAGGACGGCCGTGTCGTCAAGGGTGTAAATTTTGTCGATCTGATCGATGCCGGCGATCCGGTTGAATCGGCGCGCATCTATGATGCCGCCGGTGCGGATGAGCTGTGTTTCCTCGACATCACCGCATCGTCGGACAACCGCGATACGATTTTTGACGTTGTCGCCCGCACTGCCGAGCAGTGTTTCATGCCGCTGACGGTCGGCGGCGGTGTGCGCGCGGTCACAGATATCCGGAAGCTGCTTCTGGCGGGCGCCGACAAGGTTTCGATCAACACGGCGGCGGTGAAGAGGCCGGAATTTGTCGCCGAGGCGGCTGACAAGTTCGGCAATCAGTGCATTGTCGTTTCGATCGATGCCAAAAAGGTCTCAAGCAAGGGCGAAGAGGACCGCTGGGAGATATTCACCCATGGCGGCCGCACGCCGGCCGGGATTGATGCCGTTGAATTTGCTCGCAAAATGGTTGACCTCGGCGCGGGCGAAATCATGCTGACCTCAATGGATCGCGACGGGACCAAGGTCGGTTACGATATACCACTGACAAGAACCATTGCGGATGCCGTCAGCGTCCCGGTCATTGCATCGGGCGGTGTCGGTAATCTCGATCACCTGGTTGAGGGCATACGGGACGGCCATGCAACCGCGGTGCTGGCGGCCTCGATTTTTCATTTCGGCACCTATACGATTGGCGAGGCCAAGGAACATATGGCCAATGCGGGAGTGGCCATGCGGCTCGATTGAGCCGCCAGACCGTGCGGAGTAGCCATGAGCAACTTTACGCTTGCTGATCTGGAAAAAATCGTTGCTGCGCGCGCCGGCGCGCCCGCCGATGAATCCTGGACGGCAAAACTTGTATGCCGGGGGCAGAAGAAGGCCGCTCAAAAGCTTGGCGAAGAGGCCGTTGAGGCGGCGCTGGCCGCTGTTGACGGGGACCGCGATGAACTGACCGCGGAAGCGGCGGACCTGCTCTATCACCTGATGGTGGTTCTCAAGATTGCCGAAGTTCCGCTTTCTGATGTGATGGCGGAACTCGAAAGCCGGACCGGCAGGTCGGGCCTTGAAGAAAAAGCCGGCCGCGAAAAGACATGAACGACAGTGTGAAAAACCGCCAGCTGGAGGAGCTCAATCATTTTGAGCCGGGCGACTATTCGCCCTACCGTTTCTTTTCGGCCGAAAGCTGGGCTGATTTCCGGGACGACACGCCTCTTACGTTGACCGAGGATGAGGTTTCCCGGCTGCGCTCGCTCAACGACCCTGTCGATCTCGACGAGGTGCGCCGCATCTACCTGTCGCTGTCGCGACTGCTCTATGCGCATGTCGAGTCGTCCAAGCTGCTGTTTAATCAAAGGCGCAGTTTCCTGTCGCTGCCCAATGTGACCAAGACACCCTTCATTATCGGCATTGCCGGTTCGGTTGCGGTCGGCAAGTCAACGACCGCCCGCATCTTGAAGGAGCTCCTCACACGCTGGTCCGGAAGCCCGAAAGTCGATCTCGTCACCACGGACGGGTTTCTACTGCCAAACGAGGTTCTGCGGCGCGAGAACCTGATGGACCGCAAGGGCTTTCCCGAAAGCTACGATGTCGGTTCGGTGCTGAAATTCCTTTCCGACATCAAAGCTGGGCGGCCGAATGTGAAAGCGCCCTGCTATTCGCACCTGACCTATGACGTTTTGCCGGGTGAATTCGTTGTTATCGATCGTCCCGACATTCTCATCTTTGAGGGCATCAACGTTTTGCAGGTGCGTGATCTTCCGGAAGATGGAAAGATCATCCCCTTCGTCTCGGACTTTTTTGATTTTTCCATCTATATCGATGCCAATGAAGACCGCATCCATCAATGGTATGTGGAGCGTTTCATGCGCCTTCGCGAGACGGCCTTTAAAAACCCGGCCTCATTCTTCCATCGTTATTCCACGATTTCGCATGACGCCGCGCTGGCGATTGCCCACGGTCTTTGGGAAAATATCAACCTGAAGAACCTTCGGGAAAACATCCTGCCCACCCGCCCGCGCGCCGATCTTATCCTGCGAAAGGGCGAGGACCACCTCGTTGAGCAGGTCGCCATGCGCAAACTCTAGATGCATTCGTGAACGTAGAACTCGGTTTCATGGATCGGTGTGTTGGAAACGCCGCCTTTGCTTAAAAACCGCTGTTGTCGGTGTTCCGATGTCCAGATGCTTTTCGGATCCAGCCGCTTCACGTCCTGTTCGTCAAACTGCCATAGGCCGGCGATCACCCAGGACGGTCCGTCAGGGACGGAGCAGATTTGTGCCAGCGTCGATTTGCTGACCTGGTAATCCTCCACAGCGCTTTTGTTCACATACGGATCCCTGATCCTCTCATCGACAATGCCGGCTTCGATCATGGCGTCGCGGCGGTCTTTCCAGATCATCGCAAGGGGCCTTGAGAAAACCTGGCTTGCACCCTGAAGCATCGTCCACCAGCTGGTCCTGCCGGCAAGCACCCACGCGTCGGTCCCGCGGTCGTCAATCCACAATACGCTTCCCGGTTTGTCTTCGATCATTGCCGTCAGGCTCTGATCCGGCTCAAACCGATCCATCTTTTTTTGCCAGGGGTTGCGCGTGTCCCAGGAGCTGACGGCCAGGACAGCGAGCATCAGCGCCACGGCAACACCGACCGCGCGGGGATAGCTGCGTTTCGGCATATTCTGCCAGACCAGCGATATGATGCCAACCGGAATGGCAAAGAGTTTCGTCACGATAATTGCCTTGGGATAGGCAAATAGGGACGCTGTATCCGCCAGGGCATAGATCCGTGCCAAGGGCGCTGTAATGGCGAACATCGTTAGAAGGGTCGCTCCGGCAAGCATCCACACCAGGGCAAGCGACACGGTACTGACTTCAAACTTTGTTCTCTTGAATACAAGGAACGCTGCAAGGGATAGCAGTGCAATGCTGGCGCCGGCGACCGCGTTGATTGGCAAACCAAACCAGGCGATGATCACCATCGCCAAAACGAGCTTCATTGAACGGTCTTGTTTCCAAAGACTGATGCAGCATATCGCCAGCGAAAGGGCCGAAAGCACGGTGAGGATCCAGGTCGCGCGCCAGATTTGAACCTGAACGACAAGAACCGAGTGAAACCAGTCCCCCAGTATCGCCGTTGCGGCCAAAGCTGCGGCAACAACCGCCAGAACGCACAGAAACAAACGGCGTATGTTGGGATTCGTTACCAGGCTGCCTGCAATTATCAGGACACAGGACTGCACAACGAGCAACGCTAAGTCGAGATGTCTCCATTCGAAAACAAAAAGATAGCGCGTTCGCCCTTTAAGAGGCTCCATCCATTCCGGATCGATTGTGTGAAAAAGGCGACCGAATATCGGTGCATCCAGAATGGCAAGACCGATGGCGCAAAGAAGGCCGATGCCCGATGTAACCAGCAAGCTTGCCCGCCACCGGGTTGTTTGTTCCTTGTCCGTAACCGCCATCAGCCAAACAAGGGCGGCTGCCGGCAGCGCGGTGATCGGATGAAGCAAGCCTGCAACGACCACAAAACCGGCGGAAACAACAAAACGGCTCTGGATGGCAAATATCAGCGCAATCAGCACAAACACTTCGGCGAAGGGTCGCGGAACAGCATAAGGTTCGCTGATCGTGAAAATGTGATAACCGCCATAGGGCACCGCGAAAAGAGCCACGAAGATCATCATCACGTAGCGCGAACGGTCTTGCGTTATGCGACTGACAAAAAACCAGAAAGCGGTGATCCATGCGCTCAGCGCTGCCAGGCTGATGACCAATGCAGCCGTTGATGGCCCCATGATTGAGGAAAAAAACCGGATAATTGACGGAAAGACGGTAAAGCCCAGCTGACCGTCCAGTTTGAACATGTTGTCGTTCGAAACATCGGCGGGGATGGAGTTCAGCAGGGCGCTGGTGACGTAGATGCGCGCATCATGGGCGACGCCGGTATAGGGATGACTCAGGAACCAGACCGAGGCCAGAATAACCGCAGGGATCAGCCAGTCGAGACTGGTGGAAACCCGCGATCCAACAGTTCCATGGTGTGTAACCGCTTGCGATCGAGACATTGTCTGCTCCCTACGCCAATCGCGCGTCAGGCCGGCTCCTCGGCGCTCTGGCTACGGAATAAAAGCGCTCGGCGAACCAGGAAGTTGAACAGGAAAACAACCCCCGCCGTCGGGATTTTCGCGATCATGTAGCTTAGCGAGAGCTGCGCGAACCCGAAGAGCAGCAGTTCGTTCAAGCCCAGACCGAGTATTCCGATGGTCGCAAAGACAGTGAACTCGGACCAACGGTTGCCGACCGTCCGGTTCTCGAAGATCATCGTTATGCTCAGCACGTAGATGACGATGAGGCCGGCCGTAAATCCGATAGCCGCAGACACCAGGTAGTGAAAACCAGCCCATTCGGTCAGAAGGATCAGCAGCCCGTAATCGACACTGAGTGCAACAGCGCTCCCCATGCCGTATTTTATGAACTCCCGGCCGAACCCCAGGCGCGTCAGCAGACGTTCCACCAGACCGGCGCGCGTAAGCCCGTCATAGGCCATGTTGGACAATGACATTGTCAGGCGACTTTCTGCGGCACCAGGCGCTCGCTCTTGAGTGCCTCGACAGCACCCGATATGCCGGCTTCTGAGTACTCGGCGTCCTCATTGACCTGCCAGGTATCGAACCGGATTTCGCCGGCGATAATGTTCTGGGCTGTCAAAATGCCCGTCATCATCGCGTGATCCTGGTTGTTGTATTTGTGCATGCCGTTACGGCCGACCAGGTGCAGTTGAGGATAGTTCATTTCCAGGTCGCGCCGGATTGTCGCGACATGTTCCGCATAGGCGTCGTCATAGACCGGATAGGCCTTCGGCTGGCGCACAACACAGGCATCGCGCACGTCAGCGGCCCGCATCAGCCCGATCTTGTCGATTTCACGTTTGGCTGTTTCGACCAGCGCCTCGTCGGTGGAATCCCACAGACCGTCGCCTTCGAAGCAGAAATACTCAAGCCCGAGGCAGGTCGATGTTGCGTCGGGGATCATTTCCGGCGACCAGGAGCGGAAATTCTGAACGCGGCCGACGGTGACATCCGGATCATGAATATAGACCCAGTTGTCATCAAGCTCGATGTCGGACGTACCGATGAGAACCACCGTCAGGAAGTCGCGATATTTCAGTTCCTTGGCATGCAGCAGGCTGATCGGTGCCGGCTGCATCATTCCCATCAATTCGCGCATCGGAGCCGATGAGACAACATTGTGCGCCTGGAATGTCTCGGTTGAACCATCTGCTTTTGTTGCCGTGACGGTCCAGATTTTTGTGTCCGCATTCCAGTCGAGGCCAGTCACGGAACGGCCCATCAGGACCTCTCCGCCAAGGTCCGTTATCTTCGCTGCCGCCGCTTCCCACATCATTCCGGGACCCTTGCGCGGATAGCGGAACGATTCGATCAGGGTTTTTGCGGCTGCTTTACCGCCCTTGTTCAGGCCGGCGGATCGTTTGAGTGCATCAAACAACGCTGCGGCGAGATCCAGTCCCTTGATCCTTTGAGCGGCCCAGTCGGCGGAAATGTCGTCGCAGGACATGCCCCAGACCTTTTCGGTGTAAGTCTTGAAGAAGATCGAAAACAGGCGTTCGCCGAAATTGTTCCGCACCCACTGGTGGAAGGTTTTCGGATCCTTGACCGGGTTCATGCGCGCCCAGACATAAGACAGGGTGCAAAGCGCGCTCTCGATGGGTCCCAGCTTCCAGAACGCTTCGAATGCTTTCAGAGGATAGGAAAAGAATTTGCCGCGATAGTAGATGCGCGAAAGTCTCGGCCTCTCGATGAAATCATCGGGCAGGATCTCGTCCCACAGATCGACGATCTCCTTGGACTTGGAGAAGAAACGGTGGCCGCCAATATCGAACAAGAAGCCTTTGTAGTTGACGGTCCGGCTGATGCCGCCGACATATTCGCTGTCCTTTTCAAGAACAAGAACGTCCCGACCGACTTTCGCGAGCGAATAGGCGGTGGTCAGACCCGCGGGCCCGGAGCCGATGACCAGCGTTTCTACAGTTTGACGCATAACTGATACCCCTGAAGACTGTGCTGCCAAACTATTATCTCGATTGGGTAAGCAAATGCCTAACGGGACGGCAGTTAGCGCCAGAGACACTCTTTTGCCGGCTTGCCGGTTTACCCGTCCTAAAGAATCATCCGGTATCACTTGGGGATCAGGCCGAACGCCTGCACGCGGTTTCTAACGTCTTTCAGTTGCAGGCCGCACCGCATTTCGGTTGCCGAGGAGAGCCCTATGAAGTCTTCAGCCTTGAAAAGCGAGCGCCGCAATCCGCTCGAAAAGGAAGAGATTGGCGTCCTCACGGCGGAGCGTCCCGCTATTTCAATCGTTGTGCCCGTCTTCAATGAGGAAGACAGCGTCGAGTTGTTGTGCGGGAAGATCCAGGCCGTTATGGAAAAGATGTCTCTGCCATTCGAGATCATCTTTGTGGATGACGGTTCGACGGATTCTTCGTCCGAAAAACTCAATGCGCTTGCCGACAACCATGACTGGGTGCGTTGTATCGGCTTCCGGCGGAACTTCGGCAAGGCCGCTGCGCTTGATGCCGGATTCTCGGTCGCCCAGGGCGATATTCTGGTGACGATGGATGCGGATCTTCAGGACGATCCTGAAGAAATACCGAACTTCGTCGCCAAACTGGGCGAAGGATATGATGTCGTGTCCGGATGGAAATCGATCCGCCACGATCCCGTTGACAAGACGCTGCCTTCAAAAGTCTTCAACGGTGTTGTCAGCCGGCTAAGCGGCGTGAAGCTCAACGATTTCAACTGCGGCTTCAAGGCCTACCGCGCCGAGGCGCTGGACGGATTATCGCTCTATGGCGAACTGCACCGGTTTATCCCCGTCCTGCTGCATTGGCGCGGCTACCGGGTTGGCGAAATTCCGGTCCGCCACCACGCGCGTCAGTTCGGTCAATCGAAATACGGCTACAGCCGCCTGTTGAAGGGTGCGCTCGATTTTATGGGCGTTATGCTCAACACACGCTATGCGACGCGGCCGCTGCACGTCTTCGGTGGAGTCGGAATACTGTTTGGCCTGGCCGGCTTCGGCATTCTTTCCTATCTGACACTGCTTTGGTTTGCCGGTCTCGGGCCCATTGGCTCAAGGCCCCTGCTCTTTTTGGGCATGCTGCTGATCATGTCTTCGTTCCAGTTTGTCACGATTGGTTTGCTTGGTGAGTTTATCCAGCGTCAGGGTGCTGGCCGGGAGCGCCGATATACGATCGGCTCCACGCGTAACCTTGGAGAGGGTGGACCGGACAGGGAGCAGTCTCCGGCAAAGCGTCTTGCCGCAATTGCCCGGCGCATGAAGGACTATGAAAAGGACGCTGTGCCGGGCGATGTAAAGATACCGAATTCAAAATCGGCATGAGATCGGGATTTGCTCAGGCGCCGCACGCTTTGACGGCTTCAAAGAGAGGATCCTTTGTGCCGAGCCGTGAAATGACCGGCGCGCCCAAGTGGTCGTTAGTACCCGGCAGCTCAACAAACCATCGGTGATCTCTGTGTCAGACCGGAAAAACAAACAACGCTGGATCAGCTGGTCCATGGCCTTCTTCGTAACGGCCGCCTTCGGTCTGACGGCATTGGGCCTTTTTGACGTTTCAAGGAGCGGGCAGGCTCTTGGTCGCATTCATGCACAAGCCTGGCTTCTTGTTGTCGCCTCCTTTCTCCTCATCGCCATCATCCGTGCATTCCGTCTTTTGTTTATTGCACCGTCTGCTCAAGTTGCTCCGGTCTTCAGGGCAAGTTTCCTGCACGGCATAGCGAACGCGGTGCTGCCGGCAAGGATGGGAGAAGCGGTCTTGCCCCTGGCGTTGTCGAAATTCGCAAAGCTTGATCTTTTCAGGGCCATTGGATTGCTGTTGGTCGTGCGATTGGGGGATCTCATCGCCCTGACGGGGCTAGGCCTCATTCTCGTTGGGCTTCTCGACTACGCCAATCTTGCTGACAGTCTGCGGATCGCAGCGGTGGTCTGCGGCATTGTACTGATCTCCGCCATCGCCGTCATTCCGGCGCTTGTCGGGGTTGCCGGAGGCCTGTTGCCCCGTCTCTTCAAGAGCCTGGCCGACAGAATTTCCACATCGAGTGCGCAGATCAACGCAGGAAACAAGGCGTATCTGGTGCTTCTGACACTCGCAATCTGGTTTACGCTTGCCGTCGCATCCCACATTTCAATCCGCGCCGCCGGGCTTGAGGTCGATTTTGCTGTAGCGTGGCTGGCATGTATTGCGGCCAGCTTCGCATTCGCGCTGCCGGTCAATGGTATTGCCAGTGTCGGGCCATTCGAGGCTGCTTTCGTGAGTGTGCTTGTCCTGTCGGGCGCCGATGCGCAAGCCGCGCTGACGGCGGCGTTGCATCTGCACATATGTGCGCTGCTGGCCGCCGGTCTGGCCGCCCTTTCGACAGTCCTGTTCAAAGCGGTGCCCGTCACCCGGAACGAATTTGGGTAGCGCGGGGCGCAGCGCCGGTTTTCAACCGACGGACGTCACGCGCCTCAGCGTCAGGTTTACCCGTCCACCGTCTTTCAAAAGCGTTGACGTTGCCGGGTAGATCCTGTCCACGCCGTGATAGCGCAATCGCGAGGCGCCGCCCAAAACAAGCACATCACCGCTTGCGAGCCGTATGGATTGTGTCGGCCCGCCGCGTTTTGTACCGCCGATCCGGAAAAGACAGTCATCGCCCAACGAAACGGAGACGACGGGCGCGTTGAATTCCTTTTCGTCGCGATCCTGATGCAGGCCCATTTTTGCACTCTCATCATAATAGTTGATGAGACATGCTTCCGGCGGGGCCTCAAATCCGGCAACATCCCGCCACAGCGCAAGCAACTGGGATGGGATGGCCGGCCATGTATCGCCCGTTTCGGGATGTGTCGCCTGATAGCGATAGCCCTTGTGCTTGTCCGTCACCCAGCCGAGCGGGCCGCAATTGCTCATACGCACATGCATCGGCTTTCCGGTGCGTGGCATCTCCGGCACAAAAAGCGGCGCCTGCCTGATCACCTGCCGCATGGTCTCCAATAGCGCTTCCTGCGCTTGCCGGTCGAAATAGTCCGGCAGATGGACGGTCCCGTCCGGCAGTCCCTTCATGTGTCCACGCCCCCTGTCAGTCATCGCCGACCGAGCGGCGCAGCTTCTTGATGCCGGACCGATTGGCCTTCGCTTTCAGGCGGCGCTCGACGGAGCCTTTGGTGGGCCGGGTCTTTTTGCGCTTGGGCGGCGGCGGTGCGGCGGCACGCCTGATCATCTCCGCCAGTCGATCGCGCGCGTCGGCCCTGTTGCGTTCCTGTGTCCTGTGACGGTCCGCTTCAATGACCACCACGCCGTCCTTTGTCATGCGCCGTCCCGCGATCCGCGTCAGATTGGACTTTACCCGCTGCGGCAATGACGGCGAATGGCGCGCGTCGAACCGCAGCTGGACGGATGTCGCCACCTTGTTGACGTTCTGCCCGCCCGGACCCGAGGCCCGGATGAACTGTTCCGTCAATTCCCATCCGGCAATGGTGATGGCGTCATCGATGTAAAGCGGGTCGCTGGCCATGGCGTGCGCGTCGTGATCTCCAATGGGCATTCCACGCCATTGTAGATGGGCTCAATGAAACAAAAAACCCGCGGATTGCTCCGCGGGTCTGTCCTTCAGGTTCGACCGCGCTATTCCGCTGCTTCCGCCATACCGGGGGCCGCGCCCATGACGTCCGGGCCCACATGATCCTCAAACTTGGCAAAGTTCTCGATGAACATGTCCACGAGGCGCCGGGCCTGATGATCGTAGGCGTCCTTGTCGTCCCAGGTCTGGCGCGGATCAAGCATCGTGCTGTCCACACCGTCGACGGCGACCGGAACGGCAATGCCGAAATTCGGATCGGTCCGGAATTGCGCCTCGGTGAGCGATCCGTCAAGCGCTGCGGTAAGCAGCGCGCGTGTGGCCTTGATAGGCATGCGGGTGCCGGTACCGTAGGCCCCGCCGGTCCATCCCGTATTGACCAGCCAGCAATCGACACCGTGACGCGCTATCAGATCGCGCAGAAGATTACCGTATTCAGACGGATGGCGCGGCATAAAAGGCGCGCCGAAACAGGTCGAAAAGGTTGCTTGCGGTTCGGTTACGCCCTTTTCGGTGCCGGCCACTTTCGCCGTATAGCCGGAAAGGAAGTGATACATCGCCTGCGCGGGGGTGAGCCTGGCGATCGGCGGCAGAACGCCAAACGCGTCTGCGGTAAGCATGATGATATTGCGTGGCTGCCCGGCTCGTCCCGACGCGCTGGCATTGGGAATGAAATGCAGCGGGTAGGCGCAGCGTGTGTTTTCCGTCAGGGACCCGTCGTCGAAGTCCGGCTCCCGGTTTTCATCGAGCACGACATTTTCGAGCACCGTGCCGAAGCGCTGCGTGGTGGCATGGATTTCCGGCTCTGCCTCTTGTGAAAGACGAATGGTCTTTGCGTAGCAACCACCCTCGAAATTAAATATCCCGTCTTCGCCCCAGCCATGTTCGTCATCACCGATGAGCGTACGCGATGGATCGGCGGAGAGTGTGGTCTTGCCGGTTCCCGAAAGGCCGAAAAAGACGGCGGTATCACCGCCGGGACCCTGGTTGGCCGAGCAGTGCATCGGCATGACGCCGTGCTGCGGCAACAGATAGTTCAGTGCCGTGAACACGGATTTCTTCATCTCGCCGGCATAGGATGTGCCGCCGATCAGGACCAGCCGGCGCTCAAGATCGACTGCGATGACGGTATCGGTGCGGCATCCGTGGCGGCCTGGATCTGCCTTGAAGCCTGGAAAATCAATGATGGTCAGTTCGGGCAAAAACGTATCGAGCTCTTCGCGCTCCGGTCTTATCAGCAGATTTCGGATGAACAGCGAATGCCATGCATATTCGGTTATGACCCGCGATGGCAGGGCATGCACACGGTCCGCGCCGCCGATCAGGTCCTGAACGAACAGCTCTTTATCAACCGCGTATTCACGAAAGTCGGCGAGGAGCGTTTCGAACCGGTCCGGGGACATGGCCTTGTTGTTGTCCCACCAGATAGCCGGTCCGGTTACGGCATCCTTGACGACAAACTTGTCATTGGCCGATCGGCCGGTGTGCTGCCCGGTCAGGGCCCGCAGCGCACCCTTGGCGGTCAGTACCGCCTCGCAGCGGCACAATGCCTGCTCATAGAGCTCTGCTTCGCCGAGATTGTAATAGACATGCTTGGGGTCGATCAGACCGACCGTATCGATACCATTGGAAAGATTGCGTTTTCCTGTTTCCTGTCCCTTTGCAAGCATGGATCTGGCCGCCTTTTTTCTGCCGGTTCCCGAGTAAAATTTGCGGGACCATAGGGATGAATTTTAAATTCCGCAACAGACGAAAGTCGAAAAGATTAATAATATCAAGATATTAATCGATTTAAAAAAGTTGCAAGTATTTTAAATCGTTTTAAACGGATTGGCGTGCCCGACCCGACACGCTGTGCCTCACGAAGCCCCGTGCCCCGTTGAAATGACAATCGATGCGTTCTATGCCACATTTTGTTCCACCTTTGGCCTCATGACACGCCGACTTGTCCCGATGCCGCATGAGCGGTTGGTCGGGTATGATTGACGGAGAAAAGCAAATGCAGACAATCGCGCTCGTCGATGACGACCGCAATATCCTGACTTCGGTTTCCATTGCCCTGGAATCGGAAGGATATCGTGTCGAAACCTATACCGATGGCGCATCGGCTCTCGAAGGTCTGGTTGCGCGGCCTCCGCATCTGGCGATCTTTGACATCAAGATGCCGCGCATGGACGGCATGGAGCTCTTGCGGCGTTTTCGCCAGAAGATGGACACGCCGGTTATCTTCCTGACGTCGAAGGACGAGGAAATCGACGAATTGTTCGGCCTCAAGATGGGCGCTGACGACTTCATCACCAAGCCGTTTTCCCAGCGTCTGCTGGTTGAACGTGTGAAGGCGATCCTGAGGCGCTCGACCGGAAAGGACGCCGCCGCACCGGTCAAGCCGGGTGACATTGAAAATGCGAGCCTCGAACGTGGACAGCTCGTTATGGATCAGGAGCGCCACACCTGCACGTGGAAAGGCCAGCCGGTGACCCTGACCGTGACGGAGTTCCTCATTTTGCATTCGCTGGCGCAGCGGCCGGGCGTCGTCAAGAGCCGCGATTCACTGATGGATGCGGCCTATGACGAGCAGGTTTACGTTGATGACAGGACAATCGACAGTCACATCAAGCGCCTGCGCAAGAAATTCAAGATGGTCGACAATGATTTTGATATGATCGAAACGCTTTACGGGGTCGGCTACCGGTTCCGGGAAGACTGACACCGGTCCGGACAGGTATGACGGCGAGTTTTGATCACGACGATGCACCGAAACAACGCACCAGCGAAGTAGACGAAGTCGAAACGCCGGAGGAGAAGGAGTCCCGGTCCTGGGCCTATCCTTTTGTTCTGATCGGCCGTGGGCTGAGCCGGGTTATTTTTTCCAGCCTGACCCGGCGCATTCTGTTCCTGAATCTTGCCGCTTTGCTTGTCCTTTTGTCCGGCATTCTCTACCTGAACCAGTTTCGTGAAGGATTGATCGACGCCCGCGTCGAGAGCCTCTTGACGCAAGGTGAGATCATCGCCGCGGCAATTGCCGGTTCGGCCAGCGTGGAAACCGATGCGATCACCATCGATCCGGAAAAGCTGCTTGAACTTCAGGCCGGAGAAAGCATCTCGCCCGGAAGCGATATTGATGATCTGGAATTTCCGATCAATCCGGAACGTGTCGCGCCGGTCTTGCGGCGGCTGATATCGCCGACCCGCACGCGTGCCCGTATCTATGACCGCGATGCGAGCCTTTTGCTCGATTCCCAGCATCTGTATTCGGCCGGCCAGATCCTGCGCTACGAGTTGCCGCCGCTTGATGAAGAAACACTTCCCTTTGCAGAGCGCGTCATGGCGGCGCTCAACCAGCTCATTCAAAGGGCCGACCTTCCCATCTATCAGGAACAGCCGGGCGGTGACGGCACGCTCTATGAGGAGGTTCTGACAGCGTTGACGGGTGGCCGCAGCGCGGTCGTGCGCGCCACCAACAAGGGTGAACTCATTGTCTCGGTCGCGGTCCCGGTGCAGCGATTTCGGGCGGTTCTGGGTGTCTTGCTGTTGTCGACTCAGGCTGGCGACATCGACAAGATCGTGCGTGCGGAACGCCTTGCCATCGTCCGGGTCTTCATCGTCGCTGCGGCGGTGACCATTTTATTGTCGCTTCTGCTGGCCGGCACCATTGCCAATCCCTTGCATCGACTGGCCGATGCGGCGCAAAGGGTGCGCCGGGGCGTGAGCATTCGCGAGGAAATTCCCGATTTCTCCGCCCGCCAGGATGAGATCGGCAACCTTTCCGCCGCCCTGCGCGATATGACCAACGCACTTTATGACCGTATCGACGCAATCGAGAGCTTTGCGGCCGATGTCAGTCACGAGTTGAAGAACCCGCTGACCTCGCTGCGCAGCGCGGTTGAAACCCTGCCGCTTGCCCGCAACGAAGACTCGCGCAAACGGCTTCTGGACGTCATCTTGCACGATGTGCGCCGTCTCGACCGGTTGATCAGCGACATTTCCGATGCATCGCGGCTGGATGCGGAACTCGCCCGGCAGGACGCGACCCCGGTTGACCTCAAATATCTTCTTGAAGACCTGGTCAGCATTTCCGGGCAGATACGCAAACGCGCCAAGGCGGTTGCCCTTGAGCTGGAGATTGACCGGTCCAGCCCCGCCAAGAACAGGTTTATCGTTTCCGGTCATGATCTGCGCATCGGGCAGGTCATCACCAATCTGATAGAAAACGCCCGCTCATTCGTACCCGATATCGGCGGCCGGATAACAATCCGCCTGACCGCCACCCGCAATGACTGTCTTATCTATATCGAGGACAACGGCCCCGGAATCAGCGCCGAGAACATCGACCATATTTTCCGCCGCTTCTACACCGACCGGCCCGAGGGTGAGGCCTTTGGTCAAAACTCCGGTCTTGGCCTTTCAATCAGCCGGCAGATTATCGAGGCGCATGGCGGCACGCTGACCGCCGAAAACATCGTTGACGAAACGACGGGCGATCGCCGCGGCGCGCGCTTCATCGTTCGCCTGCCCATGCGGCGCCCGGAGCGCTGATCCGCCATGGCGGAACCAGACGGCGAAAAGACCCGGCCGAATATTCACGCGACCGCGCTAGTCGTTGGAGAGACAGGCATTTTGATTCAGGGACCGGCCGGCAGCGGCAAGAGCCGTCTTGCGGCCGGTTTTATCCAGGCAGCCGGCGTCGCCGGCCGCTTTGCCGCCTTGGTGGCGGACGATCAGGTTCTGCTCCAGGCAGCCGGCGGGCGCATCCTCGCCATTGCGCCTGAGCCGACGCAGGGCCTGTTCGAGGTCCGTGGCGCCGGTATTGTCCATGTGCCGTTCCTGAGGCGTGCGGTTATGCATATTGCCGTTGCTGTTGGTGACGTTTCAACGGCCAGCCGTCTGCCCGATCCGGCGCTTCGCCGCGAACTGATCGACGGTTTGACGCTGCCCTTGCTCTATCTCCAGCCGAACCGTCTTCCCGATCCCTATGAAATCGTGATGGCAAGGCTGGAAAACCGGTTGCTTGCATGAAAACCGCCGAATTCAGTTGAAATGCGGTTCAGGCACAATTATGCGTTAACGATCAGTCCGTAGAAGCTGCGCGGATTTGCGGCAGTCGGCAGCCTGTTGAAGCGGAATTTGATCGGGCATATGATCCGGCCCAGCCGGACGCAGGAGCAGGTGCAGATGATAGGACTAGTGCTTGTCACCCATGGCAAGCTCGCCGAGGAATTCCGCAACGCGCTTGAACACGTTGTCGGGCCTCAAAAACTGCTGGAAACGGTTTCCATCGGCCCGGAAGACGACATGGACCAGCGCCGCATGGATATCATCGAGGCCGTATCGAAGGTTGATGACGGCGATGGCGTCATCATCCTCACCGATATGTTCGGCGGCACACCGTCCAACCTGTCCATATCGGTGATGGATGGCGGTCAGACGGAGGTTGTGGCCGGGGTCAATCTTCCGATGCTGATCAAGCTTGCAAGCGTGCGCTCTGAAAACGACATGGAAAAGGCACTGGCCGAAGCGCAGGAGGCCGGACGCAAATATATCAATGTCGCAAGCCGCGTCCTCAGTGGAAAATAATCTATGGATGAGGTTGTGAACGGGCAGCAGGTCCGCACATTCTGTATCGTCAACAAGCGTGGTCTTCATGCCCGGGCTTCGGCCAAATTCGTCCAGTTGGCGGAGAGCTTCGATGCCGAGGTCTCCGTGAGCAAGGATGGCGTCAGCGTCGGCGGCACCTCGATCATGGGCCTGATGATGCTCGCTGCCAGTCCCGGTTGCAGTATCGATGTGTCGGCCTCCGGACCGGATGCGGAAAAGGCTCTGGATGCATTGGACAAGCTGATAGCGGATCGCTTCGGCGAAGATAGCTGACGGGGTCAGCGTCGCAGGACCCAAGTCATATAAAGACTTCTTTATATCTTGTTGCCCTTTTGGGCCCGGGCTGCTAAAGGCGGCGGGGAGAGGATTGGCTTGCCGCAATGGCGCGGCGCGGGCAAAAGCGCCCGACATCGCATTCGGAGTAAGAGATGAGCACTGCTGAAGACTTTGTTGTTGCCGATATCGGTCTTTCCGATTTCGGACGCACGGAAATTGAGATCGCCGAAACCGAGATGCCGGGCCTGATGGCGTGCCGGGAGGAATTCGGGGCCAGCCAGCCGCTGAAGGGCGCGCGTATTTCTGGGTCATTGCATATGACCATCCAGACAGCGGTTCTGATCGAAACGCTCCAGGCGCTTGGCGCTGAGGTTCGCTGGGCCTCTTGCAACATCTTTTCGACACAGGACCATGCGGCTGCCGCAATCGCCAAAACCGGTACTCCGGTCTTTGCCGTCAAGGGTGAAACGCTGGAAGAATACTGGACCTACACTGACAAGATCTTTCAGTGGGCCGATGGCGGCGTATCGAACATGATCCTCGATGATGGTGGCGACGCCACCATGTATATTCTGCTGGGCGCACGCGCCGAGGCCGGAGAGGACGTGCTTAAGAATCCGGGCTCGGAAGAAGAAGAGGTTCTGTTCGCGCAAATCCGCAAGCGGCTGGAACAGTCTCCCGGTTTCTTCACCCGTCAGCGAGACGCCATCAAGGGCGTGACCGAGGAGACAACGACCGGCGTCAACCGCCTCTACCAGTTGCAGCAGAAGGGTCTGCTGCCGTTCCCGGCCATCAACGTCAACGACTCGGTCACCAAGTCGAAATTCGACAACAAATATGGCTGCCGCGAGTCGCTTGTCGACGGCATTCGCCGGGCGACCGATGTGATGATGGCCGGCAAGGTCGCCGTGGTCTGCGGCTACGGCGATGTCGGCAAGGGATCGGCAGCGTCGTTGCGCGGGGCGGGCGCCCGTGTCCAGGTCACCGAGATCGATCCGATCTGTGCGCTTCAGGCCGCGATGGACGGGTATGAGGTTGTTCAGCTCGAGGATGTTGTCGCCACAAGCGACATCTTCATCACCACAACCGGCAACAAGGACGTGATCCGCATTGAGCATATGCGCGCCATGAAAGACATGGCCATTGTCGGTAACATTGGTCACTTCGACAATGAGATCCAGGTTCAGGCGTTGCGCAATTTCAAATGGCAGAACGTCAAGCCGCAGGTCGACATGATCGAGTTTCCCGATGAAACGCGCATGATACTTCTGTCGGAAGGCCGTCTGCTCAACCTCGGAAACGCCACCGGCCATCCGTCCTTTGTCATGTCGGCATCATTCACCAATCAGGTGCTGGCGCAGATCGAGCTGTACGGAAAAGGCGAGAAATACGGCAATGAAGTTTACGTGCTTCCCAAACATCTGGATGAGCGGGTCGCCAAGCTGCATCTGGACAAACTTGGCGCCAATCTCAGTCAGCTTTCTGAAGAACAGGCGGACTATATCGGCGTGACCCAGGAGGGTCCGTTCAAGCCGGAACACTACAGATACTGATTTTCGAAATCTTACCCACAATATATAGTAGCCGCGCTCTTGACAAAGGGCGCGGTTTCTTTTTTGGGCCCGCATCTTCACCATGATTCGCGAACAAGTTACTATAAAGTCACAATGATTCGCGGACTTGGCTGTCATGTTCCGGCCTGCGGATCAGGCTGTCTTGGCAGGATGCGGCAAAGAGGAACAAGACATGCCGGAGACCGAATCGTCTCGGACGGCGGGCGCCACATCGGTGGTGTACGGGGAATGTAAAAAGGACACACGAGGCTGGATGGGTAAATCCATGGCCGGGCTCGCGCTGACTGCGTCGACCTTTTTGTCGGGCGCCGCCACGGCGCAGACCCTGGTTGAGGGTCCAGTTTCAAACAGCAACGGCCTGTTCGTCAATTCATTTGAAGTCATGAATTTTGCCCTCGTGCTCGGCGCCGTGTCGGCAGCCATGATTTCCGCTATCTGGGTCATCCGGGAACGCGGTCGGGTTTCATTGCATAATGAGCGGCTTTCAGCGGCGCTCAGCGAGGCCAAGGCCCAGTTGACGCGCCTCGACGCGCTGGTGGTTGAAAAAGACCGCTGCTACGTGATCTGGGACGGGCAGTCTCCGGTCCAGTTCCTTGGCAGCTTGCCGATGCACTCCGGCGCGCCGCCCTCCAATCCCGACTTCCTGGCTTTTGGCCGCTGGCTTGATCCCGCCAGTGCTGCCCGTATCGATCATGCGATCGATTCGCTGCGCAGCCATGCCAACGGGTTTGACATTGAAATCGAAACCCGCCGTGGTCATTTCCTCGAGGCTCAGGGCCGTACATCCGGCGGACGCGCCTTTGTGCGCTTTTCACCGCTGGCCAACACCCGCTCGGAACTTGCCGGCCTGCAGGCCGAGCACGATCGGCTGGTCGCTGCCATAGACACAATGCGCACGCTCCTCAACTCGCTCGACATGCCCGCCTGGCACCGCGATTCAGAGGGCCGCCTGATCTGGGTGAACCAGTCCTATGCCAGCGCGGTCGAGGCGGTGGACGGAGCCGATGCCGTCGAGCGCAATCTGGAACTGCTTGGCACGCAGACCCGTTCGCGTGTCGAGGCCGAAAGACTGCCCGACAGACCCTTTATCGATATGGTCTCGACAGTCGTACACGGCCATCGCAAGTTTTTTGAAGTCACCGATTGCACTAGTGTTTCCGGGTCGGCCGGCCTTGCCCACGATGTCAGTGAAATCGAAGCCGTGCGCGAGGAACTCAAGCGCACTCTCGACAGCCATTCCGAAACGCTGGATCATCTGGCAACCCCGGTTGCGATCTTCGACAGCGACCAGCGGCTGCAGTTTTACAATCAGGCCTTCCAGAGCCTTTGGGAGCTGGACACGCCCTATCTGGAATCAAAACCCACCAATGGCGAGTTCCTCGAGCGGTTGCGCACGGCTGGCCGTTTGCCGGAGCCGGCGGCCTGGCGCGAGTGGAAGGACACGATCCTGTCCGTCTATCAGTCGGTCAATCCGCAGCCGGATCTGTGGCACCTGCCGGACGGGCAAACGCTCAACGTCTTTGCCAATGTGCATCCGCGCGGCGGCGTGACCTGGGTGTTTGAAAACCTGACCGAAAAATACGACCTGGAGACGCGCTACAACACGCTGGTCAAGGTGCAGGGCGAGACGATCGACCATCTGGCCGAAGGCGTTTGTGTTTTTGGTGCCGACGGCCTGCTGAAACTGTCCAACCCGGCCTTCAGGGCGCTTTGGGCGATTCCGGAAAAATCGGCCGAGGCAGGCGCCCATATCAATCAAATCAAGGATATCTGCAGCCCGTCCTATGACCAGCCGGATGGCTGGGAACACTTCTCCGCCATCATCACCGGTTTCGATGAGGAGCGCGAAACCTATGAGGGCCGTCTGGAGCTCAACAGCGGCATCGTGCTTGATTATGCGGTTGTGCCGCTACCCAATGCCCAGATAATGCTGACATTCGTCAATGTTACAGATAGCGCCAAGGTCGAAAAGGCGCTGACGGACAAGAACGAAGCCCTGCGCATGGCGGATGCATTGAAGAACGACTTTGTCCAGCACGTGTCCTACGAACTGCGCTCGCCACTGACCAACATTATCGGCTTTACCGATCTTCTGAAGACACCGCAGATCGGCGAACTCAATCCGCAGCAGGCCGAATATGTCGATCACATCTCGACATCTTCCGCTCTCCTGCTGACGATCGTCAACGACATTCTCGATCTCGCCACGGTGGATGCCGGTATCATCGAGCTCGATATGCATCGTCTCGATCTGAAGGAACTGACCGGCGAGGTCGCCGAGCTGATCGACGCCCGTCTGAATGAAAACGGCATAAAACTTGAGATCGACATCGGCGAGGGCGCGGAAACGATCACCGCGGATGCACAGCGCCTGAAGCAGATTCTGTTCAAGCTTTTGAGCAATGCCGCCAACTACGCGCCCGAAGGCAGCACGGTGAGCCTTGAATGCAGCCGCGATGGCGGCGAGATCGTCATTGCCGTCAGCGACAGCGGACCCGGAATCCCTGGCGATATTCTCAAAACCGTCTTCAATCGCTTTGAGGCCCATAACGGCACCGGACGCCGTGGCGGGGCGGGGCTTGGCCTTTCCATTGTTGACAGTTTTGTCAGCCTGCATAACGGTAAGGTAACCGTCAGCAGCGACGAGGGTTCAGGTACCCGCGTCGCCTGCCGTTTGCCCGAAAGCCCGCCGCTTCCGTCACAGGCGGCCGAATAGCAGGAAACCGTCAAGATTGGCCGTGCCGCCGATTGATATCTCACTAACCGACGAGCAGGCCACACGGCGGCTTGGGCAGGATCTGGCCCTTGCGCTGCAACCGGGTGACTGCCTGGCTTTGCGTGGTGATCTTGGGGCGGGCAAATCCACCCTCGCCCGCGCAATCATAAGATGCTTGGCCGACGATGATGCACTGGACGTTCCGAGCCCGACCTTCACGCTGGTTCAAAGCTACGGGCTGCGCATTGCCGTTTCTCATCTCGATCTTTACCGGATTTCCGATCCCGACGAGCTTGAAGAGCTCGGCCTTGATGAGGCCCTGGAAGATGGCGCCGCGCTGATCGAATGGCCCGAACGGGCCGGCGGGCAACTGCCGGCCGATACGGCTGAAATCGCGTTGACGGAAGAAGAAGGCAATGCGCGGCGCGTGTCCGTCACCGGCCCGCAATCCTTCATGGACCGGTTTGGGCGCTCACGGCTGATCCGGGCGTTTCTTGATAAATCCGGCTTCGCCGATGCCGACCGGGTCTTTTTCTCCGGCGACGCATCGACCCGTGTTTATGAACAGATCAGAACCGCTGCCGGCGAGCATTATATTTTGATGAATGCGCCCGAGCGGCTGATCGGACCGGTTCTGAAGGACGGCAAGCGCTATGCGCAAATCGCTCATGTGGCCGAGGACATTCGCCCCTTTGTTGCCATTGCAGGGTTTTTGAGTTCCGGCGGTTTCAGGGCACCGTCCATAAAAGCCGGTGATCTCGACGCCGGGCTTCTTGTCCTGGAAGATCTTGGCAGCACGCTGATAGCCGACAAGGAAGGCAGACCGTTGGCTGAGCGGTGGGAAGCGGCGATTGACTGTCTGGCCGCCCTGCATCGTCTGACAATTCCCGCATCGCTGCCCGTGCCGGGTGAAGCGGCTCACGACATCCCGCCATTTGACCGTGATGCCATGCTGATCGAGGTGGAACTTCTACCACGCTGGTATCTGCCTCACCGTCTGGGGGAAGCTGCCCTTCCAGCTTTTGAAACATCCTTTCATGCCGCCTGGGATGACCTCATCAAGCGTCTTTCCGAGGCAGAGAAGAGCCTGATTCTGCGCGACTTCCACTCGCCGAACATTCTCTGGCAGGACGATGAAGAGGGCATTCGAAGGGTCGGGCTGATTGATTTCCAGGATGCGATGATCGGACCGGCTGCCTATGACGTTGCATCGCTTGTCCAGGATGCGCGCGTCACTGTCGCACCCGAGCTGCATGACCGTCTGGTTGATCATTATGAAACCGCCCGCCAGGGCGATACGGGATTTGACCCGGCCGGGTTCCGCGAAGCTCTCGCCATCATGGAAGCCCAGCGGGCAACCAAGATCCTCGGTCTTTTCATCCGTCTCAAGCAACGCGACGGGAAGCCCGGCTATATGCGGCATCTGCCGAGGATCGAGGCCTATCTGCGGCAGGCGCTCGCCCATCCTGTCCTCAGTTCACTCAGGGCGTGCTATGCACAGCTTGGATTGATCGAAGGCGAATCATAAACAAGAGCCAAAAGAAGGCACCGCCATGCCGGATACAGCCATGATCCTTGCCGCCGGGCTTGGCAAGAGAATGCGCCCCATCACCGACACGCTGCCAAAGCCGCTGGTGCCGGTGGATGGCAGGCCCATGATCGATTATCTGTTCGACAGCCTTGAAGAGGCCGGTGTCCGGCGCATTGTCGTCAACGTCCACTATCTTGCCGATCAGCTTGTCGGGCATATCTCGGCACGCATGGGCGACAGCGTCATTATTTCGGACGAACGCGCCGAGTTGCTGGAATCGGGTGGCGGCGTGGTGCGCGCGCTTCCGATGCTGGGAACCGAGCCGTTTTATATTCTCAATGCCGACACGTTCTGGCTCGACCGTCCAGGTGGAAGGCCGCATCTGTCGTCGCTTGCAGAGGCCTGGGATCCCCAAAGGATGGACATGCTCTTGACGGTCGCGGCGATGGACAATGTCATCGGATATGGCGGCAAGGGCGATTTTCAGATGGATTCTGAAAATCGTATCGCGCGCTATGACGGCATGTCGCGGGATCCCTTCGTCAACATGGGCGCTGCAATCGTCAGCCCGTCGATATTTGATCACGCGCCTGCCGGACCGTTTTCTCTCAATCGCTGTTATGACGAAGCGATCGCCAGGGGTCGTCTTTTCGGCTTGCACGGCGATGGGCTCTGGCTCACCATTGGAACGCCTGAGGCGATCGGCGAGGCAGAAGAAGCGATGGATGAATTTCGCAGCGAGCGGGCAGCAGGCCCGCACCCATGAGCAGACCCCGGCTCTTCACCATCGCGCCGGGCATTCCGTTCCTCGGCCGGCTGGCCGAAGCGTTGTGTAATGGAGAACTGATTGATGGGTTCTCGCAGACAACGGATAATCCGCTCGCCCTGGCCGGAGTGACAATCTACGTTCCGACCCGTCGCGCGGCCCGCGCCCTGCGGTCCGAATTCGTCGATGCGGCCGGATATAAATCGGCGATCCTGCCAACGGTCAGGACATTGGGCGAAGCCGAGGATGACGCCGAATTCCTCGAAGAGAACGATCCCGCGCTTTTTGATCTGTCGCCGCCGGTTGGCGCGACCGAAAGACTGCTTGAGCTGGCGCAGCTGATCATGGCCTGGAAGCGGAACCTGCCGAAGGCCGTCTCGGAATTTCATGGTGACAACAGGCTGATCGCGCCGGCCAATCCCGCCGATGCCATCTGGCTGGCGCGCGGCCTCGCCGAATTGCTGGAGGCCATGGAAACGGAGGACAGGCCCTGGTCGGCACTCGGTGATGTGGTTGGCGAAGATCATGCGGTCTGGTGGCAACTTACCCTTGAATTCCTCAAGATCGCCGCCGCCTTCTGGCCGGACCGGCTAGGCGAACTCAAGCGGTCCGACCCATCGGCGCACCGCAATGCGGTTTTGCTGCGTGAGGCCGAACGCCTTTCAGACAATCCGCCGGATGGCCCCGTTATTATTGCCGGATCGACCGGATCGATACCGGCTACGGCGGAGCTGATGAAGGTTGTCGCGTCCCTGCCGCTGGGCGCGGTTGTTCTTCCTGGTCTCGATACCGGGTTGGAGGCAGATGTGTGGGCCCTCGTTGAGGGAGCCAGGGAGGGCGAACGCCTTCATCCGGCCACTTGCGCGCATCCGCAATATGGTCTGGCGGCGTTGCTTCGCCGCCTGCGGGCAACGCGTGAAGATGTCTTGTCTCTCGGCGCACCGGCACCTGCTGTCGCCTCGCGTAATATGCTGGTCTCCCGTGCTCTGATGCCGGCGGAGGCAACCGCGGATTGGGCATCCTTCGAACAGCCGGATACCCTTGCCGCCTTCACCGATGTTGAATTGATCGAGGCATCCAACGAGCGGGAGGAAGCGCTGGCCGTCGCCGCCGCGATCCGGCTCGCAGCCGATCGCCCGGCAGACACTGAAGGCAGTCCGCCGCAGATTGCGCTGGTCACCCCCGATCGGAACCTGGCCCGGCGTGTCGCTTCCGAACTGCAGCGTTTCGGCATCGAGGCGGATGATTCCGGCGGAACGCCGCTGGCCCTCAGCCCTCAGGGCACATTGCTGCAACTGCTGCTGCAATCGGTCTTTGCCCCTGATCGGTCGGTTGCCCTCGCCGGGCTTTTAAAACATCCGCTCGCGCGGTTTGGCATGAACGCCGGCGCGGCGCGTCGGTCTGCTCGGTCTTTGGAACGCATTGCACTGAGAGGCGGCACCGGCGGGGCCGATCCGGGAGGCCTCCTTGACCTTTTTGAGCGCCGGTTAGGGGAACGGCTTGCAGAAAAACGGCATGCGCCGAACTGGCAGCGCCGCCTGTCCGAGGAGGATATCGCTGCGGCACGGCACTTGGCGGAGGCGGTCGACGCAGCGTTTCAGCCGCTCGCATCGCTGAAGGAAGGCACTGTCGCCGATTGGGCCTGCGAAACGGCTCATGTTATCGAACATATCGCAGGCGATCAAAACGGCGATCTGACCGGTCTGTGGGGCGATGAAGCCGGTGAAAAGCTCGCCTCGCTGTTATCGGCGGCCATGGAAGACCGGTCCGGATTTTCGTGCAATGGACCCGAATGGATGCAGGCTGCGCCGGCGGTGATTGCCGGTGAACTGGTCAAGCCGCGGGCAGGCGGCCATCCGCATATCTTCATCTGGGGTGCCCTTGAGGCGCGATTGCAGCATGTCGATACACTGATCCTTGCCGGCCTGAACGAGGGGACATGGCCGGGCAGCATTGCCGGCGACCCGTTCCTGTCGCGGGCCATGAAGGCGGCGGTTGGGCTTGAGCCGCCGGAGCGGCGCATCGGCCTTGCCGCTCACGATTTTCAGATGGGCCTTGGCGTTCAGCACGTCGTGCTCAGCCGTTCGGCCCGGGCCGCAAATGCCCCAACGGTCGCCTCGCGCTGGCTTCAACGCCTGTCGGCAGTGTTAGGCAAGGAAGAAACCGGTCGCCTGCGCGCGCGCGGCGAAAACTATCTGCGCTGGGCGGCAATGCTCGATGAAGGCAAGGACCGTCCACTTGCAACGCGCCCGGCTCCAAAGCCGCCAAAGGACCTGCAGCCCAAACGCTATTCCTTTTCCGAGGTGCGCACCCTCAGACGCGACCCCTATGCGATCTACGCCAAACGAGTGCTTCGGCTGGATCCGGCCGAACCTTTGCTGCGCGAGCCGGGTCCGGCGGAAAGGGGCACGCTTTATCACCGCATTCTTGAACGGTTCATCGAGGAAACCGGCGATCTTGATGCATCGGATGCACTTGAGGGCCTCAATGCCATTGCAGATCGTGAATTTGCGACCGAAAATCTTCCGGACCACTTGGCTTTGATCTGGCGGGCGCATTTCGACAAGGTGGCGACGGCTTTTGTTGACTGGGAGCAGGGACGTTCCGGAGCCGTTACGGCGCGGTTTACAGAAAGCCGCGCCCAAATGGACATCGCGGCCTGCAACATTACGCTCTCCGGCATGGCCGACCGTATTGATCTTGATCCGCAAGGCCGCGCCGAGATTTTCGACTACAAGACCGGATCGTCCCCAAGCCGCAAGGTCGCCTGGACGCTGCTCGACCCGCAGCTTCCGCTTGAAGCTGCGGCGCTGCGCGCCGGAGCGTTTGAAGGGCTTGATGCTCCGGAGCCGGTAAGCCTTGCCTATATCAGGCTCAAACCCGATCCCGTGCTGAAGGTCGAGGCAATCGAGGGAACCGTTCAGTCCAGCGACAAGACGAAGTCAGCGACCGATCTGGCCGAGGAATCGATTGAACGCCTGAGCGATCTTGTAATGGCGCTGGCGGACGGCAGTGTCGGATTTGCTTCGCAGGTCATTCCCGATCCAACTGCGATTTATGGGCGTGATTACGATCATCTTGCCCGGCTGCGGGAATGGTCTTCCGCGGATGCCGGTGATGATGGCGGAGGCGATAGCTGATGCCTCGCAAGACACCGCCCAATCCCGGAGAATTTGTCGAACGGGATCTCGACTGGACGACGCGCCAGCAGAGCATGGCGTCCGATCCCGCACGGTCGGCATGGGTTTCGGCCAATGCAGGCTCCGGCAAGACGCATGTATTGTCTCAACGGGTGATCCGCCTTCTTCTGGCCGGGTGTCGGCCCTCGGCCATCCTGTGTCTGACCTACACAAAGGCTGCCGCCTCCGAAATGGCGAACAGGGTCTTCGAACGCCTCGCCGAGTGGACAGTGCTGTCCGACGCGGAGCTGGCCGAAAGGATTGGCGAACTTGAGGGGCGAAAACCCGATGCAGCCCGGCTTGCCTTTGCCCGCCAGCTTTTTGCCCGTGCTCTGGAAACGCCGGGTGGCCTGAAAATCCAGACAATCCACGCCTTCTGTGAAGCTGTCCTGCACCAGTTCCCGCTGGAGGCCAATGTTGCAGGTCATTTTGAGGTCATGGACGAGGCGGATGCCGCGCGGCTTTTGGGCAAGGCGCGCGAGACCCTGCTGTCCACAGTTGCCTCCGGTGACGATGCCGAACTGGTGGACGCATTCGGCATTGTCCTCGACGCGGCGGGCGAGTGGGGTCTTGAAGAGCTGCTCGCCGAACTTGTTCGCCGCCGCCGCCCGGTGCGTGATTTCATCTCCGCCGCGCAGCGCTTCGGCGGTCCCGGTCCGGTATTGCGCAAGGCGCTCAGTCTCGGCGTCGACGAAACCGATGAGGGGATCATTGCCGGAGCATGGCCCCTGCCCTCGATCTCGCCAAGCGACATCTCCGTCTATGGTGCCGCGGCGGCCAGTCAGAAAGCAAAAACGCCAATGACCATGGCCGGCGGACTGGCGGACATTGCCGAACTGAAAGACAGCAATGAAAGATTTGAACGCCTGATAGCGTTGTTTCTTAAGAAGGACGGTCAACCGCGCAGTTTTTCCAAGGCTGCATCCGCAGGCGTTCGCGCGGTCTTTCCTGAGATTGAGGACAAGCTCAATGATGCGGCGCTTTACCTGCAGGCACTCATCGATCGCCAGCGCACACTGCGCATGGTCGAGGCAACCTGCGCGGCGCTGGTTCTCGCCGGTCGTATGGACCGAGAATATGAAAGCCTGAAGCGGCGCGGCGGACGGCTCGATTTCGAGGACCTGGTGTCAAGGACGGCAATCCTGCTTGAACGCGAGGGCGCTGGGCCCTGGGTTCATTACAAGCTCGATCAGGGCATCGATCATATCCTGGTCGACGAGGCCCAGGACACAAGCCCCGAACAATGGGCGGTGATCACAAAGCTGGCGGAAGAATTCTTTGCCGGCAAAGGGTCGCGCGACGACGACCGGACGCTTTTTGCCGTCGGTGACGAAAAACAGTCGATCTATTCCTTTCAGGGCGCACGGCCCGAACTGTTCCTCGCCACCGGCCACGACATCAACCAAAGGGCATTGGCAGCCGAAAAGCGTTTTGACGCGCTCAGCCTTTACTTGTCTTTCCGCTCGACCGGCGATGTCCTCGCCGCGGTCGACGCCGTCTTTTCCGAGAAGGCAAACAGCAAGGGCCTGACATCGGCTGGCGACGGTGTGACCCATGCGTCCAACAGGGCGCGTGAGCCCGGCTCCGTGGATATCTGGGAGGTGATCGGGAAGGAGGCAGGCGACGATCAGGAAGACTGGAGGGCGCCCTTCGACGCCACTCCGGAATCCGCCCCGCCGGCTCTGCTGGCCGCGCGCGTTGCCGGAACGATCCGCGACTGGCTGGCGAATGGCGAAACCCTCACGCGCAATGGCGAAAGGCGGGCGCTCAGCGCCGGTGACATCCTCATCCTCGTGCGTAAACGAGACAGCTTTGTCGCCGCGCTCATGCGGGCTCTGAAGCGAAATGGCATCGCGGTGGCGGGCGCCGACCGGCTCAAGCTCGTCGAACACATTGCCGTCGAGGATTTGATGGCGCTTGGCCGCGTCATGTTGAACCCGGGCGATGATCTGTCGCTCTGCGCGGTGTTGAAGAGCCCCCTGTTCGATTTTTCCGAAGAAGACATATTCGAACTGGCGGCCCGCCGGGCTGAAAATCAGGATGTTCATTCAAGGCTCGCCGATCTTGCCGCCGAGCGGGGCGGGCGCTTTGCCGAGGCCGACAAACGCATCGGCGAGCTGCTTTCGCGCGCTGACCGCATGCCGGTGTTCGACTTCTATGCCCGGCTTCTGGGGCGCGACGGCGGGCGAGCGAAATTCCTGGCGCGGCTCGGCCATGAGGCCAGCGATGTCCTTGATGAGTTCCTGAATTTCGCGCTTGAACAGGAGACCGCCGCCCTGCCCGGCCTTCAGGCTTTCCTCACTACGCTGGAAAGCAGCTCGCCGGAGATTAAGCGCGAATTGGAACAGGGCCGCGACGAGGTGCGCATCATGACGGTTCATGCCTCGAAGGGGCTGGAAGCGCCGGTCGTTTTCCTGGTGGATTCAGGCGGCCAGCCCGCCGACAGCCGGCATGTTCCAAGATTGCGGTCACTGCCGCTTGAAAAGACAGTCGGTCCGCTGCCGCCTGCCATCCTTTGGGTTCCGGGAAAGGCAACCTCCAACAGCACAGCGGATTCACTGAAATCCTCGATCATGGAGGCTTCCGAAGACGAATACCGCCGGCTGCTTTACGTCGGCATGACCCGGGCTGCCGACCGGCTGATTGTCTGCGGTTATCACGGTTTGCGGCAGCCGGCCTACCTGCACTGGCACCGAATGGTGGCCGAGGCGCTTGGCGCGCGGACGGAAGCAAAAGATACGGTTTATCGGGCCGCAGGTCAGGAGTGGGGCGGACTGCATTTTTCCATTTCCGAAGATGATCTGCCGGAAAGACAAAGGCAGGAAACTGAAAAAACCCGAGAACGGGAGCCGCTGCCCCCCGGGTTGAGCAGGCCGCTGGCGGCAACAGAGCGTCTGCCGCGGCCGCTCGCGCCTTCGGCCGCCGGTGTCATTATCGATGGCAGTGCGCAGGCTGGCGTCACCGCCTCGCCGATCTTCGGAGCAATGTCGTCTTCGAACAAACCGATGGAACGCGGCCGGATCATCCACCGTCTGCTGCAACTGTTGCCCGGTCTTGCGCCGGACGACCGCGCCGCCGCCGCCGAGCGTTATCTCCATCGCGCTGTGCGGGACTGGCCGGAAGACGAGCGCCGGTCCATTGCCGGATCTGTCCTCAATATTCTGTCGAACGACCGGTTTTCAGGCTGTTTTGCGCCGGGCAGTCAGGCCGAGGTGGCGATCATGGGTACGCTCGACGTGGCCGGTCAGGAAAGGGCCGTGTCCGCCCGGCTCGACCGTATTGCCGTCACGCCGGAGAAGGTTTTGATTGTTGACTACAAGACCAACCGGCAACCGGTGATGCGCCTTGAGGATGTCCCGCCCCTCTATGTGCTTCAGATGGCCCTTTACCGTGCTCTCGTTCAGCCGCTTTATCCGGACCGCCCGGTCGAATTGGCGCTGCTTTTCACCGAAGCGCCGGTCCTGCTGCCTTTGCCGGGCGAGATGCTTGAAGCCGCCCTTGCCGATCTGGAACGAGAATCGTAGCCCGGCCGGGTTTTCAAAAGAACTTTGCGCCGATTGACAACAAAGTGACATGCCGGTCCTTGAAATCAGCGACCGCGTACAAGATATTAGCAACAACTAAAATGTTTGCGCCAGGCCGCGGACAATGCAAAACGAAGGAGCTTAAGCCATGGCCACCGTCAAGGTCGACACATCCAACTTCCAGTCAGAGGTTCTCGAAGCCGCGGAACCTGTCGTTGTGGACTTCTGGGCAGAATGGTGTGGACCATGCAAGATGATCGCACCCAGCCTTGAGGAAATTTCCACCGAAATGGCGGGCAAGGTGAAGGTCGCGAAGATCAATATCGACGAGAATCCGGATATTGCCGCTCAGTATGGCGTGCGCTCGATCCCGACGCTGGCCATGTTCAAGGGCGGTGAGGTTGCCGACATCAAGGTCGGTGCATCTCCGAAATCAGCCCTGTCCAACTGGATCAGCGGCTCGGTCTGATCCGACCCGATAGCTGTATGTGAACCGCACCGCCAATTGGCGGTGCGGTTTTTGCTTGTCAGGACGGCACCAGGCCGTTTTCGGCGAGTATATCGCCGATCAGATAGAGCGAACCGCCGATGAGGATACGCGGCGGCGCTTCCATATCCTTGAAGTCCTCGCGCATCATGGCGAGCGCCTGCATTACATCGGAGGCCGGTTGAGACGACAGGCCGGCGCTGGCGGCATCTTCGGCAAGAACAACCGGGTCGATCCCGGCGTCCGAACCTTGAACCGGAACCGTATAGACGTGGCGCGCCATACCTGCAAAGGCCGCAAAATAACCGACCGGGTCCTTGGTGTTGATCATACCGCTCACCAGGAAAAGCGGTCTTTCCTTGCGTTCTTCCAGCTCGGCGAGCATCTCTGCAATGGCATGGCCGGCTGCGGGATTGTGCCCGCCGTCGATCCATATTTCGGCGCCCGCAACGGCCTCGTCAATCAACGGTCCGTCCGTGACCGGTTGCATGCGGCCCGGCCATTTGGCCTGTTGAAGGCCCTCTTCAATTGCCCTGTCTGAAATATTGAACCCCGCCGCCTTGAGGGCGCGGATCGCAGCGGCGGCATTTGAAAGCTGATGGCGGCCCGGAAGCTGCGGCAGTGTCAGGTCCGACAGACCCATTTCATCCTGATAGACAAGACGGCCATGTTCTTCATGGGCGTGGTAGTCCTGTCCATAGACGCTGAGCGTGCAGCCTAGCCGGTCGGCTGTGGCAACCACCGTATCGCGGGCCGCGTCTTCCTGCTGAAATCCGACGACAACCGGAACGCCAGCCTTGATGATTCCGGCTTTTTCCGCCGCGATCAGTTCCACGCGATCGCCAAGATAAGCCTGGTGATCGAGCGATATGGGCATAATCAGGCTGACAGCGGGTTTCTTCATCACATTGGTGGCGTCGAAACGGCCACCGAGCCCCACCTCCATCACGGTTGCGTCCGCCGGATGTTCGGCAAACAGCAAAAAAGCCACCGCGGTCAGGATTTCAAAGACAGTAATCGCCTCGCCGTCATTGGCCTTTGCCACGCGGCGGATCGCTTCGGCCAGCACCGCATCGTCCACAAGCTGGCCCGGCCTGGCTTTCTCGCCAATGCGGAAGCGCTCATGCCAGTGCACCAGGTGTGGAGACGTGTGAACATGCACCGCGAGGCCTTCGGCTTCGAGGATGGCACGGCAGAATGCCCCGGCTGACCCCTTGCCGTTGGTGCCGGCGATATGAATGACGGGTGGCAACCTGTCCTGAGGGTTACCGAGTTTTTCCAGCAATCGTTCGACACGTCCGAGCGAAAGGTCGTAACCTTTCGGATGCAGGCGCATCAGATGTTCGATTTCATCAGCCGCTGTTGTTTGCGTCACGGTTTTCCGGTCCATTGGCCACCGCCTCGGCCGCCTCGACGGCGGGCATCGGCTCGGTTTCGCTCTCGACAATCACCGCATCGGGCTCTTCAACCGCACCATCTGGCGACGGGGCGGCGTCGATCTGGTGAGGGGGCTTCTTCATCATGATGTTCAAAAGCCGTGCCAGCGTATCGGGAAGGTCGTGCCGTGAGACCACCATGTCGACCATGCCGTGTTCCATCAGATATTCCGATGTCTGGAAACCTTCGGGAAGCTTTTCATGGATTGTCTGTTCGATCACGCGCTTGCCGGCAAAACAGATTTCCGCACCGGGCTCGGCGATGTGGATGTCTCCCAGCATTGCGTAGGATGCGGACACGCCGCCCGTGGTGGGATTGGTCAGGACAACAATATAGGGCAGGCCGGCTTCTTTCAGCATTTCGACCGCCACTGTCGTGCGCGGCAACTGCATCAGCGACAAAATACCCTCCTGCATGCGCGCGCCGCCTGAGGCTGCAAACATGACAACGGGACAATTCTGTTCAACCGCGACCTCGAAGGCCCGGATGATCGCCTCTCCGGCCGCAACGCCAAGCGAGCCGCCGATAAAGGAAAAATCGTGCGCGCAGGCCACGGCCCGCACACCCTTGATGGTGCCGACCCCGGCAATGATGGAGTCTTCCAGCCCGGTTTTGGCCCGCACATCGCGCAGACGGTCGGTATATTTTTTGGAATCGCGGAACTTCAGTGGATCCTGAACCGCCTGCGGCCGTTCGATTTCTTCGAACGCGCCATTGTCGAACAAGTATTTCAGCCGCGCCTCAGCGGAAATCTTCATGTGATAGCCCGAGGCGGGAATGACCCACAGATTCTCTTCAAGATCCGTATGGAACACCATTTCCCCGGTTTCAGGGCATTTGATCCAAAGGTTTTCCGGAACATCCCGGCGTCCAAGCATCGAGTTTATCTTCGGACGCACAAAGCTGGTAATCCAGTTCACGGCGCAGTACTCCAGGTCTTCAACAGGTTCGAACCGGTAATGTGGGCATTTTACTCCGCGACCGCAAGGCGCGCGGTGTGGACACCCTCGGCAAGCGAGCGCACGAGTTCGGCGACACGCTCGGTGGTCGCGTCGGTCGCTGCACCCGACTGATCCAGCGAATCGGCAACCGCATTGACGATTGCGGTTCCGACAACAACGCCATCCGCCGATGCGCCGATAGCCCGGGCCTGCTCGCCCGTCTTCACGCCGAAGCCGACGCAGACGGGAAGGTCGGTATGACCTTTGATGCGCGCAACGGCGGCGCCGACCTTGTCGGTATCGGGCAGTGCCGAGCCGGTAATACCGGTCATGGACACATAATAAACAAAGCCCGACGTGTTCCGCAGCACAGTGGGAAGGCGCTTGTCATCCGTTGTCGGCGTGGCAAGGCGGATAAAGCTGATGCCTTTTTCCAGTGCGGGAAGGCACAGTTCGTCATCCATTTCGGGCGGCAGGTCGACGACGATCAACCCGTCAATCCCGACCGCAACCGCGTCGTCGAGAAAGCGGTCGACACCGTAGATATAAATGGGGTTGTAGTAGCCCATCATGACGATCGGCGTGTCCGGGTCGTCCTTGCGGAAATCCGATGCCATCTGCAGCGTCTTGGCAAGGGTCTGTCCACCCTTGAGCGCCCGGAGGCCGGCGGCCTGGATCGCAGGCCCATCGGCCATCGGATCCGAGAACGGCATGCCGAGTTCGATAATATCAGCGCCGGCGCCCGGAAGCGCCTTCATGATATCAAGGGACGAGGCATAGTCCGGATCGCCGCCCATGAAATAGGTCACCAGAGCCGGGCGGCCCGCATCGGCCAGTTTGGCAAACCGTTTGTCCATTCGAGTGGTCATTGTTACAGCTCCACTCCAAGGTGTTTGGCGGCGGTAAAGACATCCTTGTCGCCCCGTCCGCACAGATTCATGACAATGATGTCGTCCTTGCCCATCGAAGGTGCCCGCTTGATCACTTCGGCAAGGGCGTGGGACGGCTCCAGTGCCGGAATAATGCCTTCCACGCGCGTCAATCGCTGGAAGGCCTCCAGGGCTTCGTGGTCCATAATGGGTACATATTCGACGCGCCCGCTATCCTTCAGCCAGGAGTGCTCCGGACCGATACCGGGATAATCGAGCCCCGCCGAAATCGAATGCCCTTCTTCGATCTGACCGTCTCCGTCCTGAAGCAGATAGGTGCGGTTGCCGTGCAATACGCCCGGGCGGCCCGCCGTCAGCGATGCACAGTGCTCATTGGTGTCGAGGCCCTTGCCGCCGGCTTCGACACCGACGATCCGCACGGAATCATCGTCGAGGAACGGGTGGAACAGACCGATCGCATTGGAACCGCCGCCGACGGACGCCACGATCATGTCGGGCAGGCGGCCTTCGCGCTCCATGAGCTGTTCCTTGGTTTCCTGTCCGATCACGGACTGAAAATCGCGCACCATTTCCGGGTAAGGGTGGGGGCCGGCTGCCGTGCCGATCAGGTAATAGGTGTTTTCGACATTCGTCACCCAGTCGCGCAGAGCCTCGTTCATCGCATCCTTGAGCGTTCCGTTTCCGGCGCTTACCGGAATGACCTCTGCTCCCAGGAGCTTCATACGGAACACGTTGGGAGCCTGTCGCTCGACATCGGTCGCGCCCATATAGACAACGCAGGGAAGGCCAAAGCGTGCGGCGACGGTTGCCGCCGCGACGCCGTGTTGTCCGGCGCCCGTTTCGGCAATGATGCGGGTTTTGCCCATGCGCTTTGCCAGCAGAATCTGTCCGAGGCAGTTGTTGATCTTGTGCGAGCCGGTGTGATTGAGCTCGTCGCGTTTGAAATAGATCTTGGCGCCACCCAGTTCCTCCGTCATCCGTTCAGCGAAATAGAGCGGGCTTGGGCGGCCGGTATAGTGCGTGTTGAGGCTTGTCAGCTCGGCCTGATACTCCGGGTCTTCCTTTGCCTTGTCCCACGCGTCCTGAAGGTCGAGGATCAGCGGCATCAGCGTTTCGGCGACGAAGCGTCCGCCGAAAATGCCGAAACGGCCGTCTTCATCAGGGCCGGCTCGGAATGAATTGGGTTTGGCTGGCTTGTTCAATGCACACTCCTCAGGCGGGCAAGCGCTGCTCGGCGCGCCGGACCGCTTCGAAAAAACCGGCGATAAGGCCGGGGTCCTTTTCACCCGGAGCCCCTTCGACGCCGGATGACACGTCAATGGCGGGGGCGCCGGTTCCGATGATTGCTTCGCTGATATTGCCGGCGTTCAGGCCGCCGGAAAGCAGATAGTCGATGCCGCCGTCGAGGCCGGACAGAATGCTCCAGTCGAAGGCCACGCCGTTTCCGCCGGGCAGCTCGGCGCCGGGCGGCGGTTTGGCATCGAAGAGCAACTGGTCCGCGACGCCGACATAGTCCCTGACAGCGGCAAGATCGGCAGCTTCACGGATGGCGAAGGCCTTGATGACAGGCAGGCCGAAGCGCTCCTTGATCTGCGCTACCCGCTCAGTGCTCTCTTTGCCGTGAAGCTGCAGATAATCCGGTTTGACCCCGGCAACGATCTCGTCAAGCAGGGCATCGTCCGCATTCACCGTAACGGCAACCGTCCTGGCGCGCCCGCGTGCCCGCTCTGCCAGAAGTCCGGCATCGCGCGGCGTTATGTTGCGTGGGCTTTTCGGGAAGAAAATGAAGCCGATATAGGCCGCGCCGCCCTTGAGGGCGGCATCGACCGCTTCTTCCGTTTTCAGCCCGCATATTTTAACCGGAACGCTCATGGGGTGCTCGTCGCATGATTTTTCTGCAGAGTCGAGCATTTTGCTTGCCGTTTTGGGCTGAAATTAGCCGCCCGACAGAGGCTCACACCGGGCCGAAGGACCGTAAAGGTGAGATCAGCCTTTGAAATCGATCGAATGCAGCGCCGAACCGTTGCGCTTCAGCCAGGATTTGGCTTCGTCGGTGCGGGGGCACAGGCGTTTGCATAGAGACCAGAAACGCGGCCCGTGGTTCATTTCCTCAAGATGCGCGACCTCATGGGCGGCCAGATAATCGATCACATGATCCGGCGCCATGACGATCCGCCAGGAAAATGAGAGCCGGCCCTGCGCCGTGCATGAACCCCAACGGCTTTTGGTGTCTTTCATGCTGACGGCCGCAACGGTCTTTCCCAATGCCTCCGCATGGCGTGCAACGGCCTCTTCCAGTTCGCCGCGTGCCAGTTTCTTCAGGAAATCCGCCGTACGGCGGCCCAGATGTTCCGGCGCACCGCCGACAAAGAGCACAGGCTCGCCATCAATCTCACCGGTCTGGCTGATGCCACGTGGCTTGCCGGTTCTGACAATCCTGTGCGCAACGCCGCGAATATCGATCGAGCCGCCCTCGGTCACGGTGCTTGATTTCGGCAGTTTGGCAAGCCGCGCGGTGAGCCAGCCATGGTGGCGGTGAAGGAAATTGTCGATCTCCGTGTCGGCCAAGCCCACCGGCACCGACATGCGCAACGCCCTGCCCCCGGGTTCAATACGCAGGGTCATGCGTTTCGCGCGCACGTTTTCATTGATTTTGAGCGGCAGGCGACGCCCGGCAACCGCAATATCACGGCCACGCTCCGGTCGTTCTTGAGCCGATTTCAAACGTCTCTTCAGGCCGAACATACAAGCTCTTTAAGCGATTCTCACCACACAAAAAAGGCGCCCCTGAGGGGCGCCAGTCTTTTCAAGGCATAGTCGTTGAAGACTATTCTTCCGGATCGAGATCCACAGTCTGGCTTTTCTTGCGTTTAGCCATAAAGCGGTCGAAATCCTTCTGGTCCTTGGCCCGCCGCAACTCGCGCATATATTCGTCGAATTCCTCGCGTGCCTCGTCAAGCTTGCGGCGCTCTTCAGCGAGACGTTCAAGCTCGGCCGCCCGCCAATCATCGAAGGCAACATTTCCGGTCCGGGCGTGATAGCTGTGGCGCGAACGTTTGCAGCCTGCAAACATGTCGTCCGTCGCCTTGTTCACATCCCGTTTGAAACCGTCAAGCCGATCTCCCCAGATGATATAGGCAAGCATGGCAAGGCCCAGAGGCCAGAATACGACAAAGCCAAGCACCATCAGTCCGATGGTCAAGGGAGTCCAGGCAGGACGCAGCATTGTGGTATTGGTCATCGATAAGCCCTTTGAGTAGGAAACGGCAGACATTGCCGCTTACGCTTTTTGATGTGGGGGTAAACCGGCGCGATTCAAGAAATCACAGCCAAGAAAATTGTTAAGATCTTGAAAATAAAAGATATAACGGTGCGAAAATCGTTGAGCCGCCTCGCAAGCACTACCTATAATAGCAGAAAAAATTCGCGTATAAGTAGAAAAAAGAGAAGGACGTCAGCCGCGCTTCCTGCGTCTTGTTGCGCGGGGTTTTGCGGCTTTTTTGTCGGCATCATGTGTGCGGATGAAATCGAGAATGCGCGGGGCGATTTCAGACCGGAAACGTGACCCGTTGAAGACGCCGTAGTGGCCGACGCGTGGCTGCATGTAATGCTCGCGCATGTCTTCCGGAATATTCACGCAGATGCGATGGGCCGCCTGTGTCTGGCCGACACCGGAGATATCGTCGTTCTCGCCTTCCACCGTCAGCAGCGCGACGGTTTTGATCGCCGAAGGCTCCACGAGCTCGTCGCGGTGCATGAACTCGCCTTTCGGCAGGGAGTGTTCGATGAACACCGTTTCGACCGTCTGCAGATAAAACTCCGCCGTCAGATCCATAACCGCCAGATATTCGTCATAGAACTCCCGGTGCTTCTCGGCCGAATCGCCATCGTTTTCCACCAGATGCTGGAAGAAATCCTTTTGGGCGATCACATGTTTGTCGAGGTTCATCGACATGAAGCCGGAGAGTTGCAGGAAGCCCGGATAGACCTCGCGCATGAAACCCGGCTGCGGCCAAGGTACGCGCATGATCACGTTGTCGCGGAACCATTCAATGGGCTTGGTTTCGGCCAGCGCATTCACGGCGGTCGGATTGATACGCGTGTCGATCGGTCCGCCCATCAGTGTCATGGATCGCGGCGCCAGCGGATCGCCGCGCTTTTCCATCACCGCGACGGCGGCCAGCACTGGCACGGATGGCTGGCAGACCGCCATGACATGCGTGTCGCTGCCCAGGTGATGCAGCATGTCGATGATGTAATCGACAAAGTCGTCAAGATCGAAAGAGCCGTCGGTCATCGGCACCATGCGCGCATCAACCCAGTCGGTGATGTAGATATCGGCATTGGGCAGCAAAGTTTCGACCGTGCCGCGCAGCAAGGTCGCATAGTGTCCGGACATCGGCGCAACGATCAGGATTTTCGGGTCCGGCTTGTGTTTTTGCGGCAGGCCCCGGTGAAAATGGATCAGTTTGCAGAACGGTTTTTCCCAGACGATATCTTCATGGACCGGCACGATCTGCCCGTCCACAGTCGTTTCCCTGATGCCGAATTCCGGCTTGCCGTAGCGCCGTGTCGTGCGCTCGAAGACTTCAAGACCGGCGGCCATGGTGCGGCCAGCGGGTGTTTGCGATATCGGATTGAGCGGGTTGGTATAGGCCAAGCGCATGGCATCGGCCGCTGCTCGCCAAGGCGACATGGCAGCGTGGCTGAGTTCGTAGATCTGGTAAAACATCTATCCGTGCCCCTGTGACCTGATACTAACGCGGGGACTTCCCCATATGGAGGCACCGCTTGTCCCCACAAGTCCCCGAATCATCACGTTTTTGTGCAGCGCAACGCGTTCGGTGGGACAACCTAGCAGTTTTCTGCTGCGGCGCAACAGCACAGCAGGCGGTTTGGTTGGCAGGTGTCTTTATCATGCAACAGACCGGACGGAGCCGTGTCAGATATCCAGATTTGCAACGTTCAGCGCGTTTTCCTGGATAAAGTCGCGTCTCGGCTCAACTTCGTCACCCATCAGGCGGGCAAACAGGCCGTCGGCATCGGTCGCATCGTTGATTTTAACCTGCAGCAGCGTGCGCGCATTGGGATCGAGCGTCGTTTCCCAGAGCTGATCGGCATTCATCTCGCCGAGGCCCTTGTAGCGCTGCATGGTCAGGCCCTTGCGGCCGGTCGCGAAGATCGTGTCAAGCAAAGCGCTCGGCCCGGTAATCGCCGTAGCCTCTTCCTTGCGAATGAGCCTGGCGGGCCCGGAATAGACATCCTGCAAAATCTCGGTCATCTGATCGATCCGGCGCGCATCCGCCGAGGCAATCAGATTGGCGTCGATCAGGTGCGATTCCTTGACGCCGCGCACGGTCCGCTCAAGGCGCAGACCCCCGTCCTCGCCAATATGGCCGGCCCAGCCCTGTTCCGTTTCTTCCGAAATCATATCGAGGCGCTTCGCCGTCTCGTCGGCCTTTTGCTGCGCCAGAGCGCCGTCGTTCATCAGCTCAAGATTAAGCGCGCCGACAATTGCCGCCTGCTCGATGATCGTCCGGTCATAGCGCGAATGCAGACCCTCGATGAGTTGCCGCAGTTTCAGCGCATCGCCGATTACGCCGCGCAGATCCTCGCCCGTGCGCACCTCGCCATTGTCGAGCTCAAGCGCCGAGTCTTCCAGTCCGACGCCGATCAGATAGTCCTCGAACGCCTTTTCGTCTTTCAGATATTGCGAGGACTTGCCGCGCGTCACCTTGTAGAGCGGTGGCTGGGCGATATAGAGATGCCCGCGCTCCAGAAGGTCCGGCATCTGACGAAAGAAGAAGGTCAGAAGCAGGGTGCGGATATGGGCGCCGTCGACATCGGCGTCCGTCATGATAATGATCTTGTGATAGCGCAGCTTTTCCGCGTTGAATTCGTCCTTGCCGATGCCGGTGCCCAGCGCCGTGATCAAAGTACCGATTTCCTGACTGGACAGCATCTTGTCGAAGCGCGCGCGCTCGACATTCAGGATCTTGCCGCGCAGCGGCAGGATGGCCTGGTTCTCACGAGAGCGGCCCTGTTTGGCCGATCCGCCGGCTGAATCGCCCTCGACGAGGAAGATTTCGGATTTCGCCGGGTCGCGCTCCGAACAGTCTGCGAGCTTTCCGGGCAGCGAGGCGATATCCAGCGCACCCTTTCGGCGGGTCAGTTCGCGTGCCTTGCGGGCCGCTTCCCGCGCCGCGGCGGCTTCCACCACCTTGCCGACAAGGATTTTTGCCTCCTGCGGATGCTCTTCAAGCCACTGGTTCAGTGCCTCGTTGACGAGGCTTTCCACCACCGGCCGCACTTCCGAGGAGACGAGTTTGTCCTTCGTCTGCGAAGAGAACTTCGGATCAGGAACCTTGACCGACAGGACGGCCGTCAGGCCCTCGCGGCAATCATCGCCGGTCAGCGACACTTTTTCCTTTTTCGTCAGGCCGGATCTGTCGGCATAGGAAACGATCTGTCGCGTCAGCGCGCCACGGAAGCCGGCCATATGCGTGCCGCCGTCGCGCTGCGGGATATTGTTGGTAAAGCACAAGACGTTCTCGTGGTAGCTGTCGTTCCACCACATGGCGACCTCGACCGTGATGCCGTCCTTTTCGCCGTCAATGGCGATGGGCTCCTCGACCAGAGGCTTCTTGTTCCTGTCGAGATACTTGACGAAGGCCTGGATGCCGCCGTCATAGACCATCTCGTCACGGCGCACATCCGAACGCCGGTTGTCGGTCAGCGTGATGCGTACGCCCGAGTTCAGGAACGCCAGCTCGCGTAGCCTGTGTTCCAGCGTGCCGTAATCGAAATCCGTCATGGTGAAGGTTTCGGTCGACGGCAGGAAGCTGACTTCCGTGCCGGTCTCGTCCCCGGCATCTCCGGTCACCGTCAGCGGACCGTCGGCAACCCCATGGGTGAAGCTCATTTCGTGAACTTTGCCCTTGCGGCGGATCTTCAGCTTCAACGAGACCGACAAGGCATTGACGACGGAAACGCCCACGCCGTGCAGGCCGCCCGACACCTTGTAGGAATTCTGGTCGAACTTTCCCCCGGCGTGAAGCTGGGTCATGATCACTTCGGCAGCCGACACGCCCTCTTCCGGGTGCATATCGGTGGGAATGCCGCGGCCATTGTCGGTGACCGTGCATGAGCCGTCGGCATTGAGAGTCACGGTCACGTCGGTCGCATGACCTGCCAGCGCCTCGTCGATGGCATTGTCGACCACCTCATAGACCATGTGATGAAGACCCGACCCGTCATCCGTGTCGCCGATATACATGCCCGGACGTTTGCGCACCGCATCAAGGCCTTTGAGGACCTTGATCGAATCGGCGTCATATTCCGGATTCGCCGAATTTTCGTTTTCGGGCATATCGCTCATAAAAATGATCTTTCCTGGGTAGGGTATGGCCGGTGATGTGGTGCCGCGAATCACCAGCTGTTTTGATGTAATATAATGAATTCAAGCGTAAAATCCAAATCCAAGCTACAGGCTCAAGGGGCTGCCGCACAAGCGTTTTTAGCTTATTTCGCCGATGATTCGTTGGGTCGACGCAACAGCCGTCCTATATTGTGCACGGGAGCCTTGAAAATATCATGGATGCAACCGTTCAACCCTTCGTTCCGCCGGCCCCTGCGCCGCGCACATCGCCGCCCGGCTGGCTCGAGGTCATTCGCATAATATACCGCAATCCCATCGAGTTGTGGGGTGAGCCTTCCTATACGAAGCCATGGATTTCTGCGGCGTTTTTCAACGAGCGGATGGTGCTCGCCAACGATCCTGATTTTATCAGACACATTCTGGTCGACAATGCCCGCAACTACAAGATGGCACGGGTCAGACAACTTGTCCTGCGCCCGATCCTGCGGGACGGTCTGTTGACCGCGGAGGGCGAGGTCTGGAAGCGTTCGCGCAAGGCTGTCGCGCCAGTGTTCACACCGCGTCATGCGCAGGGTTTCGCCGATATCATGCTGCAGCGCTCGCAGCAGTTCTGCGATCGTTTCGACGGCGACGGCAGCGTTCACGAGATCGCCCACGCGATGACCGATCTGACCTACGAGATCCTGTCGGCAACGCTGTTTTCCGACCAGATATCGACGCCGGAAGGAGATTTTGGCTACCGGGTGGAAAGACTGCTGGAAACAATGGGCCGGGTCGACCCGCTCGATCTCTTAAAGGCGCCGGAATGGATCCCCCGCCTGACGCGTCTTCGCGGGCGAAAGGTGCTCGCTTTCTTCCGCCAGATCGTTTCCGACACGATGCATGCGCGCATGGAACTGATGCAGCGCGATCCGGACAACGCACCGCAGGATTTCCTTACGCTGCTCCTGCAGCAGCATAAGCCTGACGGGCTGACGCTCGGCGAAATCGAGGACAATATCATCACCTTTATCGGCGCGGGACATGAGACAACCGCCCGCGCCCTTGGCTGGACGCTCTATTGTCTCGCCAAGGCGCCGCACGAGCGCGACCTGGTCGAGGCCGAGGTCGACAGGGTTGTCGCCGAGGAGCCCAACCCCGTTCACTGGCTGGAGAAGATGCCGTACACCCGTGCCGCCTTCGAGGAGGCGATGCGGCTTTATCCGCCGGCGCCGTCGATCAACCGGGCCGCGATCGAAGAGGACCGCTTCAGGGATGCGGTCATCGAGCCGGGCACCACGGTTCTTGTCATGCCCTGGATCCTGCATCGTCACCGTATGCTTTGGGATCATCCGGACGCCTTCATGCCCTCAAGGTTCCTGCCGGAAAACCGGGATTCAATCGGCCGTTTTCAATACCTGCCTTTCGGTGTCGGACCGCGCATATGTATTGGCGCGACCTTCGCCCTTCAGGAGGCCGTGATTGCGCTCGGTGTATTGATGAGCCGATACAGGTTCGACTGCACCCCAAAGACGAATCCCTGGCCCGTGCAGAAGCTGACGGTGCAGCCGGAGGGCGGATTGCCAATGCGGGTCACGCTACGGTCAGCGAAACCCGAAATCGCGGCCTGAACTGTCGATTATTGGTTTGTTGCGGTGGAAACGGCTGCGCAGTTGTCGATGCCATAGGCAGCATTGCAGCCATTGTCACTGCTCATTCCAGCCTTCGGGGCCAGGAAAGCGGCGGCCAGGATAACGGCGCCAGCAATGATGAAGGATGAAAAGATGGCCCTGCCCATCATTTTTTGTTCTGTCATGAACCCGAAACCCGTCTTATCCCCAACAGCGGCTTTGACTTGTGTCCCCTTGCCGCAAACGGTAGCCTCGCCGAACGGCGAAGCTGAATGTATCAGCCAATTCCTAATGATTTACGACAGGATGTAAGCTCTGTCGCCATCCGGTTCAATAGTATTTCTTTAATAATCAGTAAACAATATTAACACCGCGCTGGATCATGCCGATGGAAAGAACGGTGAGCACGATTTTGAAGGCGAGCCGGAAGCCTTTCTCCGGCAGGGCGTGAAGCAGCCTCGATCCGGCGAGCGTGCCGATGAATCCGCTTGCGATCATCAGCCCAATCAGCGGCAACCATGGCGCAAAGGCAAAGCCGACGGCGGCGAAACCGACAATCTTGAAACCATGCTGAATGCTCATGAGAGCGGCGAGCGAACCGACGAGGGTCTGCCGATCGGCAAAGCTGCTCGATAGAAGCGCTGCGTTGATTGGCCCAGTGGCGCCGAAAAACATACCGAGAAATGTCGTCAGCGCGCCGATTGCCGCAAATCCGCGCATCTTGATCGCCGCCATGCGCCGGACCGGGATCCATGTCGATGCGATAATGAAAAGCCCGAGACCGACCAGAATAAACCCGCTGCTGATCCGAACGGCGATCACTGCGCCGACTGCGGCGCCGAAGACCGCACCCGCTGCGAAGGCAGCGATGCGAACCCGGTCGACATGCGCCCGCAATATAAAGGTTCGGCCCGCATTCGAGCCAAGCTGAACGGCTCCGTGCACGGGGATCAGCGCCGCTGCGGGAACCAGATAGGACATCAGAGCGATCATCGCGGCGCCTCCGCCAATGCCGACGGACGCGGTGATGAAGGATGTCACAAGGCTGGCGGCAATGAGCAGTGCTGCAAACTGGACCGGCAGACTTTCCGGCAGCAGCAGATGAAGCAGCGGCTCCAAACCGGCTCGCGGTCAGGCGATCAGGTCTTTGGTGAACTGGCCGGCGGGCCTGAAGCGCACCAGATAAGACGGCAGGATCGCCTCCAGCGTGGTGGCCTCAATGCCAAGACCAGAGAGGGTGCGCCCGTCCGCTTGCGCTTCGTCCGACACCACATTGTCCTTGCGCAGCAAAACAACCTGATCCTGTGTCAGTGCGGGTTCAATGAACGGGACGTTCTGCATGATCTTGCCGAGAATGCCGGCTGCCCAGAACGGTATGGGCATGAAAAACCGTCGCCGGCCGATGATTTGCAGCAGCAATTCCAGGCACTGTTTGAAACTGAGGACCTCGGGGCCGCCCAGTTCCCATGTCTTGCCGCTTTCAATCGTTCTGTCGACGCTTCTGGCCACCACTTCGGCAACATCCCCGACATAAACCGGCTGAAACCGGGTTTCGCCGCCGCCGACCAAGGGCAGTGCCGGGGAGAACCGGGCCATTTCACCGAATTTGTTGAAAAACCCGTCTTCCGGACCGAAGATAATCGAAGGCCGGATGATTGTGGCGTCCGGAACAATTTTCCGCACCGCCTCTTCCGCAAGACCCTTGCTGCTTGCATAGTCCGATTGTCCGGCGCTGTCGGCGCCAATCGCCGACATGTGGGTCAGGCCAATGCCCTCGGCGCGGCAGGCTTCGGCCACCGCCTGGGCACCGAAGTGCTGGACGCTGTCGAAATTGTTGCGGCCGCTCTCAAAGAGGATTCCGACGAGGTTGATCACATGGTCCGAACCCTTGACCGCGCGGTCGACGGAAGCGCGGTTGCGCAGATTGGCCTGGATCGCGACGATCTGGCCGACATTGCCGAGGGGCTGCAGGAAGCCCGCAAGGTCCGGCCTGCGCACCGCGACCCGCACATTATAGCCGCGTTTGGCAAGCGCGCTGACGACGTAGCGCCCCACAAAACCGGAGCCGCCAAATACCGTGATCAGTTTGGGTTCGTTGCTCAAAGTCATGCTTGCTTCCCGCAGTAAAAGCGTTGTCTGGCTGTTTCTTAGTCAATAGGGCGGTCGAGGTGAAGAGCCAATAGGCCGCAGGTCCTAATTATATAACCGATTTGCGGTGTTTCAGCACAGTTCATTACCAGCCTCCATGGACCTGATCAGACACCCCAGGCCGGTATCGGATCAGGGTTCATGACCTTCGACCAGCAGCATGGTTGCCTCCGCACATGTCTGGCGGATGGCCTTTGCGGCCTGATATTCCTCGGAGTTGTAACAGGCGCGTGCCTCTTCCATCGATGCGAACTCGATCACCACATTGCGTGCGCGCGGTTCGCCCTCAAGTACGTCGATCGCGCCACCGCGAGCCAGGAAGTTCGCTCCGTAGCGTTCAAATGCCGGCCGGGCGGTCGACACATAATCCTTGTAGCGTTCGGGGTCTTTCACATCGACGCTGGCGATCCAATAGGCTTTTGGCATGGTTTCCTCCTTTTTGTTCACTAGACCGCATTTTGTTCCAGAGCGCCATCCATCTCCGACAGAATGGCGCGCGCGGCGGCAAGCGGGTCGGGCGCGGCGACAATCGGGCGGGCAACCACCAGGTGGCTGGCGCCGCTGCGCAAGGCATCCGCCGGTGTGACCACGCGCTTCTGGTCGCCATGGTCGGCGCCCGCCGGCCGGATGCCGGGTGTCACGACGGCCATATCCGGTCCGACGGCCTCGCGTACGGTGGCGGCCTCGGCGGCCGAACAGACAATGCCGCCCATGCCGGCGTCAGCCGCCTGCCTGGCACGTTTCATCACCAGCGTTTTCGGATCGTCGGCATAACCCGCTTCTCTCAGGTCGCCGTCGTCCATCGACGTCAGAACCGTCACTCCAAGCAGACAAAGATCAGAGCCGTGTGCTGCCGCTACAGCCGCGCGCATTGCCTTTGGATAGGCATGCAGCGTCAACATGGTGACTTTCATTTTGACAATGTTTTCAACGCCCTTGGCAACGGTATTGTCGATGTCAAGCAGCTTCATGTCCAAAAAGACGCGCTTGCCGTCGGCAATCAGCTCGCGGGCGAATTCCAGACCGCCGGCGAAAACCAGCTGATAACCGATCTTGTAGAAACCGACAGCATCGCCGAGCGTCGCCACTATGGCGGCGGCCTCATCGGTTGTCGGCACGTCCAGTCCGACGATCAGGCGCGATTTGGCATCCTGCATGACTTGGTTCTCCCCGTTTGTTCAGACGATATATGGCGGCATCGGTCTAGACCGTGACGCAGCCGGGGGCAAGGTGACGCGCCTGCGATACGGCAGCGACCTTGGTCAGACGGAAAGCGCGTGCCGTTTGCAGTGGTCGACCAGCGATTTGCAGGTTCTCCCCAGCAATGCCATGGTTCTCTCATCGGCAATGGTACCGTCCGCGCCAAGGGCATCCGAGGCGCCGCCGACGGCACATTGTTCGGTTATGACCTGGCAACCGACGGCCATCATGACCGCACGAAGCTGATAGAGACTGCGAATGCCGCCGAGCTTTCCGTTCGATGCCGCACCAAGAGCCACATAACGGCCCTGCCAGGGCTTGGCAGCCTGTCCGTCAATCTCGCGGATCAGGCTGATCCAGTCGACTGTGTTTTTGACAAGCGGCGGTATCGAGGCATTGTATTCCGGGCTGGCGATGAATACCCCGTCATGGGCCGCGACCACGCGCCCAAGATCCATCGCGGCGTCTGGAATACCCTCGTTATTTTTCAGGTCTTCATTGACCAGCGGCATGTCATAATCGGCAAGAGAAACACGTGTGACGGCGGCGCCGAGTTCGGTAAGGGCGTTCTGTGCCGAATCGGCAAGCCGCGCATTGATCGACGTCTTTTTGACCGAGCCGGCAAAAACAAGAATTCGCGGTCCGGCCGTTTGCCCGTCTGTCATGCTTCGCCTTTCCTGTAGAGCCACATCTGAGCCGGAGGGATGTTTCTGAACTCCCAGCCGAAACGTTTGATCGTATAGTGTCCGCGCCCATGGGGTATGGGAGGCAGCGGGCCGTAACAAAATTGCAGGAACGGCCGTCCGGAAGGGATGCGGTTGAGCGCGTCCTCGAGCAGCTTTACGCGGTCGGCAACCGGAAAATTAAGCAACGGCAAACCGGATATGACGCAGTCGAACCGCGTGGACTTCAAAGACCCCAGTGTTTCGTCGAGCCGGAATGCATCGCCATGGACCAGACCGATATCGGGCATCTCCTTTTTGAGATGTCGGCAGAACTCATCGGAAAATTCGACGGAAACAAGTTTTTCCGGCGCGATGCCGCGCCGCAGGATCGCTTTGGTGACCACGCCGGTTCCCGGTCCGAGTTCGAGAACGGGAAGACCCGATGCCGGATTGGCGACGCTGGCCATGCGCCGGGCCATGAAGACCGATGTCGGCACGATCGCACCCACGGTTTTCGGTTGGCTCATCAGGCCTTTGAAAAAACGAAGTTTTCTACCGAATTTGTCGACGTGTTGCTGCAGGTGCTGCCGCATCTGAATCAGAGCCCTCCTCTTTACCGACCTGCTGGCTGGTGCTCCTCGTCTATTCACTCAACGTGTCGAAAAAATGCCGCATCTTGGAGAAGAACCCGTGCGATTCCGGATTGTTGTCTTGCGATGACAACGCTTCGAACTCCTCAAGCAACTCCCGCTGTTTTTTGGTCAGCCGTTGCGGTGTTTCGATTGAGATCTGGATGTAAAGATCGCCGGAATGCGAGGAACGCAGGACAGGCATGCCCTTCGATTTCAAACGGAACTGACGTCCCGCCTGTGTTCCTTCCGGGACTTTCACGCGGGTCTTTGCACCATCGAGCGTGACCACGTCAAACTGGCCGCCAAGCGCTGCAGTGGTCATGGAAATGGGCACGATGCAGTAAAGGTCAGCGCCGTCACGTTGGAAGAACTCATGCGGCTTGACCGACAGGAAGATGTAAAGATCTCCTGAGGGGCCGCTGCGCAGGCCGGCTTCGCCCTCGCCGGCAAGGCGAATGCGTGTGCCGTCCTCGATACCGGCGGGAATATTCACGGACAGCGAGCGTTCCTCTGTAACCCGGCCCTGGCCGGAACATTTGGAACAAGGATCGGAAATCGTCTCGCCGCGGCCATGACAGCTCGGGCACGTCCGCTCGACCGAGAAGAAGCCCTGTGAGGCGCGCACCCGGCCCGAGCCATGGCAGGTGGTGCAATTGACCGGCTGGCTGCCGGGCTTGGCACCCGAGCCGGAACATTCCTCACACTGGATGGACGTCGGCACGCGTATTTGCGCGGTTTTACCGGCATAGGCCTCTTCGAGCGTGATCTCCATATTGTAGCGAAGATCAGCGCCGCGTTCGCGCCCGCCGGAATTGCGGCGGGATCGCCCGCCGCCCATCATCTCGCCGAATATGTCCTCGAAAATGTCGGAGAATCCGCCTGCGCCGCCGCCGAAACCACCGCCAAAGCCGCCCGGCCCGCCCTGTTCGAACGCCGCATGCCCGAACTGATCGTAGGCGGCCCGCTTTTGCGGGTCCTTCAGCGTTTCGTAGGCTTCGTTGATTTCCTTGAAGCGGCGTTCGGCGTCTGTGTCGTCCGGGTTCTTGTCCGGATGATATTTCATTGCCAGACGGCGGAAGGCACTTTTCAGGTCCTTTTCGCTGGCGCCTTTCGACACGCCCAGAGTTTCATAGAAATCAGCCTTGGCCATCAATATGCTCCGCGGAACGAAATACGCCTGTCACTATCCGGTTGTCCTGCGCAATGGCTCTGAAGATACGCCCGGCGGAATGATTGAATGGGTTTTTCAGGGTTGTCAAAAGCCGGTCTCCTGATACCCGACCGGGTCGCTCGGCCGGTGCGCCGTTTTGTAAAATTGCGCACCGGCCGGCCGGTTTAAGCCGACTTTTTCTCGTCGTCGTCGTTGATTTCTTCGAAATCGGCATCGACGACATCCTCACCGGATGCGGCAGCGTCGGCTGCAGCATCGGATTCGGCAGACTCAGCCTGTTGTGCTTCGTACATGGCCTGGCCGAGCTTCATCGACACTTCCGCAAGCGTCTGTGTCTTGGCCTTGATGTCCTCGGCGTCGGGCTCTTCAGCTTCCACGGCAGCTTTCAGGGCTGCAAGTGCGTCGCTGATGGCGTTGCGGTCTTCTTCGCCAACCTTGTCGCCATAATCGGCCAGCGACTTCTCGGTCGAATGAATGAGGCTTTCGGCCTGGTTCTTGGCTTCAACCGCATCGCGCCGCGCCTTGTCGGCCTCGGCATTGCTTTCGGCGTCCTTGATCATCTGATCGATATCGTCATCGGACAGGCCGCCCGATGCCTGAATGCGGATCTGATGTTCCTTGCCGGTTCCCTTGTCCTTTGCCGAAACGTTGACGATACCGTTGGCATCGATGTCGAAGGTGACCTCGATTTGCGGTACGCCGCGCGGCGCCGGAGGAATGCCGACCAGGTCGAACTGTCCGAGCATCTTGTTATCGGCCGCCATTTCACGCTCACCCTGTGCGACGCGGATGGTAACGGCGTTCTGATTGTCGTCGGCCGTAGAGAAGACCTGCGACTTCTTGGTCGGGATCGTCGTGTTCCGGTCGATCAGGCGGGTGAAGACACCACCCAGCGTTTCAATGCCCAGGGACAGCGGGGTAACGTCGAGCAGCAGAACGTCCTTGACGTCGCCCTGCAGAACCCCGGCCTGGATGGCGGCGCCCATGGCGACGACCTCATCCGGGTTCACGCCCTTGTGCGGCTCCTTGCCGAAGAACTTCTTGACGACTTCCTGGACCTTCGGCATGCGGGTCATGCCGCCGACAAGAACCACTTCGTCAATTTCACCCGGCTGGATACCGGCATCCTTGATGGCCGCCTTGCACGGCTCGACCGTGCGCTGGACCAGATCGTCGACGAGGCTTTCGAACTTGGCGCGCGAAAGCTTCATGGTCAGGTGCTTCGGTCCGCTCTGATCGGCGGTGATGAAGGGCAGATTGATTTCGGTCTGGGCCGAAGACGACAGTTCGATCTTGGCTTTTTCGGCAGCTTCCTTCAGGCGCTGCAGAGCCAGCTTGTCGTTCTTCAGGTCAATGCCCTGGTCCTTCTTGAATTCGGTGGCCAGATAATCGACCAGTCTCATGTCGAAGTCTTCACCACCAAGGAAGGTATCGCCATTGGTCGACTTGACCTCGAAGACACCGTCGCCGATCTCGAGAACCGAGATGTCGAACGTGCCGCCGCCAAGGTCGTAGACCGCGATGGTTTTGCCTTCTTTCTTGTCGAGACCGTAGGCAAGCGCGGCCGCCGTCGGCTCGTTGATGATGCGAAGAACTTCAAGGCCCGCAATCTTGCCGGCATCCTTCGTGGCCTGACGCTGTGCGTCATTGAAATAGGCGGGAACGGTGATCACGGCCTTTTCGACGGTTTCGCCGAGATAAGCTTCCGCCGTTTCCTTCATCTTCTGAAGGATCATCGCCGAAATCTGCGACGGTGAATAGGCAGTGCCGCCGGCTTCCACCCACGCGTCTCCATTGTCGGCCTTGACGATCTTGTAGGGAACGAGGCCTTTGTCCTTTTCGACCATCTTGTCGTCATAGCGGCGACCGATCAGTCGCTTGACGGCGAAAAGCGTGTCTTCGGGGTTGGTGACGGCCTGCCGCTTGGCGGGCTGGCCGGTCAGACGTTCTCCATCGTCACTGAACGCAACCATGGACGGCGTTGTGCGGGCGCCTTCCGCATTCTCTATGACCTTGGCGTCGCTCCCGTCCATGACGGCGACGCAGGAATTGGTCGTTCCCAGGTCGATACCAATAACTTTTGCCATTTTTACATTCTCCTTGAAGCGAACTGTCAGGACCCTTGGAGGCGTTCCATGTGACAGTCCCTAGCGGTATATCCCCCAGCGTCCGGCAGGACGCCGTAGTTGAAGCGTATATAAGAAAGCCGTTATGGGACTGCAAGGCAGGATTCGGATTCGACCTTCGCTCTTTGCGTGACCGCCGATAGCATTGCTGACACGGGTCTGAAAACCCCTGAATTGCGGCTTAAGGCGTTTTTTAAGCGGTGTGCAATCCTTGGCTGAAGCCGGCGGCGGAAATCAATCCTGGGGAGTGCCCGGTTCAACAGGCGTTCAGAAACGGTATCCCATGCGCCCGCCGACCGCCTCGAGACCGACGTTGAAATCGGCAAGGCTGGCATTCGAGAAGTGGTTGTAGAAGACTTCGATCATCAGTTCGGGCGTAATATCGATCCCCACACTGGCCTGAAGGTGAAAGAGCCAGTTCGAGCCGAGATCCTTGGTTGCACCGGTCGTCGTGTCGGTTGTTACACGTGAATCGGCCCATGCCCCACCGCCGCTCAGTCCGACATAGAGCCAGGGCATAACATGCGCCTGCCAGTTCAGGCCGGTATAGACAACGTTGATCGGATTGTCGCTTATGGCGATGTCGGTGCCGACATACGGACGCGGCGAGCCGATTGCATCGAGAAAATAGGGCGATGGCGCAAGTATCTCGCCATTGATCACCGTACCGTCAAAATCGTTCGGAGAGGCAGGTCCTGTATCAAAGGCCCCGGCGCCGAAGCGTGCTTCCCAGGTCTTGGCGTATTTGCCAATTTCAATCCGGTTAAAATCACCGTCGGACGCATGCGCAACTGTGCCCCAACACAGTTGCGCCATGCCCAACGCGGCGATCCCAAGAAGAAATCGCATTCTAAAAAGGTCCCCCGCCACGTCATTTAAGAAAACGTAGTCGAATAAAAAGCAACAAACCGCGCCCCAGTTATTTTTGCAATACTGCAAATCGTGACGCATGTGTTAACAAATCTACTGTTGCTCTTTTGCATCAGTTCCCGTTCCGGCTGCCGGTTGAACAAAGGAGCGGGCGTCAACGAAATAGATTGAGGTCTACTGGTTTCACCAAAGCCCCATTGCTATTTCGTGCTTGACCGGCTGCTGGCGCTTGGAGCGCGTACCGATGTCGCGCTCGATCTGGGGCTGGTTCAGCCCGGCTTTCCGAGCGATGCAGCCGTTTTCGGGCAGGACCGGTTTGATCAGCTCCTGTTGCGCGTGGGAGCGGGCTGCCGCTTTTCCGGTCAGCGTCCCAGTATGATGTCGAGCAGGCTTGTGGTTTCGTTGGGCTGGTGTCGCCCGACATCCGCCGGCGGTACAGGTCCGCGGGTCGAGCCGGTGGGTTCCGATGCGACGCGCTGTTGCCATTCGCCGGCCGGTTCGCTGTGGCTGGCGATTTCGCCCTCGGGTCTGCGGGCCGGGAGTTGCGACGGCCGTGTCACCGGCACCGCGATCCGGCTCGGATCGCTCGGCACGTCATACTGACCCGGCAGCCTCGCGCTTGAACGGCCGCTATGGGCGGCTTCCATGAAGCTCTGCCAGGCCACCGCCGGTATCGATCCGCCGGTGACGTTCTTTGTCGGCTTGCCGTCGTCGTTTCCGAACCAGACACCCGTCGTCAGGTTGGACGTGTAACCGACAAACAGGGCGTCGCGGAATGCCTGGCTGGTTCCGGTTTTGCCCGCTGCCTGATGGCCGCCGAGCTGGGCCCTTCGGCCGGTGCCTTCATTGACGGCCCGCACCAGCATGGAATTCATCATCGCGATGATGTCCGGCCGCAGAACCCGCGGCGGGTTGTCATAGGTGTTTTCGTAAAGCACCTTTCCGTCGGCGGTCCGCACCCGTCTGATGATATGTGGCGTAGCCTTGTAGCCGCCATTCATGAAAGGTGCGTAGGCGGCCGTCAGTTCTGTGAGCGTGACCTCCGATGTTCCAAGCGCAATAGACGCATTGGTCTGAAGCTTCGATTCGATACCGAGACGCCGCGCGGTCTTTGCAACACTGCCGGCACCGGCCTCCATGACCAATTGCGCGGCCACCGTGTTGAGAGACTTGGACAACGCTTCCGACAGTGTGACCGGTCCACGGTACTTGTCATCGTAATTCGAGGGCGTCCACTTGCCGATCCTGATGGGCGCGTCGTTGCGCACCGAATCCGGCGTACGGCCCATCTCCAGCGCAGCCGCATAGACAAACGGTTTGAATGCCGATCCCGGTTGCCGCTTGGCCTTTGTTGCCCGGTCAAACTGGCTGACCGAGTAATCATAGCCGCCGACCAGCGCCCGGATCGCGCCGGATCCGTCGATCGATACGAGCGCGCCCTGCGAGACCTTCAGCTTTCGGCCGTTTCCGTCGATCGCCTCGCGGATGGCCTGTTCCGCCTGTTGCTGCAGCTTGAAATCGATGGTGGTGTCAACGATGAGATCGGTGGTGATCTTGCCTCCGATCACCTCCTCAAGCCGGTCCATGACGAGGTCCGCGCCGTAATTCTCCGCCCCGGTCCAGTAGCTCTTGGCGCGTGTCGGTGGCTGCGTCATTGCCGTGGTGATCTCACGGTCGGTCACAAAACCCTCTTCGCGCATCGCCTCAAGCACAATCTGGGCGCGGGCTTCCGCGCCGTCCGGATTGCGCGCCGGGGACAGCCGCGACGGTGCCTTGAGCAATCCGGCAAGAAGCGCCGCCTGGGCAAGGTTCACGTCGCGGGCCGGTTTTTTGAAATAGCGGCGCGAGGCCGCCTCGACGCCGTATGCGCCCGAGCCGAAATAGACCCGGTTCAGATACATCTCCAGTATCTGGTCCTTGGTGAACTTGTGCTCCAGCCAGGCCGCGAGCAGAACCTCCTGCACCTTGCGTTCAATGGTCCGGTCGGGCGAAAGGAACAGGTTCTTTGCAAGCTGTTGTGTCAGCGTCGATCCGCCCTGAACCATGCGGCCGGCCATGACATTGCTGACCATGGCGCGGGCAAGGCCTATGGGATCGACCCCGAAATGGGAGTAAAAGCGACGGTCCTCAATGGCCAGTACGGCCTGAGGAATATAAGGCGACATGCGCGACAGCGGCAGCGCTTCTCCGCCCGTCGCACCGCGATTGGCCATGGTGCGTCCGTCGGTTGAAACAATCCTGACATTCGGCGGTCTGTCGGGAACGGACCAGGTTGTCGCGCTCGGCATCTTGGCGCCGTAGAAAGCGACAACACCGCCGACGGCGATAGCCAGCCACAGGCCGATGACACAACACCAGTAGAAACTGCGCCGGACAAATCCGGAAAACCCGCGCCGCGCGGAGCCCGAACGCGATTTGCGCCGTCCGCCGGAGGTTTTGCCGCGTTTGCGTTTTGCTGTCCGGTTTCCGCCGGCAACGCGATCTTTGGCACTGGCGCGAAGGTCGCCTGAGCGCGCGCGGCGTTTGCCCATGGAGGGTTCGATACGGGTTTGCTTTTTGCGTTTTCCGGCCATGCGTTCCAGCGGGTTTTGTGACGGTGGGCGCTTGAACCTTAATTGCGGCAATTTAAGGGGGCGTTAATCGTTTTGTTAACGTTCGCAAATCGGGCCGCCGATTTTAACGGTTCTCTTCCTGCTCCCTGGTAAATTGACAGTCGCAATCTGTGCGGGATGGAACCTTCTATGGCCTATGTAGAAAAGCAGGATCGCGCCGCGACGCTGAGCGGCGCCAGGGATTATGTCCACATTGAATCAGGCCGGGTGGCCTGGGTCGACTATCTTAAGGGTTTCTGCATCCTTCTTGTTGTCATGCTGCACTCCGTTATCGGCGTGGAGAAGGCAGCCGGAGCGGATGGCTGGATGCATATATTCGTGGAAGTCAGCCAGCCCATGCGCATGCCGGCCTTTTTCCTGGCCTCGGGACTGTTCTTCATGCGCAGCGTGGACAATCCACTGCGCCAGTTCGTTGACGGTAAGATCGTGCATTTTGCCTATTTCTACGTCCTGTGGCTGACCATACAGTTCGCATTCAAGGCTCCGGGCATGGCGGCCGAGGGAGGCGCCGCGGCGCCGGTAGAGAATTATCTCCTGGCCTTCGTTCAGCCGTTCGGGACGCTCTGGTTCATCTATATATTGCCCGTGTTTTTCATTGCGACGCGGCTGCTGCGTCCGATCCCGGTCTCGCTGGTCCTGGGTCTAGCAATCCTCCTGCAGATTCTCCCCATCCATACCGGTGCGGTTCTGATTGACGAGTTCGCAAGCTATTTCGTCTGGTTCTTTGCCGGCTATGCATTTGCGCCGCTGGTGTTCGCGCTCGCCGATTATGCAAAACGCAACGTTGTGCCGGCGATTGCCGCCATGGTGGCGATCATTGCGGTGACGGCCCTGGCCACGGCAACCGCCGTGCCCGTTACCCTCGGCCCGGCCGGTCACGGAAAGGTGGCGATATCGATGTTGCCATTTGTCTCGCTCGTCCTTGGGATCGGCGGCGTGATCGTCCTCGTATCGGCAAGCGCGCTTTTGTCGTCGCATCGATGGGCCGGCTTTATCGGCTGGTGCGGGTCCCACTCGATCGTCATCTATCTCGCGTTTTTCCTGCCGATGGCTGTGACACGCGTCGTCCTGCTCAAGCTCGGGATCATCCCGGACGTGGGCACCATCTCGCTTCTGGTATGGATTGCTGCGATTGCCGGACCGCTCATCCTGTTCTGGCTGGTGGAAACGACCGGCTTCGGCCGTTTCCTGTTTGAGCGGCCGCAATGGGCGCGTGTCGGCAACGACTGATCTTCAGCTGTCTACTGCCCTGCCGCCAGCGCATCCATAATGCGGATCCAGGAACGAATGCCCTTGTGGAAGGAGCGCAGGTCGTATTTCTCGTTCGGTGAGTGGACGCGATCGTCGTCCAGTCCGAAACCGACGAGCAGCGAATTCATGCCGAGCATCGAACGGAAATCGCCGACGATCGGGATTGATCCGCCAATGCCGATAATCACCGCCGGCTTTTCCCATTCATCTTCCAGCGCCTTTTGAGCGTCCGCCAGCTCCGGAGCATCATAGGGTAGTTGTATCGCGCCGGAAGTTCCGTGCTGCGAAAACTCCGCCGAACAGTCGGCCGGAAGCCTTTCCTCGACGAAGGCCCGGAAGTTGCGTCGGATTGCGTGGGGATCCTGATCGCCTACCAGGCGGAACGATACCTTTGCCGATGCCTCCGCCGGAATGACCGTCTTGAAACCGTCACCGGTATAGCCGCCCGAAATGCCGTTGACCTCGGCAGTCGGGCGGGCCCAGCAGCGTTCAAGGATCGTGCGGCCCTTTTCTCCCGATGGAACAGAAAGGCCGATATCTTCCAGGAAGTCCTTTGGCGGACCGAGTTCTTCCCACATGGACTTGATGTTGTCGGGCGTCTCGTGCACGCCGTCATAGAAGTTCGGGATGGTCACGCGCCCGTCCGCATCGTGGATGTCGCCCAGGATGGATGTCAGGATATGGATGGGATTGGCGGCGTTTCCGCCATAGTGGCCCGAATGCAGGTCGCGGTTTGCGGCCTTGATCGTAACCTCTTCGCCGGTCAGTCCGCGAAGGCTCACCGATATGGCCGGCGTATCCGCGTCCCACATGCCCGTATCGCACACCATCGCAAGATCGGCCTTCAGCTCATCGGCATTGGCCTCAAGAAACGGCTTCAGCGAAGGCGAGCCGGATTCCTCTTCGCCCTCGAACAGGATCGTCACGGTCAAGGGCAGGGTGCCGTTTGTCTCCTTGTAGGCCCGGCATGCTTCGACAAATGTCATGAGCTGACCCTTGTCGTCCGCGGCGCCGCGGCCGGTGATGACCTTTCGGCCGGGCGTCAGTTCCTCAACGCCGGGAGAAAACGGGTCCTTGGTCCAAAGGTCGAGGGGATCGACCGGTTGAACGTCATAGTGGCCGTAAAACAGAACATGAGGTGCACCCTCCCGGCCGGCCTGATGCGCCACAACCATGGGATGCCCGGTTGTCTCGCGAACACCTGCTTCAAAACCGATATCCTCAAGCGTGCCGACAAGCCAGCCGGCGGCCTTGCGGCAATCGTCGGAAAAGGCGGGATCGGTCGAGATGGATTTGATTCGAATGAGGTCCGACAAGCGTTCGAGGCTGTTGTCGAGGTTCTTATCGGCTTGTGAAAGCGTTGCGGCGAGATCGGCCATGCCCGGCTCCTGACTAATGACTTGAAACAATGAAACTGGAGACGATCTAGACGGTTTCACCGGCAGATTAAAGCGCCGGATGCGGGAACATCGAAATAGACAAAAAAGTGCCACCGTGGCTGGAGGGGATAGTCACGGTGGCGTTGGGGATGTGAGCGGCGACCCGGAGAGGGGGGGATGAGGTCGCCGCTCGTGTCCGGCGTGGCGGGGGACATGCCTCTCGCCAGACATCGGCATTTTTGCTTGCCGGTGATTGTGATTTGGGCCGATGAATGTGGCAATTCAAGGACACAACCGGGAGATTGCGGGTCACGACTATGTTACAGTGGAAAAATCCCGGTGTAACAACCCAGAATTCCCGTCGCCTTAAGCTGCGGCAACGGGTCTGTGCGGTCCGCAAAGAGGGCCTTGCCCGTGTCTCAGCACACCAAACAGATCGCGTGGGTCCGGCAGATCGGCAACAAGATCAAGTTCCTCAAAAATTCCGTGGCTTAGCGCCTGATCCCGGACGAAATTGAGTGCTGAAAAGTCCTCGATTGCAAAGCCGACGGAATCAAAAAGCGTGATGTCTCGAGGAGACGATCGCCCGTCCTTCCGTCCCGCAATGACCTGCCACAACTCGGTTACCGGATAATTTTGCGGCAATTGCTGGATTTCACCCTCAATGCGTGTCTGTGCCGTAAATTCGACAAAGATTTTCGAGCGGTGAAGGATGTCTTTGTGCAATTCCGTCTTGCCGGGACAATCGCCGCCGACAGCATTTATGTGAAGACCCTCCCCAACCATATTGTCCGTCAGGATGGTTGCGCACTGTTTGTCCGCGGTCACGGTTGTGACTATATCGGCGCCGGCCACCGCGTCCTGGGCTGACGCGCAGATTGCGATATCGAGACCGTGTCGCGAAAGATTGGCCGCACATTTGCGGCTTGCGCTGCGATCGATGTCATAGAGCCGGACGGCCTCGATACCGGTCATCGCGGCAAAAGCGATCGCCTGGAACTCCGACTGCGCGCCATTGCCGATGATGGCCATTGTTCGCGACCCGCTGCGGGCAAGGTGCTTTGCGGCCATAGCCGATGTGGCGGCGGTCCTGAGGGCTGTGAGCAGCGTCATCTCGCTGACAAGAACGGGGTAGCCCGTCGAAACATCGGACAGGACACCGAAAGCGGTCACCGTCTGAAGGCCCTCCTTCATGTTTTTCGGATGCCCGTTCACATATTTGAAGCCGTATTGCTCGCCGTCGCTGGTGGGCATCAGCTCGATCACGCCGTCTTTCGAGTGACTGGCGATCCGCGGCGTCTTTTCAAACCGTTCCCAGCGGCGAAAATCATGTTCTATGGCATTGCCGAGTCCGGTGAGGAATTCTCTTGGTCCGGTCTTTCCAACGAGCCGGATCATTGCTTCAACACCGACAAAATGTACCATTTCAACGTCTCCCTGCGCTGGTTAGTAGGATCGGGTCGGGCGGTCCATCACCCGTTTTCCGAACAGGCTGGCGACAAGATCCACCATCAGTTTTGCTGTCCTTCCCCGCTCATCGAGGAATGGATTGAGCTCCACAACGTCGAGTGACGACACAAGTGCGCTGTCGTGCAGCATCTCCATGATGAGATGGGCTTCGCGAAACGTCGCGCCGCCCGGAACGGTCGTGCCGACGGCCGGCGCGATGGTCGGGTCGAGAAAGTCCACATCGAGGCTGACATGCAATGCGCCGTTCGCAGCCCGCACCCGCTCAAGAAACGCATCAAGAAGAACCGGCACCCCGTATTCGTCGATGGCGCGCATATCGTGCACTGTGACCCCGCAGCGTGTCAGGTTCTCCCGCTCCCGTTCGTCCACGGAGCGTATGCCGAACATGCAGACGTTGTGCGCGTCGACCGCAACCGGAAGAGCGGGAAAGACACCCTCGAAGCCCGGTTGGCCTGTCACGTAAGCGACGGGCGTGCCGTGCAGGTTCCCGCTGCGTGTGCTGTCGAGCGTGTGAAAGTCCGGATGGGCATCGAGCCAAAGAACGAATTGCGGCTGGCCCTTGCCCGCTGCATACCGGGTCACTGCCGGTATGCTGCCCATGGATATGGAATGATCGCCGCCAAGGAAAACCGGCAGGTTTCCCTCTGTCGCGGACCGGTAGCCGATATCGTCGAGCGACCGGCTCCAGCCGACGGTTTCGCGCAGATTGCGGATGGCGTCGTTGTCGTGTGAGACATCGTTGTCGGCGATGGATCCGGCATTGCCGTGATCCCTGACCTCATAGCCGAGGCTTCGCAGCGTGTCCGCCATCCCGGCGGTACGCAGCGCATCCGGACCCATGAGGCATCCGGGCTGGCTGGCCCCGGTTTCCACCGGCGCTCCGATCAGGGACAGGTTGGTGTTCATTCGGTCTCCAAATTCTGGCTGCTTCTATTATTGGGCCGGAGAGCGGCGGAAAAAACTTGGCAAACAAAGCAAATTGATTTGCCAACTGTCCGAAACGGCAGCTATGTTTATCGATATGGATAAAACAGATCAGAAGCTGATATCGGCCCTGCGTCATGATGGACGGGCCGCCATATCCGATCTGGCGGTGCAACTCGGAGTCTCCCGTGCGACGGTGCGCACCCGTCTTGAACGGTTGATGCAGTCGGGCGAGATCCTCGGTTTCAGCGTTATCTTGCGAAGCGATGCGTTCGAGCAGCCCGTGCGCGGCATCATGCTGCTGTCGATCGAGGGTCGCGGGACGGACCGGATCGTTTCCCAATTGCGCGGCATGCCGGAAATCACCGCGATCCACACCACCAACGGCAAATGGGATCTGGTGCTGGAGCTCGGCACCGATACGCTGTCCTCGCTCGATACGGTGCTGCACAAGATCCGGCTGGTTGACGGTATCCGCGCCAGCGAAACCAATCTTTATCTCGGAACCCGCCGCAGTGCCGAACTGCGTACCGACCAGGCAGCGTCTGTATGATTGCGCATCATCGCCATGGACGTCGCCCTGAGGCTGCGTTATCCCTGTCGCCATGAAAAAGGACGATCATCTCTTTCTCGTCGACGGCTCGGGCTACATCTTCCGCGCCTACCACGCTTTGCCGCCGCTCACGCGCAAGACGGACGGGCTGCCTGTTGGCGCCGTCTCCGGTTTCTGCAACATGGTGTGGAAGCTGTTATCGGAAGCCCGCGATACGTCGGTTGGTGTGACGCCGACCCATCTGGCGGTGATCTTCGATCACTCGTCACAGACCTTCCGCAAGGATCTCTATCCCGAATACAAGGCCAATCGGTCCGCGCCGCCGGAAGATCTCGTGCCGCAGTTCGGGCTCATTCGCGAGGCGACCCGGGCATTCAATCTGCCCTGCATCGAGATGGAAGGCTTTGAGGCCGACGACCTGATCGCCACCTATGCGCGGCAGGCGGAGGAAGCCGGTGCACACACGACGATCATCTCGTCCGACAAGGACCTGATGCAACTCGTGACCGATCATGTCGCCATGTACGACACCATGAAGGACCGCAGGATCGAAGCGGCCGAGGTGATCGAAAAATGGGGCGTGCCGCCGGAAAAGATGATCGATCTGCAATCGCTCACCGGCGATTCCACCGACAACATACCGGGCGTTCCGGGCATTGGCCCGAAAACCGCGGCGCAGCTTCTGGAGACCTTCGGCGATCTCGACACGCTTCTTCAGCGCGCCGGTGAGATCAAGCAGAACAAGCGCCGCGAAAACATCATCGAATTTGCCGATCAGGCCCGCCTGTCACGCGAGCTTGTCACCTTGCGCACCGACGCGCCGGTCACCGATACGCCTGGCGATTTCCTGCTTGAGGAGCAGGACGGACCGCGGCTGATCGCTTTTCTGAAGGCCATGGGTTTCAACACGCTGACACGGCGCGTTGCCGAGGCGACCGAGACTGACGCGGCGCAGATCGAGCCGGCCGAGGTCGCGGTTGAATGGGGCGCTGCGGCTCACGGCCCGGACCTTGATGCCGGTGACGCGTCCGACCCCTCATCCGCAACCGGGATCGCAGGTGCATCCGATGGTTGGACCCCTGGCGACTTTGCCGCTGCACGGACAAAAGCGGCTGCTGACGTCAAGATCGATCATTCCGGCTATGCCTGTATCCGCGACGCTGAAACGCTCGCCGCATTCATCGCAACGGCGCGTGAGACGGGCGTCGTCGCTTTCGATACCGAGACGACATCGCTTGACGCCATGCAGGCGGACCTCGTCGGCTTTTCACTGGCCTATCAGCCGCAGGACGCCCATTCCGGTGCCAGCGGACCGGTAAAGGCCTGTTATGTCCCACTGTCTCATAAGAGCGGTCAGGATGATCTGCTCGGTGGCGGTCTGGCCGAGGGCCAGATTCCCATTGATGCCGCCCTGTCTCATTTGAAGGATCTGCTTGAGGATCCGTCGGTTTTGAAGATCGCCCAGAACCTCAAATATGACTGGCTGATCATGAAGCGCTACGGCATCGAGGTGCGTGGTTACGACGACACGATGCTGATCTCCTATGCGCTTGATGCCGGGCGCGGTGGCCAGGGCATGGATGCGCTGTCGGACCGTTGGTTCGGGCATAAGCCGATTGCCTACAAGGAGGTTGCCGGCAGCGGCAAATCGGCCGTCACCTTCGATTATGTCGACATCGACAAGGCCACGGCCTACGCCGCCGAAGATGCGGATGTGACCTTGCGCCTTTGGCAGGTTCTCAAGCCCCGCCTTGCCGCCGAAGGCGTTGCCTCGGTCTATGAGCGTCTTGAGCGGCCGATGGTGCCGGTTCTCGCCCGGATGGAATCGCGCGGCATCCGCGTTGACCGGCAGATCCTGTCGCGGCTTTCAGGCGATTTTGCACAAGGGGCGGCGGCGCTCGAAGAAGAGATTCAGGAACTGGCGGGTGAGAAATTCAATATCGGCTCGCCAAAGCAGCTTGGAGAGATCCTGTTCGGCAAGCTCGGCCTGCCCGGCGGATCGAAAACCAAGACCGGCCAGTGGTCGACATCCGCACAGGTGCTGGAGGATCTGGCGGCGGAAGGCCACGAGCTTCCCCGCAAGATTGTCGACTGGCGCCAGCTGACCAAGCTGAAATCCACCTACACCGATGCGCTGCCCGATTTCATCAATCCCGAGACGAAACGCGTCCACACCTCTTATGCGTTGGCCGCGACCACAACCGGGCGGCTGTCGTCCTCCGATCCCAACCTGCAGAACATTCCGGTGCGGACCGCCGAGGGCCGGAAAATCCGGACGGCATTCGTGTGCGAGCCGGGCTGCAAACTGGTTTCGGCCGATTATTCCCAGATCGAGCTGCGGGTGCTGGCCCATGTTGCTGATATCGACGCGCTCAAGCAGGCCTTTGCCGACGGGATGGATATCCACGCGATGACCGCCTCGGAAATGTTCGGCGTGCCGGTCAAGGACATGCCGGCCGAAGTTCGACGGCGCGCCAAGGCGATCAATTTCGGTATTATCTACGGCATATCCGCCTTCGGCCTTGCCAATCAGCTTGGTATCGAGCGCTCCGAGGCAAGTGACTATATCAAAACCTATTTCCAGCGCTTCCCGGGCATTAAGGATTATATGGACAACACCAAGGCCTATGCCCGCGAGCATGGTTATGTGGAGACGATCTTTGGACGCAAGGCGCACTATCCGGATATCGCCACCAGCAATCCGCACATGCGGGCCTTCAATGAGCGGGCCGCGATCAACGCGCCGATCCAGGGCTCGGCCGCAGACATCATCCGCCGTGCCATGGTGCGGATGGATGCAGCGCTCGAGGATGCGGGACTGACTGCCCGTATGTTGCTGCAGGTTCATGACGAGTTGATCTTCGAGGTGCCTGAGCCGGAGGTTGACAAGACGATCGGTATTGTCACCGACGTGATGGAGAGCGCCTCCATGCCGGCCGTTTCCATGAAGGTGCCGTTGAAGGTGGACGCCCGCGCCGCCGATAATTGGGATGAGGCACACTAGCCGCGCTCTGTGCACATGGCGACGACATCAAAGAAAGAAGGCCCTCCCTAAGAGAGAGGACCTTCCATCGCGCCTAAAAATAATTTGGTGAAATATACACGCCTGGCGCTGCTGAAATTCTGCTCGTCAAACGAGTCGCCGCCCCTCAGTCAATCCTCAGTGCCTGATCCCTTTGTTACGTCCGTCTTGTCGGTTACTCCAATAGAAGGTTTCTATGGCTGCAGTTCTTCATATGCGGTCCCACACGGGCGCTGGGGCATGGGCTTTTTAAGCAATTTGTTAACCAAGCCCTTCAACGAAATTGAAGCAATCCGCCCCTATCCTGTTGCGCTTAATGTGTGTTCGGGACTTCCTATCGCAAATCAAGCCGGGAAGCCATGCGGCATGATGGCCGACATTACAGTCCGAATCATTGCTTTATTATGGGTTGTCAGGGAGAATCTTTATGGATTCGCCGCTTGAGTGCCAATTGACAGACATTGTGGAGAGCATCCCCGCCGGTTTTTTGATGTGCGATGCTCAGGAACGCATCGTTGCCTGCAATTCCCTTTACAAGAAATGGTTTTTCCCGGGCATGGAGGATATCGTTGTCCTCGGCATGACATTTGAGGAGCTGTTGCGACTTTTTGCCGCCAAAAGCCCTTCGGCTACCGACAGGATGGATGCAGACTGGATCGAGCGGCGGCTCGCCAAACGCCGTCGCTCCGACGGGCCCTTTGAACATCGTCTGGCGGACGGCCGCGTCTTGCGCACATCGGAAAAGCGCAATGAAGACGGCTCGACAATCAGCATCCATGTCGACATGACCGAGCTCTATGGACAAAAGGAGGCCGCCGACCGCACCAGTAAGCAGCTTCAGGTCATCTTGAAATCGATCGACCAGGGTATCAGCATGTTCGACAAGGATCTGGACGTGGTCGCGTTCAATCCTCGATTCCTTGAGCTTCTCGATTTCCCTCCCGAACTTGGGGACGCCGCGACGAAATTTGATGATTTCATTCGCTACAATGCGGAGCGCGGCGAATATGGCGACGGCGACAGCGATCAGCAGGTGAGGGAGCGAGTCGATCTGGCAAAACAGTTCCAGCCGCACCTGTTCGAGCGCGTGCGGCCTGACGGGAGCGTTGTCGAGATCCGCGGAACGCCGGCGCCGGGTGGCGGCATGGTGACAACCTATACGGATGTCACCGAGCACCGCAGATACGAGGAAGCGCTTTTAAAGCGCGACCAGGAGCTGACCGAGCAGAATGAGCGTTTCAACGCAGCCCTCGACAACATGTCTCAGGGCCTGTGTCTGTTCGACCGGAACCGACGGCTTCTGGTCTGTAATCGCCGCTACATCGAGCTCTACGATCTTCCCGAGGAGTTGGTAAAGCCCGGTGCGTTGTTTGACGATATTGTCCGCTTCCGGGAGCAACGCGGCGATCAAGAATGTAGCGACCCGCAGTCATATCTGGACGAGTGGAAGGAGATTATCGAGAGCGGCGAGCCGGGGATGAAAATTCAGACCCTGATCGGGGACCGCACGATAGCCGTCAACCATCAGCCCATGCCCAATGGAGGCTGGGTGTCCACACATGAGGACACGACTGAGATACAGCGTATTCAGGCGCGCCTGGCCCATATGGCGCATCATGACAGCCTGACCAATCTGCCCAACCGGACATTTCTGCGCGAACGCGTCGAAATGGCGATACCCGGGATAGGCAGGGGGCAGAATTTCTCCATCATGTGTCTGGATCTGGACCGCTTCAAACACGTCAACGACACGATCGGCCATCCCATGGGTGACAAACTCCTGAAAGCGGTGGCCGACCGTTTGAGAAACTGTGTGCGCGAGACCGATACGATCGCGCGCCTTGGAGGTGACGAATTTGCCATACTGCAGATATCGAACGACCAGCCGAAGGCCGCAAAACTGACCGCCCAGCGCATTTGCGAGGTGCTGGCCGAACCCTTCGACCTCGACAACCATCAGGTCGTGATCGGAACCAGTGTCGGGATCGCGGTCGCGCCCGAGGACGGTGTCGATCCGGATCAGCTCATCAAGAACGCCGATATGGCGCTCTACCGGGCCAAGAATGACGGCCGCGGGATCTATCGGTTCTTCGAGGCCGAAATGGACGCGCGCATGCAGATCAGGCGCAATCTCGAGATCGATCTGCGCAAGGCGTTCCAGAAGGACGAGTTCGAGCTGCACTACCAGCCATTGGTCGATCTGGAAACGGATGAGATCACCGGGTTCGAGGCTCTGTTGCGCTGGAGTCACCCCGAGCGCGGAAACGTTTCGCCGGCTGAGTTTATCCCGGTCGCCGAAGAAATCGGACTGATCGTGCCGTTGGGCGAATGGGTGGTAAGGCGAGCCTGCGTCGACGCAGCCGGTTGGCCGACCCACACAAAGGTGGCGGTCAACCTGTCTCCAGCGCAGTTCCGCAACGACGAGCTGGTCAACACGGTCTTCAATGCCCTGGCGACGTCAAGGATCGCACCGCAGCGCCTTGAGCTGGAAATAACCGAACATGTGCTCCTGCAGCACAATGAAACAACGCTCGCCAAGCTGCATGCGCTGCGCGATATGGGCGTGCGCATCGCGATGGACGATTTCGGCACCGGATATTCATCGCTCAGCTACCTGCGCAGTTTCCCATTCGACAAGATCAAGATCGACAGGTCTTTCATCAAGGACCTGTCCAATCAGGAGGAGGCCGACGTGATCGTCAAGGCTGTCGCTGGCCTCAGCCAGGATCTCGGGATCACGGCAACGGCCGAAGGCGTCGAAACGGAAAATCAGCGCGAACATGTCAAGGCGGCCGGCTACTCGGAGATGCAGGGATTCCTCATCAGCCCCGCCCGGCCGATAGACGAAATCAATGCCGAATACTTCCCTCAACCAACCGCCGGGAAGAAACGACGGCTCGCCTGAACGCCGCCGCACAGTCAGTCGCGTTGCCTGTTTTGGGCGACCGGTCAGCTTCCGTCCCGGAATCGGCGTTGCTGTCAGCCGGTCTTGTCTCCGGCCCCCGGGTTGATTGTGCTGCGGATGACCTGCCCGGCCTGACGTTTGACAAAACTCCGTTCTGCGGGCGGAGCCATGCTCACCATAAGCATCAGCGAAAAGCAGAGTTCGGCCCAGAAATCGAGAAGGCGGGGATCGACATCGCTGAACCCTGTTTCCGTCAAAACATCGCGATAAGCCTTGATCAACCCGGCCTTGTGAAGGTCGTCGGCATCGCGGACATGTCGATTCATGAACAGCGCTTTTGTCAGCTCGACCGCCAGCTTGTGATCGTCGTCCGAAAGGCCGTCAACAAAAGCCTCGAAATGAAGAGCCGCCAGATCGGCCGGGTGTGACCACTCGCCCGGTGCGCTGAGCACCTCGTCGTTTTTCGCGGCAGCCTCGGCCAACCATTCCCTGTAAACGGCGACAATAACGCCGTTCTTTTCAGGAAAGTAACGGTAAACCGTTCCGATATTGCAGCCTGACTCCTGCGCGAGGAGGTTTGTGTTGAATTTTTCGTAGCCTTCCCGCACGAGAAGGCGCCGCGCCGCGGACAGGATCTCGTCTATCCGAAGCCGCGCGCGGTCCTGCGTCGGCTGTGTGCGTAGTTTATCGGGCATTCTTTATTTGTTTCCCGTCCGTCTGGACCAGTACCCCGCTTCGGGATGCGACAAAATTAAGCATTTACTTAACATAAGAAAGGATTACATCAAAGCCGTCTTCTTCTTGCGAATATGGTTGTTGATATGGCCCGAAAAATCTGGATCGCCCTTGCGGTCGTCCTTTTTGCCGTCCTTGGCGGTGCGACATACTACTGGAATGACATTCGCGACATCAGAGCGCTGATAGCTTATGGCAGCGCATTTGAAGCGGAGAACATCGACGAAGCGTTTCGCTCTTTCCACAAGACCTATCCGGCCATCAGGATAGAAAGGGGACAAACGGTCAGGTCGCTTGAACCGGTTGATGGTGAAATCCGGCTGCCCGCGCACTATCGGTTCGACGGACAAACCTATTCGGTCGAGGATACGCTTGAAGAAATCCACCAGACGGGCCTCGTGATCCTGAAAGGCGACACGCTTCTCTATGAGGATTACCGGCGCGGCAACACCGGGGACACGCATGCCATTATCATGTCCGTGTCCAAATCGGTCGCGTCGATCCTCGCCGGAAAGGCCTTTGAGGACAAAGACATCGAGAGCCTCGACGACCCGGTCACGAAATATGCGCCGTCGCTTGTCGGGTCCGCCTACGACGGCGTGACCGTGCAGCAGATACTGGACATGTCCTCCGGAATTCGCTGGGACGAGGATTATGACGATCTCAATTCCGACATCGTGCGAATGGTGGCAGCCTCCCTGACCGGTTCATTTGACGATTTTGCAATCACCTTGCAGCGGGAATTCGAACCCGGCACCTTCAACCGTTATGCAAGCATCGACACCCAGATCCTTGCCATGGTGATCCGCGGGGCGACGAAGAGGTCCTACAGTGACTACCTGGAGAATGAATTCTGGAAGAAAATCGGTGCGGAGAGCGATGCCTACATTCTCACCGATGCCGTTGGCGAACCGTCGGCCATGGGCGGGCTGAGTGTGACCGCTCGTGATCTTGCCCGCATCGGTCTGCTTGTTCTGGAGGGCGGTACCACCTTTGGGGACGATCGGATTGTCTCGGAGGACTGGCTGAAACGATCCGCCCGGCCTGATGCGCCTCATCTCATGCCCGGGCGGGATAACCCGAATTCGGATTACGGCCTCGGATACAAGAACCAGTGGTGGATACCACTGGAGCAGGATAGCGGTGACTTCGCCGCAATCGGCATCCACGGCCAGTTTCTTTACATCAACCCCGAACGGCAGATCGTGATCGCGATGAATGCGACCTATCCGGAATACAACGAGGATGAAGACATGGAATATCGGGTTCTCACGATGCTTCAATCCATCGCCAAGGAAGTATCTGAGCAGCGCCCATAGAGCTCCATGTCAATCTTCGCATTTCAGGGAAGCGAGCAGACCCATGGTGAGGCCCGCGGCTGCATCCGGCCCGAAACCGGCGCCGCGAAGCGATGCGAGGACTGCGGCGGACACCTTGCTTACCTCTGCCGGATCGGCCGGGACGAGCATTGCCGCCGTGCCCTCGCCTGTCAGACCCTGAAGTGCGGCGGACAAGGGACGGTCGCGGCAGCGAAAATCAATCTCGTTGAGCCCAAGCCGGTGTGCCCGTTTGCGGCCGGCAATCCTGAAACCGATCTCCAGCCTTTTCGGATCGAAGACAATCTGCCAACGGGTCTCGTCATTGGCGACATTTGCCAGAACGCCAAAGGCATCCGCCATTGTCATCGGGTCGCCATGCAGTGACGCATTTGCAGCGATGACAAAGCGTTCAAGGCTGCCTCGGTCGCCCGTACCGGGTTCGGAGGACACGGTCCTCTTCCCGCCATGCCCCGCAAAATCGGCAAGGCGTGCGATCAGGTCGCCATAGGTGGTATTCGTCAGGGCCGGGACAGGCATGGTCTCATCCTGGTGGATGATAAATCCGGTCGACGCCGGCGTGATCGCCGCAACGGCACCGTTGGAATCGGCGAGAAAAAAGTGAATGGGGACAAGCCCTTCAATGCGAAGACCCGGCAGCGACGCCAAGGCCTCGTCCACCGAACCGGACGTGTCGAGCAGCCGCTGGATGAACTCCAATTCGTTGAGGACGACTGTGCCTTCTGTCCCAAAAACAGCATCCTCATTCCACATCAGTGTAACAATGAGCCCTTTCGTGTTCATTCCGGCAGCCGGCATGCCCGGGCCCATCTGATTAAAGGTGACGCTGCCGTAGCGAACCGGCCATTTTGCCGCCGGACCGTCCATAATGGAACGCCGTGCGCCGTTTGCCGGATTGACGAAGACAAAACCGTCTCCCGTGGCAGCATAGTCGAAACTGTAGGCAACGATCGGCCTGTCAGGAAGCCCGAGCGCGACGGTCGAACAGGCAAGGGCCGCCGAGGCCCACAGCCAGAAAAACAGGCTGCTGTGCAGTCGGCTTGCCCGCCGCCAGTTTGCCAAGGTGACGGTCCGCATGGAAATCTCTCCCGCATGTTAATATTGACCTCGTAGCGCCATACTGGCAGCTCGTCGGGCCGAACCAAGCAGGACTTCGTAAAATGCACCAAAGCTTCGCAAACGACCCGCTGGCCGCGCATGTCAAACGCCAATGCGCGGCGGTGTTCGGATCGACCAAAACGCTGGTATTGTTGTTGCTCGTCGCAATTTTTGCCGGGCTGTCCGGCCCTTTCGGCAGTTACGATGCGTTTGCACCGTTTGAGCGGCACCTGTTCTGGTTGCTGGTCGTTGCCGGAACAGCCCTCGCCGGACATGTGGCCGGAACATCCGCCGAGATCCTGGCTGAGCGGCTGGGCTGCCCTCACCGGCTTCGCCTGCCGGTCGCCGCGATCATTGCCGCCATGCCTGTCTTCGGTGTTGTTGTCGCGCTTCTTTTTGCCTTTGGATCGAAACCCGGTGCTGCCGATCTGCTGACCATCTTCGGCCAGTGCGCCGTTGTCACAATGGGCATCGCGCTGTTGCCGTCATTGCTGCCGAAGAAGACGCCGCTGCCGGCTGCGCCAGTCGCTCCGCAACTCATATCGCGTTTGCCGCCGGAAAAACGCGGACGGCTGGTTCGCCTTGCAGCACAGGACCATTATGTCGAGGTCGTGACCACCCGTGGCAGGACACTCGTCGCCATGCGGTTTCGCGATGCGATCGCCGAGGCCATGCCCGAACCCGGAGCCCAGATTCACCGCTCCCACTGGGTAGCACGCCATGCGGTGTCCGGCCGCTGCCGGTTGAACGGCAGGGTCGTGCTCATGCTTGCAAACGGTACGAAAATCCCCGTCGGGAGAAAATATAGAACGGCCGCGGACGCCGTCAGGCCGGAATAGATCGCCCGATCATCCGGTAGCCGGCTGAAGCAAAAGCGGAACGCTGTCCCAAACCAGCTTGGAGCCGGTGACAGCGAGCAGTGTGTAGACCACTGCGGTGAACCGTGTCTGGTCGATCAGCCCGTGAAGTTTGAATCCGATCAGCACACCCAGCACAAGGATCGGGGAGAGTGTCAGGCTGAGACCGAGGCTCTCGGCGGAGTAGTGGCCAAGCGCGCCGTATGCGACCGCTTTGGTGGCATTCAGCAAGAAGAAAAATATCGTATTGGTGCCGACAAAGGCCGATTTTTCAAGCCGCTTCCGCAGCAGGAAGCCTTTGACCGGAGGTCCACCGGCATGGGCGATGAAACTTGCAAAGCCGGAAACGGCGCCGAGCGCAAGCACGGTTTCGTTTCGCGCAGCCCGGTCTCCGTCATACCGTCGTCTCGACAGAACGTATTGAGCGACGAAGGAAAGAGCGAGCAGGCCGACAGCAAAGCGGATCAGAGCTGCGTCCACGTGGTGAAACGCCAGCGCTCCGGCCCCCAGGCCGATGATCGCGCCGGGCAGCAGCAGCCGAACCACGGGAGCAGACCAGTCATGCCGATAGCGCCATACGATGATGATATCCATTGCCAGGAGGATCGGCATCATCGTCGCAGCAGCGAATTGCGGCGCAACAAAAAGGCTCATAAGCGGCACCGCCATGATCCCCAGCCCACCGCCGAAACCGCTCTTGGAAAGACCGGTGAGCAGCACCGCGACTGCCGCTACGACATAAAACTCGGTTGGCAGCGTCACATCACGTCTCCCTGTTGAATGCGGGAGGCATAGAACAATTGGATAGATCAGAAAAACAGTTTATTACTATCAATAAAATCATAAAATGAGATATATATATGGATCTTGTTGCTCTAGAGAGCTTTGTGGCCGTTTGCGAGACGTTGAATTTCTCCGAGGCCGCCAGGCGGCGAAACACCGTTCAGTCCGCAATCAGTTCCCACATCACCAAGCTGGAGGAACTCGTCGGCCAAACGCTTTTCGAGCGGGGCCGCGGAAAACGGGTCCGTCTGACCGATGAAGGAACGGTTTTCCTGGCTTATGCCCGGCGTATTCTGGCGCTGACGGACGAGGCAGTGGACACGATGCGCAGCTCCGGCGCGCAAACAACGATCCGTCTCGGCACGACTGTTACGCTTGCGCTCTCGGTGCTTCCGGTCGCGTTGCGGGCCTTTGCCCGGTCATATCCTGATGTTCAGATTCACATCTCTTGTGATCGAAGCGATGCCCTTGCCGGCCGCTTTGACGCCGGTGAACTCGATCTGGCATTCATGATGGACCAGGGCCGGCGGAGCGGCCGTGTCTTTGTGGAAGATTCTCCGCTGGTTTGGGCGGCTGGCGAGCATTTTGACGGCAATTTCGGGCAGGACGTACCATTGGTTTTCCTGACCGACGGACGCGATCTGCGGCGCTTTGCCCTTGAGGCGCTCGACCGGATCGGCCGCCGTGGCTTCATCGCCCATACAAGTCCCGATCCCGTTGGTGTTCGCTCATTTGTTGCCGCCGGTGTCGCGCTCACAGTGATGCCGAAGGTCGCCGTGCTGCCGCCCTTACGTATCGTGGCCGAGGATGAGGGGTTGCCGTCTCTCAACAGCGTCGCCTTGTCCCTCTACAGACAATCAGACGGACATCGCCCGGACATCAGCGCGCTTGAAACGATCCTGCAGAATAGTGTCCGGAGCCGTCCTTAGAGACTCGTGCGGCGCGCCGCACCAGGCTCTGTCTGTTGCCCGCCGCTTGCCGGAACGGCCCGGCCAAGAACGTCAAGAACCTGTTCGACAAACCGTTGTTGCTCGCTGCTCTTTTCGGGAAGATCGATCCAGTCGTCGATAAGCAACTGGGCAAATCCATGAACCATCGACCAGATGGCGATGCCAAGCGGATCGAGTTCCGGCGCGCCCTCGGACCCTGTCTGCGGACCCAGAAGGCCGACCGCCGCCACACACCGGTCCCGGGCCAACAGGGCGGCCTCCGCAAGGTCCGGATAGTGTTCGTGATCTGCAAATTGCGGACCGAACATCAACTGGTAGAGCGCCGGCCTGCGGCGGGCAAAGTCGATATAGGCAAGGCCGATCGCGCGCGATATCAGCGGGCCGCTTTCCTCCTTGGCGACTGCCCGGTCAATCGAATCGACAAGCGCGCGAAACCCGGTTTCCGCGACGGCGGCGAGCAGGGCGTTCTTGTTCTCGAAATGACGGTAGGGCGCCATATGCGAGACACCGGCGGACCGCGCCACGACGCGCAGTGACAAGGCGTCGGGGCCGTCCCTTTCCAGGATGCCGGCCGCTATGTCCACCAGCTTCGATTTCAATTCGCTTGCCAAGAGGGACCCCGTCAAAGTCGTGCCGCACCGATTGTCGCAAATGATGTTTACATTGTAAACACATTGCGCTAGTTTACAGTGTAAACGCGATGATCTTTCGCAATCACTCCTATCGCCGGAACAAGAGATGAAGACCTATCTGCTGGTGAATGTCGCGCTTTTGTCGCTGCCCCTTTATCTTCTGGGCGCTTGGCTGTTTTCACCGCTTATCGGCGCGGGCGTGGCCTTCGCCTATGCCATTGTCTGGTCGCTGGCGACGCGCGGGCTGAAAATGCCGCCGGTGTTCGAAATCGGCCTGATCGCCGGTCTGTTTCTTGTCCTCGTCGACCGCCTGTTCAACGTGCAGCCTCTGATGGAAGCGCCGACAGGCGTTGTGCTTCTGTGCCTCGCCGTCGGGGCCGCGGCAAGTGTCGCCATCCGCAAGCCCTGGACGGCGGCGTTCTCGGCCTCCGAATATGGCGGCGCCAGCCAGACGCCGCTTTTCCTCCTCGTCAACATGATCATGTCGGCCTTCTGGGCCGTCCTGTTCGCCTGGATGGGTATTGCCGTCATTCTCGGTCTGCCGGCTATTGCCAACTGGCTCCCGGCGGCATTCGGCGCAATTGTCTCCATCGCTCTTCCCAAGGCCATCGTCGCCTTCGCCTTGAGACAGGCAGCCAGGGGTGACCGCCGCAACGACTGGTCGCCACCCGATTTCGCTAAGGCGTCGCCGGCTGTAGCTGACGCGGATGAGATCTGCGATGTCGCCGTGATCGGTGCCGGAGTAGGCGGGTTGACGGCAGCGGCGCTGCTGGCCCAGGCCGGCCTAAACGTGCAGGTCTTCGAGCAGCATGTGGTGCCGGGCGGTTTTGCCCACACATGGCTGCGCAAGGCGCGCGACCCTGAGACCGGCCAGGCGCTTGTTTTCCGCTTCGATTCAGGCGTACACGATGTTTCCGGCTGGCATTCGGGCGGCCCGGTCCGGGCGATGTTCGAACGGTTCGGCATTGCCGATGACTGCCATTGGGAGCGGCTGGATCACCGCTACACGCTCGCCGGCAAAACGGTCTCGGTTTCGCGGGATTGGCGCGCTTACGCGGATGATCTGGCAGCCATGTTCCCGGAAGAGGCCGACGGTATCAGAGCTCTGTTTGAGGATATCCATCAGGTCTATACGGCCATGTATGCCAATGTCGATGAACGCGGCGGCATCCCCGGATCGCCGGCGACGCCGGACGGCCTGCTTGCCTTTGCCGATGCCCATCCGCTGGCCGTTGCCTGGATGGATCGTCCGTGGACCGAATTTGTCGCCCGCCATGTCACCTCGCCCGAGGCGGTCGAATGGATCGATATGCTCGCCGACTATGTGACGGACGATTCCGAACATTCGCCTGTCTCCGACATGGTGCCGCTCTTCGGTTACTATTTTCACGGCGGTTACTATCCCGTTGGCGGATCGGGCGGCTTGGGCGAAAGCCTTGCCGCCGCGGTGGAAAAATTCGGCGGGTCGGTTCATCTGCGCACCACTGTCACCCGGATTGTTCAGGAAAACGGGGCGGCGTCCGGCCTTGTCGTCAAGGATTACCGGGGGGTCGAGCGCCGCATCCGCGCCAAAGCCGTCCTGTGCAATGGCGATCTGCGCCTGATGCTGGACCGGTTGATTGAAGACCGCTCGATTGCGGCACAGCTTGAGGCTCAGACCGGCCCGATCCGTCCGGCCTGTTCGGCAATCGCCGTTCATCTTGGCCTGCGCGGCGACCTTGATCTGCCGCCCATCATCCATTTTGATGGCGAGGAGGGGGCTTTCGGCATGATCATGCCGTCCATCGTCGATCCGACCAGCGCGCCCGAGGGCTATTCGACGCTCGAACTCCTGCGTCTCATCCCGAATGACGAGGCGAAGGACTGGTTTGCCGCAGAGAAGGGTGGCGATGATCTCGACCATTCCGCCTTTCGGCGCTCCGAAGCCTATCTCGGCCGCAAGACGAAGCTGTGCGACGACATGGTAACCTGCGCCCGCCAGGTCATCCCCGATCTCGACGAGCGCATCGTCTACCGCGCCGACGCCACCCCCGTCACCTTCCAGCGCTACACCCACACGGCGCACGGCGCGATCTATGGCGTTCGCACACAGGATGATACGGTCCCCGTCAAAACCCCGATGCGCAACCTCGTCCTCGCCGGCGCCGCCACCCACGGCCCCGGCATCGAGGCCGTTGTGATCTCGGGCGCCTATGCTGCCGAGGCGCTTTTGCCGGGGCTGCTTGCGACTGTTCCGGAAAGGGAAACAGACAACCAAACACCCGAACCGGCGATCGCCTAAGGGGGTCATTTCGGTGAAGCACAAACGATATGCAAAACCACTCTACGGGTTTGCTTTAGTTGAAATTGGCTTAGTCAAATAGATTGCGAATATATCGGACGGCATATTCACCCTCGATGCCCGGAACAAGAACGCGATGCACAGGCAAGAGTCGGATTTTGATAGCTACATTTTTGTCCGAAAACCCACCCAAAGAGTAGATGTCTGATAAAACCTACCTGCAAAAGATGGACATAGTTCCTCAGCACAGCGCCAACGTGATCGGGCTTCAGGCGGTAGGCCTCTTTAAAACATCCGCATATTCGTAGATGGCCCCCAACCTCTCTGCCGCATCTCCCTGCACATGAATAACAAACCAATCATCATGGGAAAAAAATATGTGCGCTGAAGCGTCTGTATCTATTATCCTGAAATCATATCGGAACATGGAAAATATATATGCAAAAGACACTACATCAGTTGTCTCATCTTCATCGAAATACAGAAAATCCGATCCGTAATAGAATTTGGAAATGCCCTTTCCGTTAAGTGAAATATCAATAAGGTTTTTATCCTCCCAACTTGGCCACACAACGGAATCGATCATTATAAGTACATCTTTGCCGACGAAAAAATTATCAGAAACAAGTTCCAGTAGACCAAGTAGCTTTCCAGGCTCGATAGGCATCGCAAAGTAGTCTAGATAACCAAGATCACGATAAAATAGGTCATCAAGGGATTTGTTATTCGATGTATCCGCTTCAAAATTTATGAAACTTGCAATTTTGCTTTTATCTATCTTTTCCATTGAAACGTTTTCTAATAATCACATCTCTCAAACGATTATTTTTTAGAATCTCGGGTGCCAGGGCTTAGTGGGCTTAAGAATTTTCGTGAGGTCGCGGTTACAATGATGAACGGGCCAACTCGCGACCGGTTTGGAATTTAAAATACACTAGCTCTTCCGAAAGGGGTGAATGACCGTCACGCCGTCTTCGTCGTAAATCTCCATGACTGCAATGCTGTCAACGCGCCCTTTGAACACCCATATTTGGGCACCCAATGAGTCAACTTCGTAAACGTCTTGGTCTCCGTCTTCGAACCACACCGAATCGTCGGCAGATTTGTTTCGATCACAACCAAGTCGTTCCAGACAATCTTCTATCGGTAAGCCAACGAGATTGACCCCCTCATAGACGCATTTGCGGAAACAAGCTATTGTAGAAATATACCCGTTTTCCGCGCTGATCATCCATTCATCATCCACGTCGCAAAAAGTCTCGTCTTCGGGCCCACAGTCGTAATTTTTACGTTCAACTGTCAGAAACGAAGAAATGGACTCAGCAGGGTTTCCCAACACAATTGGTCCAACCGATTCTCCCGGTATCCAGGTTGCGTCTATTTCCTTGAGGGCTTTTTTACCGCCCATGGGTTTCCCCTTTCCGCTTCATCTCAATATCAAGTCGTCTCCAAAAGCCTCGACAATAAATGGCATAACGGCGTGATCAGCCTCAAAATACTCGGCTGCGATTTTCGCTACGACATCTTCGCAATTGGCTTCCCAACCCAAGGAATCCAGGAGATTTCTGTGTTTTCTTATGAGCCCGCTTAGCTCGCTTTCCGAATAGAAGTACACCGCCCCGCCTTTGACCCAACAGCTACCGTCATCAAACACCATACACTTCAGATTTGCACGCATAGCTTGTTGACACATAGCCTCAGTCGTTTTGTTCAGCACATTATTGATAGTGTTTATCGGTAAGTAGCTCACACATTTGTCCCGCCCCAACGAAAGGTGAAAATCCACGATTGTCGCCAAGTCGTCTGATATAGAGTCTGCTCTTTTCATTTGGCTGGTTCCAATCGCCAATATGGTAGCTGTGTGGCTTCAGGATGAAGCAATCAGACTGTTGCAGGCAGAGCGGATACCCTGCGATGCGACACATGGAAATTTATTGTGGACATACATCAGGGCTGGCCGGCTCTCAATCATAACAAAACGGGCTGATCGTCGGCATGATGCCGGGTCGTTATGGTCACACAAACCAGGCCAGCCATGGCGACAAAATCCTTCGCAGCTGGCGTATCTTGAATTTGCGGATATGTGTGAGAAAGACTGGTGCCCAGAAGAGGACTCGAACCTCCACGACCTTGCGGTCACCAGCACCTGAAGCTGGCGCGTCTACCAATTCCGCCATCTGGGCATTGCAACTGTGCCGGCGTGATGTAAGGCCGCTGCCCTTTTATGTCAACGGTTTATTTGGCCGCGCCGGAGGGCTTAGAGCAGGAAGGGAAAGCCGCCTTCGTGCTTGAGCAGCTGTATTTTGGTTTCGATGCCGCCCTCGCCTGAAAAGCCGCCGATTCCGGTGGCCGAAAGCACCCGGTGGCACGGGATGATGATCGGGATCGAATTGGCGCCGCAGGCCTGGCCGACCGGCTGGCCGTAGGTCTCCAGATCCCTGGCGATATCGCCATAGGTGCGGGTCTCGCCATAGGGAATGGCGATCATCTTTTCCTGCACCTGGCGTTCGAACGGACTGGAAGACAGAGCCAGCGGCAGGTCGAAGCGTTTCAGCGTGCCGTCGAAATAGGCGTTGAGCTGACGCTCGGCCTCGTCAAGCAGGTCCGTGCGCTCCGTCTGCGGATAGGCGCCGGTATCGCGGTCCCAAAACAAACGGATAATTTTCCCGCCCTCTTCGATCACCACGACCGTGCCAAGGGGCGTGTCGACATGCGCCACGTGGCGGCTTTTTTCCGCAGAAGACGTGTCTTCGATATCCAGCGGTGCGAGTGGCTTGGTCATGGTGTGATCGTAGCCGTGCATGATGGCTTGTCAAATATCCGCTTTGCGCGCCGGCGAAGTAAAATAACACTTTCCAATCCGCTGCTTAGACGTGCCGGGAAACACAGTCAACTTTGATTAATAACCTCAATATTTCAACAAGTTATATTAATCACAGTTACCCATAGTTTTGTCTTGAAATGATCCCCAACGGGTCATTTTTCTTCCCATTTGAAACCACAAATCCGGATCACATTCGCAGCTGTCCGGCGTTGGGTCGGGCGAACGGGTCACCTCCCAAGACATTCGACCCGCTCTGTAAACATAAGGAGAGTACCAATGAAACAGCTTCTTTTGGCGATGGGATTTACCGCTTTCTCGATGGCAGCCTATGCCCAAACGGTTGATTTCGCCACCGCCGATGCCGATGGCAACGGTGTGGTCACCATGGAAGAAGCACAGGCAGCCATGCCTGACGTGTCTCCCGACGCTGTAGCCGCGGCAGACAGTGACGGAGACGGGGTTCTCACCGTATCCGAATACGAAGCGTTGATCAGCCAGTAACTGGCGCTACCCCTCTCACATGTTCCCTACGGGCAATATTCGGAACATGTGTGCTACTGGCTGAAAGGCGCTTTTGCCGGGACCCCCGCCATGAGACCCGTGGCGGGGGTTCTTTGTTTGCGGTGCTGCGCACCGCTGCACAATTTTCTTTTCGCTCACGGCCGCACCGCCGCTACGCGGCTGGCCTGCACGGGCGCGCCGCATGTGCGGCGGCGGCCGGTCGGCCTTGCGAAGCTCTGCGAGCTTCGAACGATTTTCCTTGCAAAGACATCATGGAACAAGAACCCGGTGCGTGAGCACCGCAAGCGCGACCGCGCGTCGGGCCTTGTGGCCCGCCCCGTCCGGAGGTTAGCGGCAGAGCCGCGCTCAACCGTGAGGACGTAAGGAAACCCGAAAACAAATTCCCCTAATCATCCTTCATCTTCAACGCCGCAATGAAAGCTTCCTGCGGAATATCCACCTTGCCGAACTGACGCATGCGCTTTTTGCCGGCCTTCTGCTTTTCCAGAAGCTTGCGTTTGCGGGAGGCGTCCCCGCCATAGCATTTGGCCGTCACATCCTTGCGCAGCGCAGAGACCGTTTCGCGCGCGATCACCGTGCCTCCGATGGCGGCCTGGACTGGAATCTTGAACATGTGGCGCGGGATCAGGTCCTTGAGCTTCTCGCACATGTCGCGGCCGCGTTTTTCCGCCGCGTCCCGGTGCACCATCATCGACAGCGCATCGACGGGCTCGCCATTGACGAGAATCTGCATCTTGACGAGATTGCCCGGCTTGAGCTCGGTGATCTGGTAGTCGAACGAGGCATAGCCGCGGGAGATCGATTTCAGCCGGTCGTAGAAATCGAACACGACCTCGTTGAGCGGCAGATCGTAGGAGAGCATGGCGCGCGTGCCGACATAGGTCATCTCGACCTGGATGCCGCGCCGGTCCTGGCACAGTTTCAGGATTGGGCCGAGATATTCATCCGGCGTCAGGATCGTTGCGCGGATCCACGGTTCGTGGATCTCGGCAACCTTGACCACATCGGGCATATCGGCGGGGTTGTGGAGTTCGCGGCGGCTGCCGTCCGTCATGACCAGCTCGTACACGACGGATGGCGCGGTGGCGATGAGATCGAGATCGAACTCGCGCTCCAGCCGTTCCTGGATGATTTCCAGGTGCAGAAGCCCAAGGAACCCGCAACGGAAGCCGAAGCCGAGCGCGGCTGAGGATTCCATCTCGAAGGAGAAGCTCGCATCGTTGAGCCGCAACTTGCCCATGGCGCCGCGCAGATCTTCAAAATCCGCTGCATCGACCGGAAAAAGCCCGCAGAAAACAACGGGCTGTGCCGGTTTGAAACCGGGAAGCGCCTCTGCCGTCGGGCGTTTGTCCTCGGTGATCGTGTCGCCGACACGCGTGTCGGCCACTTCCTTGATCGAGGCGGTGATAAAACCGATCTCGCCGGGGCCGAGCGAATCCACATTGACCATTTTGGGCGTGATGATGCCGACTCGGTCGACCGGATATTTGGCGTCCGTGCCCATCATCCGAATGGTCTGGCCTTTTTTCAGAACGCCGTCGATCACCCGCACCAGAACGATGACGCCGAGATAGGCGTCATACCAGCTGTCCACCAGCAGCGCTTTCAGCGGTGCGTTCTCATCGCCCTCGCCCGGCGGCGGCAGCCGGTGAACAATCGCCTCCAGAACATCGTCGATCCCGAAACCGGTCTTTGCCGAGATTTCGACGGCGTCGGACGCGTCAAGGCCGATCACCTCTTCGATCTGCTGCTTGACCCGGTCCGGTTCGGCCGCCGGCAGGTCGATCTTGTTGAGCACGGTGACGATCTCATGATCGTTGTCGATCGCCTGATAGACATTGGCGAGCGTCTGCGCTTCGACGCCCTGGCTGGCATCGACCACAAGCAGCGAGCCCTCGCAGGCCGAAAGGCTGCGCGAGACCTCATAGGCAAAATCGACATGGCCGGGCGTGTCGATCAGGTTGAGGATATAGGTCTCTCCGTCCTTGGCCTCATAGTGCAGCCGCACCGTCTGCGCCTTGATGGTGATTCCGCGCTCGCGCTCGATATCCATACTGTCGAGGAGCTGTTCGGACATTTCGCGCTCGGCGAGGCCGCCGGTCATCTGGATCAGCCGGTCGGCCACGGTCGATTTGCCATGATCGATATGGGCAACGATCGAAAAGTTGCGGATTCGCGAGAGCGGAATTCGGGATGAAGCGTTCATGGCAGGCCCTATAGAGCAATTCATAGGGCGCTGAAAAGTCATTTCGAGGCTTCAACAAGCCGTCTGCCCGCGGCGAATGTGCATACGAGCGTGATGTGGCCCGATTCAGTCGCCCTTTTCGCTGCTTTCGATCACGAACTCCCGGTCGGCTGTCTTCGGCCCGTGGCCCTGGCGGGAGTGCCAGTTCAGCGCCTTGTAGTCGAACCCGTGTTCCAGGGTCGGCTTGACCACCCGGAAATAGGGCGACAGGTCAAAATCGCGGGGCGTGAACAGCGAATGATGCCTGATATGCAGGATTTCGCGCCTCGAATATTTCGATTGCGCGGTCATGTGGCCGGGCATACGGCGGATTTCGGGCAGGATCGGATAATAGACCCCTTGAAAGGCCTGTGCGATGAGCGAGGAACAGATCGCCCGGGTCGGATCGCCAGAGCCGAAGGACAGCATGCGGCGGCGCCAGCGGACCGGTACCGGTGGTGTCGGCAGGAAATAGCGCAGCATGTCGAATATGTTTTTCAGATCGTATTTGGTGCCGATGCTGGAGACCATGAAATCGACCACGGCGCGGCGGTCGTCACCCGTCAGGCCGACCGGCCGGCAGATCCGTGTGTTGTAGGTGGCGTATTTCCTCAGCGGAACCGCGACACAGCCTTCGCCGATCACCACTTCGATCAGTTGCAGCCTTTCCGATCCCTTCTTCGGCTCGCCGCACGCATCGCCCACGTAAAGCGCCGCATGCGACCATGTCGACTGGGTCAGATATTTGATCGCCGCCGAAATCTTCTGGTTGCCCTCGACAAGCAGAATGTCGCCCGGCTGCAGGGTACGTTCCAGCGTTTCGGGATCGGAGGGCGTATAGGGCTGGTAGCCGGAGGTCTCGCTGCGCAAGCGCCCCGCGACCCAATGGCCCAGCCGGTCGAGAAACGTATCCTTTGACACCGTTTTCAAATTGTCCTCCGCCATAACCATACTATTTGGCCGGACGCGCCCGATATCAAGATGCGTTTCGACACACGCCGACAAGTTCTGTTGAATTGGCTGCCGTTTTCCGTCACGCGGAATTCAACGGCACGTCAGCCTGTCCTTGACTGGCAGGATAGGGATTATATTTTAGAATTATTCTAAAATAGGAAATCTAGTCATGCTTAACCGCATTACCGGTGCCGCCCGCCGCTCATTCTCCCACCTCAGCGAGCAGGAGATTCTGGCGCTGGCCATCTCCAATGAAGAGGATGACGGCCGCATCTACCTCGCCTATGCCGATGCGCTGAAGGACAATTATCCCGGCAGCGCCGAAATTTTCGAAGAGATGGCGCGGGAGGAAAACGAGCACCGGCGCCGCCTGATCGACCTCTACCGCGAGCGTTTCGGGGAGCGCATCCTTTTGATCCGGCGCGAACATGTGCGCGGCTACATGGAGCGCAAGCCGTTATGGCTGACGAAGAATCATTCGGTTGAAAACATCCGCGACGAAGCCGAGCGCATGGAACGCCAAGCCTGGCGGTTTTATCTGCAGGCGGCGCAGCAGACGCAAGATGCGGCAACGCGCAAGCTCCTGGGCGACCTCGCGGAGGAGGAGCGCGAACACGGCTCCATGGCGCACCGGCTGACCGAAACGCACGCGCCGCAGGATGTGCAAAAGGAAGAGGCGGCAATCGAACGCCGCCAGATGATCCTTACCTATATCCAGCCGGGCCTTGCAGGTCTGATGGATGGTTCGGTATCGACGCTTGCCCCGATCTTTGCCGCCGCTTTTGCGACCGGCGATACCTGGCAGACCTTCCTCGTCGGCCTTGCCGCCTCCATCGGAGCAGGCATCTCCATGGGCTTTACCGAAGTCGCCTCCGACGACGGGGTGATTTCCGGCCGCGGAGCACCGATCAAGCGCGGTCTTGCGACCGGCATCATGACAACGGTCGGCGGCCTCGGCCATGCGCTGCCCTACCTCATTCCGCATTTTACCATTGCCACGACGATTGCCATCGCCCTCGTCTTTGTCGAGCTGTGGGCGATTTCCTGGATCCAGCACCGCTTCATGGAAACGCCCTGGTCGCGTGCCATTTTCCAGGTGGTGCTCGGCGGCGCATTGGTCTTTGCTGCGGGTCTGCTGATTGGAACGGCGTAGGTAGGCGCGGCAGCGCCGCGCCTTCCAGGGTTAGTTGGGAAGGTTTCCGGCAAGCAGCCAGAGAAAACCAAGGCCGAGCACGATACAGAGCGGTGCAAAGTAACGCCGGTCGAGTGTTGCGAACGGCTCGGTCATTTCGCCCCACAAGCGCCGCGGCAAATAGCTCGCAAAACCGCGAAGCAGAAAGACGCCGGTCAGTACGACGAGGCCGGCGATCCTGATCCAGTCGGGCAGAGGCGGGCTCACGACGTTGCCGGCCCAAAGGGCAATCAACCCGGCAAGCAGGATTGCCGTGGCGACGGCCGCAGTGAGGGCCGGAGACGGAAAGCCCTTTGTTTCAGGGTGTCCGACCACCGTGCGTATGAGGCTCCTTTCGTCTGCGCACGGCCAGGGGCTGCCCGCCGCCCAGAGGAAGTGGAGTGATGAAATCGCGAAGAGAATGACAGCGACGGTTATTGCGACAAACATTGACCGGTCCTCACCTATACATCTGTTTCGTCTACCATACGCTACCGTATGTAACAGTTCGCCTTGAAGGTTTCAATACGCTGGCGTATGGTTTTGACAAATGACAGCGAGGCGCAATGACGCGGGCGGCAAAAAAGAAAAATCAGCTCTCGGCCGAGGATTGGATAAAGGCCGCGTTTCGCGCCCTGTCCGCCGGCGGCGTTCAGGCCATTCGCGCTGAAGCGATTGCCCGGGATCTGGGCACAACCAAAGGCTCGTTCTACTGGCATTTTCGGGACGTTCCGGCGTTGAAGGAAGCGATGCTTCAAACCTGGAGCAAGAGAGCGACGGAAGATATTATTGCCCTTAACGCAGGGCCCTTCAGGGACGCATCGGCGCGTCTGCAGGACCTGATCGCGCTGGTGACAAGCGAACGCAGCGCCGAATATGGCGGTGTGCGCACCGAGGCGGCCATTCGCGAGTGGGCCCAGCTCGACGGCAAGGCGGCCTCGACGGCAAAAAACGTCGATCGCCGGCGCCTGGAATATCTTCAGAGCATCGTTTCGGATATCGGCTATGACAGTGAAGACGCGGCAAGAATGGCGCGGCTGCTTTACGGTGCCCTGATCGGACTGGAATATCTCGAGGCGCAGGAACTCGCCGACGCAGCTTCAGTGCTTGAAGCGCTTGGTCTTATGATTGCGTCCGCTCGGATGTGAAGGAGAAGCGGTCTATTCGGGGATAGAGCCGACCATCAGTTCGTCGCCATTTTCAATATCCACCCAGCGCCCGGCATGGAACGACGCCTGGCGTTTGAGGTAGGTATAGGGCGTGTCGACCCACAGTTTCACCTCGTCCTCGAGATTGTCGAGCACATAGTCGCCGTCCGAGGTGCGCAGCGTCAGCACTGCGTGGCCTTCGCCATTGGGCTTGCGTACGACGGTGATCAGCAGATCGGATGGAGAAAAGCCGTGTTCGATCAGCATGGCGCGTTTGAGCAGCACATAGTCTTCACAATCTCCGACAACATCGGGATAGGACCAGACTTCCTCGCGGCCGTGAATTTCGTAGTCCGTCATCGGCATAACGGCATAGTTGACTGATTTGTTGACCTCTTGCACGACGGTCCAGCCATAATTGGTTACGCGTGGCGGCGCGGTGCGAACCCCGGTCCCGCGGCATTCCTCGCGATTCCGCTTGCAGAATTCATAGTGACCGATGGGCTGGGACGTGACGTCGCCGACAACCATGGACGAGCCCATGGGCTGTGCCGCCATGACAATCGGAGTCGACGACATTGCGACAAGACAACCGGCAATTGCAGCCTTTAAAAACACGCCCTTCATAGACGACCCGTCCCTGTACGCCCATCATTATTCTTAACAAACAGTTAAGATTGGGGACAGGTGCCGAGTCAACAAACAAACCGCTCAAGTTCTGTTTATGGTTACCGAGACAGTGGACGAGTGTTGCACTTCGGTCATGCTTCGATCATCTGCGCGGCCGCATTCAGCAGGAGAGTGATATCCTGCGGCCGCGAGAGACGATGATCGCCGTCCCGCACCAGTGTCAGCACCACATCGTCGGCGGGCAGATGTTCCACCAGCCTCAAGGCATGACTGTAGGGTACGTCCGGGTCTTCCATTCCCTGCAGGATGTGCACGGGGCATCCGGTTTCGATCATGCCATCCAGCACCAGATTGTCCCGGCCGTCTTCAAAAAGCGCCTGTGTGAAAACGTTTGGGTCCGGCCCATAGGGCGTCTCCTCTTCATAATAGCCCTGTTCCTGAAGGTCTTTTCGTTGGGCATCCGTCAGCAGCGGTTCATGCAGCACGGCAGTAAAATCGGGCGCGGGCGCCAGCAGCAGAAGGCCGTGGAGGCGGCCTTTCAGCCCGGATTTCTGTAATTCCTGCACCATCCGAAGGGCGATCCATCCCCCCATGGACGATCCGACCAGAACCTGCGGCCCGCTGGTGAACCGGTCGAAGACCGCAAGGCTTTCCTCAAGCCAGCGGGAGATGGTGCCGCGCCGGAAGTCGCCGCCGGATTCCCCGTGTCCCGAGTAATCGAAACGGGTGCATTCAAGGCCTTTTTCGCCCGCGAAACGGTCGAGCTCAACAGCTTTGGTGCCAGCCATGTCGGACCTGTACCCGCCGAGCCATACCAGGCCGGGTTTGCCGCTCACGGTGCCGCCACGGTGCCGCACGGCGATGGTCCGTTCATTCTCGCCGGCGCCCACGTCCAATTGCTCTGCTGGTTGCGTCATTGCACCTTCCTGTTTGTATCGCCCGAATGTCGCCGCGATTTGCGTGCGGCGAACGGATCGTAAACCAAAAGCACGGGCCATGGCGGCGTGGAAAGCCCTCGGCGGGTGATTTTTTTCACAAGTCATGCTATTGACTTGATTGCGGCGATGGTGACATTGCCGCCCCTGTCTGCTTGCGCCGTGTGCAATGCAGGCATTTTAGTAAGATACGAAACAGCCAAGGAGACTACGGCCATTCGCAGACCATTCAGAGCGCCACCGCCGACCAATACCGGACCGCGCGCCAACCAAGACATCCGGGCTCCCCAGGTGCAGCTTATCGACGATGAGGGGAACAATCGCGGCGACGTTTCTATAGAAGAAGCGCTCGAGGTCGCGCAGAACGCGGGACTTGATCTCGTGGAAATCTCCCCCAACGCCAATCCTCCGGTTTGCAAGGTTCTCGACCTTGGAAAACTGAAATACCAGACTCAGAAGAAAGCCGCCGAGGCCCGCAAGAAACAAAAGACCGTTGAGGTCAAGGAAATAAAGATGCGGCCGAACATCGACACCCACGATTATGAGGTGAAGATGAAGGCGATGAACCGCTTTTTTGACAGCGGCGACAAGGTCAAGGTGACGTTGCGTTTCCGTGGACGCGAGATGGCCCACCAGCAGCTCGGCATGCAGTTGCTCCAGAAGGTCAAGGAAGACACGGTCGAAATAGCCAAGGTCGAAGCCGAGCCCAAATTGGAAGGCCGGCAGATGATGATGGTGCTGGCGCCGAAATAACCCACAGCAGTTTGAACGCCGCCGGCGCGAGATGAGGGCTCGAAACCGCTTGCGCTGGCGTTCATTGGCCGCTATAAGGCCGCGTCCGAACCGTCCGGCAGGGCATGCCGTGGCGGTTTTGAATGCAACAATGTCCCCGATCGAAAATCCGTCCCGGCCCGAAAGGGCTTCAACGCGGTTTTTGTCGGTCCGGTCCGAAAGGGCGGGACGTCATGCGGGGCAAACAACAAATAGGCCGCTTGTCCGGTCTGAAAACGGAGTAGCAAAATGCCCAAGATGAAGACGAAATCGTCTTGCAAGAAGCGGTTCAAGATTACCGCTTCGGGCAAGGTCAAATCCGCCGCCGCAGGCAAACGCCACGGCATGATCAAAAGATCCAACAAGTTCATTCGCGACGCACGCGGCACGATGGTTCTGTCCGAACCGGATGCACGCATCGTGAAGAAATTTATGCCGAACAGCCTTTAAGGGCCGGGCGTTAGATCAAGGAGCTTAGATCATGGCACGCGTAAAACGGGGTACGACCTCCCACGCAAAACACAAAAAGGTTCTGTCGCAGGCAAAGGGCTATTACGGCCGCCGCAAGAACACGATCCGCACCGCGAAGGCGGCCGTCGATCGCGCCAAGCAATATGCCTATCGCGACCGCAAGGTCCGCAAGCGCAATTTCCGCGCTCTGTGGATTCAGCGCATCAATGCAGCCGTGCGCGAGCATGGCCTGACCTATGGTCGTTTCATCGACGGTCTCAACAAGGCCGGCATCGAGGTCGACCGCAAGGTTCTGTCCGATATGGCGATCAACCAGCCCGAGGCTTTCGGTGCGCTGGTGGAGAGCGCCAAGGCGTCGCTCGCCTATCTTAAAGACACCACACCCAATGCTTTTGAAGGCGCTGTCCGCTAAGCCAGCGCTTTCCCAGGCACGACATCATGAATTTGGGAAACCCGCGCTGGCTGGACCGGCGCGGGTTTTTTTACGGAGCAGCAAAAGATGCTGAAAGACAACGGGACGACGGAAACAACGACCATGGCTGATCTGGAAGAACTCGAACAGGCCATTCTCGCCGAGATCACCGCGTCTGAGGACGAGCAGGCAATCGAGGCGGTCCGCGTGGCGGCGCTCGGCAAGAAAGGCAGTGTTTCCGAAAAGCTGAAGACGCTCGGAAAGATGAGCGCAGACGAGCGCAAGGTCATGGGTCCGGCAATCAACGGTCTGAAGAGCCGTATCGCCGACGCAATTGCCGAACGCAAATCGGCCCTGCACGATCTTGCCATCGAGGCGCGCCTGGCGAATGAAACGGTCGACGTGACCCTGCCGGTTCGCCGTTCGCCTGCCGAAGTCGGGCGCATCCACCCGATTTCCCAGGTGGTGGACGAGATCACCGCGATTTTCGCCGATATGGGTTTCTCCATCGCCGAGGGTCCGGATATCGAGACGGACTATTACAACTTCACCGCCCTGAACTTCCCGGAAGGCCATCCGGCAAGGGAAATGCACGACACCTTCTTTTTGAATGCGGGCGAGGATGGTGCGCGCAAACTGCTGCGCACCCACACATCCCCGGTACAGATTCATACGATGGAGAAGCATAAACCACCGGTCCGGATCGTCATCCCCGGCAAGACCTATCGCTGTGACAGCGACGCGACTCACTCGCCGATGTTCCATCAGCTTGAGGGGCTTGTGGTCGACCAGAGCGCAAATGTCGCCAATCTGAAATGGGTGCTGCAGGAATTCTGCAAGGCATTCTTCGAGGTGCCGCACATCAACATGCGCTTCCGGCCCTCATATTTCCCCTTCACCGAGCCGAGTCTGGAGCTTGATATCCAGTGTGACCGGTCCGGCAATGAAGTCCGGTTCGGGGAAGGCGAAGACTGGATGGAAATCCTCGGTTGCGGCATGGTCAATCCGAACGTGCTGCGCAATGTCGGGCTCGATCCCGATGTCTATCAGGGTTTTGCCTGGGGCATCGGCATAGACCGGCTCGCCATGCTCAAATACGGCATGCCTGATCTGCGCGCCTTCTTCGACGCCGATGTGCGCTGGCTGAACCATTACGGTTTCCGCCCGCTCGATATGCCGACCCTGTTTTCAGGTCTGACGCCCTGAAGCGGGCGGCAGGCAACCCATTAGACCGCTGCGTGCGGACCCATCTGGACGACGGATAGACCGATGAAATTTACGCTTTCCTGGCTGAAGGACCACCTTGAGACCGAAGCCACGCTCGAAGAAATCGTCGATGCGCTCAACATGATTGGGCTCGAGGTCGAGGAGGTTGATGACAAGGCCGGCCTCAAGCCCTTTGTGATTGCCAAGGTGCTGACGGCCGAGCAGCATCCCGATGCCGACCGCCTGCGCGTCCTCAGTGTGGATACCGGCAGCGGCGAACCGGTGCAGGTCGTATGTGGCGCGCCCAATGCACGCGCCGGCCTGATCGGAGCATTCGCAGCGCCCGGAACCTATGTGCCGGGCATCGATCTGACATTGTCGGTCGGCAAGATCCGCGGTGTCGAAAGCCATGGCATGATGTGCTCTGAACGCGAATTGCAGATGTCGGACGAGCATGACGGCATAATCGACCTTGAAGGCGAGTTGGAGATCGGCAGCAGCTTTGCCGCCCATGCCGGGCTTGACGATCCGGTGATCGAAATCGGCCTGACGCCCAACCGGCCCGATTGCACGGGCGTGCGCGGCATAGCCCGTGATCTTGCAGCCTACGGCCTCGGCACATTGAAGGACGCCCGGACCCCGCCTGCGGGCGGCAATGGCCCGTGCCCGGTCAATGTGTCTCTGGAATTTGGCGACACGCAGCCTTTGTGTCTCGGTTTTGCGTTGCGCATGGTGCGCGGCGTCCAGAACGGCCCGAGCCCGCAATGGATGCAGCAACGCCTGACCGCAATCGGTCTTCGGCCGATCAACGCGTTGGTCGACATCACCAACTATGTCACCTTCGACCGGGGACGGCCGCTGCACGTCTTCGATGCGGGCAAGGTGCACGGCGATCTTGTCGTCCGTCGTGGCCGCCAGGGCGAGAGCGTGCTGGCGCTCGATGAGCGCGAATATGACGTCAACGAGGACATCTGCGTCATCGCCGACGACAAGGGTGTTGAATCGATCGCCGGCATCATGGGCGGCGAGCACTCGGGCTGCGATGAGAGCACGACAGATGTGCTCATCGAATCGGCCCTGTGGGATCCGCAGAATATCGCCCGCACCGGGCGCGACCTCGGCATCATCACCGATGCGCGCTACCGTTTTGAGCGTGGCGTGGACCCCGCCTACATGGCCGAGGGCATGGAGCTGGCAACCAAGCTGGTCCTGGACCTGTGCGGCGGCGATCCGACTCAGCCCATCATCAGCGGCTACGAGGAACCGAAGCCGAAAACAGTGACATTCCCGCTTGCGGAAATCCGGCGGTTGACCGGCATCGACGTTCCGCGCGATGACGCCATCGGCATCTTGAAGCGCCTCGGTTTTGAACCGCATGGTGACGGTGAGACGGTGGACGTTGTCGTACCCACGTGGCGCCCGGATATCGACGGCAAGGCCGATCTGGTCGAGGAGGTCATGCGCATCCATGGCGTCAACCGCATCGACCCGCAACCTCTGCCGCGTGAAGCCCATATCGGTGAACGTATCCTGACGACGCTTCAAATCCGCACGCGCACGGCGCGGCGGGCCCTTGCGGCACGCGGCATGAAAGAGGCGGTCAACTGGTCATTTATCCCGGGCGATCTTGCCGAATTGTTCGGTGGCGGCGGTGAAACGCTCAAGCTGGCAAATCCGATTGCCGCCAACATGTCCGACATGCGCCCGTCGCTCCTGCCTGGCCTTCTGGCCGCTGTCCAGCGCAACGCGGACCGGGGGCATGGCGATCTGGCGCTGTTCGAAGTCTCCGACGTCTATGAGGGTGACACCTATGCCAGCCAGCATCGCATGGCCGCCGGCGTGCGACGCGGCAATGCGCGGCTCGAGGGCAGCGGTCGCCATTGGGCCGGTGCCGCCGAAGCTGTGGGTGTCTTTGATGCCAAGGCGGATGCGCTGGCCGCGCTTGAAGCCTGTGGCGCGCCAGTCGAGCGGGCACAGATCGAGGCAGGCGGTCCGCACTGGTATCACCCGGGACGCAGCGGAACCATCAAACTCGGTCCGAAGGTTATTCTCGGAACCTTCGGGGAGTTCCACCCCAAGGCGCTCGATCGGATCGGCGTATCGGGGCCGGTATGCGGTTTTGAGGTCAGAATTGATGTCATCCCCGAGCCGAAACGCAAGGCGACCAGGACAAAAACGCCGCTTGAGGTGTCGCACTTCCAGGCGCTCAAGCGCGATTTTGCTTTTGTTGTCGACGAAAGTGTCGCCGCGATCGATATCACCCGGTCTGTCGCCGCTGCTGACAAGAAACTAATTGCCGATGTCAGCGTCTTCGATCTGTTTGAAGGCCCGTCGCTGGGCGAGGGCAAGAAGTCGGTTGCCGTTGAGGTCGATATCCAGCCGGATGAACGCACTCTGACAGATGCCGATCTGGAAGCGCTGGCCGAGCGCATCATCGAAAATGTCGGCAAAAAAACCGGTGGCGTTCTGCGCGCATAGTGTATGCTTTGCCGGCTCGGTTATGCTTAAGTTGAGCATAACGGACCGGTCGAGGGCGAAATCATGAACATGATCCTGAATACGGACAGTTACAAATATTCCCATTTCGCCCAGTATCCGCCGGAAACCGCGGCGATTTCGGCCTATATCGAGAGCCGCCCCGGAGGACGTCACGACCATGTGCTGTTCTTCGGCCTGCAGATGTTTTTGAAGGAATACCTGACGCGCCGTATCTCCATGCAGGATGTGGACGACGCGGATGAACTGGTCACGGCGCACGGCCTGCCCTTCAACCGCGAGGGATGGGAGCTTCTGGTAAACCGCCATGGCGGCAGCTTTCCATTGTTGATCGAAGCGTTGCCCGAGGGCTCCATCGCACCAGTCGGAACGCCCCTTGTTCAGATCAGGAACACGGATCCTGATTTTTTCTGGCTGCCGACCTTCATCGAAACGGCACTCCTGCGTGCCGTCTGGTATCCGGCAACCGTTGCGACCGTCTCTCATTACGTGCGGCGTATCATCACCACGGCGCTTGAGCGCTCCTGTGACGATTACGGTGATGTTCTTCCTTTCCGCCTGCATGATTTCGGAGCGCGCGGCGCCACGTCGCTTGAGCAGGCGGGCATTGGCGGTGTTGCGCATCTCGTCAGCTTTATGGGAACGGACACCGTGTCTGGCCTTGTCTACGCACGCAGATATTACGGCGAGGAAATGGCGGGTTTTTCTATTCCCGCCGCCGAACACTCGACCATGACAGCCTGGGGCGAGGAACGCGAGGCGGAAGCCTACGGCAATATGATCGAAGCCTTCGGCGGCGAGGGAAAGATGGTCGCTGTCGTGTCAGATTCCTACGATCTTTATCGCGCCGTTTCGGAAATCTGGGGCAAGGAACTGCGCTCCAAGGTCGAACAGATGGGCGGCACGCTGGTTGTAAGGCCGGATTCGGGCGATCCGCAGGTCGTGCCGGTCGACACGGTTGACATGCTGGGCTCGATTTTCGGACATTCCGTCAACAACAAGGGCTACAAGGTCCTGAACCCGGCTGTTCGCGTCATCCAGGGCGATGGCGTGACGCCGGAGACGATCAGGATCATCCTTGACCGGCTGATGGAACGCGGCTGGTCGGCCGAGAATATAGCCTTCGGCATGGGCGCCGGACTGCTGCAGAAGGTTAACCGCGACACGTTGCGCTTCGCCATGAAGGCCAATGCCAGGCAGGATACCTCCGGCAAATGGACCGGCATCCACAAGGATCCGAAGACCGATCCGGGCAAGGCCTCGAAACCCTTCCGACAGGCGGTCATCTGTGAGAACGGCGACTTTGCCGCCGTCCCCCTGAAGGATCTGGGTGACCGGGAGAACCTGATGCAGCCGGTCTGGGAAGACGGGCAACTGCTGAAGGACTGGAAATTTTCAGAAATTCGCGAAAGAGCAGCTAAAGGAGCCTGATATGGCCTTGTTTCGTTGGGGCGTTTTGTCGACAGCCAATATTGCCCGCACTCAATTGCTTCCGGCTATGCAGGATGCCCGAAACGGGGTTGTCACGGCCATTGCCAGCCGCGATCTGGCGCGTGCCCGCGAGGTGGCGGACCGTTTCGGCGCACCGCACGCCTACGGGTCCTACGAGGAACTCCTCGCCTCGCCTGAGGTCGACGGTGTCTATATCCCGCTGCCGACCAGCCAGCATATCGAGTGGAGCCTCAAGGCGGCCAAGGCAGGCAAACATGTGCTTTGCGAAAAGCCGATCGCGCTCAACGCCGGTGAAATTGACGGTCTCATAGTAGAGCGCGACCGCTCCGGCCTGCTGATCAGCGAAGCATTCATGGTCTACTATCATCCGCAGTGGGCTAAGGTGCGCGAACTCGTTGCCGAGGGTGCGATCGGAACGTTGCGGCATGTCAGCGGCGTCTTCACCTATTTCAATCGCGATCCGGGAAACATGCGCAACATATTGGAACTGGGCGGCGGTGCCTTGCCGGATATCGGTGTCTACCCGACCGTTGCAACACGCATGGTGACAGGCGCGGAACCATCGCGTGTGCGCGCCGTGGTCGAACGCGATCCGGCATTCGGAACCGACATCTACGCCCACGTAACGGCCGATTTCGGAGCATTCACTCTCAACTTCTACTGTGCGACCCAAATGGCGCTGCGCCAGGAGATGGTGTTTCACGGCGACGAGGGCGCCATCGTGGTGTCCGCGCCGTTTAACGCTGGCGACTATGGCCACCCCGTCGTCACCCTGCATGACCAGTCGCACGCGGTGTCCGGGACCTTCCGCTTCGGCGGCGAGCGTCAGTATCGCACCATGCTGGAGGCCTTTGGCGACGTGGCGCAGGGCGCCGGCGGTGAGCTGTTTTCCCTTGAAAGTTCGAAGGCCAACCAGGAAATGATCGACGCGGTTTACCGCGCCGCCGAACATGACGGCTGGGAGCCCGTTCAAGGCGGTTGAATTCGCGTCGGCCGGCCCGCATCATCGCAAAGCGCCGGTCCGCGATTCGGGTCGGTGACGACTGAGCCGGGGAGCTGACCGTGAACCATCTTCGCTACGCCGGATTAACGTTTGAAGAGCAGCGGGACATCCTTTTCGATATCGTCCGTTCGCAGCCGGTTGTCTACGATCCGCTCGTAACGGCACGCGCCTTTGGTTTGCCGCAATGGCGCATGGTCGCGGGCATTATCTACAACACGGTCTGGAATGTTCTGACCGAAAGGCCGCCGGGCAACGGCATCCGCGACGTCGATCTGTTCTACTTCGATGATGGTGACCTGTCATGGGATGCCGAGGACCAGGTGATCAAGCGCGGAGAAGGTGTTTTTGCGGCTTCCGAAATCCCCGTCGAAATCCGCAATCAGGCGCGTGTTCACCTTTGGTATCCGGAAAAATTCGGTCAGGAGGTTTCGCCGCTGACGTGCACCGATGAATCGCTCAAACGGTTTTCTTCCGAAACCCATGCCGTCGGTCTGCGTTTGGAAAACGACGGAACGCTCGATCTGTGCGCTCCATTCGGGCTCGACCACATTTTTTCGTTCAGGGTCATTCCCAACCGTGTCCTTCTGAACGAGCCGGGTTATTCGGCCAAGGCAAAAAGAGCGCTTGAGGTCTGGCCCGAACTGTCCGTCGAGCCCTGGTAGATTATCGCCCGAACACCAGCTTCGCGTAGCCTGTATAGGAAAACACCGTTGCAACCGCCGAGCCGATGGTCAGCGCGAAGACGGGCCGCAATTCCGGCACGAACACAAGAAGTCCCGTATAAACCAGATAGTTCAAAAGGCTCGTCGCTATGCCGACGCTGCTGTAGCGAATGCCCTCGACAGCGGCGTGGCGCGTGCTCTTGCCGAACGTGAAATTGCGGTTGAGCAGCCAGGCCACCTGCAAGGCAGCCGCTATCGCGATCAGTCGTGCCGTGAACGGGTCCAGCGCAGTCCAGCGTAACAGTCCCATCAGCAGCCCGGCATCCGTCGCAAAGGCAATTCCGCCGACAACGACGAAACTCAGCAGTCGTTTTTTCATGCAGCGATTGTTTTCCTTGCCTTGCCGCCGGACCGGCGCTGATTATTCACGGCGCTCGGTCTGCCGCCACGCCGTCCGGTGACCCATATACAGCATCCTTTTCCATTCTGCACGGCCTACGCAAACGGAATCCAAAATATCCTATCGGCCGGTCAGGGCCGGCGGATAGTGGCGCAGGATCAGGCCTTTACCTTTTCTTCGGAAGGTTGGGGCTAGGCTGTGTCCGTTGGAATTGCCGCCCTGGGTGGCTGCCTGGAGTTAAGATTTTGCCGAATTCGAATGCTGCTCACACGCAGGCGGACGAACACCGTGATCGTGCGGCCCTGGCTTTGCCGGTGGCAGCGGCCTCGGCTGCAACGGCTGCTTTTCTCTCGGTGATGCATATCTATTTCGGCACGGACTATGTCGGTGCCGACAATGACGACGTGATGCGTCTCGTCCAGGTCCGGGACCTGATGGCGGGGCAGGGCTGGTTCGACCTGACCCAGTACCGGCTTGGGCTCGAGGGCGGCACGCCGATGCACTGGTCGCGGCTCATCGATGTGCCGCTTGCCAATCTCATCGGGTTCTTTTCCCTGTTTACAGACATTCGAACAGCCGAGGCCGCAGCGCTGTTTGTCTGGCCTTTGGCGCTTCTCGTCCCGCTTTTCCTGGCAGCCGCCATTGCCGGCCGAAATTTCGGCGACCGTGGGGGAATGGTTGTCGCGCTGGTCCTTTCGGCTTTCTTTGTTGTCGCCCACAACCGTTTCCAGCCCGGCTCCATTGACCATCACAACGTCCAGCTCATACTCATCATGCTCATGGTGGCGGGGCTCACCGAGCCGAAGCTCAGCCGCCTGTGGTGCTCCGTCGCCGGTTCTGCTGGCGCCCTTGCCATTGTCGTCGGGGCAGAAACCGTTCCCATTGTTGCCGCCGGCTGTTGTGCAATTGCCGTGTTGTGGGCCTGGGTCGGCCGCCCGGCGCGTCGCGGTGCGCGCGCCTTCGGCATGGCATTTGCCGCAACGCTTGCGGTTTGTTTTTATCTTCTGACGCCGCCCGCAGCCTATGCACGCATTGCATGCGACGCGTTCTCCGGCGGGTCCTATTTGCTTGGCACGGCGGGCGGTGTTGTGCTGTTCCTGCTTGCGGCGCGCTGGAGCGATCGCAGCAGACGCTTCCGGTTGACATCTCTTCTGGTTGTCGGCCTGGGCCTGGGTGCAGCGGTCGTGGCGATTGCGCCGTCCTGCCTCCAGGAGCCCTATGCGGGACTTGACCCGCTGTTGCGTTCGCTTTGGCTGGATCGCGTGAGCGAGGCCCGATCGGTCGTCAGCCAGGGGCGGATCAGCCCTGAAAGCCTTGGTGCCTTCTACGCGGTCCCCCTCATCGCGCTGGCGTTATGCGCCTGGCAGGTCGCGCGGGGAGCAGAAATCGTCCGGTATCTCGTTCTGTTCACGATCCTCACTGTCGCCTATGCGCTTTCGCTCCATCAGGTGCGCGGTGCGGTCTTTGCCAATCTGATCGCCATTGTCCCGCTTTCCGCATTGATCGCTCAAAAGAGCCCCAGCGCGCGCCGCAACAAAAGTCTGGGTATGGCGGCGGTGCAGTATCTGGCTCTGATGCTCGTTTCCTTGCAGCTTTTCTGGGCCTTTGCTGGAACAGCGGCTTTCGGCGGGATTGATGCGGTTACCACCTATTCCGCAGACCGGGGGCAGCACCATGCGGCCTGCAATTCTTCCGGGAACCTGGCAGTCCTCGCAGCAGAACCCGCCGGTGTTGTATCCGCCGGCACCGGCCTTGGGTCGGCGATCTTGCGTTTCACATCGCACCGTGTGCTTTCAGCGCCATATCACCGGAACCAGGGCGGGATTCTGACCCAATACCAGATCGCCATGGGAAGCGAAGGCGACGCAGAAGCTTTTCTGCGCGGTGCCGGCGTAACGCTTGTAGCGTTTTGTGCCGGCGACCCGGAGACCCGGGAGATCGTCAGGACCTACCCTGACGGTCTTTACGCCAATCTGGCCGCCGGCAACGTGCCATCGTTCCTCCAGCCGGCAAGGCCGGGTCCGCAAGGCCCGCTCAAAGTGTTTCGTGTCCTTCGATGAGGTCATACTGCGCGGTGGATAGTGATTGTCCGGGTTTTGCCATATGATGAGACAGAATGATTTGGTCCGGGTGAGGCCTTTGCCATGATCGCAAGAAGATTTCCGATTAAATTTCTGGCTGCCCTTTGCGGCGTGTTGGCGCTGGCCTTTCCGACCCTTGCCGCCGACGGCACGCCGGCCAAGCAGCTTTTCGGCCGCAAGAAACTGCCCTCGGCGATGCCGGCGGAAGTTCATGGCTTCTATTCCAAAGGCTGCTTCTCCGGTGGCATAGCCATCGCGACAGACGGGCCTTACTGGCAGGCCATGCGGCTGTCGCGCAATCGGCGCTGGGGTCACCCGCAACTGATTGCCACAATCGATAAACTGTCTCGCGACGCCGCCGAAAAGGATGGCTGGCCGGGTCTTCTCGTCGGAGATCTGTCGCAACCGCGCGGCGGACCGATGCTGACCGGCCATGCCTCCCATCAGATCGGCCTTGACGCCGATATCTGGCTGACACCGATGCCAAACCGGCGTTTCAGCGCTCAGGAGCGTGAATCAACCAGTGCCATTTCGGTGCTGAAGGCAAAATCGGTGGTGGTTGATCCGGCGGTCTGGACAGACGCGCATGGCAGGCTGATCATGCGCGCCGCCAGCTATCCGGAAGTCCAAAGGGTGCTGGTTCACCCCGGCATAAAGAAGAGACTGTGCGAAACCTATAAGGGCGACCGTTCGAACCTCAACAAGATCAGGCCCTATTACGGCCATCACTATCACATGCATATAAGGCTGCGGTGCCCGGACGGATCCGCCTCTTGCCGGGCCCAGAACGCGGTTCCTGCAAGCGCCGGATGCGGCAAGGAACTTGACTGGTGGTTCGATGTGGCGCTGAAGCCGAAGAAGCCCGCCAAGAAACCCAAAAAGACGGCAAAGCCGAAAAAACCGAAGAAGCCGAAGCACATTTTGCTGTCGGACCTGCCGACGGCGTGTGCGGTCGTGCTTAACTCGGCCGGTCCGGCGACCGAGACGGAAGTGACGTTCCAGGCTGTGTCGGGCGCCCGTACCGCGTTTGCGCCGGTCAAGCCGGTGCGTTCGCCCTTTTCATTGCCGGCGCTTGTGCCGGTGCCAAAGCCGCGGCCCTTCGTGCAATAGAACTGCAACATTTCCCGATTAAAGCGGTTTTGCGCTAAAATAAGCCCTTGCCGCTGCTTTCATTTGCGCTCGCAATTCCCTATAGGAAGAATTCAAATCGATTTAATGCGGCAGAAATAGCCTCCGGCGAGACGCTTCGGCGCGCACGCCGGAACGGCCAATTTCGGAGACGGACGGACCTATGCCTAATATCATGGACCAGGAAGCCATCGTTCATTTCCCGATCCTGATCGGCGATATCGGCGGAACCAATGCACGGTTTGCCATCCTGGTGGATGCATTTGCCCAGCCAAAGGAATTCCCGATTCTGGCGACGGCGGATTTCGGCTCGATCGAAGAAGCGATCCAGGTCTGTGTGCTCGACAAGACATCGGTGCAGCCGCGTGCGGCCATATTCGCGATAGCCGGCCCCGTCGACGGCGACGAAATCCAACTGACCAACTGTCCCTGGGTGGTGCGCCCAAAGCAGATGATGAAGGATTTTTTCCTGGATGACGTCATCGTTCTCAATGATTTCGAGGCGCAGGCCCTGGCCGCCGCCTCGCTGGACGAGCAGCATCGCCACGGTATCGGCGGCGGTGCGATCGAGGCCAATACGTCACGCGTTGTGCTGGGGCCCGGAACCGGTCTCGGCGTTGCCGGTCTGGTTTACTCCAATCACAACTGGATTCCGGTTCCCGGAGAAGGCGGGCATATCGATCTCGGTCCGCGCACCGATCGTGATTTTGCGATTTTCCCGCATCTGGAGGCGATCGGCGGTCGCATTTCAGCAGAGCAGATCCTGTGCGGCAGCGGCATGGTCAACCTCTATCGCGCCATCTGCAAGGCAGACGAGGTTAAGCCGGCCTATAGTGCGCCGCATGAGATAACCGGGGCCGGCCTTGACGGCAGCGATCCCTTAGCCGCCGAAACACTATCACTTTTTGCGACATTTCTCGGCCGGGTCGCCGGCGATCTCGCACTGGTGTTTATGGCGCGCGGCGGTGTGTTTTTGTCGGGCGGCATAGCCCAGAAGATCATCCCGGTGCTTGAAAAACCGGAATTTCGGGCGGCTTTCGAGGACAAGGCGCCGCACGAAGAGATGATGCGCTCTATCCCGACCTGCGTCATCACTCACCCACTGGCGGCTTTGTTCGGCCTCGCCTCATTCGCGCGCACACCGGTCCGTTTTGGCGTGGCGACGGAAGGGCGCCGCTGGAGGGCATAGGCAAACGGTCCCGAAGCGTATATAGAGCCGCTGTATCCAATCAATTCAGGGCATTTTCATTTGGCCGAATCTGACGAAACGCGGGTCGACACCTATACGATTATCGGCATGCTACGGCGTATTCTCTCTGAGAACGGCCGTGACTACATCGGCACCTATGCCTTTGCGATCACCTGCCTGGTCGCGATTTCCATGTCGACTGCCTTTCTTGCCTGGATATTGAAAGACATTGTCGACGAGGCCTTTGCCCGTCAGCGTGCGGACGTCATCTGGTGGATTACGGCCGGCATCTTTGCCGCATTCGTCGTGCGTGGAGCGGCAACATACGGCCAGGCGGTCGCGCTTGCACAAATCGGCAACAATATCGTGGCGCGCTACCAGCGCCGTCTTTTCTCACATCTGATGGAGCTGGGGGTCGGCTATCTCGGCGAAACCAGATCGGCGCAGCTGGCTGCACGGATCGGCCAGAACGCCAGCGGCATCCGCGATGTTCTCAATCTGACGGTTACGTCGCTTGCCAAGGACCTTTTGACCCTGGTCGCGCTGGTCGGTGTGATGTTCTATCAGGACTGGGTTCTTACGCTTGCCGTTTTCCTCGTCGGCCCGCCTGTGGTTGTGGCGCTGCGTTATATCTCCAAGCGCCTGCGTGCCGTCACCCGTGAGGCTGTGCTGGTCAACAGCCGCGTTTATGGCGTGATGCAGGAGACGATGCAGGGCATTGCCATCGTCAAGGCATTCACCATGGAAGATCAGTTGCGTCACAAGGTCGACTATCTCGTCTCCGATGCCGAGGCGAGGTCCAACCGTATCGTGCGGCTGACCGAACGCACCGGGCCACTGACGGATTCGCTGGCCGGCCTTGCCGTTGCCGGCATCCTTGCCTATGCCGCCAGCCAGACCATCAATTCGAACGAGTTGCCCGGCGCCCTTGTCTCCTTCATTGGCGCGCTTTTGTTCGCCTATGATCCTGCACGCCGGCTGGCCAAGTTGCAGGTCAATATGGAACGGGCCATTGTCAATGCGCGTATGATCTACGAAGTGCTCGACATCGTTCCGCATCAGCCGGACGCGCCGGGTGCCAAGGCGATCGAGATATCGGGCGGCGAGATCCGCTTCGAGCATGTCAGTTTTGGATACGCGGAAACTAGCCCCGTCCTCCATGATGTGAGTTTCGTTGCCGAAGCCGGCAAGACAACCGCACTGGTCGGCCCGTCCGGGGCCGGAAAGACGACCATCGTCAACCTGCTGCCGCGTTTTTACGATTTGCCGGAAGGCCGGATCCTCATTGACGGGCAGGATATCGGAAAGGTGACGAAACACTCCCTGCGTGCCGGTATCGCTTACGTCTCACAGCACCCTTATCTTTTCGAAGGTACGATACGCGACAACATTCGGTATGGCCGGCCCGATGCCAGCGACGCCGAGGTCGAGGAAGCGGCGCGGTTGGCCTTTGCACATGATTTCATTCTGGAGCAGCCCGAGGGATACGAGACGCCCATCGGCGAGGGCGGCTCGACGCTTTCAGGCGGGCAGCGCCAGCGATTGTCGATTGCCCGGGCGCTGATCCGCAATGCGCCGATCCTTCTTCTCGACGAGGCGACCTCAGCCCTTGATACCGAATCCGAGGTCCTGGTCCAGAAAGCTCTGGATGAGGCAATGTCGGGTCGTACGGTTCTGGTGATTGCCCACCGGCTCTCCACAATCGCACGCGCCGATCGGATCGTCGTCATGATGCGCGGCAAGGTAACAGAACAGGGCACCCACGCGGAGCTTGCCGCCATGGATGGCGGCATATACGCCAGGTTCCTCAAGCTTCAGGCGCTCGGTCTCGACGGGAGCGAAGATCTCGGGCTTGAAAGGAAACCCGCAGTCAGTGAGGTGGACAATGGCTGATATGAAACTGGCCGTCGTCGGAGCGGCCGGACGCATGGGCCAGGCGCTCATACAGGCAATCAGCGCGATCGAAGGAGCAACGCTCGCAGGCGCCGTTGAACGTGATGGATCAGATGCTATCGGTCGCGATGCCGGGGAGATGTCAGGTCTCGGCCGCAACGGTGTTCTCGTAACCGACGATCCGAAGGTGGCCTTTGCTTCCGCCGATGGCGTTCTGGACTTTACCGCGCCTGCCGTCTCGGTGCGCTTTGCCGAACTTGCCGCCAGCTCCGGCCTCGTCCACGTCATCGGAACCACCGGCTTTGAAAGCGCCCAGGAAGAGGCCGTTCGTACTGCCTCCGGCCGCACGGCAATCGTCAAATCAGGCAATATGAGCCTCGGCGTCAACCTTTTGAGCGTTCTGGTGAAACAGGCCGCGCGCGCGCTCGATGCGGCTGACTGGGATATCGAAGTGCTGGAGATGCACCACCGCCACAAGGTGGATGCGCCGTCCGGAACCGCCTACCTGTTCGGTGAGGCCGCAGCACAGGGCAGGGGTGTGGATCTTTCTGAAAGCAGCGTGCGCGTGCGGGACGGCCAGACCGGTCCGCGACCTGTGGGATCAATCGGGTTTGCCACGTTGCGCGGCGGCTCGGTTGTCGGAGAGCACTCGGTGGTGATGGCCGGCGAGGGTGAGGCGATTGAACTGACACATCGTGCGCTTGACCGGTCCATCTTCGCGCGCGGTGCCGTCAAGGCGGCCCTATGGGCGCGCGGCCGCCAGCCAGGCCTTTATTCCATGTTGGATGTCCTCGGGATTTCAGATCAATAGAACCTTTTGCCGGCAAGTAAGGCAAACGGAAAATACGCATTAGAATCAGAAAGGTAGCCATTATGTCCGGAACACTCGTTCTCGTACGGCACGGCCAAAGCGAATGGAACCTGAAGAACCTCTTCACCGGCTGGAAGAACCCGGGCCTGACGGAACAGGGTCTGAAGGAAGCCGAAGAGGGTGGTGAGGCGCTGCACGCCTATGGCATCCGCTTTGACATCGCGTTTACCTCCGTGCTGGTGCGGGCAGAGCGCACCTGCGACATCATTCTCGACAAGGTTGGCCAGCCGGACCTCGAGACCATCCATGATGAGGCGCTCAATGAGCGTGATTACGGCGATCTCGCCGGGCTCAACAAGGATGACGCACGAGAAAAATGGGGTGAAGAGCAGGTTCACATCTGGCGCCGCTCCTATGACGTGTCGCCGCCGGGCGGCGAGAGCCTCAAGGATACCGGCGCGCGCGTTTGGCCCTACTACATGATGGAGATTTTGCCGCGCGTGCTCGCCGGCCAGAAGGTTCTCGTGGCCGCCCATGGGAATTCGTTGCGCTCGCTGGTCATGGTGCTCGACCGTTTGACGCGAGACGAGGTCACGGGGCTCAATCTTGCGACCGGCGTTCCGATGGTCTACCGGCTCAACGCCGATTCCACCGTTGCATCCAAGGAAGTGCTCGGGGATATGTCCAAGGCCCATTGAATGGCGCCGATTGTCATCCGGAATGCCAAGGCGGAAGAGGCGGCGGCGCTGAGCGCCATTTGTGTGCGCTCCAAATCCCATTGGGGTTATGGCGAAGACTTTATGCGTCGCTGCAAGGACGCCCTGACCGTCGATCCGGGATGTATTGAAGCCGGCCACGTTCTCGCCGCCGAACTTGACGGTGAACTTGTCGGGATCGCAGCGATCGGCCCGGATGATGACGGTTTTGAAATCGATCAGTTTTTTATTGACCCCGAAGCCATGGGCATGGGCGTCGGTAAACGTCTTTTTACTGCGTTGCTGGCGCTTGCCGGCGAACACAAGATCGCAAGGCTGACCATTCTGTCCGATCCCAATGCAGTGGCGTTCTATCTCAAGATGGGAGCCCGAGAGATTGGCCGTGCCCCGTCCGATGCAATCCCGGGCCGCACTCTTCCATTGCTGGAGATAGACGTTCCGCCATCAAAAGCTTCAAATTGACTGTCAGACTGGCTAGTGTGGCAAAAGCCGACCGGGATCGGCCGATTCGTGCTCCCATCAAACCAGTTGCGAGGCCTATTGTGGACACCGCTATCCTACGCAGTTTTTTTCTGGCCGCTCTGGCATTGATCGCTTCCGGCTGTGTATCCGAGGTCGCAGATCAAACGGATGTGGCGGTGTCGTCCGGCGGTAGCAGCTATGCCGAGTGCCGCGCCGCGGCGGCGAGAAAATTCCCGCCGAAACTCGTTATCAATCAGGAGCCGGGTTACATTGGCGACCGCTGGGTGCCTTGCTCGGATGGCAGCGGCAGCCTCTGTCCGCCGGCCAGCGCGGCCTACTATGCCGATCAAGGCACCGCCTGGGACTACAATCGGACACCGCGGCAGCTCTATTTCCGTCGCTGCCTGGCCGGTTAGACCGGCTTACCTGCTGTTTGAAATGGCCTGATCAGGCGGCCAGATCCGCCACCACGGCATCAAGCACCATCATGCCGGCCGGCGTGCAGCGCAGCCGCGAGTTGCCGAGCCGCTCCAGAAGGCCATGCGATATCAAAAAGCCCTCCTTGTCCGGGTCGACGCTGCGGCCCGTCAGGCTGTGCCAGCGGGCAAGGTCCATGCCCTCGCGCAGCCTCAATCCCATGAGCATCAATTCGTCGGCCTGTGAGCCCGCATCAAGGTGCTCCTGGGTCTCCATACCGTGACCAAGCGTTTCCACCTGCTCAAGCCATCGCTCCGGCAGCCGATGGTTGATGGTTCCGGTTTTGTCAGTGGGTCCGCTCAGCCGGCCATGCGCTCCGGCGCCGAGCCCGACATAATCGTCATAGCGCCAATAGGTCAGGTTGTGCTGGCTCTCAGCGCCCGGCACCGCGTGATTGGAAACCTCATAGGCCGGAAGTCCCCGCGCTTCGGTCAGTTCCTGCGTTGCTTCGTAAAGATCGGCGCTCAACTCTCCGTCCGGTACGACCAGCTTGCCGCTGCGGTGGAGTTCGAAAAAGGGCGTGCCCTGCTCGATTGTCAGCTGGTAAAGGGACAGATGATCGGCCGCCAGGCCGATCGCCCGGTCCAGTTCCCCGGTCCATGCTTCAATGCTTTGACCGGGTCTTGCATAGATGAGATCGAATGAGAGCCGCGGAAAGGTCTCGCGTGCAAGGCCGATTGCCCGAAGCGCTTCCTCGGTATTGTGCAGACGGCCGAGAAATTTCAGATCCGTGTCATCAAGCGCCTGAACGCCCAGCGAGACGCGATTGACGCCCGCGGCCCGGTAACCGCGGAAGCGCTCAGCCTCCACGCTCGATGGGTTGGCCTCCAATGTTATTTCAATGTCGTCCGGCATGTGCCACGCATTGGCAATCGCCGACAGGATCGACCCGACCGTTTCCGCCGCCATCAGTGATGGCGTGCCACCACCGAAAAAGACGCTGGTGACGGTTCTGGGGCCTGTCATGGAGCGCATATGACGGATTTCACGCTCAAATCCGGCGACAAAACGGCCCTCGTCGACCGGCCTGTGCCGCACATGGCTGTTAAAGTCGCAATAGGGGCATTTGGCCGCGCAGAAGGGCCAATGTACGTAAACGCCAAATCCGGCATCTGCTTGATGACGCATAACCGTTTCCGCTTGTCAGCTCGTTAGGCACTGTTCGGCGAACAGCTTGAATGCCCGCGCGCGGTGCGACAACGCTTTTTCCTGTCCGGGTGTCCAGCCATGTTTCTGCTCGGCGCTCATCTCGCCGAAGGTTTTTTCATATCCTTCCGGCAAAAAGACCGGATCATAGCCGAAGCCCTGGTCGCCGCGCGGTGGCCACACAAGCGTGCCTTCCACCTCGCCGCGGAAAAACTCCACGTGACCGTCCGGCCAGGCCAGGCAGATGACCGAAACAAACCGCGCCGTCCGGTTGTCCGGCGCCCTGGCCTCAAGTTCCTCGTTGACGCGGCGCATCGCCTCGCCGAAATCCTTTTTTGGCCCGGCCCAGCGGGCCGAATAAATACCCGGCGCCCCATCGAGGCCGTCGACTGCAAGGCCGGAATCGTCCGAGAGCGATGGAAGGCCGGACGCGGATGCGGCCGCCCGGGCCTTCAGTTCGGCGTTCTCCTCGAACGTCACGCCGGTTTCTTCCGGCTCGTCGAGGGACAGCTCCGTCGCTGTTACCAGAGTATAACCCAGAGGGTCGAGAAGCTGCCTCAGCTCGCGCACCTTGCCCTGATTGTGGCTGGCGATGACCAGCTTCCTGTCTTCAAGTTGTCTCAATGCCCGTGTCCGTTTCTGTTCCGAAACCCCAGATGCGGGGTTCGGCGAATTCGATACTGTTGCCGGCCGGATCGCGCACATAAATAGATCGGCCACCGCCCGGCCAGTGAAAATCGGCCTCAATAGCGATATTCGAGGCTTCGAGCCGCGTTTTCATCGCGGCGATCTCCTCGGCCGTTGCCGCAAAGCACATATGTCCTTCGCCCTTTGCACCGTGCACCGGTACCGGCATTGCCGGATTGCCCGGGGGCTTGACCGATTCAGCTGGATTGAAGATCAGCAGCATGCCTTCGCCGCAGCGGAAGAAGACGTGCCGATTACCCGCGCGCGTCACCTTTTCAAGGCCCAGCACATCCCCGTAAAACCGCTCGGCCGCATCGAGGTCATCGGCATAAAGACCGGTTTCCAATATGTGGCTGATCGGTTTCATGGCGCGGATCTCAGGCGGCTGTTGCCAGCCGCTGCATCTCCACGAGGCTCGAGATGCCGTTCTTGGCAAGGCCCAGAAGACTGGCGAATTCGTCCTCGCTGAACGGTTCGCCTTCGGCCGTGCCCTGGATCTCGACAATGCCGCCCGAACCCGTCATCACGAAATTCGCATCGGTTTCTGCGGAGGAATCCTCGACATAATCGAGATCGATGACCGGCTGATTGAGGAAAATACCGCAGGAGATGGCCGCGATATGGTCTTTCAGAACCTTGTCGGCCGATACCATGCCCTGCGCTTCCATCCATTTGAGGCAGTCATGCAAGGCAATCCAGGCGCCGGTGATCGACGCCGTCCTCGTTCCGCCATCGGCCTGAATGACATCGCAATCGACGGATATCTGACGCTCGCCGAGGGCTTCAAGATCAACCACGGCTCTGAGTGAGCGGCCTATAAGGCGTTGAATTTCCTGCGTTCTTCCGCTCTGTTTGCCAGCGGATGCTTCGCGGCGCATCCTTTCGCCGGTTGCCCGGGGCAGCATGCCGTATTCCGCCGTCACCCAGCCCTTGCCCGCATTGCGCAGCCATGGTGGAACGCGCTCCTCCAGACTTGCAGTGCACAGCACATGGGTGTCGCCGAACTTGACGAGGCAGGATCCTTCTGCGTGCTTGGAAAATCCGCGCTCGAAGGAAACGGCCCGCATCTCATCGGTTTTTCTGCCTGATGGGCGCATAGAGGTACTCCTGTTCAATCCGTAACCGGTCCTAGCCTTCCTTTGCGGCGCTTGCAAAGAAAATGCACTATATAGGGTCCAAGCCGTTTGATTTTTTCGCGGTGACCGGGAAACTACGTGTATGGACGCTGCAGCAGCCAAGAGACCGATTGCATGAGTAAGGATTCGCAAATGGGTATCGAGCGCCCGGCTCGCCTTGATGACCGGACCCGGGAGATATTTCGCAGCATCGTCGAGCTCTATCTGGATTCCGGCGATCCGGTCGGTTCGCGCAACCTGTCGCGTGTCCTGCCGATGGCATTGTCGCCGGCCTCGGTGCGCAATGTCATGAGCGATCTTGAGGAGCTGGGCCTGATCTACGCGCCGCATATCAGCGCCGGCCGTTTGCCGACACAGCAGGGGCTGCGGTTTTTTGTCGACGCTTTCATGGAATCGGGCGATCTGTCCCATGAAGAACGCGACATGATCGAACGGCAGGTCAGCAGCGTTGAGCGCAACCAGTCGGTTGAAACCCTGCTGACGGAGGCCAGCCAGCTTTTGTCGGGCATGTCGCGCGGTGCCGGGCTGGTGATCACCAACAAGAACGATGCGGTCATCAAACATATCGAATTTGTCAGGCTCGAGCCCAAACGGGCGCTGGTCGTGCTCGTCGGCGACAACGACCAGGTGGAAAACCGCATCATCGACCTGCCGGCAGGCGTGACGGCGTCGCAGTTAACGGAAGCGGCCAATTTTCTCAATGCGCATATTGCCGGCCGCACGCTGAACGAGCTGAGGGGCGAGCTTAAAAAGCTGAAGAACGAGGTCAGCCGGGAACTGGATGCGCTGTCCCAGACACTTGTCGAACGCGGTGTCGCGGTGTGGTCGGGAAGCGCCGACGGTCAGCCCTCGCAGCTCATCGTGCGCGGCCGCGCCAATCTTCTCGATACGATTTCGGACATGGAGGAAATCGAACGCCTGCGTCTTCTGTTTGACGACCTGGAGAAAAAGGACGGCCTCATTGAGCTCTTGGAGCTGGCCGAAGCCGGCTCCGGAGTGCGTATTTTCATCGGTTCGGAAAACAAGCTCTTCTCCCTGTCCGGCTCCTCGCTGATTGTCGCGCCATACAGGGACGGGGAAGATCGCGTCATTGGCGCAGTCGGCGTGATCGGGCCGACCCGCCTCAACTATGCGCGGATTGTTCCCATGGTCGATTACACCGCCCAGATGGTTTCCCGCATGATCCGCTGAAAGTTGCGAATGCGGTGAATTCGGGCGGCCCTGTCCCTTGATTTTTTCCGCTGAAACCTCGATATGCGGGGCAACAAAGCAAAAACCGCTATAAAGGAAACTCGCACGATGTCCGACGAAACCAAAAAAACGGATATTGGAGCGGAAGATGGCGTGAATTCCGCTGCAGCCGGTCCTGCGGAGGCAAACCAGCCGGGTGAGCCCGGTCCGGCCGACACGGCTTCGCCAAACGACGGTCCGGAGGCAGGCCAGCCTTCGCCGCTTGAGCTTCTTGCCGCCGAACGCGACGAGCTGAAGGACAAATATCTGCGTCTTGCGGCGGAAATGGACAACCTGCGCCGCCGCACGGCGCGCGATGTGCGTGACGCCAAGACCTATTCCGTCTCCAACTTCGCGCGTGACATGCTCGCCGTTTCCGATGATCTTCGCCGGGCGCTCGACGCCATCCCGGCCGAAGCCCGCGAAACTGCCGACGCCGGTCTGAAGGCGCTGATGGAAGGTGTTGAACTCACCGAGCGCTCCATGCTCTCGGCGCTAGAGCGCCACGGCGTGACACGCCTGTCGCCCGCCGGTCAGAAATTCGACCCGAATTTCCATCAGGCCATGTTCGAGGTACCCAATCCCGACGTGCCCAACAATACCGTCGTCGAGGTGGTTCAGGACGGCTATGTGATCGGCGATCGTGTCCTGCGTCCGGCAATGGTCGGGGTTGCCAAGGGCGGGCCCAAGCAGCCTGTTGAGAGCCCCGCAGAAACAACGACCGGTGACGCCGAATAGGAAGCCTGTGATCCGGGCAATACCCATGGCGGTTGCCGTTTGTCGGTGCCGCTATATGCTGGCCGCGTGACTATTCTGAACCTGCTCGATTACACCGGTGTCGCGGTCTTTGCGGCAACCGGGGCGCTGGCTGCCTCGCGCAAGCAGCTTGATATAATCGGCTTCCTGTTTCTGGCCTCGATCACCGGCATCGGCGGTGGAACCCTGCGCGATCTCGTCCTTGGATTGACCCCGGTTTTCTGGGTGCGCGAACATGTCTATCTGCTGATATGCGCGGTTGTTGCGGTGCTGATTTTCTTTACCGCAAACAGGCTTGAGTCGCGGTATCGATGGCTTTTGTGGCTGGATGCGGCGGGCCTTGCCCTGTTTTCGGTCATGGGTGCCGCCATCGGCCTTTCGGCAACCTCATCGCCGGCGGTTGCAATTGTGACCGGCGTCCTGACGGCAACATTTGGCGGCGTCCTGCGCGACCTTTTGTCGGGAGAACAGTCGGTGCTGATGCGCCGTGAGATCTATGTAACCGCCGCATTGTTGGGAGCCGGCGCCTATGTGCTGGCGATCAGGCTGGACGTTGCCGGCGCTGCAGCATCCATCCTCGCCTTCGCGGTGGCCTTCACTATTCGTGGCGGCGCGCTTCGGTTCGGCTGGCGGCTGCCGTCCTACCGTCACAAGCGCGGCCGTCCGCCGCACAACAGTTCTTAACCGACAAGGCTGGCCGACATCAGCCCCGCATCGATACCGGCCTGTTTGAGGGAACTGTGCGGACGCGGTCCGATCTGCTGGATCACCAGCCCGGCGGCAAGGCTGCCGAGTTTGGCGCAATCTTCGAGCGACCGCCCGCTCGTATAGCCGTGAAGAAACCCGGCGGCGTAGAGATCCCCGGCGCCGGTCGTATCCACCAGCTCGCGGATGTTGATGGCATCGACCGATATGCGCTCGCCATTGCGCGCAACGGTCGATCCGCGTTCGCTGAGCGTGACGATGGCCAGCTTGCAGTCCTGCACCATCGCCTCAACCGCTGAGTCCAGTGACGAGGTCTGGTAAAGCGACATCGCCTCATGCTCGTTGGAAAAGACGATATCGACCGTCCCGCTGCGCATCAGGTCGAGAAATTCGTCGCGATAGCGGTCCACGCAAAAGGGGTCGGAAAGCGTCATGGAGACTTCCCGGCCATTGGCGTGTGCGATGTCCGCGCATTTGCGGATCGCCTCCTTCGCCATTGGCGGGTCCCAGAGATAACCCTCGAAATAGGTGACCTTGGACGCGGCGACGATTTCCTCGTCGACATCGCCCAGTCCCAGCTCGACACAGGCGCCCAGATAGGTGTTCATCGAGCGCTCGCCATCGGGCGTGACGAAAATCATCGAGCGGGCGGTGGGTGGCGGGCCGTCAAGCGGTTCCGTCCTGAAGACGACCCCTTGCGCGCGGATATCATGTTCGTAAATCCGCCCGAGCTGGTCTCGGGCCACCTTGCCGAAAAAGGCCGATTTGCCGCCGAAACTGGCGATCCCGGCGGCCGTATTGCCGGCGCTGCCGCCCGATGCCTCCACCGCCGGTCCCATGCGGCTGTAAAGCAGCTCGGCGCGGTCGGCATCAATGAGGTTCATTGCCCCCTTGGTGATTTCGTTTTCAATGAGAAACGTGTCTTCGCAGCGTGCGATGATGTCGACAATGGCATTGCCGACGCAAAGAACATCGAGTTCTTCCATGGGGCAACAGGCTCCCTTTGTGTTGTCCGCCGACCGTCCTAGACGGTTTCGATGTCAAATTGAAGCGTCAGATGGTGGAAAACCTTTGGTTTGCGGCAGTTGCATTGAATCCGGGCATCAAATCCCTATCTGAATGCCATGAACTACCCGGAAACCTCCCATGATCATTGAAGCCGCGCGTCTTGCCGGGCGCAATCTTCTTGCGCCTGAATCCCGGTCCGTCTTCTGGAAGATCCTTGGCATCACGGTCTTGATGCTTGTCGGGCTATGGACGCTTTTGCGCGGGCTTTTCATGGCCTATGCGCTGCCATGGCTTGAGCACCTCGTTCCCGGCGTCCCCGACTGGGCTGGCTGGCTGGGCTTTGTCCTGGCAATCTTCGCCGGGCTTGGCCTTGCCGTCGGTCTGGCCCTGCTGATTGCGCCGGTCACTGCTGTTGTCGCCGGCTTTTTTCTCGACGGCGTTGCCGAGATCATCGAAGGCCGCGATTATCCGGGTGATCGGCCGGGCGAATCCGTGCCGATTGGCAGGGCGATTGTTTATACGCTGAAATTTCTGGGTATCGTCATCGCCGGCAATATCATCGCGCTGCTGTTGCTGCTCGTTCCGGGTATCAACATCGTCGCTTTCCTGCTCGTGAACGGCTACCTGTTTGGCCGCGAATTCTTCGAGTTCGCCGCCATGCGTTACCGCAGTGAAGAGGAGGTGCGAATGATGCGCTCCAAATACCGGGCAACCATCTTTGCCGCAGGCCTGGTCATTGCCGCCTTCCTGTCCATCCCGCTGCTCAATTTGCTGACGCCGCTTTTTGCCGCTGGCCTGATGGTGCATCTGCACAAGATGTTGTCGGCAAAAGACCCAGAATTCGCTCTCAACTGATCGCCTTCTGTTCCACTGGCACCAGAGCCGCCGGAATGTCGCAGGTCTTTTCCTTTGATTTGCAGATATCGGCAATCACACAGGCCGCGCAATCGGGCTTTCTGGCCTTGCACACATAGCGCCCGTGAAGGATCAGCCAGTGATGGCCATGCTGCAGGAACTGGTCCGGGATTGTCCGCAGCAGGTTTTCCTCGACATCGTCGACGGTTTTTCCGGGCGCCAACCTGACCCGGTTCGCAATCCGGAAGATATGCGTGTCAACAGCCATCGTCGGCTGTCCGAAGGCCATGTTGAGCACCACATTCGCCGTCTTGCGGCCAACGCCCGGCAGCTCCACCAGCGCATCGCGGTCAGGCGGAACCTCGCCGCCATGATCTTCAATTAGTGCTTTTGACAGGGCGATGACATTTTTTGCTTTGTTGCGGTAAAGGCCGATGGTGCGGATGTGCTCGCGCACCTTGTCTTCGCCAAGCCCGAGCATTTTTTGCGGCGTGTCGGCGGCGGCAAACAGCGCTCTCGTTGCCTTGTTGACCCCGGCGTCGGTCGCCTGCGCGGACAAAACCACCGCGACAAGAAGCGTATAGGCATTAACGTGTTCCAGCTCGCCCTTCGGTTCCGGCCGCTGCACGCTGAAGCGGTGGAAGATCTCGGTGACCTCATCCTGGCTGTAGGCGCCCTTGGGCAACCTTTTGCGGCGCTTTCGCGGAGCGGCCGTGCCGGTTTTGGTGCCGGCGCGGGCGGATTTCATTTTGGCCTTTTCCATGAACACTCTATATTCTGACGCTATGAGGGAACGCAATGCCATCCATGGCGACGGACCGGTCAACAAGGTCCGCGACAATGAGGCGCCGGTTTTCGAGGCGCTGCTGACGCCGCACCGCTCGCTGTCGCGGACGGGCTTTGTTATATTGATGGTCATTGTCGTCGCTGCCACGGCCTTCCACGGGCTGATTTTCGCCGTCGCCGGCGCCTGGCCGGTGACCGGCTTTTTTATTTTCGATCTTGTTCTTCTTGGCGGCGCATTCTGGTTGAACTACCGGGCCGCCAGGGCGCGTGAGGTGGTCAGCGTCTCGCGTACTGATCTGTCGATCCGAAAAGTCGCACCCTCGGGGCGGGTGCGTGAACACCGCTTCAATCCGTTCTGGGCTCGATTTCACATTGCGCGACATGAAGAGTTCGGCATAACCGGTATGCGCGTGACCGGCGAGGGAAGGTCGACGGATGTCGGGTCTTTCCTCAATCCGGATGACCGCGAGAGTTTCGCGCAGGCTTTTGCCGGAGCGCTCGCCACCGTGCGCCGGAACTGATTGCCTGCTAGAACTGCGCCGGATCAAAGGTGCTGAACTGCTGCGGTGCCGGATCGACGACAGTCACGTCGCCTTCCTGAACCTGATAGACCGCAAGCCCGCGCTGCGTGTCGCCGTTCGCCTGAAAACGGAATATACCGGTCACACCGCGAAAGCCGCGCGGCCGCTCTATGCTTTGGCGCGATAGCGCAGCCGGGTTGCCGGTCGTCAGCAGGTCCGCAACCATTGTCACGGCGTCATATCCAAGGCCCGCATTGACCGTCGGATCGGCCTGAAAGCGTTCCTTGTATTGCACCTTGAAGGCCTCAAACCCCGATTGATCCATATCGGCAAAGATTGCGCCCTGAAGGAAGGGCGACGACAGTTTTGACGACCGCCACTGGCCCGTACCGATCAAGCGCTTGTCGCGCAGCTTGACACCCTCGCTTTGCAATACGCGCGCGATCGCGATCGGTGCCGTTCCGCCATCGGGAATGAAGATCGCATCGGACTGTTCGACCGCCGGCAGCACCTGCTGGACGGCGGCGACAACGGATTCATTGTTGTAGTCATAGCGCGATACGCCGTTCAGTACGCCCCCGCGCGCCTGAAGTGTCGCACGCAACTGGCGTTCCACCAGCGCGCCATAGGCTCCGTTGGGCAATATGGCGGTGAAGGATGTCAGCCCGATTCCGGTCGCATAGGAAACGGTCCTGTCCACCACCTGGTTGGGAAGGAACGACATCAGGAACACGCCGCCTGAAGCTGCGGAGGGATCGGACGAAAAGGCGATCATGACGCGGTTTTGCGGGCCGGCAACTGAGGCCGCGGATGTCACGCTTCCCGAAAACACCGGTCCCAGAATGATGGCCGAGCCCTCGCGAATGGCTTCCTCGGTGCGGGCAATCGCGCCGGCAGCCGTTCCGGTTGTGTCCTTGATCACCAGCTCCATCGACTGCTGGCCTCGGGTTTCGATCGCAAGCTCGGCCGCATTGCGGTATTCGCGGGCAATGGTGGCGCCATTGCCCGGTGCGGACAGCGGCAGCAGCAGCGCGACCCGTGTCACACCGGTGCCAAGCACTTCGCCAGTTGCCGGGCCGGTCTTGACCGGAAGACTTGTCAGCGGCGCCGGTTCCGTCGGGCCACTGCCCTGGGGAAGACCGTAATTGGCTGCCTGACAGGAGGACAGCACCAACGCCGCACCCAACAGGGCCGGAATCGTGAGTTTTTGCGCTGCCTTGCCAAAAATACGTCTCATCCCATCTCCCGGCCCGTGCCCGGTTTGTGCCGGGTCCCATTCTGTGGCATTTGCCGCTGTGGCAAGATGCGTACATATTGCCTATCGGCCCCCGGGTAAAGATCAAGGGCAAGCTGGCGCGTCCCACAGGATAATGGAAAACTGAACGAATGCACGGATCGTTTCAAATCGGCGCGCATAGCCTCCAGGCCCCTGCCGTGGAGCCGGGTCTTTATCTGGTGGCAACCCCGATCGGCAATCTGGCCGATATCACCCTGCGCGCCTTGCAGGTGCTGGCAAAGGCCGATGTGCTTGCCTGTGAGGATACTCGCGTCACAAGAACGTTGCTGAACCGCTATGCCATCGCGACAAAACCTGTCGCCTATCATGAACACAATGCGGACCGGGCCGGCCCGAAGCTGATTGCGGCGCTGAAAGAGGGAAAAAGCGTCGCACTTGTCAGCGATGCCGGAACGCCTCTCATATCGGATCCGGGGTTTCGCCTTGTGGGTGACGCGCTTGACGCCGATCTGCCGGTTATTCCGATCCCCGGCGCATCGGCGCCGCTTGCGGCGCTTGTCGGCTCGGGCCTTCCGACAGACAGTTTCTTTTTCGCCGGGTTTTTGCCGGCTAAAGACAAGGCGCGCCGCGAACGGTTTGAGCGCCTTCGAGACGTGTCCGCAACCCTCGTCCTTTTTGAATCGCCGCGGCGTCTGGCCGCTTCGCTCGAGACGGCTTCGTCCGTGTTGGGCGGCGAGCGGCCCGCATCCGTCTGCAGGGAGCTGACAAAGGCATTCGAGGAAATCCGCCGCGGCACCCTTGCGGATCTGTCCGGGCACTACCGCAGCGCCGATACCGTCAAGGGCGAAATCGTGCTGGTCATCGGGCCGCCGCCGGCGCAGGCCACAAGCGAGGAGGAGGCCGAGGCCTTGTTGCGCGAACTTATCCGGACACACTCTCCGGCGCAGGCCGCAAGCGAAGCCGCGCGCCGCACCGGGCTTCCCCGAAAGACCCTCTACCGGCGCTTGCTGGAAATCAAGGACGAAGCGGATTGAAGGACGATCCGGCGACGGCCCTGCAAAAGAAGAAACGGGCCTATCGGCGCGGCCACATTGCCGAGTGGCTGGCGGCGCTTGCCCTCAGCCTGAAAGGATATCGCATCGTCGCGCGCCGGTTCAGGACCAAGGCAGGCGAGGTCGACCTGATCGCCCGCAAGGGTGATCTTGTTGCCCTGATTGAAGTCAAGGCTCGGGCAGGTGAACGCGAGGCGGTGGATGCTGTTACCGCGACGTCGGCGCGGCGCATCGCTGCTGCCGGCGATATCTGGCTTTCGCGCCAGCCCGACGCAGCGAGGCTTTCGCTGCGCTGTGACATTGTCGCGGTGCTGCCCTGGCGCTGGCCTCGGCATTTCCCCGGAGCCTTCTGACAAAAAAGCCGCCGGCATAATGTCCGGCGGCCTGATATTTCTATCGCGGGATTGCTGCTTAGTAAGGGCAGTTCTCGTCCGACATATAGTCGTGCACGGTGATCTTTCCGGCGATGATGTCGGCCTTTGCCTGCTCGACAGCGTCGCGCATGTCCTGATCGACCAGCTTGGCGTTGTTGTCATCCATGGCGTAGTCGACACCGTTCTCGGCAAGGCCAAGTACGTTGAAGCCATAGGTGAACTTGCCGTCATTTGCGTCATTGAAGGCATTGTAGACAGCCACGTCGACGCGCTTGAGCATAGAGGTCAGGACCGAACCGGGCTGAATACCGTTCTGGTTGGAGTCGACGCCGATGCCCAGCTTGCCTTCATCGGCAGCCGCCTGCAGGACGCCGATGCCGGTGCCGCCAGCGGCTGCATAGACAACGTCTGAACCCTGTGCGATCTGTGACTTGGCGATTTCGCCGCCCTTGACCGGATCGTTCCAGGCATCCGGTGTGGTGCCTGTCATGGCTTCAAGAACCGTTGCATCCGGATTGGTGGCTTTCACACCGCCCGCATAGCCGCAGGCGAATTTGCGGATCAGCGGAATGTCCATTCCGCCGATGAAGCTCACCGTGCCCGAATCGGAGGCCTTGGCGGCCATCACACCGACGAGGTAGGAACCTTCCTGTTCCTTGTAGACCACGGAGCGTACATTCGGCAGGTCGACGACCATGTCGATAATGGCGAAATTCGTATCGGGAAATTCAGCGCCGACCTTTTCAAGCGCTGCGGCCCATGAGAACCCTGCCATGACGATCGGGTTGTTGCCGTCGCGGGCGAACTTGCGCAGTGCCTGCTCGCGCTGTGCGTCGTTCTGGATCTCGAAATCGCGATACTCAATGCCGGTGTCGGCCTTGAACTTTTCAGCTCCGTTATAGGCGGATTCGTTAAACGATTTGTCGAATTTTCCGCCCAGATCGTAGATGATGGCAGGCTTGATATCGGCCGCCAGTGCGGTCGCGGACATCGCTGCCAGTGCAAAGATGCTGAGTAGTGTTCGCTTCATATTCACCAACCCTGTGTTGTTCCGTTTTATCCTTTTCGCCGCGTTCATACGGCTTATTCAAAGCCTTTGAGGCCGGAATTCCGGCAAGGCTCTGCCATATCCTTGCATGGCTACCAGCAAAGATCACGTGAAAAATGAACCGTTTGATCAACAAACGCAATCGAATGATCGGCTTACGGTTTACGCCAGAGTCTATCCGGTGGCACAGGCAACCCCGGTGCCTCTCACGCCACAATAACCGTTCGGGTTTTTGGCCAGATATTGTTGATGGTACTCTTCGGCGAAGTAAAACGGACCGGCGGGCGCGATTTCAGTGGTTATCCGGTGGCTGATGCCGGCTGCTTCGAGCGATGCCTGATAGGCATCTTTGCTGGCGCGTGCCTGCGCGAGCTGAGCGTCGTCCACCGTATAGATGGCGGACCTGTAGGTGGTGCCCACATCATTGCCCTGGCGCATGCCCTGCGTTGGGTCGTGCCCTTCCCAAAAGATCTTCAAAAGATCGCCATAGCTGACCTTTAGCGGATCGTAGACAACAAGCACGACCTCGGCATGTCCGGTCATGCCGGTCACGGTCTCTTCGTAGGTCGGGTTGGGAGTTGTGCCCCCGGCATAACCGGCCGCGGTCACGAAAACGCCGTCGCGCTGCCAGAACAGGCGCTCGACGCCCCAAAAACACCCCATGGCGAAATAGGCTGTTTCTTGGCCTTGCGGGTAGGGTCCCTTGAGTTCATGTCCGTTGACAAAATGCCGGCTCGCCGTTTGAAGCGGCTCGTTTCTGCCCGGCAAGGCATCCGCCGGATCGGGCATTTCAGACTTCCTGCTAAAAATACTGAACATGGTTCGGGCCCCGCGAAAGGTTAGCGCGCAGCGAACCTGCCTGCCGGTCTCGGGCGCCGCCAGGCGACGAGATAAAGGATCAGCGACAGGGCAAGAAAAACGCCCCATGTCGGCTGCAGCAGGATCCACTGCACGATTGGATCCCATATATATGGATGAACGTTTCGCTGGATCAATGCCTGGGCAAGGTTGAGTGTGTCCGGGCTGAACGAATACCACGCCGAGCCGAGCGGCGTTATGATGACCTCGGAGGCGGCCAAAGAACGGATTGCGTCGATCACAGCGCTGATGACGGCCACGATCAGCGCCAACAGGCTGATTGCCCGCAGAAGAAACCGCATGACGGTTGGACTCCCATCCCCTTATTTGTCTTTTTGATTCCACGCTCGGCCGGTCGCCCCCCGGCTCTTTCCAACATGCATAGCGCAAGTCGGCATCACGTGGAAATCAACTGCTTGAAATATACTTACCGGCGTTTTGTTTTCTGTGCGGAAACTCACACCGCCGTACGGAAACCGGTTTTCGGGGCGTCCGTCTGCCGCACCGTCATCAAAGCGTCAGATTCTGGTTGATCCTGGCCATGGCTTGACTATATTGCGCGCCGGTTCGGCAATCGGTTTTGTTCCCGAGGCCGGACCGCAGCGGAGAGGTGGCCGAGTGGTCGAAGGCGCACGCCTGGAAAGTGTGTAGGCGGTGATACCGTCTCGAGGGTTCGAATCCCTCTCTCTCCGCCATTCAGTCCCCGAGATTCCAGTCTTGCCTTAGCACGTGCGCACAAAGCCCCGCTTTTGGACATGTGCATCCGTAAAAGCACCGGCCATTGTCGAAGCGATGGCGTGGATAGAAGGCGTCGCCAAATCTTGCAGAATTGATGATCTCTCTAAAGGCCTTGGAGACAAGTCAGGCGCCAGAAGGACGACATATAAAACTATATGGTTGGCGCAGAAGGCGGCGGACATAAGAAAGAAACACGTGATCGCTGACGCGATGAGCCTGCGAGCCTTACGGGCCGGGCGCCGCCCCCAACGCGGTTATGCTCCACAAAGCTGAGTTTACAGCTGAATCACGTCAGGAAAGATTGAGGCGCCCCCGATGGACCGGGAGCGCCTGTTTTGGTTGTCACAAATCAGTCTTTGGGTTTCATGTTCACTGCAAGGATGCGGTGATCGAGACCGAAGTCCCACTCATAGCCTTCAGGAACTCCATAAGCTCTCTGCAGAAGGCCGACCGCGCCCATGATGTAACGGTCATGACCCTCCTTCACGAGCTCGCGCAAGGCCTGGTGACGTTCATCTCCGACCAGTGCTCCGGCCGCGGCAACCCGGGCATCAAAGTCCGGATCGCAGAAGACCGAAATGATGCTGCCGCAAAGGTAGTGGGCGCTGAATTGAGCGGCATAGTCCATGAGCGGATTGCCTTGAGGGTGGAGCCACATCCCCGAACGGGCAGGATCAGGCTTGGTGGTCACCCACGGGTTGAAGACACCGGGCTCTTCAACGGCAACTGTCGTTGGAACCCCGATACCGTTCAGCATCGCGCCCATGGCTTCAATCATCTCGCCGTTTCTTGGCGTGGATCCAAGCCGCGTCGCGATATGGATCGTCGGTATGTCCTGACCTTCGCCCTTCAGCTCTTCAATCAGAGCCTTGGCCTTGACCGGGTCATACGCATACTGGGAAATACCATCATGGAAGCCGGTTGCAGCCGACGGCAGCAATTGGCCTGCCAGCGGCTCGCCCAGCCCCATCAGGTTGATGCGGATTCCTTCCCAGTCGATGCCGGTGAAGACCGCCTCGCGGAACCTGAGGTCCTCCAGAACCGGTTGTGCGCCGTGATAGTCCAGGCGAACGCTGAGGAATGTGTCGGATCCCTTTACGATACAATCAACGCCGCTGGCCTCATTGAAACGGTCGCATTCCTCCTTGGTCAGGAACATCGCAACCTGGGCCTCGCCGCTTTCCACCATCGCCGAACGGACGGCTGGCTCCGGTCTCCATATGACACGCAGGCTGTCAAAGTGGATATCCCCGTAGGTATCTTCCGCGTCGTTGCCCCACCAGTCCGGATTGGCCTTTGCAGTCCAGTACTGGCCTTGTTTCCATTCGTCGAAAATATAAGGGCCGGTGCCGATGGGATGGACGTCATGATCCGCCGGATTTTCCAGAATCTGTTTGGCCGATGTCAGGCCTGCCAGATAAATCCGCCTCGGAAGCAATGGGTCTGGGGATTCGGTGTTAATGGCAAGGGTCATGTCATCAACAGCCTCGGCCGTTATCTGAGGACCCATCATCTCGCGGATGCTGAAGTTGTTCTCATCGCTGTAAAGCCAGTTGATGCTGACGGCCGCAGCTTCGGCATCCAGGTCGGTGCCGTCGTGGAATTTCACACCTTCGCGCAGCTTGAAGTGCCAGGATGTCGGTTCAACCTGCTCCCAGCTCAACGCGAGCATGGGCAGCACTTCATTGGTAGCCGGATCCAGCCGGGTCAGGTTTTCGATGACATTGCGCAGTCCAACGCCGTTGATCTCCTTGTAAGTGACCTGAGCCTGCATGGATTGCGGCTCCTGGTTGGCGACGACAACAAGCTCCCCGCCCCCTCCGGCGGCATGCGCGCTTCCGTAGAAGCATACCGCGAAAGCAGCGCCGAGCATTTTCGTCCATGGTGATCGTGCCATTAACTTCCTCCCTTTCTATTTTCTGTCAGGAGTGGTACTAAAATCTAATTTGCAACCGGTTGCAAAAAATATCCCCGACGGAAGGAATTCAATCACAATGCTCGGATTCCGCTAGCTGGAAAATGTTCATTTTGAACTTTCTGAATGTATTACCGTCGGGGTGAGGGCTCAAAAAGATGACCAAAGAGGAGTTGATCCAGACCATCGAGTTGCTGGAACGTCTGCGTAACCTCAAACATCTTTGGGTTGAAGAACCGATCTCGGATCCACTTATGGTCATGTCGCTCTTCCTGATGAAGCGCCATCTCATGGGGTATTTGACGACACCCACCAGTTTGGCCCAGGCCGCTGAGGTGCCTTACACAACCGCCACGCGCCGGGTGGCGCAGATGCGCAATCAAGGCCTTATCGACCTACGGCCCCGGACCAAGTCGGGCCGCTCTTTTTCGGTGCACCCGAGCCCCAAGCTCATTGCCAAGATGACATCATTGTTGATGGCAACCCAATCCGCAGTCGCCATCAGCGGCACGGCAAAGGTCGGCTCCCGGCGGTCCCGGAGGCCGGCAGGCCGCGATTTCATCGGTGCGCCTCCGATAGCCAGCAACAGTCTTGGTTTTGGCAACGGCCTGGAAATTCTCGTTGTTGAAGATCCCGCCTATTCCTTCGGCAAGCCTTTGAGGCGGGAGTTAAACTATCTTATGGGCGGTCAGGCCCGATTTCATGAAGCTTCCATCGATTCGCTTCGCCAGAAGATTCTGGACAACAGCGAGTTGCCTCAATCCCGTTACGATGTGGTTGCGGTCGACTTGCCGATGATCGCCGAATTCGCGCAGCGTGGAGTGCTTGCCCCACTGGATGATGTGGCTGGCGACAGTCAGCTCAACAGCTCAGACTTTGTGTCGTCTGCTTGGCGTGGCACGGTTTTCGCCGGCAACCAGTACGGAATACCCATTCTCATCAATCCCCAATTGCTGTTCTATCGCAAGGATCTCTTCGCGGATTTGAATATCCCGCCGCCGCACACAACGGCCCAGCTTCTTGAGGCAGCGCGTGTATTGCACCGTCCGTCAATCGGACAGTACGGGGTGTCATGGACCGCCGCGCGCGGTGGCCCGGTGGGGCAGGCATTTATTCAGTTCCTTGCGGATTTCGGACAGCCTGTGTTTCAGCTTGACCGGTCGGTTGGCGGCTTTCAAACCAGCCGCCTTAGCAACAAGGCCCTAAAGCCGCTTATCAATACGGATCGCGGTCACCTGGCGGCTCGGTTCATGATCGATTTGCTGGCCGTTTCCGCGCCTGACGTTCTTTCCATGGGTTGGGATGGTCAGGTGGATCTTCTGCGTGAAGGCAAAGTGGCTATTGCCTATGAATGGGCAAGCCGAGAGGCGCAGTTAAATGGCTTTGCAGCGGCTCGGGAACTTGATTATCTGCCCCATCCGAGGGGTGCGATTGAAGGCGACAGGCAGCCCCGGTCCAGTGTGGCGCCCATTGGCGGCTTTGCGTTCGGCATTCCAAGCAATATCGCTCCTAACCGCCTTCGGACCGCATGGAATGCGATTGAATGGATATCTTCACCGGAAGTGATAAAGCTGCTTGTGCAGCATGGCGGGCATGTTACGCCGCGCCTGAGTGTCGGATCTGATCCGGACGTACAACAATTGTCGCCCATGATCACCGCAGTGGATCAGATGGCCAGGCGAGGACAAATAAGACTGTGGCCACGTCCACCTGTTTCCAGTTTTTCCTCGGTGGTTTCCATCCTTGGGGAAGAGATTCACGACATGCTCAGCGGCAAGCAGTCGATCTCAACGACATTGCAACGATCGCAGGAACGCGCTGATCAGTTGTCGTAAGCCCCTGTAAACAAACAATTGTTCAAAATGAACTTCTTTGATCTTGTTTGAATTTGGGTTCCGATGACGAATTCTGGGCGACGGAATGGTGCACGGGAATACCGAATTTCAGCATGAGTGAACTGGCCGTTCTTCGCCCCGACGGGGCGTATTTTTCAAGCCAGTTGCGCCTCATGCACGAGACGGTCTGCACAGCATGGAACGGTCGGGGAGAGCATAGGGAGGAAATCGAGAAAAGCGGGTAATTGCGCCCCCAGGGCAGTCCGCTCGGTCGAGGCGCGCAGAGACTTGGGCAAGTCATAAACAAACTCACAAAAAGCCCAAATGCGAGGGAGCAGATGAGAGATCAAGACATTTCCGCTGAGGCCGGCTGGAACGCTTCGGCGCCACCAGACAGGTTCATCAACCGCACCGGAAATATCGTCAACAACGACGATCCCGAAGGCTTTGTTGTGATCCAGGACGGGCTCGATCCTGACCGCAATAGGAGCGCGCGCAGCCAAAGGCAGCTCGAAGCACCCGGTCGGAAAGGCGCAAAATAGTCATGTATCCCGGCGTTTTAACTGATCGCAACAAGCCGTTTGAGGGGGTGAAATGACTGCCCTTCTGGCCGGGCGACATTCCCAGTATCTGGGAAACCTCGTCATCGGCCTGCTTGTGATCGGCCTGCTTGCCGTCATGTATGTGAACGCGCCCTCGTTCTTCCGTGTTAACAATCTCATCAACGTATTGGTCCAGGCATCCATACTGGGCACACTGGCCATTGGCCTGTGCTTCGTATTTGTCGGCGGCGGGATCGATCTTTCACTTCCCGCCACAATGGCCTTCGCCGGCATCATCGGCGCAATGCTGATGCGCGATACGCAGATGGTCTGGATCGGCCCGCTGGCCATGCTCGCGGTCGGCTCGCTTGTCGGGGCATTCAATGGCTTTGCCGTCGGTTTCCTGTCGATGAAGCCATTTGTGGTGACGCTTGCGACAATGACCGTCGTCGGTGGTTTCTCGATCTGGATTACGGCTTCACAAAGCGTATTCGGGCATCCGTATGTTTTCGAAGACATTTTCCTCTGCCGTTTTCTCAGTCTGCCGGTATCGGTATGGGTATTTTTCCTGGCCATCATTGCCGGACAATTGTGCCTTGAAAAAGCGCCCTACGGACAGAAACTGCGCGCCGTGGGATACAATGAACGCGCGGCGCTTATCGCGCGTGTGTCAACCGGCAAAATCGTTTGGGGGTCCTACGTCATTGCAGGCGCAGCCGCAGGTCTGACGGCTATTTTCCTTGTCGCACGTCTGGGGTCGGCATCCGCCAAACTGGGTAGCGATGCCTTGCTGCTTGATGTGATCAGCGCCTGTGTCATCGGGCGTGTCAGCATATATGGCGGCATCGGCACGCCTCTTGGCGTCGCGCTTGGAGCCCTGGTCGTCACACTGATCACCAACTCGCTCAACCTTTTCGGGATTTCGTTCTTTGCCAGTCTGGTCGTGAAAGGCGCAATCATCCTGCTGCTTGTCTATATCGACACGATCATGCGGAGGCGCGCATGATCGGCCAGAACATTTTGGAGATGAGCGGGATCGTCAAGAGCTTCGGCGGCGTCAAAGCTCTTACGGACGGGAACCTGTCGGTCAGGCAAGGCGAGATCTGCGCACTCATGGGAGCCAACGGCGCTGGAAAAAGCACGTTGATGAACATCCTCGGCGGTGTGTTGCAGCCGGATGCCGGCGTCATCAAGCTCAACGGCGATACGGTCTCAATCCAATCCGCCAAGGACGCAATGGGTCACGGCATTGCCTTCGTCCATCAGGAACTGACGACGTTGAACACGATGACCGTGGCGGAGAACATTTTCATCGATGCCTTTCCGGGGCCCGGCTATCGCATAGACAGGGCGCAGATGTACGAGCGCTCCGCTGAGCTTCTGGCGCTTGTCGGCTGCCAGGTGTCGCCTCATCAACCGACGTCGTCACTCAGCACCGGTGACCGGCAGTTGGTCGAGATTGCCAGGGCGATGAAGGCCGAGCCGAAAATCATCATTCTGGACGAGCCGACCTCCTCCCTTTCGGTGCCCGAGAGGCAAAAGCTCTTTGAGTTGATGGCCTCGTTGAAAGCCATGGGCGCCTCGATCATTTTCATCAGCCATTTTCTCGAAGAGGTTTTTACCGTCTGCGACCGGGTCACGGTCATGCGCGACGGCCACACCGTTTCGACGGAGAATGTTGCCGACACATCGCGCACGAAGGTTGTTGAGCAAATGCTCGGCAGCATTCACGAAACCGACCGTATTCGCCAGCCCAATACCCATCCCGGTAAGGTGCTGGTCAGCGTCGATCGATTGGATGGCGGGCCGCTTGTCAACGACATCAGTTTCGAAATGCACCGCGGCGAAATTCTGGCGCTCTGGGGGCTTTTGGGTTCGGGCCGCACAGAACTGGTGCGTGCTTTCACCGGGCTTGACCCGACAAATGGCGGCCGGATCGCATACCGCGAAACGGACGGTACTACGATCCCGTTGAAACCGTTTGAACTGCGTCAGCGGGCCGGGCTCGTGACCGAAGATCGGCGCGCGGAGGGGCTGGTGATGCCGTTCTCGATTGCTGGCAATATTTCCCTGCCGAATATGAAACCGCTGACCGGACCGTTTGGCCTTTTGCAGCGTCGCAAGGAAAACGATATGGCCAGCGCAATGGTCAACCGCATAGGGATCAAAGCATCTTCGGTGACCCAGCCCGTCGGCACCCTGTCCGGTGGCAATCAGCAAAAGGTCGTGTTCGCGCGCTGGCTGAACCTGCTGCCGGAGATCTACATTTTCGACGAACCGACACGGGGCCTCGACACAGGCGCCAAGACTGAAATCCTCAAACTCATTGTCCAACTGGCCGAGGACGGTGCGGCGATCCTGATGATCTCCTCCGAGCTTGAGGAGCTCATGCGGGTGGCCGACCGGTATTTGATCATAAAGCGCGGACACATCGCCAACACCCTGCCTGGGAGCGCCTCCCAGAATGATCTGATGGAAGCGGTCTCATCGCGCGACAACGGCGAGGAGGCGGCATGAAAACAAGTGGAAAACCGTCCTGGTTTGCCGGCGCCGATGATTATATCGGCATCGTTGCCGTTCTTGTTCTCATTGCAATCGGCTTTGCTGTTGCGGCACCAAGCTTTGGCACGTTTTCCAATCTGATGACGATGCTGCACGACATGGGGCCGATGACCCTTGCGGCCTGCGCCGTCGGCGTGACGATCCTTGCCGGAAAGATCGACATTTCCATTGGCTCGATGGTGTTCCTGTCGGCCTCGACAGGTGCCCTGATCATGGAGAGCACCGGACTTCATCCCGTTTTCGGCTTTGCGATCATTCTTGTGACGGCCACGGCGCTTGGTGCCTTCAACGGGTTTTTGATCGCCGTTTTGCGCATCGACGCACTCATCGCAACGCTCGGCACGATGATCGCCTATCGAGGCCTTGGCCTTGTGTATACGGAAGCGCGCGTTGTTGGCCTGCCTGAGGTCGCGCGATCCTGGGGCAACACCAGGATTGGTCCTGTTTTTGTCGATGTTCTCATCATTGCCCTGGTCATATTGGTCGTACACTACGCCTATCGCAGAACGGTTCTGGGCCGCCACATCAATGCCGTTGGCGACAATGAAGCCAACGCCACTCAACTTGGGATACCGACCGGCAAGACCATCTTTCTTGTCTTCACTTTGTCGGGCTTTTTGTCCGGACTTGCGGCAACCGCCAGCTTCAATCAGGTAGGCTCGGTCAGCGGGTTCCTCGGCCGCGGCCTCGAGTTTGACGCCATTGCAGCCGCCGTCGTCGGCGGCATCAGCCTGTCGGGCGGCCGTGGAACGATTTTCCCCGGCATCGTTTTGGGCGCCTTGGCCTTTCAGATGATTTTCAACGGTCTGAACCAGATTGGTGCGGACCCTTACATTTATCAGGTCGTCACCGGCGCTCTGATATTTGCCGCCATGTATGTGGACGCACTCAAACGCGGAAATGCGTCCTGGCTTTCAAGGTTGACACGTGGCTTCAGACCAAGTTCCGCGAAATAGCAACAAGGGAGTGAGAACATGTTGAGAGCAAGGGAGTTGGCGGTTGCATCAATCGCGGTGGCCGGATTTCTGTATGCCGGAGCAGCGGTCGCGGCCGAAAAAAAGGTCATTGGCCTTGCCTGGAACGCCAAGGAAAACGCCATCGTGCTGGCCTGGGAACGCTACATGCAGCAGGAGGCCGAGATACAGGGGCCGGAAGCGGGGTTTGATCTGGAATTCGTCATCAATGTTGCGGATGCGGACCCGACGCGGCAAGCCGCCAATATTGAAGACCTTATCAACCAGGATGTGGATGTGATCATTGCCCGTGGTGAGGACTCTGCCGCGATCGGCGCCTCCATTCGTGCCGCGGCGCGTGCAGGCATTCCGTTTATCACTTTCGACAAAACCTCATCGACATCGCAACCGGATGCGCATGTGGGTGGCGACACCTACAATCAGGCGATTACGACGTCCGAGGCCTTTGTCAAAATGATCGAGGACAAGGGCATTCAGGCCAAATGTATCGAGTTGCAGGGTGCGCTGAAGGACAACAATGCGGTCTACCGCCACGACGCGTGGCATCTGGTGACTGACAAATCCGATTCAGTCGAAACGCTGCAAACCGTTCCGACCGAATGGAACCCTGAAATTTTCAGGTCCGGCACGGTGAATGGCTTCACTGCGCACCCTGAAGCAAACTGCATGTTCCTTGCCAGCGACTTTCCGATTTCTGCGGTGAGAGCCGCTTTGGAAAGTCTGGACCGCTGGGCGCCCGTCGGTGAGCCCAATCACGTCTATATCGCGACACAGGATCTGTTCCCGGAAGCCGTGACCCTGATGGAGCAGGGCTACCTGGATGTCGGAACGACCTATGATGCCTTTGAGCAGGCACAGGAAGCGATCCGGGTTGCAATCGTACTGATGAACGGCGGCGATCCGGAGTGCAGCGATCGCGGTTGCCTCAAATCCGGCCGTGTGGTGACGCCGGAAAACATCGGTCAAATCGAAAACCACTGGGCCAAGGAATAGTTTGGACCCGGGCGGAATGCGGCAATGCGCGTTCCGCCCGCCAGTTCTCAATGATCCCGGATGATCTCTTCGATCGGGCCACGGACAGGAGAAACACAATGAAGCAACCGGAACTCGTAGCGACCTACTGGACAATGAACGGCGATTGCGCCCCTGACGGTCAGGACCTGGTCAGCCCGATCGACTTTCGGGAACGGGTCGAGATGGCGCGTGACGTCGGTTATGTCGGTATCGGGTTCCATCATGCTGACGTCATGTCGGTCTCAGCCCGCCTGGGCTTCGATGAAATGAAGCGCATACTTGACGACAACGGCATGAAATATGTCGAAGTCGAGATGATCACCGACTGGTTCGTCAGCGGTGAACGCAGAAAGCGTTCGGATCAGGTTCGAAAAGATCTCCTGCACGCCGCCGAACGCCTCGGAGCCTGGCATATCAAGATTGGCGGCGATTTCGACAACGACGGCAGGAACGACTGGCCCATGGATCACATGATCCGCGAGTATGAAATCCTTTGTCGTGAGGCAGCCGATGCCGGCACCCGCCTGTCCCTCGAGATTCTTCCCTTCGCCAATCTGGCAACGATTGACCAGGGCGTGGCGCTGAGAAACGGAGCAGGAGTCGACAATGGAGGGGTGCTCGTCGACATCTGGCACATTGCCCGCGGCGGCATGAGTTATGATCAGGTCAGGGATATGCCGAAGGAGGCGATCACCTGGGTGGAACTGAACGATGCGCTGCCTGAGGTTCAGGGCACGCTCTTTTACGACACGGTCCACTGCCGCGAACTTCCGGGAGACGGTTGCTTCGACGTTCCGGCCTTTCTCCACGCACTGCATGATGCCGGCTATGAAGGCCCCTATGGTGTCGAGATCCTCTCCGACAAACATCGGCAATTGCCACTTTTTGAGCAGGCGAAGCAGGGCTTCGATGCGACGATGAGACAATTCGAGCTTCTGGATCAGCGACTGCAGGCCTGATCCGAGCAATGGCGACCCGGCAACGTCCGGCGCCATCAAAAATTGTGGTTTTCAAGCGCTGCACGCCGGCAAGACTCCGGAAGTAAGCCATTGCAAAGCTTTGCAATTTTTTGCTGGAGCTGTGAATTGCAGAGGAATTGAAAAAAAATCGAAATACCAACCGCAGGATAAAACCGATTAAAATCAAGCGAGTAAGAATTACGCGTCAGTCCGGACCTTTGCGCCCGTGACGATTTTGTCTTTGCAACCGGTTGCAAAAGACCACGGAGGTGCTAGCCTTTCTCCCGATAAGGCTTCTTGGGAGGGTGCCTTTGGTGGGGCAAGCAGCTTGCTCCATTTGGCGATGCTCACCGGACAGATTGATTGCCGTCCGACCGGGAAGCGGATCGAAGAGCCATGTCTTTTGGGGGGAACCATGCGCAATAAACCATCCGAAGCACGATCCTTGTTTCGACCTGTCTCATGGTTTGTTCCCGTCGGACTTTTGCGGCGGGGCGGTGATGTGGCGACGGGATTTGACCGGGATTTCGGGGCGGACCACCGCGCTATTTCGGTCAACGTGAAGCAACAGGAATTTTACGAAGCAGGATAACTCCCGAGACGGGCTGTCCGCATGGTTTGCGCGGGCAGCCCGCAGACTGCGCAGATAGTGTTGAGAACCTCAACGGTTTGGATGAAGATGAATAGAGCCCAGATCAATTTTATAATTCGACGGATCGTTTCTTCAATCACCGTGCTGCTTGTGGTGATGACGCTGGTCTTTCTAGCGGACCGGCAGATCGGTGACCCTGCACGAATGGTGCTCGGCAATGCCGCAACCGAGGAAGCCGTGCTCGAGTTGCGTCAGCGCATGGGTCTGGAGGACCCGCTGTCCGAGCAATATGTGCGCTTCATCGGCGGGATTTTTACCGGTGATCTGGGAGACACGTTTCGATATGGTATCAGCAAGCCGCTGGTTCATGGTGCCTTCCCGGAATCACGTGCCACATTGCCGATCGTACTTGAGAGACTGCCCGCAACCTTCTTTCTGGGAGCGGTGACCATACTGGTCGCCATTATGGTGGCGATACCCATTGGCATCTACGCGGCCATGAACCCGCGAACGGTGGCCGACCGCATCATAGGGGTCTTCGCGCTCGGGTGCGTTTCCGTTGTCGAATACTGGTTCGCACTTGTTCTGATCCTGATCTTCGCAGTGCATCTGGGCTGGCTGCCGACCTCCGGATACGGCTCCTTTTCCCACGTGATCCTTCCTGCGATCGCACTGGCGCTACGGCCCATCGGGCGAATAGCACAGATCACCCGGTCGTCGATCATGGATGAGTTGGCCAAGCCCTATGTCGCAGCGGCGCGGGGCCGGGGAATTCCCCGCTGGCGGATCGCCTATATTCACGCTCTACGAAACTCGGCCGTGCCGGTCATCACGACAATCGGCGACGAGACCGTGACCCTGGTTACCGGCGTCATCATCGTCGAGAGCATTTTCGGATGGCCGGGTGTGGGTGCGCTGACCGTGGATGCCCTGGCGATCCGCGATGTCCCGCTGATCGAGGCAACCATCTTTGTGCTTCTCATCGTTGTCCTGACCATCAATCTGCTCGTCGATCTGAGCTATCTGATCCTCGATCCTAAACTCGGGAAAGGGTAGGGCCATGGAAGGCAAGCTGGACATGCCGGTCGGCACCGAGGAAGAAGCCCGCGAGCAGAAGATCACCTTTGTGCACATCCTCAAGGCGTTGCTGCGCGAGCCGGTCGTCCTGCCGGCTGTCATCTTTCTGCTGATCCTGCTCATTGCAGCCCTGTTCGCGCAGTTCCTGGCTCCATACGATCCGTTACTGCCCAACATTTTTCACGGCCAACTGCCGCCTTTATCCTATGCGAAGGGCACCGATGGCTCGTTGCAGTTCCACCTCCTCGGTACGGACGCTCTTGGCCGCGATCTGCTTTCACGGCTGATGTATGGCGCCCAGGCTTCCGTGGCTGTCGGGGTGATCGCCGTGCTCATTTCCTCGATCCTTGGAACGAGCCTCGGTCTCCTGGCCGGGTATTACGGCGGTTGGCTCGAGACCGTCGTCATGAGGGCGGCGGACGGCTTCATGGCGGTGCCGTCACTGCTCGTTGCCATGTTTGTACTCTTCATCGCCGGCGGCGGCCTCGTAAACATGGTGCTGGTGCTGGCGGCCGTGCGTTGGGTTGTCTATGCGCGTCTTGCCCGCGGCATTACGCTGTCCTATCGCGAGTCGTCCTTTGTCGAGGCGGCCCGCACCATCGGCGCGGGCGATGCGCGGATCATGTTTCGCCATATTCTGCCCAATATGGTGTCTCCGCTGCTGGTTCTGGCAACGCTCGAAGTCGCCTTGATGATTTTGGCGGAGGCGGGCCTTAGCTACCTCGGCTTCGGCCTGCAGCCGCCAGAGCCCTCCTGGGGCCTCATGATCGCCAGGGGCAGAGAGTATCTGCGCGAAGCCTGGTGGATGATCACATTCCCCGGACTGGCGATTTTTCTCACGACATTAAGTCTCAATCTGTTGGCCAACTGGGTTCGCGCAATCAGCGATCCCGTGCAGAGGTGGCGATGGCTGATCTAATGCCCGATCAAAACACGACCGAAGCTCCGATTCTCGAGGTCTCGGGCCTGAACGTCTTTTTCGACACGCCCCATGGCAAGCTTCATGCCGTGCGGGACGTCAGCCTTGATATCAGGCGCGGTGAGGCCCTGGGTGTGCTTGGAGAATCAGGGTCCGGAAAAAGCGTCAGCTTCAACTCGATCATGGGCCTGTTGGAAACGCCGCCGGCGACCATTCAAGGCAATGTCCGTTATGGGGATATCGATCTCCTCAACGCCTCTGCCGAGGTCAAGAGATCAGTCCATGGAGACCGGATATCGATGGTTTTCCAGGACGCGATCACCTCGCTCAACCCGGCCCTGACTGTTGGATATCAACTGGCCGAAATGTATCGCGTTCACCGGCCTGGCACGTCCAGGCAGGACGCGCGCAAAAAAGCCATCGAACTGATGGAGCAGGTCAAGATTCCGGCCGCCAGCCAGCGTGTCGGCTATTACCCGCACGAGTTTTCAGGCGGCATGTGCCAGCGCATCATGATTGCCCTGGCGATCGCCCTTGAACCCGATATCCTGATTGCCGATGAGCCGACGACCGCTCTCGACGTGACGGTTCAGGGCCAGATCATGCAGTTGCTCGAGGAGCTGCGTGCTGAAACCAATATGGCCATGGTGCTCATCACCCACGATATCGGTCTTGTGGCGGAAAACACCGACCGGCTTCTTGTCATGTATGCGGGACAAATCGTCGAAAGCGGACCGACAACCGATATTATCAACGGGCCGATGCACTACTACACGATCGGATTAATGAACTCGATGCCGACGGCCGACAAGAAAGGCCAGGAGCTCGGCGCAATTCAAGGCTCGCCTCCCGTGATGTCGGCCTTGCCGCCGGGTTGCGCCTTTGCGCCGCGTTGTGTGGGAAAGCAGCAACGCTGCCTGACTGAGGTGCCGCAAAGCATGGCCCTGCCCGGCAATCGCTCGAGTGCCTGCCATTTCGCCGAACAGCTTGGGGGTGGCGCTTAGATATGACGGTCGAAAACAGCAAGCAGACGGAAACCCCGATCCTGGACGTGCATGACCTGTCGAAGCACTACCGCATCGGCGGCAAATTCTCCAGCAATCAGGGTACGGTGCGCGCGCTTGATGGCGTCAGCTTCAAACTCTACCGGGGTCAGACCTTGGGGGTCGTCGGCGAATCGGGCTGCGGCAAGTCAACGCTCGCGCGCACGCTGATGAGGCTCGTCACGCCGACCAGCGGCGGTGCGCTGATGGATGGGCGCGATATCTTCAAATTGTCAAAGGAAGAAACACGGCAGCATCGCAAGAAAATGCAGATGATCTTCCAGGACCCCTTTGCGTCCCTCAATCCGAGGATGACGGTTGCGGATATCATCACCGAACCCTGGCAGATCTTTCCCGAGGTTGTTCCGGTAAATGAGCGCCGGGAGCGGCTTGCCGAATTGCTGACGCAGGTGGGCCTTAACCCCAACGATGGCGTTCGCTATCCGCATCAGTTCTCGGGCGGCCAGAAACAGCGTATCGGTATTGCAAGGGCCCTTGCGCTGAACCCGGAGGTGATTGTCTGCGATGAGCCTGTGTCGGCTCTGGACGTTTCTGTACAGGCACAGGTGATCAATCTGCTCAAGGATATTCAGAGCCGGCTTGGTCTGTCCTATGTCTTTATTGCCCACGATCTTTCGGTTGTGCGTCACATATCCGATCAGGTGGCGGTGATGTATCTGGGCAAGATAGTCGAATTCGGCGATTGCTCGGAAATCTATCGTGACCCGAAGCATCCCTACACAAAGGCGCTTTTGTCAAACGCCCCGTCCCTTGATCCGAAGGACAAGGAAAACAGGGTCATCCTGAAGGGCGAGCTTCCGAGCCCGCTCAATCCGCCGAGCGGCTGTAATTTTCGCACCCGCTGCAATATGGTCTTCGACAAATGCAGCCAATCCGAACCCGCGCTCAGCGACCGCGGCAACCGGCATGCCTGCGCCTGCTTCCTTGACGGTCACTGAGTTGACGCAGCCGGCTGTTCAACCCGCCGCGGTCTCGTAGTCGGCCAGGGTGGCCGCCGTGATCTCGTCTGTGATGAAATAAGATGGCTTGATGAGCTTCAGGGTGCCGATGAGCGCCTCGATCTTCTCGGCGCCACCCGAAATCAGCACGACATCCTTGGCGCGTTTGAGCTTCGAAATATCGATGGCGATGGCGCGGTCGTTGACCGGGTGATCCACGATCTCGCCGTCAATATTGATGAAATTGTACAGGATGTCACCGACAACACCGGCATCGATCAGCGATCTGCGATCGGCCTCGGAGACATGGCCGACACGGTAGGATGTGTTGAGGCTCGCAATGCCGCCGGCGCTGACAAAGGCGACATCGAGCGAATTGGCGTATTCGAAGATCTGGCTGATGCCGCAGTGTTCCAGAAGCGCGTGTTTGGTTTCCACGCTGTCGACGATGGCCGGTGCCGGTACGAGATAACCTTCGCCGTTGAAGCGTTCGGCAAACTGCCATGCAAATTCTGCCGGATTGAAGCGCTTCGCCTCCGCGATGCCGCCCAGCAGTGAAACGACACGGATATCCTCAAGTGCGCGCCCCTCGATATGAGGCAGTGTCGAATAGAGTGTGCGTCCCCATCCGACGCCGATGGTCATGCCCGAATGGACGTAATCGGATATGAACCGGCCGGCCGCGACGGCAATCGGCTTGATCGGATCTGTTGCCGGGTCCGAGCGCGGCGCAACGATGACGCGGCCGATATTGAAACGGGTCTCGATTGTCCGCTGGACCGCGACAATCGGTTCAAGATCGGAATTGATCTGGATATTGATCTCGCCCCGCTTGCGCGCATCTGCGAGCAAACGTGTGACCTGAAGGCGTGTGATCCCGAGGACCGTCGCCACCTCCTGCTGGTTGAGACCTTCGATGTAATACAGCCAGGCGGCGCGGATCCTCTGTTCCTGAATCGCGTCGATCAGGGCACCTTCGGGGCGTTTCCTGCCTGCATCTGTTTGCTTGGATATCGCGTTCTTGGCCATGGCTTTTGCTCGGTGATCATCTGCACGATTGATTGCGCCCATGTCAATTTTCGCGTGTGGATGGACAGATTTTTATCCATCCGGGAATTCTCACGCCGGCACCGGATCAAGGCCTTCAGGCTCTCAAGCACGACCGTCTGGCGAACCCTGGGTTTCACCCAGCGCCAGCAGGAACGGATTTTCCACCAGGCGTTGCCATTCACTCAGCCATTGCGCGCCCAGCACCCCGTCGACAACACGGTGATCGCACGATAGCCGCACCGACAGGATCGTTGCAGCGACCGGAGAGCCGTCATCAGCCTCGACGAATTGCCGGTTGGCCTTGCCAACGGCAAGGATCATGCTTTCCGGCGGGTTGATGATCGCGCTGAAGGCCTTCACGCCGAACATGCCGAGATTTGAAATACTGAAGGATCCGCCCTGATAGTCATGGCTCGCCAGCTTGCCCTTCTTGGCCCGTTCGGCCAGATCGGCGATCTCCCTGGAAATCGCCAGGATGGATTTTGTCTGCGCCTGTCTGACCACCGGCGTCATCAACCCGCCGTCAACGGATACGGCGACGGAGACATTGGCATCGCGATAGCGCAGGATTTCGTCTCCGGCCCAGCTTGCATTGGCCTTGGGAACGGCGCAAAGCGCGAGCGCACTCGCCTTGACGAGCAGGTCGTTAATCGAAATCTTTCCGGAATCCGAAGCCGCCAGCGCCTCATTGACCTCCTTGCGGAAGGCGAGCAGCTTGTCGAGCCGGCAATCGGCCTCCAGATAAAAATGCGGAACCGTCGCCTTGCTGGTCGTCAAACGCTCTGCAATACGGGCGCGCATCCTGTCGACGCCGACCGCATCATAAACGATGCCGAGCGCATCGAGCCGCGCCCTGCTCGCATCGGCCTGGCGATCGGCGTCAGTCGGAGCAGCGGTTGAAACGGGAGTTGCCGCCGCTGCCTCAACATCTTTTCGGGTTATGCGTCCGCGCGGCCCGCTTCCGGCAATCGAGGAAAGATCGACGCCGCTTGTTCTGGCCATGCGCCTTGCGAGCGGTGTGGCGTGGGTTTTTTCGCCAGCCGCCGCGGGCAGGTGTTTCGGCGCACCGTTGGGCGTCGCCGGTATTCCACTGTCCTGCTTTGGTGCTGAGGTCTCTGCCGGTTCCTGCTGCGAGCCGTTCTCTGGCGGCTCAACAGCCTCTCCTTCGGCAAAAATCCATGCAACACGACCGCCGATCTGAACGATGTCGCCGGGCTGGGCGCTCACATAATGCAGGGCTCCCGAAGCCGGACTTTCAACCTCCATCGCCGCCTTGTCGGTCTCAATGTCAAAAAGAGCCGCACCCTTTTCCACCTGTTCGCCTTCCTGGACATGCCAGGCGGCAATCGTGCCGGCATCCATGTCCATGTCGACTTTCGGCATGATCACTTCGGTCGGCATATCAAAGCGTTCCGCGGCACAGTTGCAGGGTGTGTGAGACGATATCCTCGGTTTGCGGAACCGCGGCCTTTTCAAGCACCGGATTATAGGGGATGGGCGATTCAGCCCCGCCCAGCCGGATGATCGGCGCGTCGAGGAAATCGAAGGCTTCACTCTCGGCAATCAGGGCGCTGATTTCCGCACCGATGCCAAGCGTTTTGACACCCTCGTAAACGCAGATGAGGCGCGACGTCTTCTTCACGCTTTCAATGATTGTATCGCGATCGATCGGCCGAACCGACCTTAGATCGATAACCTCCGCGCTAACGCCCTCGGCAGACAGCGCCTCGGCAGCTTCCAGGGCGCGATGCAGCATGATCGAACCGGCAACAATCGTCACATCGCTGCCCTGCCGGCATATTTCGGCCTTGTTCAGCGGTGTCATATAGTGGCCGGAAGGCACCATGCCTTTTGTTTTATAGAGCAACTTGTGTTCGAAGATCATCACCGGATCCGGGTCTTCGATCGCTGCAAGCAGCATGCCCTTGGCATCGCGCGGCGTGGCCGGCTGCACCACCTTCAGGCCGGGCACATGTCCAAGCCAGGCTTCAAGGCTCTGGCTGTGCTGGGCGGCCGCGCCCGTCCCGGATCCCGCCGGAAACCGCATAACGACGGGTACCGAGACCGCGCCGCCCAGCATATAGCGCATCTTTGCCGCCTGGTTGCAGATCTGCTCCATCGCGAGCATGGCGAAATCGGAAAACTGGAATTCGAAAACCGGCCGAAGACCGGTTGCGGCCGCGCCGACGGCAACGCCCGCGCCGCCGAGTTCGGAGATTGGTGTATCGATCACCCGCGCGTCTCCGTGTTTGTGGACGAGGTCGCCGGTGACCTGAAACGCGCCGCCATAGACCCCGATATCCTCGCCCATGAGGACAACACGCTCGTCATTTGTTAGGGCGATATCGAGTGCGTCGCGGATGGCTTCCGCATAGGACATCTCAACGAGGTCTTCCTCTTGGGGCGCACTGTGAATATTCATTGCGCCATATCCGTGTAGACATCCCGCGTCACCTCAAGCGGCGACGGGTCGGGGCAGGATTTCGCATAGTCGATCGCCGCTTCGATTTCGCGGTCGACATCGCCTTCAAGCGCCTCGATGTCCGCAGCTGTCATGACGCCGTGCTCCTCAAGCACTGCCGCATAGCGCTTGATGGGATCGCGGCTCATCCACTCGCTGATTTCTTCCTTGGTGCGGTAGCGGTTGCGGTCCGATTTCGAGTGGCCGCGCCATCGATAGGTCACGTTCTCGACAAGCGATGGTCCTTGTCCCGCACGCGCCCGCTCCACGGCCTCGTTCACCGCCTCGCAGACGGCGGAAAAGTCATTGCCGTCGACCGTCTTGCCCGGCATGGAGTAGGCGACCGCCCGGTCCGCAATATTTTCAACGGAGGTGGAACGTTCCGTCGAGGTCGACATGCCGTATTTGTTGTTCTCACAGACAAAGACCACCGGCAGTTTCCACACGGACGCCATGTTCAGCGCCTCGTGGAACGCGCCCTCATTATTGGCCCCGTCACCGAAGAAACAGATGACGATCTTGCCTGTTTTCAGTGTCTTTGCCGTCAGCGCCGCCCCGACCGCAATGGGTATGCCGCCGCCGACAATGCCGTTGGCGCCCAGATTGCCCTTTTCCACATCGGCGATATGCATCGAGCCGCCGCGTCCCTTGCAGTAGCCTGTTTCCTTGCCGAAGAACTCGGCAAACATCTTGGAGATATCCGCATCCTTTGCGATGCAATGGCCGTGACCCCTGTGTGTGGAGGTGATCTGGTCATCGGGCAGAAGCGGCATGCAGCTGCCGACGGCGCTTGCTTCCTGGCCGATGGACAGATGCATCGTGCCGTGAATGAGGCCGCGCATATAGCTGTCCTCAGCCCCCTCCTCGAATTTTCGGATCAGAAACATCCGCCGCAGCGCCTCGACGAGCTGATCGCGGCTGTAACGTGCTATCGCAAAGGGAATGTTGGCGTTTTTGGTCTTTGGCATGCGCCCATATCCGTCAGGTCTGCGCCGCAAGCATCTGGTCCTGCAGCGCTCTGAGTTCAACGATCTTCGAACCGGCATCGGGAGACACGCAGTCAGCCGTCAACAGCTCGCCTTTCTTGATTGCCTTTGTGGCGGTGCCGCCGGCAAGGAGACCACAGGGAAGGGCCTTTTTCTGCCGGGCTTCCGCAGCTTCGAGGATCCAGGCGCGATAGCAGTATTCGCCGATCTCATCGAGCGTTTCGCCGGGCATGATATCGCGCTTTGCAAGCGCGCATACTTCGGCGACCGGGCGCGACAGCGGGACCATATCCGCCTTCCTGTGCAGGACGGCACGGGCACAGGTCAGCGGAACTTCAAGCGACGTGAGATGATAGGGGCGGATGAAGGTGAAATAGGGCCCCTTGCCCATCTTCAGGTCTTCCATGCGCTCCCTGATGCGGGGATGGGCCATCTCGGCAACCACGAAGACGCCCGGCGCTAGTCCCTTGCCGAGTGTATAGTCGACGCGTCCAACGCCGGACAGGATGCCCCCGTCCTGCTTCGGAATGAGCACCGAGGAAAGCTGGTCTCCGGCCACCTGCGGGCCATGCATGCCGGGCTTGTCCGGCAAAAGACCGGTCGCATTGGCGATGGCCGCCATTTCGACCATGGTTTTGGACCCGTCGATGAACTCCACCAGCATTCGGGGGTTCATTTTCCGCCTGGTTGCTTCTTCTTCATATTCATCGGGCGTGGCGTCGACCTTGAGCGGGTTGTTCTTTCCCTTTCCGGCAGCGACGATCCTGTGTCCCATTGCTGTGACGAACTCGATCAGTTCCATGCAGGAGGAAGGTTCGTCGCCGGCTCCGAGCGTGTAGATGACGCCCAGCCGGTCCGCCTGGCTTTTCAGATAGGCGCCGATTGTGACGTCGGCCTCGACATTCATCATCACCAGGTGCTTTCCGCGCTCCATGGCGGCCAGACCGAATTGTGCGCCAACGCCCGGAAGCCCGGTCGCCTCGACGACAACGTCGACAAGGCCGCTCTCCAAAAGGATGGACGCATCGTCGACGATGCCGACTTTTCCCGATTCAATTGCGGCGTTGAGGTCATCGGTCGTGCTGGCGTGACGCGCGTGGCCGTCTTCCTGAAAGGCTGTTTGCACAGCGTCTTCGGCGGCATCGGGGCGGATATCGGCAATGGCGCTGACTTCGATTCCGTCCATCAGCGAGGCGCGGGCGACGATGTCGGTTCCCATTTCACCGCAGCCGATAAGGCCGATCCGGATAGGCGCGCTATCCTTTGATCGTGCCTGCAACTCGCTGGCCAGACCGGTCAGGGCAACGTTTGAAGCCATAAATTCTCCTCCATGGGATGTCCATAGTTTGAGAACTTTTGCAACAAAGTCAATCCATATGTTCAATCATCAAAGTGTGTATTGGTTAATATAGCTTGACAAAGTGCTGGTAATGAACATTAGTATTCATATTCGATCATATGTGCAGTGCGCAATATCGAATGGGAGGAATACGCAATTCAAAGACGCAACATAAAGCGCGGCCGGCCTGTGCTGATTTTTGGAATGCGTCACACTTTGGCAGTGGCTATCCTTCCCCACCGTCAAACTGGAGGAGAAGCATATGTTTCGCAACAACAAGGGTAAGAGCGCCAGGCTGAGTGACGTTTCGCGTCGCTCATTTCTGAAGTCCAGCGCCGCAGTCGGCGTGACGTCAGCCGTTGCATCGACAATGGGTTCGCCGTTCATCGCCAAAGCTTTTGCACAGGACCTTCGCGATCCGGCAAGCATTCTGGCCGATATCAGCGTCAGAAAATATGTTCGTGAGGACTATCAGAAACTCTACGATATGAGCGCCGACCCGCTCTGGGATCCGGGCAAGGACTGGATCAGAACGGTTGACTGGGAAAAGGTCCGGTCCGAACTGGCTGGCACAACGGTGCGTTTCGCCATTGGCGCGGCCGACCAGGAATCGGCTGCCGAAGGTCTCGTCCCGTTCGAGGAGCTTTCGGGTATTAAGGTCGAGCTGGTTCCGATCCCCGATGACAGTTTTTATGACAAGGCGCTGGCCGAGTTCATCTCGGGCAATGCCTCCTTTGACGCACTGCAGTTCTTCTCACCCTGGCTTGGCGATTTCGCCGCCCCCGGCTTCCTGGCGCCGCTTGACGACTACGCCAAGAAATGGGGTCTGCCGCTGGATGACTTCTATGACACCTACCGCCTGAACTACGGCTTCTTCAATGGCGTCATGTACGGCATTCCGTTCGACTGCGACATTCAGATGGTGCATGTGCGCAAGACGGCGATGGAAGAGCTTCTGGGTGGAGAGGTCGACAAGTCCAAGTCGATCCCGACCTATGATGAACTGATCCGTGTGTCGTCCGAACTCAACAATGTGCAGCCCGGCGTGGCCGGTGTCGGCCTGATGGCCGCGCGCGGTTTCTGGTCCACCTATACCTGGGAACACATTGCCGCGCAGGCGGGCATGATGCTCTTTGATGAGAACTGGGAGCCGATCTTCAACAATGATGCCGGCATGAAAGGCCTGGAGATCATTCTGGAGCTTTCAAAGAACGCCAATGAGGGCTTTGCGGGCGCCGGCTGGCCGGAAAACCGTGCCGCCTGGCTTGGCGGTCAGCTTGCCACCAACATCTCCTGGCAGGACAGCGGAACCCAGGCCATGCGTCCGGACCAAAGCCAGATCGTCGGAGACTTTGTAACGATTTACGAACCGCGGATCGAAGGTGGCCGCTTTGCGCCTCCGAACATTGCCGGCTCCACATCTTGTGTATCGGCTGCCGCACAAAATCCCGAAGGCGCATTCCTGATGCTGGCATTCCTGACGACAGCGTCCATAATGGCCATGAACGAGGCCAATGCGAACGGCGTTGCACCCGGCTACCGGTCCGTACTGAACAACCCAAGACTTCAGGCGGTTTCGCAGCCGGCCAAGGTCTGGGGAGACAGTCTGGACCATGCATGGTGCGCTCCGCGTCTGCCCGGCATGTTCAACATGGAGCAGGCAATCGGCAATGAAATCAACCGTGCCGTCGTCGGCCAAATCACTGCGAAGGAAGCGCTCGACAATGGTGTGGCTGCTGTGCGGAAAATCATGGATGATAACGGCTTCTACTCCGGCAAACCTCCTGTCGAGTATGCCGCGGCGGCACCGGGACTCTACGTGGGTGAAGGAAAACCACTCCCGTTCTGATCCGCTTCGCCGCGACACCGCAATGACTGATTGTCAGGATTTATCTTGATGGTGGATTCGTTGCTGAAAGACCCCGGGGCAGCTCCCGTTGCCCCGGGATCGACCAAAAAGAAGATTGTGCGCCGCCGCAGCAAGCGGCTGAAACGCCTTTTCCCCTATCTGCTGGTGGCCCCGGCCGTGATCTATCTTCTGATGATCACGCTTTACCCGGGCATCTACGCCATCGTTCAGAGTTTCTATTTCGTCAAGTTCGGCCCGTGGCGGCCGGTTGGCCTTGAGAACTATATTGACCTTTTCAACGACCGGGAGTTCTGGGCAGCGCTCTGGAACACGCTGGTTATCGGGTCGATCTCGCTGTGCCTGCAATGTGTACTGGCGCTGCTTCTGGCCTTTTATGCCTATCGCGACCCCTGGGTGCAGGGCTGGCGGATCGTCTTTCTGGTTCCCATGCTCTTCATGCCCTCGGCCGTGGCCTTCATCTTCAAGCTTGCCTTTCTTGATGGTCGTGTCTTTTCCGATCTCCTTATCCGCATCGGTTTGATCGACAGCAATCTGGCCATTCCATCGTCGATCTGGATGAGCCGCGGATTGCTTATCCTCGCCGACACCTGGCAGTGGACGCCATTTCTCTTCATTATCTTTGTGGCCGCACTGCAGGGCCAGGATGAGGAGGTCGAGGAAGCGGCGCGCCTGGATGGCGCAAGCTGGCCGGCAATTTTCTGGAATATTTCGCTGCCGCTGATGCGTCCGGTGATCGCCGTTGCGTTGATCCTGCGCGGCATCGACATCACCACCATGTTCGCCAACGTCTTCATCATCACCAAGGGCGGACCGGGCGGCGCGACCGAAACGATCAGCTATTTCATCTACAGGATTGGCTTCAAGACCTTCAATTTCGGCTATGCATCGGCAGCCTCGGTTGTCATGCTGATCCTTACCATCATCATCGCACAGCTTGTCGTCAGACGGGCCTTTGTGTCGGGCAGGAGTTAGGCCATGGCATCGATCAGACGCAGCGGTGGCGAAAGACTTTGGATCCGCTACCTCATTTTGGGCTCCTGGGCGCTCTTCTGCCTTGCTCCGGTGCTCTGGTTCCTGTCCATCGGTCTGCGCCCCAGAACCGAGATCATCACGCCGCAGCCGATCTACTGGCCGACATTCAGTCTCGATGCCTGGCATATGCTGTGGTCGGACTGGCCCATGGCGAAATATCTGCGCAACTCTGTCGTGGCCATTATCGGTTCGGTGATCATCGACCTCGTGCTGGCCATCCCGGCGGCCTATTCTTTGGCGCGCTACCAGTACCGCGGGCGCGAGGATATCGGCTTCTATATCCTGTCGACCCGCATGATGGCGCCCGCCATCGTCGCCATTCCGATCTTTTTCCTGTTCCGCAATGCCGGGCTGCTCGACAGCGTCTGGGCCCTGATGCTGATTTATGCGGCGGTCAATCTGAGCGTCGTGACCTGGATCATCCGCTCCTACATGCTGGATATTCCAAAGGAGCTTGAGGATTCGGCCCGCACGGACGGCGCAAGTGATCTCAGAATTTTATGGGAAATCATCATTCCCGCCATCCGGCCCGGCATCATCACAGCCGCCGTCATCGCTATGATTTTCGCCATCAACGAGTTTTTGTTCACGCTGCTGATCGCATCGACGCCAAAGGCCTACACAATGTCCGTGGCGCTGGCGAACTTCACCGGCGGCTCCGACGGGGTGATCTATAATGCGATTGCTCTCGTCGCCTTCCTTGCCTTTGTGCCGGTTTTCATTGTCGTCGTTGCAATCCAGAAACATCTTAGCCGGGGCCTGACCCTGGGTGCTGTAAAGGGGTAGAAATCTATGGCTAGGATTGAACTTGAGGGGATTCAGAAGCGCTGGGGGCCGGTCTGGGGCGTTCGCGATGTGAATCTCGATATCAATGATGAGGAACTGGTCGTGTTCCTCGGCCCTTCAGGCTGCGGCAAGACGACGACCATGCGTATGATCGCCGGCCTGGAAGAACCGTCGGAAGGCACCATCCGCATGGACGGCGAACTTGTGAACGACGTCGATGCCCGCGACCGCGATGTCGCCATGGTCTTCCAGGGCTATGCCCTTTATCCCAACATGACGATCTACGAGAATATCCGCTTCCCGCTGCGCATGCGCGATGTGCCGAAAGCCGAGCAGGACAATCTGGTCCGCGAGGCGGCCCGACTTGTGGAACTTGAAGATTACCTGGACCGCAAGCCCGGCGCCCTGTCCGGCGGCCAGCGCCAGCGCGCCGCGCTGGCGCGGGCAATTGTGCGCAAGCCGAAAGTGTTCCTGATGGATGAGCCGCTCTCCAATCTGGACGCCAAGCTGCGCCAGGCCATGCGGGTTCAGATCAAACATCTGCAGCGCCAACTCAAAATCACCACGGTTTACGTCACCCACGATCAGATCGAGGCCATGACCCTGGCCGACCGGATCGTTGTGATGGAATCGGGCCTGATCCAGCAGATCGGAACGCCTGATGAAATCTACTCGGACCCGGCCAACACATTTGTCGCCTCCTTCATCGGCTCACCGCCGATGAATATCGTCTCGGGCGTGATCGAGGACCGTACGTTCCGCTCTGATGGGATAGAAATTCCCGACGTTAAGATCGATCACAGCGGGCCGACCTCGCTGGGTATACGCCCGGAGGACTGCATGGTGGCAAGGGGCGATGCCGGTCCCGGCCACTTCCGCGGCTCTGTCTATGGTGTGGAACCGACCGGAGACCTTACCTATCTGACGATGAGAACCGGCGATTTGAATTTTGAGGTCAAGACCGATCGCAGTTACCGCGCGGATCTGGGAAGCGAGGAACGGATCGTCTTCGATACCGAACGGGTGTATTTCTTTGATTCCGAAAGTGGCAGACGGATAACGTAACGCATATGAGCTTCGACTATACCTCCATTGGGTTCTACACTTTTGATTGCCTCGGCCGCCCGGTCACCAACATCCCGCCCGGAGGCGACACCTACTTTATCGACGAGTTGACGCTGGCCGTCTCGGGAGCGGCCGGTTCGGCCTCGATTGTCGCCGCAAAACACGGACTGAAAGTCCAGGCTGTCGGAGGTGTTGGCCCTGACGATATGGGCGCCTGGGTGATTGCAAAACTGCAGAGCTTCGGGGTCGATACCGCCAACATGCAGCTCTGCGAGGGGGTTTCGACCTCCTCGTCGATTGTCACGACCCGCCCCGATGGCGCGCGCCCCGCCCTTCACAAGAAAGGCGCGACCGGCGCGTTCTATATCGAAGACGAGGATGTCGACCGGGTGCTCGATACCAATATCCTTCATGTCGGCGGCGTCGGTCTGATGGACCGTATGGACAAGGGCCGCACGCGGGAGATCATGCAGGCGGCACGGCATAAGGGCTGCAAGACAACGCTTGATGTATTCGCATCCACCAAGGACGATGCGGGTCTTGTTGAGCCGCTTTTGCCCTATACCGACTATTTCATGCCCTCCGAGGAAGAGGCCATGGCTCTGTCGGGATTGACTGACTTTAACGAGATTTCGGACTATATACTTTCCAAGGGTGCCGGCGCCGTCATTTTGACGCTTGGCGAAATGGGTGCCATGTACCGCGACCAGTCCGGAAAATCATTTGAGATTCCGGCCTATGATATAGATGTCGTATGCACCTGCGGATGCGGCGACTGTTTCAACGCGGGCTTTGCGACCGGCCTGCATCTGGGCCGCCCGGTTGAAGACTGTATAAGGCTCGGTCAGGCATCGTCTGCTCAAAATGCGATGGGTCTCGGGTCCCAGGCCGTGATCACAAACCTGAAAAACACTATTGATTTCATGGAGCGAACGCCCACAAAATAGGCTCTGTAACTGGATTTTCGAGTGACGATGGATAAGCGCAAGCCAACGCAGCCCCAGAACCTGCCTGACCTCTTTGTCCGCGATGCGCTGAGGGGTTTGCGATATGCCGTGCGCAAGTCGGGTCATCTGATCGCCGATGAGGAACACAAGGTCCTGCCGAGGCCGATCGGCGATATCACGTCGCGCGTCGTGAAGAAAATGGACAGGATTTCCCAGGAAATCGAGACAACGTCATCGTCGATCATCGGTGGACCGTTGAAAAAGGCAACTTTGCCTGAAAGGTCGTTTTTCGGAGCGAATGGATACAATCCGCGAGATGCGGGCCGTACGCCCGAAGAAGCCGCAGCCGCCTTGTATTTCGGGCTTGCCTGGTCGGCCGGGCAATTGGGGTCCGACGACCTTCTGCTCAGCGAGACGATCTGCCTTGATTGCATCAACCAGATCCGCAGGAATGCACCGGAACAGCCAGCAGCCATGGCCGACAAATTGTTCCGCACCGTTCTCGACAGAGGCGCCTTCCGCCTTGTCGAGCCGACCCGGTCGGCAGACGAGGATGAGCGCATTCCCGCTGTTGTCGGCGCGGCGTTTTCCACGGCGCTTTGGTTTTTCCTGCCGCGCGATATCGATGTTGCCGGTGAGCAGGACCTGGTCGAGATCTGCTGCGCCGTGACCCAGGATCATCTGGCACAAATCCTGGAAGCCCGGACCGATAGCGGCCAGACCGTTGAACTGTTCGAACAGCTCCTCAATATTGTCTAGACTTGCTCTGGGAGGATCGTTTGGCAAAATTGCCGCGCACACATTTCCCGCAGGCTGAGGACAAGCCCTTGCGTAAGGCTGTCCGGCGCCTGCGCTGGTTTGTCCAGGCGTTTTCCAGCCAGATCAGCGAGCTTTCGGCTGATACCGGTATCGAGTTCGAGATCGACCGGTCGAAACTGCGCGCCGTCTTTCTTGACTGGGTCAAGACCTTCGAGGGGCAGAAACCGTCCGATGCCGAGGCGAAGGCCAACTACATCACATTCGCGGCGGGCGCCATGTTGCGGGAACTTGTTGATGGGAAACCGCTCAAGGCGGTGCGGCTTCCGGAAAATGTCAATCGCAGCAACCCGGCCTATTTCTGGCCGGAAGGGTATGCCTATCTCGCTTTCTGCATGAATGTGAGAGCGGCAGTCATTGCTCAGGAACTCGATCTCGAGACGGACATAGCGCCGGAGTTCGAGAACATACGGACCTGGTGGTCATTCAAGGAGAACGCCTGCGAGGACAGCGCGACCGCCATCGGTTTCTTTGAGCTGTTTGTCGGTGACAATCCGAACTGGTCCGCGCCCCAGGTCTTTTCAGCGGCGCATGCGCACGACAATGCCAAAAGAATGTTTCAGAGGAATATGGAGCGGCTTGGCAATACGTAGCCGGCTTTTGGAACCCGCCCGGCTGCCCTTTGGACTTTCGTTTCAAAGCCCATGAGGCCGTTCACCCTGGCGGACAACGCACAGGCCGGGAGCGCTATCGACGAAGCGGGCACCGCCGCGGCCTGATTTTGGGCAAATGGCGGCCGACACGAGATCGGACCGGCTTACTTCTGGTCGAACCGGAAGACGCCGGTCCAGTTTGATGGCGGTGACGTAACGAATTCAGACAGTCGCGTCATGTAAACCCCGTAGAGTTGGCGCAGCACCTGCGGCGCCGATTCCTCAAGAGACTTTGCCTGTACGAAGGCTGATTCGAAATCGCCCGACCGGTAACTGGTCAGAAATGCACTCTGCGCACGCTCAAGTTCGAGCCGGCTCATGCCATCAAGCTCGGCCTCCTCAAACACGGTGTAGAGAACCAGCGGTTCGTCGCGGCCGACAACCTGGACGCTGTCGACCTCGAAAAGAACCTGTCCATTGTCTTCTGTGCTGACCGTGTCGAGCACCGACTCGGCCAGGAGAACGGAAAGCCCGTAGCTTTTTGTGATGCTTTCTATCCGCGCCGCAACGTTGACGGCATCACCGATTGCGGAATAGTTGAAACGCTGAGACGAACCGAGATTGCCGACGCAGCAGGGGCCCGTGTTAAGGCCTATACCGATGCGGATTTCGGCTTGCGATTCCTTGTTGAGTTCACTGAGCCGGCGTATCATTCCGAGAGCCGCGCCGCGCGCGGCAGCCCGGTGATCGGGCACTTCAAGCGGCGCGTTCCAGAACGCCATGATGGCATCGCCCATATATTTGTCGATTGTTGCGCCGGACTGGAGCAGTTCGTCGGTCATCGGCGTCAGGAATTCGTTGAGCAGACGTGTGAGGCCTTCCGGATCGAGATTTTCCGAAAGAGAAGTAAAACCGCGAATATCGCAAAAGAGCAGGGTCAGTTCCTTCAACTCACCGCCCAGCTTCAACGATTTCGGATCGACGGACAGCCTGCTCACCATGGCCGGTGACAGATACCGTCCGAAAGCGCTGCGAATGAAGCGCTTTTCGCGCTCGCTGGTCAGATATTGAGCGATTGTCACGGCAACAAAAACAAGCACCGTCGCCAGCGACGGCAAAAGCGGATCAAGCAGCACATGCCGTTCTGAAAACAGATACCAGGACAGGCCGAAGACCGAGACGAAAAGAAGTGTTGCAACGGATGCGCCCATGAACGGACGGCCCGGGCGAATGGTGAAAATGAGCAGCGCGGCCACGGAAATGGCGAGAAAATATTCAAGCCCCGGCATGTAATCCGGCCGGCTCAGGAAGGTCCTGGACAGGACCTGATCGATAAGCTCGGCATGGACGGAAACGCCCGGAACGCCGGAACCGAGCGGCGTGACCACAAGGTCGCGCAGCCCGACGGCACTGGTGCCGATGAGCACGATATGCCCTGCAATACGCCCTTCGAGCGCTGGCAGGTCGGGAGCTTTGCCGAGGATTTCACTCGCCGACATCGTATTGTCTGCGACCTTGCCGGAATAGTAGAGCCAAAGCTGACCGGCCCCGTCGGTCGGCGCGTCGAACGCACCGGTGCGTACGCTGACGATGGCCGGTGCGCCGGCTTCCGCCTCGCCGCTGGCTCCCGTGCTGACGACGACAAAATTCGACGCCTGCTGGGCAACGCGCAGTGCTTCCATGCCGAGGGAGGGATAGAGTTTGCCATGGGCCGAGGCGACCAGAGGAACCTTGCGGACAATACCGTCGACGGCGGGCGGAAAACTGAAAAAGCCGAGCCCAAGTGCCGCTTCGTCAAAAATGGTCAGGTTATGAAGCCCGCCGCGATAGGACGGCAGGATTTCCGTTGGGTCCCGGCCCGCGAAGGCGAAACCGGCCTTCGGTCCCGGCAATTCTGATTCGAGCTCATTGGTCAGCGCAAGGCCTGTCACCGTCGGATTGGCCGCCAGTGTCCTGGCAAACACAGCATCATTGTCAAGTTCGGGAACACCCTCGGGAAAGGCGATATCCGCGCCCGCAGCCCGCAGTTCGTCCAGCGTCTGCTGAAGGGATGTTCTGTCCGCCTCGGCAAAGGCGATATCGAAGGCAATCACCGCCGCGCCCAGCTCTCCGAGCCGCTCGACCAGAAGCGCGATCTGTGATCTCGGCCAGGGCCACTGTCCGAGCTCGTCCAGTGATTTCTCATCAATATCAACGATTAACAGCGGAGCGCCGGCCGGTTCGCGCGGGTTGATCCGCTGGTACTCGTCAAATACAAGCGACGACAGCCGGTCGAAGAGCGGAGCACCGAAAGATGCTGCGGCAAACAGTATAATGAGGGACATCAAGCCGGCATAGGCAGCCATCAATGTTGGGGAGCGGCTTTTCCAGAAATACAAGTTTTGCCTCTTGATTATATTTGCCGCAAAAGAATTTAAACGAATGAAACAAGCAATTCATTTACAAATGCATTAAAACTGTCCTAATGTATTTCTTCACCAGGCGCATGTTGAGTGGGGACATGCTGAAACTATTGAAGAATTTTGTTTTGTCTACGGTCTTGTTGATCGCAACCGCTACGACAGCGGCTGCGGATGACGTGACGTATGATCAGATTCTCGCCAATCCCGACGATCTTGAGCTCAATTATCTCTATGCGCAACAGCAGGTGATAAAGGGCGATCTCGAGCAGGCCTCTGCGGCGCTGGAACGGCTATTGCTGCTTCAGCCCAATTGGGACTCCGCGCGTCTGTTTTATGCGCTGGTCCTTTATCGGCTGGATGACATGGCCGGCGCGAAGCGGGAGCTGACGATCCTGTCGGATCGGCCGCTCAGCCCGTCGCAAAGCCGTGAGGTCAACAGGTATCTGGCGCTGGCAACCGCGCAGTCCAAAGCGACACGCCTGACCGGACGCATTGCGACCGGCCTGCGTGTCGACAGCAATCCGGACCTGACAACCAATTCCGATAACGACCTGAACGGCAATCCGCTCGATACCGACAAAAGGGTCGACGGGGCGTTCCAGGCGGGGGCCACGGCGCGGATCGAACATGATATCCCCGGCGGCGGCGGAAACTTCCTCTTTGTTCAGGGTGCGACCGATCTCAACGAGCAGTTCAAGGTCGACGAAGCCGACTACATCACCGGCGGTGTGAAGGCCGGTGCGACCTTCTTCTTCGAAGACTTGCAGATCACGCCCTACGGCACGGTCGATACGCTGTGGCTCGACGGCCAGAATTACCGCAACGATAATGGCGGCGGCGCAACGGCAAAATATGCTATCAACCCGCAGCTGACCGTTTTTGCCGGCGGCAAGGGCGTGTTCCAGAACTACCAGATTGTCTCGACCGATTCGGTCGGGAGCGCCCGCAACGGCTGGTTGGCGAGAGCCACAGGCGGTGTCACCGTTCGTCCCACCGAAAAAAGCAGGTTTACGGCACGCGTCAGCGGCTCCTTCAAGGACGCCCGCAACGACAGCTACAGCTACGATGCGCTGGAAATCGCCGCAAACGCGCTTGTACTGATCGGACAGGGCCAATACGTCCTCGCATCCGCCTCCTATCGCTGGCAGGATTATGAGCAACCCGATCCGAACTATTCGGCAACGGTGACACGCGAGGACAGGCGGTTCAAGACACGGCTGGCCTATGGCGCGCCGCTGGACCTGCTCCTGGAAAAGGTGAACATCACCGGCTCCGAAGTGACTTCCAATGTCAATCTGCAGGTCGGCGTGAACTACCTGAACCAGAACTCCAATATACCGAATTTTGACGCCGACAGCGTGTCCGCCGACATTATGCTGATCAAGCGGTTCGCAAATTAGAGCGGCTAAGGCCGCCTGATATGACCGGGGCGAACAAACCGAGACGGAGCAATCCCATGAATGCCCGCAAATTGATGACAATGAGCCTTGCCGCTTTGATGGCCGGACCGCTGCTTTGGACCGCCGACGCCTATGCTGAAGCCAAGATTGGCGTCAGCGCCGCCATCCGGGGCAAAGTGTTCGTCAGGAGTGGCGCGGCCGCCGACCAGCGCCGGGCCAGTGTCGATGAAAGCATCCTGCTGCAGGACGAGGTTCTGACCAAACAGCAAAGCGCCCTGCAGATCCTGTTGCTGGACGAATCGGTTTTCACCATTGGTGAGAACTGCGAGATGATCATCGACCGGTTTGTCTACGATCCGGATCAAAAGGCCGGCGAGATGAGCGGAAAGGTCCTCAAAGGCGCATTCCGTTTCATGAGTGGACGGATCGGCAAGGCCAATCCCACCAAGGCCAATATTGAAACGCCGTCGGCAACGATCGGCATTCGCGGCACGATGTTCGAAGGCGTCGTCGGCGAGGATGCGATCAAGCTCGCGAAACTCCTCGGATTTTCAACCGACAGTGCCGATTCGGGAAAGGCGCTTCTCGTGGTTCTGCGTGGCCCGGGCCGCGGCACCAATTCGCTGTCCAATAACGGCATCATCCGGGTCGGCAATGGCGCCGGCACCAAGACCATTTCCTCGCCGAACTACGCCGTCTTCGTTCCGGGCCCCGGACAGGCGCCGATCGGCCCGATCAAGATCACCGATGCGATCCTGGAATATTTCGATTTCTACCTGCGCACCTTGCCGAACGGCCCCGCCTTCCGGGGCGATACGGAAACCGGCGAAGGCCTGTCGGGTCAGGACTCATTCAACCTTCCGGGCGGCGACTTCCCGCCGCTGAACGATCTGTTCGACGACGAGCTGTTCGACAATCAGATTCCGGAAGACATGGACGAATGTCGCGACGAATTCTGCTATTACGAAGAATATGAGTATGAGTTCACAGATTAACGCCCGGCAAAGGTCATAGCCGTTCCTGGATCAGTCTGATGCAAGTGGCAGATTTTCAGCCGCTTGCTGCACGGCCTGTATATCAGTCTGATCAGCTGCCTTTGTTCTATCGGCCAGTGAAAAGCCGAAGGCGCTGACTTTCCCCGGCAACGTCTCTGACGCGCTGCTGAATGATCCATGGATTTCTTCAACGCCCGATCGCTCGATCACCTGTGCCACGTTGTCGGCATTGATCCCGCTGCCCGCCATAATCGAAAGCCGTCCGTCCGCATGCTCGACATAGCGGCGGATCGCATCCGCGCCCTCCAGCGCGGTCCGGGCGCCGCCCGATGTCAGGATGCGCTCGATGCCCAGATCAGCGGCAATGTCTATCGCCAGTATCGGATCGTCGACGAGATCGAAGGCGCGATTGAGCGTCACGCCAAGCCCGTCGGCCGCATGCACCAGCGTTTCAAGCGCCGCCTCATCCAGCCAGCCATCGGCTGCGGCGCCGACAACGACACCGGCAAGGCCGACCTCCCGGCAGGCGCGGATATCCCCGATCATCAGATCGATTTCCTCGCTGCTGAAGGCAAAGTCGCCCGCGCGCGGCCTGATCATCGCATAGGTCGGGGTCCGGATCTCCGAAGCGGCGAGCATGAAGCCCGCGCTCGGCGTCAGCCCTCCCACGTCGAGCGCCGCGCACAGTTCGATGCGATCGACGTCAGCCTCTGCTGCCGTTTGCAGGGACGCAAGGCTGTCCACGCATATTTCAATGCTGACCTTCCGCACCCCTTTGCCCCTCTCTCATCAACTGCGCATGAATGCCCCACAGACCGCCATTGTGCCCTGTTTGGCCCTTGACCACCAGTCGCCCCGGCCGTGGTTTCAGCACCTTGCGCTGAACCTCGCGGTCGATGGCCGTCAGCAATTCCGCGGCATTCGACAAGCCGCCACCGACCGGTATGATCCCGGCACCGGTGACATTTGCCGCAACGGCCAGCGCGTCGCTCACCACCCCGACATAGGACGAGATTGTGGTATTGCAGGATTGATCGCCGTCCAGCCACCCCGCAACAATCGCTTTACTGTCGATCAAGGTGTTGCCGGCGGCCGCATGGATGGATTCCATCCCGCGCGCGCCGCCGACCGTGTCGATACAGCCCGTCAGACCGCACCCGCAGGTAAATTGCGGAATATACGCTTCGTTCAGCGGGTCCTGCTTCTGCACGAACGGCCCGTGTCCCCATTCGCCGGCCGCTCCGCCGAAACCGCGCACCAGGTCACCGCGCCAGACTTGCCCACCGCCAACGCCGGTGCCGAGAATAATCGCAAAGACATTGTCGAACTCCCGCCCTGCGCCGAAATGTGCTTCGGCCAGTGCAAAGCAGTTGGCATCGTTTTCGACGCTGACACGATGCAACAGGGATGCGCCGATATGTTTGCCGATTTCGCTTGCCAGATCCGACGCAAAATCGGTTCCGGCCAGTTGCGGCAATTGCGCCGCGTCCACCGAGCCGCTGTCTGCATCGATGCTTCCGGCGATGGAAACGCCAAGCCTGTCAGGTGGCGCAATGCCGGCTGCGACGAGCAGCCCGGCGGTTCTGTCCAGGAACGAAGCGCGATCAGCCGGCGTGGCGATGGCATCGACCTCCTCCAGCCCGTCATCGTCTCCGGTCGCCAACTTGATATATGTGCCGCCGATATCGAGGCAGAAATGTCTTGCCATTTACCCGCGCCTAGCCCGGCATTCCGCCGACATTGGACAAAAGTTCCGCAACATTGGCTGCGCCGACCTTCTTTAGAAGCCGCGCGCGGTAGGCCTCGACGGTGCGTGGCGAGATTTCCAGGATGCGTGCAATGTCCTTGCTGGTGCGCCCCTCGCCAAGATGCATGACAATCTGCCGCTCGCGCATCGTCAGCGCGATGACCGGCCGCTCGTGGGAAAGGTCGGCCAGGCTCCACACCGCATGGGCCAGCGGGTCGTCGCGCGTCAGCGAGTTGCCGCGCACCCGGCACCAGAACAGCGATCCGTCGCGCCGCGCCATGATGCGCTCGTCCGAATAGCGCCCGGTTTCGCGAAGCGGACGAAGACCGATATTGCCGATTTTCACGAACTCGTCGAGCGACGGATAAAGGATCGCAAAGGACTGGTCGCGCAGTTCGTCTCCGCAATAGCCGAACATCTCCGCAAAGGCCTTGTTGTAGTAGCGGATGATCCGGTGTTGGGTCATGACAATGCCGATGGGCGCTTCATTGAAGGCCATCTCCAGCATGGCACGCGGATCCATAGGGTTCCTGGGTATACTCATGTCACGGGCATTCCGGGGCTCATCTGACCGTCTAGCGTATTTCTACCATCTTGATCGCTGGCCGCAAAACGCGGAATAGTCGGCTATCCAATACAGGAAAGGTCCGATGAGACGCGGGCCCCGGCGAGCCGTGCCGGGGACGGAGTTTTGTATCATCGCGCCTTGAGGAGGAAAGAATGAAAAAGCAGATATCAACACTTGTCATGGCGACAGCTTTGACGCTCGCAGGATTTTCGGCGATCGCCGCTGACGATCCGGTCAAGATTGCACTGGTTCACGGCCTGTCCGGCTCGACCTTCGAGGCTTTTTCCAAGCAGAGCCATACCGGCTTCCGCCTCGGGCTTGAATATGCCACCGACGGAACAATGAAGATCAATGGCCGCGACATCGAGATCATTGAAAAGGATACCCAGTTCAAGCCCGATGTGGCGCGCGCCGTTCTTGCCGAAGCCTATGGCGATGACGATGTGCTGATCGCTGTCGGCGGCACCTCGTCCGGCGTCACCAAAGGCATGTTGCCGATTGCCGAGGAGTATGAGCGCATCCTTCTGGTCGAACCGGCAGTTGCCGACTCGCTCACCGGTCCCGATTCCAACCGCTACGTCTTTAAGACGTCGCGCAATTCCTCCATGGACATGCAAGCCCAGGCGCTGGCGCTGAAGCCCGGCCCCGACCTGCATGTGGCAACGCTCGCCGAAGACTATGCCTTCGGCAAGGACGGAATCGCCGCATTCAGGAAGGCGCTTGAGGGGTCCGGTGCGACGATCGTCGCAGAAGAATATGTGCCGCTCAAGACCACCGATTTCACTGCCGCCGCCGAACGCATGTTTGCGGCCCTTCGCGACAAGGAAGGCCGCAAGGTCATCCTGATCTATGTTGCGGGCGGCGGTGATCCGATGGGCAAGATCAAGGCAATGCAGCCGGAGCGCTACGGCATCGAGATTTCGACCGGCGGCCATATCCTGCCCGTTCTGCCGACCTACAAGCGCGTGCCCGGCATGGAAGGCGCCATCTACTACTACTATGAAAACCCGTCCAATCCGATCAATGACTGGCTGGTCGAGGAACACACCAAGCGCTACGGCTCACCGCCCGATTTCTTCACTGCCGGTGGCATGGCGGCAGGTCTTGCCGTGGCAAAGGCGCTGCAGAGCACCGATGATTGGGATACGGAAAACCTGATCGAGACAATGGAAGGCATGTCCTGGGATACGCCGAAGGGCGAGATGACTTTCCGGCCCGAGGATCACCAGGCACTCCAGTCCATGTATCATTTCAAGATCAGGGTCGATGACGACGTCGACTGGGCCATTCCTGAGCTTGTCCGGGAAATCAAGGCCGACGAAATGGATATTCCGGTCGGACGCAACAACCAGGAATAAGCGCCGGGGGTTGTCGTCCCGGAGCGTGCCGGACCGTATCAGGTCGGGACTGCTTCGGGGCGGCTCTTCCCTCAGGTCCGGTTTGACGTCATCGGAAAAGACCATGGAACAAGCATCGCTGCGCATCGAGGATCTGACGATCCGTTTTGGAGGTCATGCCGCCGTCAACATGGTGACCTGTGCGTTCCGTGCGGGTGAACTCACCGTGGTTGTCGGTCCGAACGGCGCGGGCAAAACCACCTGCTTCAATCTGATTTCCGGCCAGCTCCGTCCGTCCGGCGGACGGATCCTCAAGAACGGCCAGGACATCACCGCACTGAGCGCCTCGGCGCGCGCCAAAGCCGGTATCGGCCGCGCCTTCCAGCTCACCAACCTCTTCCCGAAGCTTTCGGTTCTGGAGAATGTGCGCCTTGCCGTTCAGGCGCAGCACGGCATCGGACCGGTGATATTTCGCCGGGCGCGGTCTTTTACCCGCCTGCGCGATGAAGCCTATGCCCATCTGGAAGCCACCCGGCTTCAGGAGGCGGCCAAACTGCCGGTGACGGCGCTGACGCACGGCGATCAGCGCAAGCTGGAGATCGCTCTGCTCCTGGCACTCAAGCCGGACATCTTCATGTTCGACGAGCCAACGGCCGGCATGTCCGTCGACGAGGCGCCGGTGATCCTCGAACTGATCGAGGAGATCAAAAAGGATGCCGGCAAAACAATCCTTCTGGTCGAGCACAAGATGGATGTCGTACGTTCACTGGCGGACCGCATCGTTGTCCTGCACAATGGCGAACTGGTGGCGGACGGCAAGCCGGATGACGTCATCGCGCTGCCGCTGGTCCGGGAAATCTATCTGGGCGTTCCGGCGGAGGATGCGGCATGACGGCCCCTGTCCTCGAGCTTGAAGGCGTGAGCACCGACATTGCCCAGTATCACATCCTTCACGATATTTCGCTCAGCGTCCCGGATGGCGGCGTCCATGTGCTGCTTGGGCGAAACGGCGCCGGCAAGACCACCACGCTGCGCACGATCATGGGGTTATGGCGCGCGCGGCAGGGCTCCATCCGGTTTCGCGGCGACGAGATAGCGACCCTTCACACCAGCGACATTGCCCGGAAGGGGATCGCCTTCGTGCCGGAGAATATGGGTATTTTCGGCGGGCTGACCGTTGAGGAGAACATGCGTCTTGCGACCCGGGACGGCCGTTTCGAAAAACAACGCCTCGACCGCATCTATGCCCTGTTTCCGGCGCTGGAAACGTTCTGGACAAAATCGGCCTGGTCGCTCTCTGGCGGGCAGAAACAAATGCTCGCAATTGCCCGCGCCATTATCGAGCCGCGCGATCTCATCCTGATTGACGAGCCGACGAAGGGTCTGGCGCCATCGATCATCCTCAACATGGTGGATGCGTTCAGGGAAATCGCCCGCGAGGCGACGATCCTCCTGGTCGAGCAGAATTTTCTCTTCGCCAAATCTCTGGGTGAGACCGTTGCCGTCATCGATGATGGCCGCATTGCCCATACCGGCACGATGGCGGATCTCGTCGCCGACACCGAACTGCAGACAAGGCTGCTCAGCCTGTCACTCGAAGTCAGTCAATAGGGGGACTGCCCGTGGAACAGCTTGGCAGCTATTTCGAGCGTTACGGCGGCATCAATCTGCTTCCGGTCATTCTTGCCGTGATCGCCTTCGTGTTGATCGGCTCGCCTTCCACATGGCTGACGCTGACGGTCGCCGGCCTTGCGATGGGCATGATGATCTTCCTGATGGCCTCGGGGCTGAGCCTCGTCTTCGGCCTGATGGACGTGCTCAATTTCGGCCACTCGGCCTTTATATCCTTTGGAGCCTTCATCGCTGCATCGGTGCTGGCCGCGCTCGCCGCCTGGGTGGCGGCTGACAGCGTATTGCTTAACCTCACCGCTCTTTTCCTGGCGATCGCGGCTGCGGCCCTGTTCGGCCTTCTGGCCGGCTGGGTCTTTGAAAAGGTGATCATCAAGCCGGTTTACCGCGATCACCTGCGCCAGATCCTGATCACCATGGGCGCGCTGATCGTTGCCGAGCAGATCATCCTGGCTGTCTGGGGCGGCTCGCCCATCTCCGTGCCGCGGCCGCATTTCCTCACCGGCTCCCTGATCATCGGCGATGTGTCCATCGAGCTCTACCGGCTGTTTGCCTTCGTTTTGGGGCTTGTCGCCTATGTGGCGCTTTATGTGGTCCTTAACCGCACCCGCGTCGGTTTGCTCGTACGCGCCGGCGTTGAGAACAGGGAAATGGTCGAGGCACTCGGTTTTCGCATCGACCGGCTCTTTGTCGGCGTCTTCGTGCTCGGCTCGGCGCTTGCCGCAGTCGGCGGCGCCATGTGGGCAGGCTACGAGACGCTGATCACGGCGGCGATCGGTTCCGAAATGATGATCATCGTTTTCATCGTCATCATAATCGGTGGGCTTGGCTCCATTGAAGGCTCGCTCCTTGGAGCGCTGCTGGTCGGGCTGATGGGCAATTATGTGGCGTTCCTGGCGCCGAAGATGGCGCTCGCCTCCAACATGATCCTGATGATGGCGATTCTGCTCTGGCGGCCCTACGGGCTGAGACCTGCGGTTAAATAGGAGTGGCCCCGTGAGCGATGTAGCGATTAGCGCAGATCAGACCGAGGCGACCGGCCGCACCGGGCGGATGATCGTCTATGCCATCATCGGCGTCATCGGGATATGCCTTCTCTTTGCACCGATGCTGTTTCCCGATGTGCGCAGCCAGGAGGTGGCCGCCCGCATCTGCATCTTCATTGTACTGGTGGCAAGTTACGATCTGCTGATTGGCTATACCGGTATCGTCTCATTCGCCCACACCATGTTCTTTGGCCTCGGCGCCTACGGCACGGCAATCGCGCTCAGGCAGATGGGTCCGGGCTGGGACGCCGTCCTTCTCGGCGGAGCGCTCGGCCTGCTGGCGTCGCTGATTCTTGCCGCGCTGATCGGGCTTCTGTCGCTCAGGGTCAAGGCGATTTTCTTTGCCATGGTGACACTGGCGGCCGCATCGGTCATGGCGGTGATGGCCAGCCAGTTTTCCGATTTTACCGGCGGCGAAGACGGCATCATCTACAAGGTGCCGAAACTGTTCTCTCCGGCGACCAAATTGCTGACCGACGACGATGGCAAGGTGTTACGTATTTTCGGGGCCAAGGCGAACGGCAAGATGGCGGCCTATTATTTTGTCTTTTTCGGCTCGCTCATCCTCTATTTCATCATGCTGCGCATTGTTGCTTCGCCGCTCGGAACGGTGCTCGAGGCAATTCGCGAAAACGAGATGCGGGCCGAGGCGCTCGGTTACCGTGTTGTGCTCTACCGCACGGCGATCTTCTGCATCGCGGCGCTGATCGCCGCGTGCGCCGGCATCCTGCGTGCCCTGTGGCTCAAATATACCGGGCCGGAAACATCGCTGTCCTTCGCCATCATGATCGACATCCTCCTCATGGTCGTCATTGGCGGCATGGGCACGATGACTGGCGCCATCATCGGCGCGACGCTGATGAGCCTTGCGCAGTTCTATTTGAAGGACCTCATGGAAATCGCCTCCCAGGCGACTGCCGGCATTCCCCTGCTTCCCGATCTTCTCGCCCCGGACCGCTGGCTTCTGTGGCTTGGAATCCTCTTTATATTGCTGGTCTATTTCTTCCCGGCCGGCATAGTCGGAACACTCAGTAAAAGGGGCGGGCATTGATGACCGTGCGACGATCGGCCTATATCGGCAATGCAACACATGAGCTGCATGTCAGCGAATGGGGAGACCCGTCGCAGCCCTTTGTCATGATGTGGCACGGGCTCGCCCGCAATGGCCGCGATTTCGACGAGATCGCTGCGCACTTGTCCAAGCAATATTTTGTAGTCTGCCCCGACACGATCGGCCGTGGCCTCTCAAGCTGGTCGAACAATGGCGGCGAAGACTACAATCTGACCGTCTATGGCGAGAACGCCCGCGCCATCATCGATCACTATGGTGCTGAAACCGTACGCTGGGTCGGAACATCCATGGGTGCGCTGGTTGGCATCCGCCTTGCCGCCGGAGCCATGAAGGGCCGCATAACGCATCTGGTGATCAACGATATCGGTCCGGATATCCCGGAAGTCGCGCGCCAGCGCATTGGCGATTATGTCGGCAATCCGCCGGTGTTCGATACGGTGGTGGAAATGGAGAACTGGCTGCGCAAAAGCTACGCGCCGTTCGGGCCGAACCCGGACAGTTTCTGGCGACGGCTTATCGACGCCTCGATCCGGCGCAACGATCAGGGCCGCATCGCGGTCCACTACGATCCCCGAATCGTTTCGCAGTTCTCCGACCACAAGGCCGATCTCGATGTCTGGCCGCAATATGATGCGGTTGAGGCGAAGACGCTTTTGATCCGCGGAGCGGTATCGGATGTGCTGCCGGAGCAGGTCTCTGCCCAGATGCGCGAACGCGGCCCGAGGCCGGATTATGTGGAACTGCCGGGCATCGGTCACGCGCCGACCTTTGTTGACCCGGAGCAGCAGCAGATGCTGGAGCGTTTCCTGGCGAGCTGATTTCCGGTTGAGCCTGATGGATCTGCCGCGCGCAGGGCATCGACATTGACATCGGGTATGGGATGCGGAAAGCTGTTTCTACTTGATGACTGTCCGGCGGTTTGTGCCGGGCACGAAACGGGCCGCGATTCAGGACATTCCAAAAAACAATCAGATTATCGGCCCCGGGGCCTTGCTCCTGGCCAAACCCGTCCCGGCATCGCGTGTGTTTTTTCGCCGGGATGCGATGAGCGTCTGATCGGAGAGCAGGTTCGAAGCGCGCGGAAATCGCTGCCTTAGAACGCAAGGTGTCTGCAGCTGAGAACGGGAGAGAGGATAACAATGGACGATCTTGAGTATGGCGCCCGCGACGAACGAGGGAACTGGACCCCGAAGCAGCCGGCGGCGACGGCCCCTCTCTTCGTGTTTCCGCCAAGACCTGTGCAGTTGTTGAAATGGCTGCCGAGTTACTTCCTGCCCTATAACGTGATTTTCTTTGTATCGGCCATATTGTGGTGGGTCTGGGTCGTGCCGCCGCTGGAAGACATGCGCAGCTTGTCATGGAACTGGACGGGGCGCCTGTTCATCATCAATGTGCTGGCTGTCCTTGCCTGGTATTTTGTCTTCGAATTGAGGCTCTACATTCAACGCGCGCAAGGCACGCGGTTCAAATACAACAGCAGATTTCCCTCCGATACGCCGTCGAAGCGCTTCTGGTTCGAATCGCAAAACACGGAAAATGTGCTTCGTACACTCCTCTCGGGTGTGCCCATATGGACGCTCCTGCAGATTTTGGTTCTGTACGGCTTCGCCAATGGCTGGGGAAGGTTGATCGACCCCGGACAAAACTGGCTCATATTTGCGTGCCTATGCTTGATTGTACCGGTGATCCACGAGTTTCATTTCTATTGCATTCACCGGTTGATCCACACACGCTTCCTGTACAAGTGGGTTCATTCGGTTCACCACAAATCGGTCAATCCGAGCCCGTGGTCCTCCTTGGCCATGCATCCGGTGGAGCACCTGTTGTATTTTGCAACAATATTCTATCACCTGATTCTGCCCTCCCATCCGCTGATAGCGATCTATCAGCTGCACGTCGCGGGCTTCGGTGCGATCCCGGGGCATGTCGGCTTTCACCGGGTTGAATTGGGCGAGAACCGATCGATGGACCCCCATGCCTATATTCACTATCTCCATCATCGCTTCTTCGAGGTGAATTACGGGGACGGCCTTATTCCGCTTGATAAGTGGTTCGGCACTTTCCATGACGGTTCGAAGGAAGCCCACAGTCGTATGAAAGAACGACTGAGGAACAACATCTAGACATTTGTCAGGGCACATTCCCGGTCACCGCACAGACTGGCTTCTTTCCGGTGCGCACTCGACCGGACCCGCCGCACGCGTGCTCGCATGCACCATTAAAGGGGCAGTTCTCAAGACTGAGCCTTGTAAGTTCATTCCCCAAACTGTTCTTGGTTTCCGGGGCATAACATCTCGATTTGCTTCCGGTGATAGTGTTAATCAGCATAAGAATGTTGATAGAGCCACTTAACACAATTGAAACGCGAGCCCGCCTACAGATAAACCCGAAATTGTGGAGGGGTTGCCTTGATCGTCCCATTTCATATCAGTGAGTTGCTGACACGGTTGCGGGAGCGTTTTGATGAAAACGCCATAAACCGGGCTCTCATGGCAAGTAAGCGCGAAGTTCGGCGCCTGCGCCCGGCACGCCGGGCCAGCGAGCAAAGCGCGCGGCGTTTCTGGGAGCGTATACTGGCCGATACCGATGCGAATAAGGCCGACAGCGAAATGATCCTGGATCCGCAAACGGTGGCGGACCTGCCGGCCTATGATGCCAATATCGAGAACATGATCGGCACGGTGAAGGTTCCGGTGGGCATTGTCGGCCCGCTTCGCGTTAATGGAATTCATGCGCAGGGTGATTTTCTGGTGCCGCTGGCGACAAGCGAAGCGGCGCTCGTCGCATCCTACGGGCGCGGCGCGGACGTGACGGCGGCCGCCGGTGGCATATCCGCCGCCCTGACCTATGACGGGGTGCTGCGCACGCCGGCGTTCAAATTTGGCTCGGCTGCCGAAACAGGCGTGTTCCTCAACTGGGTCGTTCAAAGTGCCGAAGCCCTCAAGGCGGCAGCAGAAGCCACGACACGCCATGGCAAGCTCGTTTCCCTTGAACCGGCAATGGACAATGAGATCTGCTTCCTGCGCTGCCGTTTCATGACCGGGGATGCCTCCGGCCAGAATATGGTCACCATCGCGACAAGTGCGATGTGCGAATACATTGTGGCAAACGCACCGGTCAAGCCACGCGCCTGGTATGTGGAGGGCAACTATTCCGGTGACAAGAAAGGCTCGTTTCTGGGTTTGTTGACCGGGCGCGGTGCCAAGGTGACGGCGAGTGCCACGATTCCGGCTGATATTGTGCGCCGCAAGCTGCGCTGCACTGTTGATGAAATGCTTGAATATGGCCGGGTCGCAAATCTCGGCTCGCTGCTCTCCGGTCAGCTTGGTGCACAGGCCCATTATGCCAACGCTCTTGCCGCACTTTTCATCGCTACCGGTCAGGACGCTGCATGCGTCGCCGAATCGGCGGTTGGGTTTACCCGCATGGAAGATTGCGACGGGGATCTGATGGTCTCGGTGACGCTCCCCAATCTTCTGGTGGGCACGGTCGGCGGCGGGACAGGACTTCCGAGCCAGTCTGCCGGTTTGCGCATACTTGGATTGCGGGGCAGCGGGAAGCGGCCAGCCTTGGCCGAAGTTGCGGCCGCGCTTTGCCTTTGCGGAGAGATCTCGATTGTCGCAGCGATGGCCGCCGGCGATTTCGTGCGTGCCCATGAGCGTTATGCGAGGCATCGATAGTGCAGATGCAGGATACGGCAGAAAGCCAATTGCCGCTTCTCCGGAGGCTCTGGATCTATCAGCGCGAGCGCATCCCGCTGTTCAAAACGGCGGTCCTGCTCGCCGTGTTCAGCGCCGCCAGTGTCAACGTGTCCGCTCTCCTTGCCGGCCGGCCTTTTCCCCATTGGGCCGCCTATGCGACAGCCTTTGCAATCTCCCTCATCGTTTTCATGCAGTTGCGGGCGTGCGACGAATACAAGGATGGTCCCGATGACCAGCGCTTCCGGCCTGAACGGCCCATCCCGCGCGGCCTGGTCAGCCTCAGGCTCATTTTGACCATAGGCGCGGCCCTTGTTCCGGTCGCGGTTTTTGTTGCCTGGTTGTATTTCCCGCCGCTGATTGTGCTGTTGGCACTCGTTTGGGTCTGGCTGGCCTTGATGACGGTGGAGTTCTTTGTGCCGGATTGGCTGAAGGCGCGGCCGATCCTTTATCTTGTGTCCCACATGGCGATCATGCCGCTGCTTGATCTGTTCGTCACAGGTGTTGAATGGCTGCCGGCGGGCGGCGGCCCTGCCGCTGCACTGTTTTTGTTCCTGCTCCTTTCCTTCGTCAATGGCTGCGTTCTTGAGATAGGCCGCAAGACATGGGCGCCGGAAAATGAGCGCGAGGGTGTCGAGACTTATTCAAATCTCTGGGGCGTTCGCCGCGCGGTCACTGTATGGATCGCCATAACCGGGTTCTCCTTTGTCCTGCTTGTCGGTGTCGGCTTTGCGACGGGTCATGTCGTCGCGACAGCCATTCCGGGTCTTGCAATGCTTGTCTGGGCATGGACCGTTGCCTTTGCCATGCGAAACGCCCCCGATGGCAAACACCAGGCGAAACTCGATACCGTGTCCGGCCTGTGGGTCTTTGTCTGCTATAGCGCAGCGGGTTTCAGTCCGCTTGCCGCAAAGGTGCTGTCATGAATGCAAGATCCGACATCATGGTTCTAAGCTCTTCGTCAGCCTCGCAGCAGGAAGCCGCTGGCGGCAAGGCGCGGGCGTTGGCGCGGCTCGCATCCGCCGGCTTTAACCCGCCCGCCTTTTTTGTTGTTCTTCCGGGAGCCTTCAACAAGACCGGCCTGAAACCGGACCATAAGAAGGGCGTTGCCGCATCGCTGTCCCAACTCGGGGAAGGGCCGTTCGCCGTTCGCTCGTCCGGAGCACAGGAGGACGGAGCGGATCATTCCCATGCCGGACAGTTCCTCAGCCTGTTGAATGTCTCTGCTGACATGGTAACCGACGCCGCGCACAAGGTCTGGCTCTCGGGCAGTCAGGGCAGCGTAACCGCCTACCGCGAGACACACGGGCTGGATGAGCAGGATCCGGCGCCCGCCGTGGTCGTGCAAAAGATGATCAAGGCGGATGCGGCCGGTGTCGCATTCTCCGCCGATCCAGTCAGCGGGTTGCGTCATCACGTGGTGATTTCCGCAATCGCTGGCCTCGGCGATCGGCTGGTTTCCGGAGAGGAAGACGGCGAGACCTGGGTTTTTGATGCAATCCAGGAGGCAATCACGACCGAACCGGACGGCGAGCCGGTCCTCACACGGACCCAGGCCGGTGACGTCGCCCGCCTGGCGAAACAGGTTGAAGCGGCCTTCGGCGCGCCGCAGGACATCGAATGGGCCTTGTCGGATGGCGTTCTGCATATCCTGCAGGCCCGGCCGATCACAACCGGGTTGCACGCTGAGGCAATGCTGGACGATCAGGTAACGATTTTCGACAACTCCAACATTGTCGAAAGCTATCCGGGTCTGGTCACGCCATTGACCTACTCTTTCGCCTGTTACGCCTACGCACGGGTTTACCGGGCGTTTGTGCGCATGGTCGGTGTGCGCGAAAATATCATCGGAGCCAATGCGCCCGTTTTTGACAATCTTCTCGGCCGCGTTGACGGCCGGGTCTACTACAATCTCGTCAACTGGTACCGGGCGCTGGCGCTGCTGCCCGGCTTTGCTGTCAATCGTGCGCATATGGAAACCATGATGGGCGTTTCCGAACCGCTGCCCGCATCCGTAACGGCGACATTGGGTCCGGGGCCGCTGACGGGCCTCGCCCGGTGGCGGGAATATCTGCGCATGGGCCGGGCGGGGGCGGGGTTGGTCATCCAGGCATTTCGCCTGCCCGGAATGATCCGTGATTTTCAGTCACGGCTCAACGCGTCGCTTGGTCCGGCATCGCTTGATGTCAATGCCGCTGCCTCAAGTGAACTGGCGGCTGAATACCGGCGCATTGAAGCCTCGCTGCTTGACCGCTGGGACGCACCGATCGTCAATGATTTCCTCTGCATGATCGCCTTCGGGGCGTCGCGCAAGCTGATGGAGCGCTGGTTCGGTCCCGCGGGCCTGGAGCTGCACAACCATGTCATGATCGGGCAGGGGGACATCATCTCCGCGGAACCTGCAAAACGTATCGCCCGGATGGGTCAGTTGGTGGCTTCTGCCGCCGGACTGGCCGATGAGATCGATGCGAAGGGCGTCGAGGCGCTGGCCGGTCACGGGGCGTTGCGTGAGGAATTCGACGCCTATATCGATCGCTTCGGCGACCGATGCACCGAAGAACTCAAGCTTGAAAGCGTGACGCTGGACGAGGATCCCTCCGCTCTGTTGGCAGCGGTTGCCGCTTCGTCACGGCGCTCTGAAAGCACAGGGCCCGCATCGCCGCCGCCGGCGTCCGGCTTTGCGGAAATAGCAAAAGGCAAACCGGTGCGCCGCGCTATTGCACGCATACTGGTCGGCTGGGCCAAGGCAAGGGTGCGCGACCGCGAAAACCTGCGTTTTGAGCGGACTCGCATTTTCGGCAGGGCCCGCAAGGTGTTTCTGGCCATGGGGCGTGAGTTCCAGGCGCTCGGTCATCTGGAAAATCCGCGCGACATATTCTTTCTCACCGTTGAGGAAGTGCTTGGAGCGATAGAGGGCCATGCGTCCACGCAAAACCTGCGGCCTCTTGTGGATCTTCGGCGCGCCGAGCTTGAGGCAAGTGCAGCAAGGCAGGATCCGCCCGAACGGCTTACCGTGCGCGGCCCGGTGATCAATGTTCTCACCCGGACGGATAGCGGTGCGGATACGGCCGGTGATGATAGCGAACGGCAACGCACGGGAACCGCTTGCTCAGCCGGAACGGTGACGGCCAGGGCAAGGGTGATCAGTGATCCGGCAACCCAGAGCCTTGACCGCGGGGATATCCTTGTTGCCCGTCACACCGATCCGGGATGGATCGCCGTTTTCTCAAACGCATCGGCCATTGTTGTCGAACGCGGCAGCCTGCTCTCCCACTCGGCCATCGTTGCTCGGGAAATGGGTATCCCTTGCGTGGTGGCGCTCAAAGGCGCGACTGCCTGGATACGCGACGGGGAAACCATCACCGTAGATGGCGCGAGCGGTGACGTGACGAGGGTAGAAGCATGACCTCACAGATCGCTGCCCACGCCGATTTCGACGATATCCGCTATGCCCAGCTCTGGGAGGATGCTGACGTCCTGACGGATGCGCTGGCAACAAAGCCCGGCGCAACGTTGGTATCCATCTGTTCGGCCGGTGACAATGCGCTGGCGATGCTGATGCTGGACCCCGCACGTATCGTAGTCGTCGATCTGTCCCAGGCCCAGATCGAGTGTCTGAACCTGCGTATCGGCGCCTATCGCAACCTCGATCACCAGAGCTTTGTCGAGCTGATGGGTTCGCGGCCCTCGGACCGTCGCTCGGAGCTTTTGACCAAGGCGCTTGCAGAAGCCGGCGAGGCGACACTTGCCTTCTGGAAGGCGCGCGAGGCGGATGTGGTGGCCTACGGCGCTGGCGGCTGCGGGAAGTTCGAACGCTATTTCCGGCTGTTCAAGAACCGCGTTTTGCCGCTGGTGCATTCCAGAGCCACGATTGATGCGATTTTCCAGCCGCGGGACCGGGCGGCGCGTGAGGAATTTGTCGACAGGCGCTGGAACAACTGGCGATGGAAACTGATGATGTCGCTGTTCTTCTCCCGTTATGCCATGGGCCGGCTGGGCCGGGACAAGGCCTTCTTCGATCATGTTGAGGGGTCTGTCGCCGCACATGTGCAAAGGCGCATTCGCCACGCGGCTGTCGATTGCGACCCGTCGGTCAATCCCTATCTCTACTGGATCATGCATGCCCGCCACGGCGAGCACCTGCCGATGGCATGGCGCGCGGAAAACTTCGAGACGATCCGCGAGCGGCTGGAGCGCATTGAAATCCGCCCGGGATCGCTGGAAGCCTTCGTTTCCACCGGCGAGAAGGCAGACGGGTTCAACCTCTCGGACATTTTCGAATACATGTCGCCTGAGGTTTTTGCCGAGGTCTACGGATCGGTGCTTGATGCGTCGAATGCCGGTGCCCGGATCGTCTACTGGAACATGATGGCGCCGCGACGCGTGCCGCAGGCGTTTCGCGATCGGGTGATCACACGCGCCGAGATAGAGCGCGACGGCAAAGCCGTCGACAAGGCGTTTTTCTATTCCGACTTCGTTGTTGAGGATGTCGCGCCGTGACGCTGCACCCGGCCATCGCGATTGCGCTCATCCCTTTGTCGGTGATGTTGCTCGTGGTCGTTATGGGCATCGTGCGGATCGCCGCACGCCGCTATGGCTGGAGTGCGGAAATCCAGCGCAAGGCGGTTCATGTGGCGACGGGTCTTTACGCCATGTCGCTGCCTTGGATCCTTCCGGAACCGTGGATGGTCTACAGCCTTCTTGTCCTCGCCGTCATCGTCATGGGCGTGTTGCGTATTCCGGCACTTGCGAAGGGGGGCATCGGGTCTGCGCTGCACGGGGTCGAGCGCAGCTCCTGGGGCGATGTCATGCTGGTGGCGGCGGTCGGCACGCTCTATTTCTTCTCCGGAAACGGAAGCGTTGCCGTTCTCTACCTGCTGCCGCTTGCCGTGCTGACCCTGTCCGACGCGGCCGCCGCCGTTGCCGGGTCCGGCTATGGCCGGCTTGTCTATACGATTGAGGATGGTCAGAAGAGCATTGAGGGTTCGCTGGTCTTTTTCATGGTCACATGGATACTGGCCATGATTGCCCTGCTCCTTCTCTCCGACGTTCCCCGCGTCAGCGTCGTCATGCTGTCGGTCATGATCGCTGCATTCGGCACCGTCATCGAGGCCGACAGCTGGCGCGGCTTCGACAATTACTTCGTCCCCGTCGGCGTGTTGTTTCTGGTCGCCGTTCACATGGACAGCGGTCCGGTCGACCTCATCCTTCTGGCGCTCGGTTTTCTTGCCGTGCTGTGCCTGCTCAATGTTTATGGCGGGGCGCTGCTTGGCCTGTCGAAACACACCGCGCGCGCCTATACCGCGGCCCTGTTTCTCATTGGCGCCGTCACCACGCTGCCCAACATGATATTGCCGGCATCGGCCCTGCTGACGCAGACCTATGCGCGTCGGCAATATCCCGGCGATGCCCGCCACCCCGATCTTGATATGCTTGCCATGCTGGCGGTTGTGTCCTTCGGCTGGCTGATCTGTGGCGTCGCGCTCGGACATGTAGCCATTTCCTTTTACGGAACGACCTGCGGCGCCATGGTCGCGCTTCTTGGACCGCTTGCGCTTGCCGAGCGGCCGTTCTGGCAGCGGGTCTCGCTGACCGCGCTGCTGGTCCTGTTGCTTGGGGTGATTGTATCCGGTGTCATTGCGATCAATCCCGCCGACACCCGGTGGCATGGAAATACTGTGGCGATCGTCGTGGTCAGCCTGGTGGTGCCGGCGCTGGCGGGTTTGCTGCGGCCGGGATTCTTCCACCACAACAGATATGCAAAAGCCGGTGTGGTAAGCGTCTTTGTGCCGCTCGTTGCTTATCTCTATCTTTTGTTCACGCAGGAAAGCTTGTGACCGTGTCGGAAACCTCAGTTCAGCCCCTTTCTCATGGCGGCTCCAGCCTGTCCATCTACCGTGATGCGCCGTCCTGGGACAATAAACGCACGGCGGCTCTGGGGAAGCTGAAGATCGGCTCCGTTGCGGACGGCGTAGAGCTTTTTCTTCTCGCCGCCGCAACTTTGAGAGCCGAGGGCTTTGAAGCGCTCTTGGGTCCGATGGAGGGCGATACCTGGCACAGCTACCGGGCGGTGACGGAAAGCGACGGTTCGCCCGCCTTCCTCATGGAACCGACAAGCGGGGATCACGATGTCGCGGCCCTTGGAGAGGCCGGCTTTGACCAGATCGATCACTATGTTTCCATGCGTGTCGCGACAAAAAATGCAATTGGCACAGAACCCGAAAATCCAGACGGGATCGATGTCGTGAACTGGGACGGTGAGAGCCCCGAAGCATTCTTCGGCGAGGTCTATGATTTTTCGGTTTCGGGTTTTGCCGCCAATGCATACTACAAGCCGATTACGCGTGAAGCCTTCCTCGGCCTCTATATGCCCTATGTTCCGTTTCTCAGGCGTGAGTTGATCTTCTTTGCCCGTGCGCCCGGCAACCGGCTGGCCGGTTTCCTGTTTGGCATTCCCGACTACTCACAGGGTCCCGATACAAAGACCGCGATTTTGAAGACCTATGCCAGCGGCCAGCGCGGTGTCGGACATCTTCTGGCGGACGCGTTTCACCGCAAGGCTCTTGAAACCGGCTTTGACACCGTCATTCACGCGCTGATGCACGCGGACAATGTCTCACGTGAGCGCAGCCGCATGCATGGCGCCGAGGTGTTTCGCCGCTATACGCTCTTCGGGCGCGTACTTTGACCACGATCCTCGACGCATTCGCCAAGGCGGTTGAACGCCACGGTTCGCGCCCCGCCATCATCGAGGGTGGCGGCCGCTCGGTTACCTATGATGCGCTTGACCGCCGTGCCCGCGCCCTTGCCGCAGGTTTTGCCGCACGCGGCATCGGCCGCGGCGACCGCGTCTTGATGGCCATGCCCGTCGGCATCGATCTTTATGCATGTCTCGCCGGCCTTTGGCAGATCGGCGCAACGGTTGTGTTTCCGGAGCCTGCGATGGGGCTGGCAGGTCTCAGGCATGCGGCCCGTGCAACGCAACCGAAAGCATTCCTTGCATCGGGCTGGTACCGTTGGCTGGGGCTGCTCGTTCCGGAACTGCGTCGGCTCCAGCTCCGGTTGAGCCCCCAGGAGGGCGGTCCTGAAACCTTGCCGCCGGCGACCGTTTTAACCGAGGATACGGCGCTGATCTCCTTTACCAGCGGTTCGACCGGTGCGCCGAAGGCCATCGCGCGCAGCCATGCATTCATGATGGCGCAAAACGATGCCATCAGCCCGCTGCTTGACTCGGGCAGCGGGGAGGAGCGCGATCTCGTTGCCTTTCCGGTGTTTGTTCTTGTCTGCCTGTCTTTGGGTGTCACGTCCGTTCTTCCGTCGTGGAAAATATCCCGTCACGACAAGGCGGCTGCGGAGCGGATTCACAGGCAGATTGAAACCTTCAGGGTAACGCGGCTGCTGGTGCCGCCTGTCATATGTGAAACCCTGAGCCATGCCGACCGTCTCCCGCCGCTGAATGCGATCCTCACGGGCGGAGGGCCGGTGTTTCCCGATACGATGCGGCGGCTGAACAGGCTGCAGCCGGATATGCGCATGGTCGCCGTTTATGGATCGACCGAAGCCGAGCCGATTGCCCACCTGGACTATGAGCATGTTGATCAGGCCGATCTCGAGTTGATGAAAACGGGTTCCGGATTGTTGGCGGGAACGCCGGTTGGTCCCGTGGATATCCTTTTGGAAGACGGAGAAATTCTTGTTGCCGGCCCGCATGTGAACGAGGCCTATCTCGACCCCGCGCACGATGCGGAAACAAAGGTCAGCCGCAACGGCCGCATCTTCCACCGGACCGGCGACGCCGCCCGCCTTGACGACAGCGGGCGGCTTTGGCTGCTCGGTCGCACTAAGGCAAGGATTGACGGTATCGATCCTTTTGCGGTTGAGACGGCAGCCCGGTTCTGGCCGGGCGTCGGACGATCCGCGCTGGCAGAGATCGACGGCGAACCTGTCCTGGCCGTGGCCGGTGACGCCTCCCGGCTTGCTGAGTGGAGTGATGCGGCAGGCTCACTCGGCGTTGCGAGCGTGCGGCATGTGCGAAATATCCCGCTCGACAGACGGCACCGGTCCAAGACGGACTACGTCGCGTTGGAGCGCATGCTCAAGACCTGATCTGCTACAGTTATGCTGATTTGAAGCCAACCGGGAAAAATTGCGCATGTTCAGTCACATCACACTCGGCACAAATGATTGGCCACGGGCCAGGCCCTTCTGGCAGGCGGTAGCAGCGGCGCTGGATTTACCGGTTCTTTTTGAGCACGAGGAAGGCATGGCCTGGGGCGAGATGACGGGACCGAAGATATTCATCGGCCCGGCCTATGACGGTCAGCCCGCTTCATGCGGCAACGGCACCCATGTTGCATTCCTTGCGGGCAGCAGGGCGGCTGTGGATGCTTTTCACGCGGCGGCGATCGCCCATGGCGGAACGGATGAAGGTGCTCCGGGTCTGCGCCCGCACTACCACGCCGATTACTACGGCGCCTACGTGCGCGATCCGGACGGAAACAAGCTTCAGGCCGTTTGTCATTCGTCAAAGGGCTGATATCGGGATAAGATATATCATAGGAAAAACAAGTGTTTGTAAGGTTTTAGAAAAAAACTGCAAAAAAACTTGCGCCTGTGTCGATTGGCGCGGTGATCGAACGTCATGTCGGTGAAAGCAACGTCTTTCAAGTGTCAAAGACAAACAGGAGCCACCGATATGAACACCTACCTGACCGTTGGCGCGATAGCAGTCGCCATTATCGTCGCAACACCCTTCCTGCTGCCCGCCAGCAAAACCGTGGAGCGCTCGGCTATCGTGCCTGCACCGGCAAACGAAGTATTCCCGGTCATCGCCTCGAATGAAGGATATCAGCGCTTCAATCCCTACAAGCAAAAGGATCCCGATCTGAAGATCACCATGCACGGACCATCTTCCGGTGTCGGGTCGGGGTTTGCCTTTGAGGGCAAGGACGGCAAGGGTACGCAGACCATCACCGCGCTTGATGACAATAGATCGGTGACCATGCTGATCGACCTCGGCGCGATGGGCAAGCCGGTAACGACCTTCGGTCTTGAGCCGGCTGCAGACGGAACGAAAGTGACCTGGTCCACCCGCATGGAATTCGGCATGAACCCCGTTGGCCGCGTGTTCGGGATTTTTCTGGACCGCATGTTGGGGCCGGACTATGAACTTGGCCTCAAGCTGCTCGCCGGCACTGTCTCGAGCCGGAACTGAAACCAGATAGAAGAAGGAACCTGATCATGCGCTACACTTTCTTTCTCTACAGCGACGAAGCGGCCTTTGCCGATGCCGGCCCGGCCGAGATCGAGCAAAGCCTGAAGGTCTTTGGCGAGTACATCGCCATGCTGAAACAGGCCGGAGTCCTCGTGGATACCGATTGGTTGCAGCCATCGGCAACAGCGACGTCCATCAGCAAGGTCGGCGGCGTCAGGAAAATCCAGGACGGTCCCTTTGCCGATACGAAGGAACAGCTTGGCGGCACATTCGTCATCGATGTTCCGGATCTCGACGCGGCGCTCGCCTGGGCAGAAAAATGCCCGGCTGTGCATTACGGGACGATCGAAATCCGCGCCTCGGCAATGCCCGAGGGCGGCAACCCCTACGCCTGACGCTTGTCCGGCGAACCAAGTCAGAAAACCCGGGACGCACGCGCCGCTGCCGCCAGTGTTGCGCGTGCGTCCTATGGCCGTCTGGTCGCCATTCTGGCAAGCCGCAGCGGCAACATCGCCGAGGCCGAGGATGCGCTCGGCGATGCGTTTGCAAAGGCACTGGCGACATGGCCGCGGGATGGCATTCCGGAAAAACCTGAGGCCTGGCTGGTCGCTTCAGCCAAAAACCGCCTGACCGATATCGCCAGAAGTGCGGCAGCGCGCACAACGGACGGCTCGCTCGATGACGAAAGCTACGCGATGCGGGACTTTGCCCACATATTCGAGACTGTCGATGGCGATGAGGTGCCGGAGAAGCGGCTCGAACTGATGTTTGCCTGCGCCCATCCCGCAATCGATACGTCGGTGCACACGCCCCTGATGATGCAGGCCGTGCTCGGCTTCGAAGCCGCCGGGATCGCCAGCGCCTATCTGATGCCGGCTGCCACCCTGGCGCAACGCCTGGTGCGCGCCAAACGCAAGATCAGGGATTCAAAGGTGCCGTTTGCAATTCCTGACAGCAGCGCCTTGCCGCAACGCCTCACGGCGGTTCTGGAGGCTTTGTATGGAGCTTATGCGCTCGGCTGGGACGGGCAGGATGTCGATGTGACCGAAGATATGGCCAGCGAAGTCCTTTATCTCGCAACGGTGCTGACCGACCTCATGCCGGATGAGCCGGAAGCGCTCGGTTTCGATGCGCTGATGTGTTTTTCCTATGCGCGGCGCAATGCCAGATATGATACGCAGGGCACCTACGTGCCGCTTGACCGGCAAGATACGGGCCTTTGGGACGGGACCCTGCTGCGGCGCGGCACAGTGCTGTTAAGCCGGGCTGCCAGGGCCGCTTTGCCGGGTCGTTTCCAGCTTGAAGCTGCCATTCAGGCCGTCCACGCCGAGCGCCGCGCGACGGGGCAGGTCGACTGGGTCGCGGTCTGCCAGCTTTATGAAGGCTTGATGACCGTTGCGCCGACGTCCGGAGCGTCCGTCGCCCGTGCTGCGGCAGTCGGTCAGGCCTATGGTGCGTCTGCCGGCCTCAACGCGCTTGAAGATGCCTTGGTCGCGATCGGGCAGGACGATGTGGCGGGTTTTCAGCCCTATTGGGCGGCGCGCGCCCATTTGCTGCGCGAGGCCGGTCGCCTTGAAGACGCACGTACAGCCTATGCAAAGGCAATCTCGTTGACGACCGATATTGCGGCAAGGCGCTGGCTGGAAAGTGAACTGCAGGCGACCGATAAGGCATGAACCGGCCAAGTGTGAATGGCGTATCTGCAGGCGCATCGTGATCATGCCGTTAGGATTCTGTTAACCAATCAGGCGCACACTGATTCTCAATCTAGTTTTGGAGTTTTCATATGAACCGCATGTCTATTGGTTCATTTCCCAAGTGCGTCTGACGCATGTGCATGAATAAACCTCTCGTCAGACAGCTATTTGGCTGAGAAAGGTATGATCATGCACAATTCAAAACTTAAAGCTGCAACAAAACTACTGGGATATACTATTGCTTTGACGCTTCTCGGGCTGTCGACGCAGGCGCAGGCGTCCGGAATGGCATGCGGCGACCGGACATCCCTGCTCAAGGCGTTGAGCGACAAATACAAGGAAGCACCGCGCGCCTTGGGGCTTTCCTCCTCCGGAAATGCGATGTTTGAGGTCTATACCTCGAAAAAGGGAACCTGGACGATCCTGATGACCACCACCAAGGGCGTCACCTGCATCATGGCCGCCGGCCACTCCTGGGAAGAAGCCCTGGAGATCGCTGAAGGCCCGCAAGTCTGAGCTGTGCGCTAGCCGCAGGACCCGCTGTTTTGGAGCGCCTCCCGGCGTTTATCCTTTCCAAGCCGGGAGAGGCGTTTGACGGTTTTATAGTAGCGCGGATAGTCGCCTGAACACAGCTCCAGCAGGCGCAGGAATTGCGGCACCAGATCGTTATAGACCGAGACGGTCGCCAGTTTGGCGTTGTTGATCGGTGAATTGATCCAGGCGTCGTAACCGTCATAACCATTCCATTTTTGCGCCTTGAGACGGCGATAGCGGGCCCGCATGGTTTCAATGGCCGCTTTCTTGCCCGCCCTTTTTTCCGCCTGGCTGCCGGAACCGGAGTAAACCCGGAACAGATCGCTTCGCGTTTGTGCAATCAGCGCCAGGAAATCTTTCTCGCGGGCAAGCGATTGACGATAGCGCCGCAGCGCTTCCGTCTCGCCGCGATAGTTTAGCCAGGCTTCCGTGCCCGTTTGCTCGACCGAGACGGCAAACGCTTCATTAAAGGCCGAATCGCCCGCCACGTAGACCTGCTGATGCGACAGTTCGTGAAAGACGACACCGGCAAGATAGGGTTCGCCGCGCAGGAACATGGTGTTGAGCAAAGGGTCGTTGAACCAGCCCAGCGTCGAATAGGCCGGCACGCCGCCGATATAGACATCGAGCCCCTCCTCATGCAGACCCCGCGCGAAGGCGACAGCGGCTTCGTTTGAGAAATAACCGCGATAAGGCACGCAGCCAGTCACCGGAAAACACCAGGTCTTGACCTGCAGGGACAATTCCGGTGCGGCAAAGACCGCCCAGGTCACGAACTCGCGTTCTGTGTCCACATAGCTGCGGTAGCTCCGGTTGTCCGGCAGGCCGAGCTGATCGATCGCGAACTGCCGGATCTCTCGCGCCAGCGCCAGTTGTCCTTTCAGTTGCTCCGGCGTGGCGTCGTCATAAAGCAGCCGTTCGACCGGCTGCGCGGAGGACATGAGTTCCAGATGTCCGCTCAGCGATCCGTTGACATATGATATGCCTGCGCAGCCCTGCAGGACGAGCAGCGCCCCCATCATCACGGCAGTAAGACCATGGGATTGTCTTGCAGTATCTGTCACATCCGGTTCCGATCGTTCAGGATGACCGTCACGGCCCGCCTCAAGACAAGTCCACCATGACGTTGCGCAGCTCTTCTTCGAAGATATCGAGATCGCTGTCCGGGCCGACGCTGATACGGATACAACGGTCGAGCGGTGGCACGCCCGGCTTGCGCACAAAAACCCCGCGCTCCATCAGGGCGTTCAGCAATTGCGAGGTAAAGGCGCCGTCCCGGCCGCAATCAATGGCAACAAAATTGGTTGCAGAGCCCAGCGGCTCAAACCCGTTATCGCGCCCGATCCGGTAGAGCCGCCGGCGGGCAGTTTCGATCCGTTCGCACACCGAGCGCAGATAGTCCTGATCGTTCACCGCGGCCAGCGCCGCGATCTGCGCCATCCGGTTAACGCCAAAATGGTTGCAGACCTTTTTGAAAGACGTGATCGTTCCCAGGCTGCCGATGGCATAGCCGCAGCGCAGCCCGGCAAGCCCGTAGCCCTTTGAAAAGGTCCGCAGGCGCAGAACATTGGGCATATCCGCGAGCCGATCGATTGCCGGCAACGCGTCCGGCGGCGCGGTTTCGCAATAGGCCTCGTCGAGCACCAGAAGCGTATCTTCCGGCAAGGCGTCGGCGAAGGCCGCGACCGACTGCGCCGAGTGCCACGTGCCCATCGGATTGTCCGGATTGGCAAGATAGACCAGCGGCGCATTTTCCCGCCTGACCGCCTCTAAAAGCCCCTCCAGGTCTTCCTTGTCGTCGCGGTAAGGGACCGTGACCAGCCGCCCGCCGAAGCCGGCGACGTGGTAGTTGAACGTCGGATAGGCTCCCAGCGACGTCACGACCGGTGTACCGGGAAGGACAACCTGGCGAACGATAAGGCCAAGCAGTCCGTCAATCCCTTCGCCGATGGCAATGCGGTCCATGGGAACGCCAAGATGCGCGCCGAGCGCTGCGCGCAAATCATGGTTTTCCGGATCGCAGTACTTCCAGATATCTTCCGCGCCTGCGCGGATGGCATCCTTGACGGACGGTGCCGGGCCAAAGCCGTTTTCATTTGCTCCGATACGGGCGCGAAACGGCTTGCCAACCTGCCGTTCCTGTGTTTCGGGCCCAACGAAGGGAACCGTCGCGGGCAGCGATTGAACGAGCGGCGTGAAGCGTGAGAATTCGGTCATTGGTCGTTTTCGTCGGCTTGAACGTCAGTAATGCGGGGGTCTTGTAACGGGAGTTTCCTCTGCCGAGCGCTCTTCCAGCGCAAGCAGCCGCTCGATCAGTTTTTCCTGTTTTCTTTCCAACCGGTCAACGACAGACCACTGTTTTTCCATTTCCGCCGAGAGTTCCTCGATGGTCCGTGCCTGGTGAGCTATATGCTCTTCCAACCGTGCCATTTGCTCATCATGCTCGCTGTTTGTCATATCAGCGCGCCCTCCAAAGTCTCGCGCCAGTGCGGATCAAGCGGCCTTGGACGCCTGCCCCTACGGTCGACATAGACATGGACAAAGCGGCCCTGCGCCGCCGCCGTTGAATCTTCATCCCGGAAAAGGCCGATACAATAAACAACCGAAGATGTGCCGATGCGTTCGACGCCGATACCGGCATCAATCAGGTCAGGGAAAGCGAGCTCGGCAAAATAGTGGCAGCCGGTCTCGACCACGAGACCGATTGTCTCGCCTCTTACCGGGTCAAGCAGTCCTTTATCGACAAGCCAGCCATTGATGGCCGTATCGAACAGGGCGTAGTGCACAACATTGTTCATGTGCCCGTAAATGTCATTGTCGGCCCAGCGGGTTTGCAGGGGCCTGAACACCTTGAAGGTTTCGCGGCTAAGCGGCGTCGGTCTTGTCATGGTGTCACCACGCGGCTCTGCCTGTCCTTTCTGGCCGGATGGTCAATGACAAGCGCAGCCCTATCCGGTTTCTGATCGGCCGCACGTGCCGGTTCGCCGGCTGATCCCTGCCGCACGATAATCTGCGGTGTTGCATGAAAGGCGAAAGCGCTCATTGGTCCTCCGGGGCAAATAACCGGTGCATACTTTATCAACACGTTGAAACTGCTTAAACCGCGTTACAGGTAAAAAATAGGGCTTTGGGCTGGTTTCCGATAGGGTGGGAGAATAGAGTAATCGATTAGACCAATTGATAAAAAACGGACACCGCATGAGCGATCTTGCTATCGAACTGAGGGGCATCGACAAGAGTTTCGGCGCGGTTCATGCCAACAGAGACATCAATCTGGAAGTAAAAAAGGGAACGATCCACGGCATCATCGGGGAAAACGGTGCCGGAAAATCGACCCTGATGTCGATCCTCTACGGATTTTACCAGGCCGATCGTGGCGATATATTCGTCAATGGCTCAAAGCTGACAATCCGCGACCCGAATACGGCGATTGCCGCCGGTATCGGCATGGTTCACCAGCACTTCATGCTGGTCGACAATTTCACCGTCCTTGAAAACGTCATGCTCGGCGCGGAGGAAAACGCCATCCTCAACCGCGGCATTGTCAATGCGCGGGCCGAACTCAAGCGTCTGGAAGACGAATATGCGCTGGAGGTCGACCCAGATGCCGTCATCGAGGAACTGCCGGTCGGTCTGCAGCAGCGTGTCGAAATACTCAAGGCGCTTTATCGGGGTGCGGAAATCCTGATCCTCGATGAGCCGACCGGCGTCTTGACGCCGGCCGAGGCTGATCATCTCTTCCGTATCCTCGAGCAGCTTCGGGACCAGGGCAAGACAATCATCCTGATCACCCACAAGCTGCGTGAGATCATGGCGATCACCGACGAGGTGTCGGTCATGCGGCGCGGCGAGATGGTGGCAACACGCACCACGTCCGAAACCTCGGTTGAGGAACTTGCCGAACTCATGGTCGGCCGCCGTGTTCTTTTGAGGGTGGAGAAGGGCGAAGCCCATCCCAAGGATGTCGGCCTGTCGGTCAAGGGCCTGTCGGTCAAGGACAGCCGTGGCGTGACCATGGTCGACAATGTATCCTTCGATGTGCGTGCCGGAGAGATCGTCGGCATTGCAGGCGTTGCGGGCAATGGCCAATCCGAACTGCTGCAGGCGATCACCGGCATTCGCGTCGCCGAGAGCGGCAGCGTGCTTTTGAATGGCGATCCCATCGAGGTCACCGGAGCCGCCGATCCGCAGGAGTTGAGAAAACGCGGCCTTGCCCATGTGCCGGAGGATCGCCACCATATGGGTCTGGTTCTCAGCTTCGAGGAAAATGAAAATGCCATTCTCGGCTATCACTATGACAGCCGCTACCTCAGTGGACCCATGCTCAATCTCGATGCCATCCGCACCCATGCGGCCGAAAGCGCCGAGAAATACGATATCCGGCCTCCGGATGTACGGCTGAAGACGGCGAATTTCTCGGGCGGCAACCAGCAGAAGATCGTACTGGCGCGAGAGATGGAGCGTGATCCGTCCGTTCTTGTCATCGGGCAGCCGACGCGCGGCGTCGATGTCGGCGCGATCGAATTCATCCACAAGCGCATCATCGAAATGCGCGATGCCGGAAAAGCCGTGCTTCTGGTCTCGGTGGAACTTGATGAAATCCGTTCCCTGTCCGACCGCATCCTGGTCATGTTCGCCGGCCGCGTGGTCGGTGAGCGCACGCCGGAAGCAACGGAAGGCGAACTCGGCCTGCTGATGGCCGGCGTCGAGGAAGAAAAGGAGGCGGCACAATGAGTGTTCCTTACGCAAAACTGCCGCTTTGGGTCGAATACGGACTTATTCCGCTGATCAATCTGGTGGTTGCTTTTCTTGTCGCCGGCCTTGTCGTCCTGCTTGTCGGCGAAAGCCCGATCAAGGCCGCGACGCTGCTTGTGCAGGGTGCATTCGGCTATGGCGAGGGGTTGGGTTTCACCCTCTATTACGCCACCAATTTCATCTTTACGGGGCTCGCGGTGGCCGTTGCGTTCCATTGCGGCCTCTTCAATATCGGCGGCGAGGGTCAGGCCTATATCGGCGGGTTGGGCGTTGCCATCATTGCCCTTGCTCTCGACGGCATATTCCCCTGGTTCATCACCTTGCCATTTGCCATCGCAGCCGCAGCGGTCTTCGGTGCGGCATGGGCCTTCATACCCGGATACCTTCAGGCCAAGCGCGGCAGTCACGTGGTTATCACCACGATCATGTTCAATTTCATCGCCGCCAGCCTGATGGTCTACATGCTCGTGGAAGTGCTCAAGCCCGCCGGCTCGATGTCGCCGCAAACCGCGACCTTTATGGCGGGTGCGCACATCCCGAGACTGGACTGGCTGCTCGGCCTCTTCGGGCTGGATATTGGCGGTGCCCCGTTCAACCTGAGTTTTATCATTGCGCTTATCGCGGCGTTCCTTGTCTGGCTGCTGATCTGGCGCACGCGTCTTGGCTACGAGATCCGCACCATGGGCGCCAGCCCGACAGCTGCGCGCTACGCCGGCATCAAGGAAGCCCGCATTATCATCATCACCATGATGATTTCCGGTGCGCTCGCCGGCATGATGGCGCTCAATCCCATCATGGGCGATCAACACCGGCTGCAGCTTGATTTTGTCGCTGGCGCAGGCTTCGTCGGCATTGCGGTGGCGCTGATGGGCCGCTCTCACCCGGTCGGCATTATTCCGGCCGCCATTCTGTTTGGCGTCCTCTATCAGGGTGGCGCGGAAATCGCCTTCGAGATGCCGCAGATTTCCCGCGATATGATCACCATTATCCAGGGTCTGGTCATTTTGTTCGCCGGGGCGTTGGAGCACATGTTCAGACCGGCGATCACGGTGTTCTTCGCAACACTCAGTGGCGCGGGCAAACAGTCCGAAGCGGCTGCGGCGGGGGAGTAGGACCATGGATTATTTTCAGATCATACTGGTCACACTCGAAGCCACAATCCGCCTTTCGGTTCCGCTGATTTTTGCCGCACTTGCCGGCCTTTACTCAGAGCGCTCCGGGATTTTTGATATCGGGCTTGAAGGCAAGATGCTTGCAGCTGCCTTCGCCGGCGGTGCCGCTGCGGCTGTCTACGGATCGGCCTTTATCGGCCTTGCCGCCGCGATCATCGTTTCCGTTGCGCTGGCGATGGTGCACGCCTTCGCCTCGATCACCCAGCGCGGCAACCAGATCGTCTCCGGCGTTGCGATCAACTTCATAGCGCTCGGCGCGACGGTCATCCTTGGCCAGGCCTGGTTCCGGCAGGGTGGGCGAACGCCGCAGCTCGGCGAGGGGAGCCGGTTCGAGGCGATCAAGTTGCCGCTGACCGATACGCTTGCAGACGTACCGGTCATCGGTCCGGTTTACGGGAGCCTCATATCGGAACACTTCCTTCTGACCTATCTTGCATTCGCGCTTGTGCCCTTTACCTGGTGGGTTCTCTACCGCACCCGTTTTGGATTGCGGCTGAGAGCTGTCGGCGAAAACCCAGGCGCGGTCGACACGGCCGGCATATCGGTGACCCAGATGCGTTATCTGGGCGTCTTGTGTTGCGGAATTCTGTGCGGCTTTGCCGGTGCCTATCTGTCCATGGCCGTGGCGGCTGGATTCGTTAAGGGCATGACGGCCGGCAAAGGCTTTATTGCCCTTGCGGCATTGATCTTCGCCAAGTGGAAACCCGTCAATGTCATGCTGGCCTGCCTCCTGTTCGGCTTTCTCGACGCCCTGGCGATCCTGCTTCAAGGCCAGTCATTGCCGGTCGTCGGCGAGGTTCCGGTCCAGTTCATGCAGGCTCTGCCGTATATTCTGACCGTCATCCTGCTGGCCGGATTTATCGGTAAGGCAATACCGCCCAAGGCGGGCGGGCAGCCCTATGTGAAGGAGCGGTAGGGCACCATGTCCAGCGATTTGTTCGAGGCAGCACGAGATGCCATGAGCCGCTGCCACACACCCTACTCGCATTTCCCGGTGGGCGCTGCACTGCGCGCCGATGATGGCCGGATCTATGCGGGCGCCAATATCGAGGTGATCTCCTATCCCGAGGGCTGGTGCGCGGAAACCACGGCCATAAGCCACATGGTCATGGGTGGCGGGAAGCAGATCGAGGAAGTCGCGGTCATCGCCGAAAAAATGGAGGCGTGCACGCCCTGCGGCGGCTGCCGTCAGCGTTTGGCCGAGTTTGGCGGCCCGGATACGAAAATCCACCTGTGCGATATGAACGGTATCGTAAAAACCATAACCCTTGGCGAACTGTTGCCCCTCGCCTTTGACGCGGAAGTTCTGAAATGACTCAGGCTCTATCGGTACTCGACAAGAAACTGGGCGGCCTCAATCCGCGGACCGCCATTGTTCTGGGATCGGGTCTCGGTTCGCTTTCCGGCGAGTTGCGTGATCCGGTCCGTGTCTCCTATGCGGACCTTGAAGGTTTCCCGCACAGCGGCGTATCGGGCCATGCAGCGGAAGTGGTTGCCGGACATATGGGTGAAACACCTGTGATCATGTTGTCCGGGCGGGCGCACTATTATGAAAAAGGCGATGCATCGGCCATGCGCTTGCCGCTTGAAACGTTGCATGGGCTGGGCGTTCAAAAGCTCATCCTGACAAATGCGGCGGGGTCTTTGCGAAAGGAAATGCCGCCCGGTTCCGTGATGAGGATTTCCGATCACATCAATTACGCAGGAGCCAATCCGCTCATCGGTGAGCCGGGTGACCGACGTTTTGTCGGACTGACCAACGCCTATGACGTCGAGATGGCCGATCAAATGGATGCGGCCGCGCGAGAGGTCGGCATCGATCTTTTCAGCGGTGTCTATATGTGGTTTTCCGGCCCGAGCTTTGAGACACCGGCCGAAATCAAGATGGCAGGTATGATGGGCGCCGATGCGGTGGGCATGTCGACTGTCCCCGAAGTCATACTGGCGCGTTTCCTGGGATTGCGGGTCGCGGCGGCATCGGTGGTTACGAATTTCGCCGCCGGTATGAGCGGCGACGAGATTTCCCATGAGGAAACCAAGCAAATGGCGCCGCTCGGCGGCGAGAGGCTGGCTTCGATCCTGAGACACATGCTGTCCGGCTAGTGTTGCTTTCCGCTGGAGAATTGTCATGAGTTTTCTACCTCAGGAAGTTATCCGCAAAAAGCGTGACGGGCAGGCGCTTGACGGGGCCGAAATCGGGGAATTTGTGCGTGGCATAACCGACGGCACCGTTTCAGAAGGGCAGGTGGCGGCCCTGGCGATGGCGGTGTTTTTCAACGGTATGAGCCGCGACGAGGCGGTTGCCCTGACGCTTGCCATGCGCGACTCCGGCGACGTGCTGGAATGGCCGCAGATTGATCGCCCCATTGCCGACAAGCATTCGACCGGTGGCGTGGGCGACAATGTTTCCTTGATGTTGGCGCCGATTGTTGCGGCCTGCGGGGCGGCGGTGCCGATGATATCGGGCCGTGGTCTGGGGCACACCGGCGGAACGCTGGACAAGATGGAGTCCATACCCGGATATCAGGTCATGCCGGACAATGCCCTGTTCAGCGATGTTGTCGATCGCATCGGCTGCGCGATCATCGGGCAGACCGGACGCCTCGCGCCCGCGGACAAAAGGTTTTATGGTATCCGCGACGTGACGGCGACCGTGGAATCCATTCCCCTGATCACCGCATCCATACTGTCCAAGAAACTTGCCGCCGGCCTTCAGGCGCTGGTGCTCGATGTCAAGGCCGGCAATGGGGCGTTTATGGCCGAGCCGCAGGCGGCCATGGCCCTGGCGGAGAGCCTTGTTGCCGTTGCCAATGGCGCCGGCCTTTCCACCTCGGCTATCATCACCGATATGAATGAGCCGTTGGCGAGCGCCGCGGGCAATGCAGTCGAAGTTGCCAATGCCGTAGAGTTTCTGACCGGGGCGCATCGGGACAAACGCCTGGAAGATGTCACCATTGCCCTGGCCGCTGAGATGATAACCGCGTCAGGGATTGCAGCCGACGCCGATCTTGGCGCCCGATTGGCACAGGATGCGCTCTCCTCCGGCAAGGCGGCAGAACACTTCGCAGCAATGGTTTCAGCGCTTGGCGGGCCTGCCGATTTTATGGATCGTTACAGCGATCACCTGCCGGCTGCCCCGATTGTGCGGGATATTCCCGCGCCTCAGGACGGGTATGTCGGCGCGATTGATGCACGCAAGGTCGGCCTTGTTGTTGTTTCGCTTGGTGGCGGGCGCACCCGACCGCAGGATCCGGTTGATCCGCGGGTCGGCCTGACGCAGCTTGCCGCGCTTGGCTCGAAAGTATCGGCCGGCGAGCCCATCGGGCGGGTGCATGCAGCCGATGACGCAGCCGCCGAGCGTGCGGTGCAATCCGTGCGCGCCTGCTACGACATCACAGAAACGATACCGGAAACATCCGTCATCGTCGGGCACGTGCGCGCATAGGCGATGCTTGCTAAAGCTTGAGAATGAGTTTGCCGTCACGTGCCTGAAAGGACGTCAGGCGATTGAGAAAACTCATGCCGATCAGCGTCGCGCCAAGCGAATTGTCGTCGAGCACATAGGCTTCGACATTACGCACCCTGATGGATTTGAGTTCCACGGACTGTAGCATCACCCGTGCGGCCCGGGTCGTGCCGTTAGCGGTGTTGATACGGTATGTGAACATTGATGGTGTCAGGTAGACCCCGATCTGTCGCGCGGTCGACCGGTTGATCGCAACAGCGGTCGCGCCGGTATCGATCAACCCGGCGATCTGTTTGCCATTGATGCGGAAATTGCTGAGATAATGTCCCCGTGCATCGGCGGCGATGACAACATCGCGTCCGCCGGCATAGGCTGCAACCGGGGCCTGCTCGGTCGTTTGACGTATCGGTTTTGCAGTTTCTTCCGTGGTGTATCCCAATTGTCCGTCGACGACCTTCGGCACTGCAACGGCTATGCCCGAAACGACGGCAGCCAGTAAAAAGATCCGCATCATGATGAACGTCCCTGTGCTCAAGTGCACGCAGTACAGCAGGTGAATCCTAACGGACCGCCAGAGCGACCCGACATACCGGACACTGTGTGCTGTACAGGTTAGGGAAACGTTAACTTTTGGGATCAGATTGCACTGATTGAATTGTGTACGGCCTGTCGCAGCCTATTTGGTTCCGTACATGCGGTCCCCGGCGTCGCCGAGGCCGGGAACGATATAGCCTTTCTCATTCAAATGGCTGTCAATCGACGCGGTGTACACGGGCACGTCCGGATGTGCCTTGCGAAACGCTTCGACACCCTCCGGCGCCGCCAGAAGACAAAGGAAGCGCAGATTATGCGCGCCACGTTCCTTCAGTTTTTCAACTGCTGAAATGGATGAATTGGCTGTTGCAAGCATCGGGTCAACGACAATAACCAGACGGTCGCTTATGTCCTCCGGCGCCTTGAAATAATATTCGATCGCCTGAAGCGTATCGTGATCACGGTAAAGTCCGATATGGGCCACGCGCGCTGACGGAACAAGGTCAAGCATGCCTTCCAGCAGGCCGTTTCCCGCCCTCAGGATCGACGCGAACACCAGCTTCTTGCCGGCAAGGACGGGAGCGTCCATTTCGGTCAGTGGCGTTTCGATATTTTCATGCGTAAGCGCCAGCTCGCGCGTCACCTCGTAGCACAAAAGGGTCGATATCTCGCGCAGAAGCCGCCGGAAGCCGGCTGTGGACGTATCCTTCTTTCGCATGATTGTCAGCTTGTGCTGAACCAGCGGGTGGTCGATGACGGTAACGCCGTCCATGGTGATGTCCTTCTCAAACTGGCTGCGCTCAATATGTTGAGCGCATATTGCATCGACCACGATCGGGCAGCAAGCAGAAGCAACCGGCCAAGGCCCTGGCAGCGCGGTTTGTCACAACTTTGCAAGGAGCGATGTGCGGGTGTCTTCGTCGACAAAGGCCGCATTGATCGCTGTGCGCGTCGTTTCGACGAGTTCTTCGTCGCTGAGACCGAACTCGGCTTGTGCGATTGCGTATTCCTTGCCGAGACTGGTGTCGAAAAACGGCGGATCGTCGGAATTCAGTGTCACCTTTACACCGGCATCCATGAGGGTCCTGAACGGGTGCGCGCCGAAACTCTCATAGACTGACAGCGAAACATTCGACCCGGGGCAAACCTCAAGGACAATGCCTTCATTGGCCAGATGCTCGACAAGCGACATGTCTTCGATGGCGCGCACACCGTGGCCGATGCGGGCAGGGCGCACATGCTCGAGCGCATCGCGCACGCTCTCGGCTCCGGCGATCTCGCCGGCGTGGGTCGTAATGCCGAGACCCGCATCCCGGGCAATGTCAAACGCATCGGAAAAATCCGCGTGGGACCCGATCCGCTCGTCTCCGCCCATGCCGAAACCGGTGACCGTCCGGTGCGGCCGCGCGGCGGCAAACCGGGCGACGTCAATGGCGGCGTCCTTGTCGAAGTGCCTGACACAGGTGATGATCTGACGGCCCTCGATGCCGTATTTGTCCCGCGCTCTTTCAATGCCCTCGCCAAGCCCGTTGACATAGGCCTGTGGCGACAGACCGGCCAGGCGGGCATGATCGGGTGAGATGAAAATCTCGCTGTAGAGTGCACCCTCGGACGCGATGGATGCCAGATAACTCTCGGCGAGAAGTGCGTAATCCTCTTCTGTTTTGAACAGGGCGGCAGCGGCATCATAGGCCGCGAGGAAACTCGTGAAGTCGTCCCAGACGAACCGTTTTCCGTCGATCAGATGATCGATGTCGACGCTATATTTGCGTGCCTGTTGGCGAACCAGTTCGGTCGGCGCGGCGCCTTCAATGTGGCAATGGAGTTCAGCCTTGGGGATGTGCCGTGTCAAAGGAAACTCCTTCCATGCGGCCCGGGCGCAAGCCCGAGATGTGCCGCGATGCTCTCGCCGATATCCGCGAAGGTCTGCCTGACACCGGCGGATCCTGCCGTCACGCCGGAGCCGAAGCACAATACAGGCACACGCTCGCGCGTGTGATCATTTCCCCGCCATGTCGGATCGCAGCCATGATCGGCGGTCACGACAACAAGATCGTCGCGTTTCAGCTTCCTGGCGATTTCCGGCAGGCGCGCGTCAAATCGCTCCAAGGCCGCTGCATAGCCTGGCACATCGCGGCGATGCCCGTAAAGCATGTCGAAATCGACGAAATTGGAAAAAACGATATCGCCGTCCCCGGCTGCATCCATGGCCGAAATCGTTGTATTGAAAATGGCCTCGTTGCCGTCGGCCTTGCGCATTTCGCTGATGCCCTGGTGGGCAAAAATGTCGCTGATCTTGCCGACTGCAATGACCATGCGCCCCGCATTGCATGCCCGGTCGAGCAGGGTCGGTTCTGGCGGCAGGACGGAATAGTCGCGCCGGTTGCCGGTTCTCTGAAACTCCCCGGCATTGTCCCCGACAAAGGGTCGCGCGATAACCCGGCCGATATTGAGAGGATCGATCAGTTTGCGGATGATTTCGCAAAGGCTGTAGAGCCGCTCCAGCCCGAAATGATTCTCATGGGCCGCAATCTGGAACACACTGTCAGCGGATGTATAGAAGATCGGCTTGCCCGAAGAAATGTGTTCGGCTCCGAATTCATCGATCACAACCGTGCCCGACGCGTGGCAGTTGGCGAGACTCCCGGGCAGATCCGCGGCGTCGTAAATCTGCTCCAGCAGGTCGGCGGGAAACGTTTCTTCCCCTTCCGGGAAATAACCCCAGTCAAAGAGCACCGGAACGCCGGCAATCTCCCAATGCCCGGATGGCGTATCCTTGCCGTGGGACACTTCATTGGCGCATGCATAAAGGCCGATTGGCTGGATATCGCCATCCATGCCGGCCGGGACCTGTCCGGTTGCCAGCTTTGCGGCCTGTACGAGGCCGAGCGAGGTCAGATTGGGCAACAGCAAAGGCCCCTGCCGAAGTCCCTGCCGGTCGCCAAGGCCCACTGCGCATTGTTCGGCGATATGGCCGAGCGTGTCTGAGCCGGCATCGCCGAACATGGCGGCGTCCGGCGCACCGCCGATACCGAAGGAATCAAGAAGCAAGATGATTGCGCGGGCCATGTTTTCTCTGCCGTCTATTATTCTTAAAGGCGCTCGGATACTGAGCTCGAAGGGGTCTTCGAGACAGTCGTGCACAAACTATTATGCGACACGGCCGGCCACAACAGGATTCTTGATGCGAGGGTGTTGCTGAGCATCAAAGCCCAACTGGATAAAGCGATAACCGACGTCCGCGGTCATCGCCTTTTCAAAAAATGGACCCGCTCACAACACGTGGATCAGGTATTGCAATCGGAGCAATTGATTTCCGTTCCTACCCGTGGCCGCATGAAGTAGGTTTCGCCCAGGTTGAAAGAATTCACGGTGCTGCCCGTGAAGGGAATGGACGTCAGCAAATCGTGCGTGTTGGCAATTTCGCCACGAACATAATAGGCGTCGCCGATCATCAGGCTGTTGGGGATCGTGATGACACTGTTTTTTGCGGGGAGCGTTTCGGTGTCGCTGCGCCAGGACCATTGAACCCTGGCTTCGGTGCCGGCGGCGTTTACCTGGATTGCCGTGTAGCCCAATGCGACCTGATCGGACGCGTAGGGTGCCAGGATGCTTTTGGCAACATCCTCCATGTCTTCCAGGTCATCCTTTGATGTGGTTGTTCCCTGGGTGATGAGATCAAGGGTGACATTGCCGGCCCTTGACACTTTGGTATCCACCGAAAGGGCCACGGTCATCTCGACGGCTCCGATATAGAGGACGACCAGGATAGGTGCGACGAAAGCAAACTCGATGGCGCCGACACCTTCCTTGTTGCCGAGGAAGTTCTGCACGCGCGATTTCAGGCTGACCCTGTTGTTGTGCGACGATTGCATTGTCGATGTCATGACTGCGTCTCCGCGCTCTTCTTTGATGTCCGATCTGTCTCCGGCCATACTTTTGCCCTTAAGCCTTCCTCGACGCGTCAGCTTCCGCCTGTTGTCGGATAGGCTTCGTTCCGGTACGCGGTGGTCGCAACGATCAGATAGTGGTTCTCTTCCGATGAGCCTGATATCCTCACATTCGCAATATAGGGACGGAACAGATCAGCCGTTACTTTCCAAGCGTAGTACGCCCGCAGCACGTTAATGGTTGAAGGGCCGCCGGGATCGAAATCGAAACTGCTCGTGTCCAGCGTTCCACCGGAAAGCGGCACGTTTGTCGGGATTGATGCGAAATCATTGTAGCTCTGCAGATCGAAGAACAGTCTGCTGTCCGTATCCGGCCCGCATGTGAACATGATCGAGACCTCGTTGCAGAGGCGGAGCTTGAACTGTTCCTCGGTGATATCGGTTGAATCGCCGGTGTTGAAGGTGATCTGGCCGGTACGCAACTCACGGCCGATTTTGTCGACGGCAAAATTCAGCGTCTGCTCGGCGGCAAATGCGATGCAGGTTTCGATAATGGCGAATATCAGCAGGAAGAATGGAATTGCCAGCAACGCGAACTCAATCGCGGTGGCGCCGTTCTCGTCCCGTCGTACACGGACAATCGAGAACCGTCTCAAACCCCTCACACGCGCATCGCGTTCGCGCGCTTTACTCAAAAGGACCGGCATGACAACCCCGCTAACTGGACCTGTCTGCAAATCCTAATACAAAGGAGTTTACAATCGGTATCCGAAATTGATCGGAACCAATTCAGCAGATTCCGGCTCTGTTTACTATTTTTTGGAAACGGCTATCGCTCAAGGTCCAAAGGTTCGCATGCGGGCGTGCAGGACATGATCTGGCGCTCGACCTGTCGATAAACCTGCATGGTGTTGTGCGCCTCGAGCGAAACCAGGACGCGCTCGTCAACGATCGCGTTACCGTCATTGTCAAGGATGACAAGGTTTGTGGTTCCGAAGCTTTTACCGGTCAGAATGATTGTCTTCGGATCTGAGACGGTTGCGTCGGCTATATCGGCGTTTCCGATAATAACGCGGCTGATCGGCCGGTCCAGCTTGATGACCCTAGCATAGTCGAGATCGACTTTGATCGGGTTTTCCGCAAGGACAGGCGCATTCGTACCGGCCAGTGCGGCGAGCACGATGGCCACCGTGCTGATCGATCGGACGGTCGAACGAATGTCAAACAGCTTGAACATAGAATGCTCCCCGCGGCGCGGCTTTGGATGAAACTGCCCTAAAAGTCGCCCGGAATGGTGAATGAAGACTTAACGTCAGGCAAATCCGCGTAAAAAGTTCAAATGAAGTGGTGCATCAGGTCGCAATTGTGCGGGTTTCACGTCCCATGTGCATCAAAGGGAACGCCGCTACACATTATATATATACGCCCGGCAATATAGCCGGCTTGCGGTCTGCGGCGTTTCGCACGGCAAACGGCGACGCCGATTAATATAGGATTTACCAACAAATCCCGTGCCTGCTTTGCCAACCTTTCGGTAACCATGTTTCTTAAGCTGTTTTCAAAACCTGTCCGGTAGCGTGCCCCTCGTCCGATCAGTGTGAAAAAGACTGACGGACGTGCTGAATAAGTGGAGCAAGGAGTTATCCAATGACAAAGATGTTTGCACGTTTCATGAAAGACGAATCCGGCGCGACTGCCATTGAATATGGCCTGATCGCTGCTCTGGTTGCCGTGGGCATCATCGCAGCCCTTAATGGTCTGCAGACCGGCCTTTCTGGCGTGTTCGGCGACATTCAGGGTGAACTTGAAGGCGCCGTTAGCTAATAGCTGACTGCATCGTTGAGTTGGCAAAACCAACTCAGCGATGCTGCTCCCTCAAGTCAGCAAGGCAGTGCAGCACTGATTCAGTTATGCGCCATACCCATGCCGACTTAGGTGAAACGCGATATTTACCGCCCGGATCAGGTTCCGGGCGGTAATTTTTTTTAAAGAACTCATTGTTCATATGAACCGGCGGTGGAAAGACCGCGGAAAACGGTTCAACAGGAGAATAAAGTGCTGACCTCGGCGATCATGGTGGTTTTCCCTTTATGCCTTGCGTTCGCAGCCATCTCCGATGCGCTGACAATGACAATACCGAACCGGGTGTCGGTCATTTTGCTGGCAACGTTTGCCATTGTTGCTCCGATTGCAGGTTTGCCGTGGCAGGACTATGCCATGCACTTTGCAGCCGGTCTGATTGTCTTTGTGGTCTGCTTTGGCTTGTTCGGGATCGGTGTCATGGGCGGCGGTGACGCCAAACTGTTGACCGCGACGGCCGTGTGGTTCGGTCTGAACATGGAACTGCTGGACTTCCTGGTCGCCGTTGCGATGATAGGCGGCCTCTTGACCATCCTGCTGGTTATCTGCCGTTTGCCGGCTTTCGCGATCTACAGATTTGGTCCGGTCAGTCATTTGCTCGAGCCGAAAGCCGGTATCCCCTACGGAATTGCGATCGGGATCGCAGCGCTTATCTGCTATCCGCAATCGCCGCTCGTACAAATGGTCCTGTTGCACCACTGAACCGCCCTCTGACGCGGTCGCCTTGCCATCGGCCGGTTACGCCGGGGCCTTTCAATCCTTCCGTTCCGTTACTTGCCGCTCTGGCGGTTAAACCCTTTCTCTGACTGATTAAATTGCTGTTAAGTAAGATTGGTAGCGGCGCATTAACCATAAGTACACGATTCATGCTGCATTGTTTGCCCGACAATTGGAAATGTGTTCCGGGGAAACGGTATGAAGCCCGCACGCTTAATAGTAATGGCCATCGCTTTGGTTGCCGCAGTCGCAGCCGGATACCTGATTTTGAACATCATGGGCCAGGCGAACAACGCGCCAGTCCGTGAAGTAGTGAAGAAAGTAAGGACCGACAGTGTCCTGGTCGCTTCCAGCAGCCTGCCCATCGGCTCCCGGTTGACCGAAGCCAATCTGGATTGGCAGGAATGGCCCGAAGATTCCGTTTCTGACAGCTTTATCACCCGCTCCACGCGGCCCGATGCGGTCGGTGAACTGGAGGGGTCGATCGTCAGGCTGCCCGTTTTCGAGGGTGAGCCGCTGCGCACCGAAAAGATCGTCGATGCGGGTACGCGAATCATGTCGTCCATTCTGCCTTCCGGCAAAAGAGCCGTCTCAACCGGCATATCGGTTGAAACGAGCGCCGGTGGCTTCATTCTTCCAAATGACCGCGTTGACGTCATCATGGTCCGCAATTCGGACGATGCCGGTTTCCTGACGGAAACGATTCTGGAAAACATCCGCGTTCTGGCGATTGACCAGCGCATTCGTGAGGATGAGGACGGTAAGAAAACTGCCGTTGGATCGACCGCCACGCTGGAGCTGACGCCGGAGCAGGCAAAAATCATCGCCGTTGCCCAGCAGATGGCCTCTCGGTTGACGCTCGCCCTGCGCAGCGTTGCCGATGTGCAGGATCCTGACACCGGCGGTGCGGATCATCTTCTGAGCGGCGAAGACGGCGGATCCATTCAACTGATCCGCTCTGGCCAGATCATCAATGTCGGCGCAGCCAACTAGACCGGGGAATAAGACAGTGCATAGAACCAATTTTTCAGCTCTTGCATCGGCATTCGGTCGCAAATCGCTGCTGGCGGGCGTGGCACTGACCTGTGCCATGGTCTTTACGGCCGAACCCTTTGTGGCGACGGCAAATGCCAACCCACAATCGATAAAGATCCAGAAATCCGGTGTTGGTAATGTCAAAGACGTCAAGCTTGGCTTGAACAAGGCCATTGTTGTCGATCTGCCCGAAGATGCGCAGGATATTCTGGTCGCCGACCCCGAGGTCGCCGATGCAGTCACGCGCTCTGCGCGCCGCATCTATCTCTTCGGAAAGGCCGTCGGCCAAACCAACATTTTTGTCTTCGGAAAAAACGGCAAACAGATTGTCAGTCTGGATCTTGCTGTCGAGCGCGATATCACCGGCTTGCAGCGACAGCTCTCCCGTTTCATCGAGGACTCCGATATCACGGTCGAGATTATCAGCGATAACATTGTCCTGACAGGAACGGTCCGTACGCCTCAAGACGCCTCCCGGGCAAGCCAATTGGCCGAAATCTTCCTCAAGGGCGGTGAGGCGACGACCCGCAATATCACCGCCATAGGCGAGGGCGGAGACGCGGCGATTTTTGCTGAACAAAGGCAGGTCTCGCAGATCATCAACCTCCTCGACATCGCGGGTGAGGATCAGGTGACGCTAAAAGTGACGGTCGCCGAAGTCAGTCGGCAGATCCTGAAGCAGCTGGGCGTCAACACGACGATAACCCAAAACGGCAATCCCGTTTTCGACTCCGTCAATCCCGCCGCACTTGGTGCTGCGATCACGAACTCGGGTGGTCTGGTAGGCGGTAGTTTCGGAAACTTCGGACTGGACTCCTATGTCCGGGCAATGGAGCAGGCCGGTGTGATGAAAACGCTGGCCGAACCCACCCTGACCGCAATTTCAGGTGAACCGGCCACGTTTTTCGTCGGCGGTGAATTTCAGTTCCTCAGGGAAATAACCACAACGGCTGCCGGTGGTTCGGTCCAGACCTATGACGAAAAGGAATGGGGTATCGGTCTCGAATTTACACCGGTCGTCTTGTCGGAGGGCCGCATCAGTCTTCGCGTCAGAACGGAAGTGTCTGAGCCAACCTTTGAAGGCAGTGCGGCATCATTGGGCGGCGTAAGGACCAATGGCGGCGGCACGCTGAACGGTGTTCGCAGAAGGGAAGCCAATACGGCTGTCGAACTGCCGTCAGGCGGCTCCATCGTCATTGCAGGACTGGTTCGCGACGATCTTCGTCAGGTCATGAGCGGATTTCCTGGATTGTCCAAAGTACCCGTACTCGGCACACTGTTCCGCAGCCGCGATTTCGTGCGCAACGAAACGGAACTCGTCATCATCGCAACGCCTTATCTTGTCCGTCCTGTGGCACGCAACAAGCTGTCGCGGCCTGACGACAATTTCAACGCATCGAGCGACGGCGCAGCGAATTTTCTCGGTCGCGTGAACCGGGTCTACGGGCAGATGGAAACCGATCTTCCCAAGGGCCGCTATCACGGTGTTGTCGGCTTTATCTACAAGTGACGAAGGGTTGGAACCACAAATGACCTACACGGAAACTGTTTCTATGAACCAGCCCACAAAACGCAAATCGTTCACGCCGGCCGGCATCGCCGCCGTAGCCTTTGCCGCTCTCCTGGCGGGCTGTGCCAACGTCCACGATATCGAGGTCGGTTCAATTCCCGATGATTATCGGACCAATCATCCGATCATGATCTCGGAAAAGGCGCACAATCTGGATGTCCCTGTCGCCAGCACCGACACGGATCTGAATTTCGGCAGGACAAGCATGGTCCGCGGATTTGCGGCCGAGTACCGCGAGAATGCCTCCGGCACGGTTCAGATTATGACCCCGGTTGGCTCCGCGAACGCAGCCGCTGCATCGCGCCTCGCTGGTCAGATCAAGAAAATCCTCGTTAAAGAGGGCATACCGTCACGCAAGATTGCGTATCAGTCCTATCAGGCCGCCGCGCAGAATGATGCGGCTCCCGTCCGGCTGAGCTTTACGGCGATCGGCGCGCATACCGCCCAGTGCGGACGTTGGCCGAAGGATATTGCGCTCAATACGATGGAAAACAAGCACTATGAGAATTTCGGCTGTGCGACACAGAACAATCTGGCCGCTCAGATAGCCAATCCGTCGGATCTGATTGCGCCGCGAGATATGTCTCCTATCGACGCGCAAAGGCGTGACGTCGTGATCGGAAATTACCGGCAGTACGGGTCCACCGCCACGGGCGGCGATGAATAATCGGTCCGAACCAGGATCATTCGAGAACGCAAAGCGGGATGATGATATGAGTGAGGTAGCTGAAAACCCGGAAGGTGGTCAGAGCCTTTTGGATACCGGCGAAAACAAGGACGCCATGGACAGTCTGCGGCCATTGCCGCGAATCTCCATACAGGCTTTCTGTGAATCTGAAAATCTCCTGCAGACCATAAGTTCCATGGCCGAGGACAGGCGTCTGGCGCGTACGCATCTGCGCACGGTGAGCGGAAACATAGAATCCGCGTGCACAATGTATGCGTCTTCTCCCACGCCAAACCTAGTCATTCTCGAGAACACGGAAACCGGTGACCAGCTGTTGGAGCGCCTGCAGGACCTTGCAGAGGTGTGCGATCCGTCGACAAAGGTCATGGTCATTGGCTATGACAATGACGTGTTCCTCTACCGCGAGCTGATCCGGCGCGGCATATCGGAATATCTGGTGGGACCGGTTTCGATCGCCGATGTCCTGCACGTCATTTCCAACATATTCGTCGATCCGGACGCCGATCCGCTTGGCCGCACGATCGCGTTTCTGGGAGCAAAGGGCGGCGTCGGGTCGTCGACGATTGCTCACAACAGTGCGTGGGGCATTTCCGGTCTTTTTGAGACGGAAGTCATTCTCGCCGATCTCGATCTTGCATTCGGAACGGCCAATATAAACTTCGATCAGGACCCGCCTCAGGGGATTGCCGAAGCTGTCTTTTCGCCCGAGCGTCTTGACGACGTTTTCCTGGAGCGGCTGCTGTCGAAATGCGCTTCGCATCTTTCGATGCTCGCGGCGCCGTCCATGCTCGACCGTACCTATGACTTTAACGGGTCGACCTTCGAGCCGGTTCTGGAGATTGTCCAGCGGACCGCCCCCGTGACGGTTCTCGATATTCCGCATATGTGGACGAACTGGACAAAGGCTGTGCTTACCGAGGTGGATGATGTCGCCGTCGTTGCAACGCCGGATCTTCCGAACCTTCGCAATACGAAGAACCTCATGGATATGCTTGGCAAGATTCGCCCGAACGACCGGCCGGCTCGTTTGATCCTCAATCAGGTCGGCATGCCCAAGCGGCCAGAAATTTCGGTCAACGATTTCTGTGAGCCGCTGGAACTGGAGGCGACGGCAATCATACCGTTCGACGCCCAGCTTTTCGGCAATGCGTCCAACAGCGGTCGGATGATCGCCGAAACGGACCCGAAGGCGCCGACGGCCGAGACGTTCTCTCAGCTGGCGCATGTCCTGACCGGGCGAGCGGAAGTGAAAAGTCAGAAGAAGTCGGGACTGGCCGGCCTGCGGTCGCTCCTGAAGCGTTAACAGGTCGCACAAGAGTCTCAGGTTGCAGGGGTAATACATGTTTGGCAAACGCGGAAACGGCGGCTTCGGAAAGGTGGAGGACACAATCGTCCGCACTCCACCTCTGGCACCGGAACTGGACACGGCGGAAACGAACGTTGCGGCGCCCGCCCCGGCAGCAGAGCCGGAGGAGATGACCGTCAACACGCCCATTACTCCCGGTGGCGGAAGACCGGAGAAAAAGAAGCGGGCAACCAAGAAAACGGACAGCTACTATACGACAAAGTCGCAGGTGTTTTCTGCGCTGATCGATACGATTGACCTGTCACAGCTTTCCAAGCTCGACAATGAGAGCGCGCGCGAGGAAATTCGCGATATTGTCAATGACATTATCACGATCAAGAACTTCGCCATGTCGATCTCCGAGCAGGAAGAATTGCTCGAGGATATCTGCAACGATGTACTGGGCTACGGTCCGCTTGAGCCGCTTCTGGCACGCGACGACATCGCCGACATCATGATCAACGGCTCTGGACAGAGCTACATCGAAGTCGAGGGCAAGGTAGAGGAAACCGAGGTTCGTTTCCGCGACGAAAGCCAGCTTCTTTCCATCTGCCAGCGCATCGTCAGTCAGGTCGGCCGTCGTGTCGATGAATCCAGCCCCATATGCGATGCGCGCCTGCCCGACGGCTCCCGCGTCAACGTTATCGCGCCGCCGCTTGCGCTGGATGGAACAGCGCTGACAATTCGTAAATTCAAGAAGGACAAGCTGACCCTCGACCAGCTCGTCAACTATGGATCGATCACGCCCGAGGGCGCGACCATCCTGCAGATTATCGGCCGCGTGCGCTGTAACGTGGTGATTTCCGGCGGCACAGGCTCCGGCAAAACCACCCTGCTGAACTGCCTGACGCGCTATATCGACGAAACCGAGCGGGTGATCACCTGCGAGGACTCAGCCGAACTGCAGTTGCAGCAGCCTCATGTGGTGCGGCTTGAAACCCGGCCGCCGAATATTGAAGGCGAGGGCGAGATCACCATGCGCGATCTGGTCAAGAACTGTCTGCGTATGCGGCCCGAGCGTATCATCGTCGGCGAGGTCCGCGGGCCTGAGGTGTTCGACCTGCTACAGGCCATGAACACCGGCCATGACGGTTCCATGGGAACGATCCACTCCAATTCGCCGCGCGAATGCCTGAGCCGTATCGAATCGATGATTGCAATGGGCGGCTTCTCGCTGCCGGCAAAGACCGTGCGCGAAATCATCAGCGGTTCCGTAGACATCATCATACAGGCGGCCCGCCTACGGGACGGTTCGCGTCGCATCACCCACATTACGGAAGTCACGGGTATGGAGGGTGATGTGATCATCACCCAGGATCTGATGACCTTCGATATCAACGGCGAAGATGCAAACGGCAAGGTTCTCGGTCAGCACATGTCGACCGGAATCGGCCGCCCGCAATTCTGGGAGCGCGCCCGTTACTTTGGTGAAGAGCGCCGTCTGGCTGAAGCAATCGACAGTATGGATCAGGCAGTCGCCTGAGAGATGGTCGACGGAGAGGGCACATAATATGTTCGGAATAGAAGCCGAGGTCTTGCTGATTATTGTCCTGGTGGCTGTTGCTGCCGGCGGGCTGGCCTACTCCGTGATGTTTCAGTCCATTGAAACCGAGCAAAAAGTCGACAAACGCTTCAAACAGGTCAAACTTGCCGAAACCGACAGCCGGGCTTTAAAGGCCGCCCGGGACAATCTGAACGAGGCGGCCAAGAGGAAGAAATCTGTCCAGGAATCCCTCAAAGACCTGGAAGAAAAACAGAAGAAGAAGGTCAATCATACCTCACCGCCGCTGAAGGTCGCGCTGCAACAGACCGGCTGGAACATGAGTGTTTCCCAGTTCTATATATTCAGCGTGGTCAGCGCGGTTCTGTTCGGCGGTGTGCCGTTGATGTTTGGCACGCCCCTCTTCATTGTTGCCGGCCTCGCTGTGGTCGGTGGTGTTGGCGTGCCGCGATGGGTGGTTGGTTTCAAACGCAAGCGCCGCTTCAAGGCATTCCTTGCCGAGTTTCCAAATGCGCTGGATGTGATGGTGCGCTCGATCCGGTCCGGCCTGCCGATCAACGATTCACTCAGGCTGATTGCTTCCGAGGCCCAGGAACCGCTGCGCAGCGAGTTCAAGCGGGTCGTGGAGTCGCAGCAACTGGGCATGACCGTTCCGGAGGCCTGCGCCAGATTGCATGAGAGCATCCCGCTGCCGGAAACGAACTTCTTTGCAATCGTTGTTGCGATTCAGGCCCAGGCCGGCGGCAATCTTTCCGAGGCGCTCGCCAACCTTTCGCGCGTATTGCGCGACCGCAAGAAGATGAGGGCGAAGGTCAATGCGCTGTCCATGGAAGCCAAGGCGTCGGCGGCCATTATCGGATCCTTGCCCTTTATCATCGTCCTTCTGGTCTACCTGACCACACCCCAATACATCATGCCGCTGTTCACCGATCCGCGCGGCAACGTGATCCTGGGCGCATCTCTTGTGTGGATGACAATCGGCATTCTCGTAATGCGCAAGATGATCGACTTTGAAATCTGAGTGGCAACAGGTCCGAACGGCTAGAAAAGCGGAAATATCATGATCCAGACGCTGACAGATCCAACGCTTGTTTCAGCAGTCCTTGTCGGCATTGCGGTTTTCGCAACGCTGTTCACCATATTCATGCCGCTCTTTGAGCGCGGCGATCTGAATGCGCGGATGAAGACGGTTGCTCTGGAACGCGATGAGATCAGGGCGCGTGAACGCGCGCGCATGACGGCGGAGGCCAATCAGCGCAGCGGCTCTCTCAGACACGAGCACAACACCTCGGTCAGGCAGCTTGTCGAAAAGCTGAACCTGCGCGAGGCGCTTGTTGACAGCAATACGGAGAGAAAGCTGAGGACAGCCGGTCTGCGTACGCAGAACGCCCTCAATCTTTTCCTTTTTGCACGCTTCACACTGCCGTTTGTTTTCCTGGCGGCTGCGATCTTTTATGTTTTCGTGCTGGAGTCCTTTCCCGACCAGCCATTGATGCTGCGCGTGGTCGGTTGTATCGGCGTGGCCTATATCGGTTTTTACGCACCCAACGTCTACATTTCGAACCGGATATCGAAACGCCAGAAATCGATCCGCAATGCCTGGCCTGACGCGCTGGATCTTCTCCTCATTTGTGTGGAGTCGGGTATTTCGATCGAAGCGGCATTCAGACGGGTTGCCGACGAGGTTGCGAGCCAGTCGGCGCCGCTTGCCGAAGAGCTGGTATTGACGACTGCAGAGCTCTCCTACCTGCAGGAGAGGCGCAAGGCCTATGAAAACCTCGGCGATCGCACCGGGCTGGAAACGGTCAAATCGGTCTGTCAGGCTCTCATACAGGCTGAACGCTACGGAACGCCGATCGCCCAGGCGCTGCGTGTCCTTGCTCAGGAAAGCCGCGATATGCGTATGACGGAAGCGGAAAAGAAAGCAGCGGCCCTGCCGCCGAAGCTGACCGTTCCCATGATCCTTTTCTTCCTGCCGGTTATCTTCGGCGTCATCCTCGGGCCGGCGCTCATCGAAGTCTTCGATACTTTCTAGTCCTCCCATCCGCCTGATCGGCAATGCAACAGAAAAGGCCCGGCTGTAAAACAACCGGGCCACATTCTTTCTGGCTGTCGCTTGTTGTGGTTCGCGCTAGCTTTTTTTGTCGCTGAGTTTGGACCAGGCGTTTTGCTGCTGCAGCATGGAGCGCAGATAGGCGACATTGGCCTGTGCCTGTTGCCGCGACAATTCAGCGGAGGCAATCTGTTCCGCTTCACCAAAGCGGCCCTGCAGCCCGACGACGAGCGCCAGGTTCTGGCGCACACGGCTGTCGGCGCCCGGCAAAGCCACCGCCCTCTTCAGATAGGTTTCCGAGGTCGGCAGATCGCCTGAAAGCAGGTATGACATGCCCAGGTTGGAGACAACCGACGGTTCGTCAGGAACGATATCGAGCGCCTTGCGATAGAATTGTCGCGCTTCCTTGGATCGCCCGAGTTGATCGAGCACTGCACCTTCCGCGGAAAGCAGTTTCCAGTCCGGCTGGTCCGGTGTCTGGGCGCGCTGGATGGTAGACAGCGCCTTTTCCAGTTGGCCGGCCGATGCCTGCGCCTTGCCGTAGCTTGCCAGCACATCCCGGTCGGTCGGGTGGTTGATCACCACCTGCTGCATGACAGCCAGCGCCTGATCGTTGCGCCCGGTCATACGCAACAGCGTTGCATAATTGAGGCCGATAGCCTTGTCCTTCGGGTTCGACTTGTAAGCCGAAGCATACTTGCCTTCTGCCCTTGAAAGCTCGGAGCTGTTCATCTGCGCAATGGGCTTGTTGCCCACCGGGACGGATCCCGTCTTGATATTGCTGACATTGGCACAGCCGGCAAGCGCAGCGACAATCGCGAGTGCGCATACCGATCTTGAAAGGTTGGAAGCTGTCCGGCGTTTGTTTTGCGTGCTGCCCATTGACGACCCCGTTTCCGTCCGATTGTCCCCGCCGTCCATTGGTCCGGCTCCGGCGAACATTCTTGCTGCCAGGTGATTCCACTCTTGCGCGGAATGCATTAGCTTCAAATGATCTACCCTCTCTTCCATAAATATTCTGTTAACCCTAATGGATCGTTAACAGGACAAGCCGAGGTACCGATGACAGTTGAGTGTTTTTCCGAGGATGGCGTGGCTTCCCTGCCGGTTTATCTTGTTGGCAAGGGCGGGATTGACGATGCAAGGCTCGATGCAGACGTTCGCAGGTGGATCGGCGAAACCGGTTTCCGGGGTTCCGCCGGTGAAGTGATGCTTTTGCCGGATAACAAAGGCGCCCTTGCCGGAGCGATTTTGGGGACCGGCGATGATAAGCCTGGCACCCCCTTTATTACTGCTCACCTCGCCAGAAAACTGCCGGAGGGGAACTGGCACCTGGCGACAGATGCCGGGGATGACGGAACGCTTGCTCTCGGCTTTGCCCTTGGACATTACCGCTTCGACAGATACAGGAAGGCAGACAGACATGCGCCACGGCTCGTGTGTCCGACAAGCGCGGATCGCAGCCAGGTCGAGCGCATTGCGGCAGCCTGCTATCTGACGCGTGATCTCGTCAACACACCGGTCAACGATATGGGGCCGGTCGAACTGGAAGCCGGCCTGCGTGCATTGGCGAAGACCTACGGGGCGAGCGTTGAAGCCACGATCGGTGACGAGTTGCTGGCAAAGAATTTTCCCATGATCCACACGGTGGGGCGTGCAAGCGTTGCACCGCCCCGGCTTCTGGACCTTCAGTGGGGTAGGGACGATGCGCCAAAGGTCACGCTGGTTGGCAAGGGCGTCTGCTTCGACACCGGTGGCCTCGACATCAAGCCGGCAGCTGGAATGCTTTTGATGAAGAAAGATATGGGCGGCGCGGCGCATGTCATGGGGCTGGCATCCATGATCATGGATGCCCGGTTGCCCGTGCGGTTGAGGGTTCTCATTCCCGCAGTGGAAAACGCCATATCGGGCAACGCGTTCAGGCCGAGTGACATCCTGACCAGCAGAAAGGGGCTTACGGTGGAGATCGGCAACACCGATGCCGAAGGGCGGCTGGTCCTGGCCGATGCCATGGCGCTTGCTGATGAAGAAGAACCCGAACTCATGATCGACATGGCAACGCTGACCGGTGCGGCCCGGGTCGCGCTTGGACCGGACTTGCCGCCCTTTTACTGCACCAGTGATTCCTTTGCCAGCGCACTGCTTGATGCGGCGGAAAATGTGCATGATCCCGTTTGGCGCATGCCGCTTTTCGACCCCTATGACCGCAATCTGTCATCGTCCGTTGCCGATCTCAACAATGCACCGGCCGGCGGCATGGCCGGCTCGGTCATTGCCGCTCTCTTCCTCAGGCGGTTCGTCGAAAAGGCAAAGGAGTGGGCGCATTTCGATATATACGCCTGGAACCCCAAGGAGAAGCCGCATGCGCCGGTCGGCGGCGAGGCACAGGCCATTCGTGCGCTTTACGAAATGCTGAGCCGCCGCTTTCCCGCATGAGATGTGCAGGGCTGATTTTGACGCGCTGGTGACAGAATGGTACGGTAGCGAAACAATTATTGTTCCGCTTGCATTGGAAGGCAGCCATGAGCGTTGCACTAAGCCCTTCCCAGGCCCTCCATCTTTGGCACAGCGCCACACTCAAGCTCGTTCAATCCGATGCGCCTGATCTGACTTTGAGGCAGACCTGCATTCTGTTGCATATTTATCTGGTGCCGCCGCCCCATACGGTGCGCGGCCTGGCGTCCACCCTCGGAGTGACCAAGCCCGTTATAACCAGAGCACTCGATTCCATGGGCGCCATGGGCCTTGTGCGCCGCACCCGTGACGAACGCGACCGCCGCAATGTCGTCATCCAGCGGACTGTCGATGGTGCTCTTTATCTTGAGCGCCTTGGAGACATCATCATTGATCGGGGCAGGGAGCTGCCGCTGTGAGCGACCTGGATCCGAGGCTCAACCTGTTCCGTCCGGACCTTGCAGATATCCGGCTGAAGGACACGCTCTTAGCCGACCGGTATGTGGCCGGCAAAAGGCATTGGGTGACCACGCCTGTCCTCGACCTGAAGCTGGAGCCGGATGATGCAAGCGGCATCGGCACGCAGGCACTTTTGGGCGAGGACCTCGACCTCTTCGAGGAGCGGAATGGCTGGTGCTGGGTCCAGCTCAAAGAAGACGGCTATGTGGGTTATGTCAGGGCAGACGGCATCGCAAAGATCGGGCTTGAGGCAACGCACAGGGTCAGTGTGCCGCGAACCTTTGTCTACAGCGAAGCGGATCTGCGCAGTCCCGTTGTCAATGCCTGTTCGATGGGCAGCCGCCTTGCCCTGACCGGCGAAACGACGACGCGCGGCGCCCGCTATCTTGATCTTGCCGGAGGAGGCGCGGTGGTCGCGCGGCACGTTGAGCTGTTGGCGCACCATGTTTCGGATTATGTCGACGTGGCCGGACAGTTTGTGCAAACCCCTTACCTCTGGGGCGGCCGGTCGGGTTTTGGTATCGACTGCTCGGGCCTTGTGCAGCTTTCCATGGCTGCCTGTGGACGCGACGTGCTGCGGGACACGGACATGCAGGAGCGGTCAATTGGTCAGCCGGTGGCCTGCAAGGATGACTATTCGGATTTGCTCCGGGGCGATCTCGTCTTCTGGAAGGGGCATGTGGCCATCGTCGAGTCCTCAAATGACGTCCTGCACGCCAGCGGTCATGCAATGCAGGTCGTGCGTGAGCCCTTGAGCGATGCCATCGAGCGGATCAGGCCGCTCTATGGGTTGCCGACCGGCGTGCGTCGGCCCTGACGGCAAGACTCACTGAGGAGTGTCATCGGATTTCGGATCTTGATAGCGGTTGAGATCGAGCAGCCCCGATTGCAGCGGGTCCTGCGTGTCGTTTGACGCCTGCACCGCATCATAAGTCTGCCAGAACAACTCGCTGCTGCGCCTTACGCCATAGCTGGCGACGACCGACATGAAATCCTCCTGGCTGCGAACCGAGGTGAGTTCATTCACGAAGTCCGACAGGGATTGCCTTGAAACCCGGAAGAAGAGGTTCGGATAGCTGGCAAACTGACCCGGTACGATGGTCAGTCTGTCTTCTTCTGGCTCGCGCCGGTTTTCTTCCCGAAACAGGAACGCCACATTGCTGTGCGCCTTGTCGTGGGCGAGGGTGAAGAGTTCCGGCGGCCCTGTGTCTCCTTCCACGGCGAGGATGGCGATGTCGGGAAGGAACTTCACCCACGCGCCGTTGCGGCTTGCAATGGCCTCCAGTTGTGCGGCGGATGAACCTTGATCACTACACCGGGCCCGATCGCACCGGTTGATTGGATCGCTGACAGGCCAAAGCCCGCCGCCGCGCTCAAGCAAAGTCAGCAGGAATTCGGATTTGGGACTGTCGGTGCGGTAGGTGATGCCGGTCGCGGCTCTGTTGTCGACCGGCTGTTCCTTCAGCCAGTCGACGATGCGCGCAAGCGGGCCGCGATACCACTGCTTGTGCAACTGGCGGCGCATATCCGCTGGCAGGAAAGACAGGAAAATCGTTTCGCCCTCACGCCGCAGACTGTCCATATAGAGCCTTGTCGTCAGTTGATGTTCGACATTGCCGTAGACATCGAAACCCGCCACAAGATCATAATAGATGCGCTCAAACAGCGGAAAATCGATAACCCAGGCCGTTTCCGGCACATCCCCGGCGAAGCCCGTGATGACGGATGCATTGTCGAAATTCCTGAAAACGGTCAAGGCTGCATCGGGGTTGGAACCGTCGCCATCCCACACGTCATCGTAGGATGGACCGCCGTCGCTGGACCACTTGGCCTGGTAGCGCTGGTCGCGAAACCGCTGATACTTGATGGCGCCCTCCGAAAGAAAGCTTGAGGCCCGCGCTCTCAGATTTCCTCCCTCGGACGCCACGGGAAGTTCCAGAAGCGGTGCGGCAGCGGAAAGATATGTCGGATCGGTGACAGAAATGTCGGCCTCAGGCTCGAGGAAGGACACCCAGAACCGGTCCTCGATGACATCGACCGCAACCTGACCGTAACAGACCGGGCCGCGGATGAAACTGCGCACGAAGTAAAGCGCATCGTCGAGCAGGAACGTGTAGCGGCTGCGCGCCGGGATTGCCGCAAAGGTCGTGAACGGATTGCCGCCGGCAGCAGCCGAATAGTCCGGCAGTGTATCCAGTGGCCATTCATCGCTGAAGAACAGGGCCCTGTAGCGGTCCAGCCGTTCCGGGCCGATTTCATAGACCATATGTTCCTTGTGCAAAATAGTCCCGTCGACCGGGGTGACGCGATAGTAGAACGGTGCACTTCCAGGATCGTCGAACGGCCGTCTCGTTGCGATCTCGTTGACCGGCGTGCCCGGCGGGCTCTTTGAGCGCACCAGACGGAAGAAGCGGTGCGGGCTGTCGCCTTCGATATGCAAATGGGCAAGAAACAGATGCTCGTAGAGATAGCGGGCAACAAGCCTGTCGCGTAAATCCGGGCCGTTCAGAAATGTCTCGATGGCGTCTGTGTTCGCCGTTATCTCGGGCGGAATTGGATCCACGTGCCCGGACAGCGGAGCCCCGGCTCGCGCCCAACTGGACAGAAGATGAAATTCCTCGTCGGAAAGGGCCGCCGTCCCATAGGGCATGCCGCCATGGGGATGGTCTGCAACATATGCGTCGATTTCATCGGGTGCAGGGCAGGACAGCTTGCGATGAACGTCCAGGCCGATATCGTCCGGCAAAGGGGCGTTTTGAGGCAACGGATTGGTGTGCGCCAGTTCGAGCAGCCGCATCAGCGTCGATGAGTGCGCCGGTGTTCCGGCGTCCTGGGTTACGGAAAAGAACCCGAGTTTGCGCCATTCCTCCACGGTCCGGGCGTCAATGCCGAGGCGCGAAAGGGGCGCATCCTTCAGGCGCGAGGAATCGTAGACCCGATCCTTGCTGCCGCCTCGCAATAAGCCGTCGGGTGACGAGAGTTTGAGCTGGCACGGCGCATCGTAACACCCGTGACACACGATACAGCGCTTTTCGATGGTCGGCTGGACCGTAGACCATTGTGGGGCCGATGCCATTGCATTGCCCCTCGCTTCGCCGTCTCCCTCGTCGTCAAATCCCGATCCTGGCCCCGTAGCCACAAGACTGAGCAGGATGATGGACAAGACTGTTTTGGCGTAACGTCTGATCGACAGCGTCAGGGCACTCACCCGCGAGAATGTTGCAATAGGGGGAATCTAGAGTTGCAATTGCCCTGGCTGTCAATGATTTTTGACCGGCGCTGCGGCGTGCCTGTCCCGCCGGGGGATCACCCCGGAACGCCTGCGGTTCTCAGCCGGTCGGTCAGAAGGTCGATATCCGCCTGGTTTTTGAGCGGATAATTGTGGACGATGGAAAGATCGAGGCCAAGGCGATCAATCATCGCAGCAAACTCATCTGTACCGGTCAACTCCGGATTGCCGGCGGCGGCCACAGCATAGGCGACGCCGCAATTTGGGATCGATGGCGCGCTGTCATAGGCCTCGCGCCCGTAGGTCAGGGCGGCATCGTCGTTTCCGGCCAGAATCTGTCCTATGGTGATGGCAAAGAGTATGACCGGATTGAGCGTGCCCCGCGACAACATGTCCAGACTGTCGATCAGCCGGGCGATGCCTTTCTCCGGCTCTCCGGAAAACGTTTCGACCAGTCCGCGAACGACCAGCGCCTCTTGAAAACCCGGATTGACTTTGAGGGCGCGGTCAATATCGGACAAGGCGCCCTGATAGTCTTTTTTGAACCACAAACGGCAGCTTGCGCGGCAGAAGAAAACGACATCGGAATTTCGTGACAGGCTGACGCCCCTGTCTGCCAGCTCGAGTGCCCGGTCGCGATCGATATCGACGATCCGCCCGTGACCGATAAACAGCGGGCTCGCATGCGATATTGCCAGCATGGAATGGGCGGTGGCGTTGTCCGGCGATTTGGCGATTGCCGCCTCCAGGGATGCCTGCCCGATTTCAATGCCCTCACGTGTCCAGCGCAGATTGTGGAAGGCGGCCTTGGAAAGCAGTTCCTCAGTCGACAGTTCAGCGTCCGGCCGCATCGCGATATCGGCGCCGTCCAGCGTTGTTGTGTGGGCACGGAATGCAACGGACACATGCTGTGCGACGGTTTCGGCGAATTCGTCCTGAGTCTCGGCGTCGCTTTCGAACCGCTCCGTCCAGATTGTTTCTCCGCCTCCGGTCTCAAGCGTCATGTCGACACGCGACCGTTCCCCGGATACGCGGCATCGCCCGCCGAGGACGTATTTCGGCGGATTTTGCTCGCCCCTTTCCGAGACGACCTTGATTCCGGTGCGCTTGGACAAAAGCAGTAAGAGTTCGTAGCGGATTTCCTCGGCAAGGTCGGATGCGTCCTCGCGATTGCCGGATGCGCGCAACTCCTCGACAAAGACTGTCGGAAGTCCCTGCGAGAGCTTGGCGACTGGCTCCGATGTCAAAAGAGGCTTGTCCGTCGTCACGGATGGCGCCCAGCCATATACAGCCGTTTCGACCGTTATGTTTTTCAGTTTCTGGACACCGAGATCTTCAAACTCGGTCTCCGTCTTGCGGTCAATCATCTTGTGGACGTCGCCGGACACCAGAACGGCGCCGGGTGCCGCCAGTTGCTGCAGGCGCGAAGCAATGTTCACGCCGTCGCCGAAGATATCGTCGTCCTCGTGAATGATATCGCCGACATGGATGCCGATCCGTATTTCAAGGTCGTCCGCTTCGCTCAGGCGTTTCTGAATTTCGGTAGCGCAATTAACTGCGCCCACGATGGAGTTGAATTCCGTAAGCCATCCGTCACCCATATTCTTGATGATCGTACCGGCATTGTCTGAAACCGCCCGTTCCAGGAGATCGGTCCTGAACGATCTGAGCTTGGCCAGCGTCCGGTCCTCATCCTCCGCCATCATCTTGGAATAACCGACAATATCGGCAGCCATGATGGCGGCAAGTCTGCGGGAAGGTTGGTTCGTCATTTAAAAAGCCTATCATATCGGGCTTTGGCGTCCGGAACGCCAACCGCCATGCATCCGCTACGGAACCGATGTCTACAACAAATCCGCCCCAGACAGCCATGTGGGTCGCGGGTGGTCAGATTTCAAATGCCTGACCGGTTAAAGCTTCCGATGCCGTCTATAATCGCAATGCCGTAGTTTTATCGCGTGCGTGCGGGCGCATGGGGGCCAATCCCGTCAGCCCCGAGCGCTGCCAACACATATTTCATTGCCGGATAGCGTTGACCTTAGTCGCCAACCACGTCGCCGGATGTTGCGACCAGATCGAAGGCGGCGGCCATCAGGGCCTTGGTGTAATCGGTTTGCGGCGCATCGAAAATCTGCTCGGCGGGTCCCTGTTCAACCACCTTGCCGAACCGCATGACGATCACGTCATTGGCTAGCGCGCGCACCACCTTCAGATCGTGACTGATGAACAGATAGGCAAGGTTGTGATCGCGCTGCAGCTTGCGCAGGAGATCGACCACCTGGGCCTGAACGCTCATGTCGAGCGCCGAGGTCGGCTCGTCCAGCATGACAAAACGCGGGTTGAGCACCATGGCCCTGGCTATGGCGATGCGCTGACGCTGACCGCCTGAAAACTCGTGCGGATATCGCCATCGCGTCGACGGATCGAGTCCGACTTCCTCCAGCGCTTTTGCGACCTTTGTGTCCCGTTCGCTGCGACTGAGCCCCGGTTCATGGATGCTCAGGCCCTCCGAGACGATTTCGGCAATCGACATGCGCGGCGACAGAGATCCGAACGGGTCCTGGAACACCACCTGTATCTGGTTGCGCAGCGGCTTCATCGCCGAGAACGAGTAGTCCTCGATGTTCTTGCCGACGAAAGCAATCTTGCCTTGGGACGAGATCAGCCGCGTCAGCGCCAGGCCGAGTGTCGTCTTTCCGGAACCGGATTCGCCCACAATGCCGAGCGTCTGGCCCTCGCGCAGCGTCAGATCGATGCCGTCCACGGCCTTCACATAATCTGCCGTGCGGCGCAGGAATCCCTTCTTGATCGGAAACCACACCTTCACCTGCTTGCCTTCCATGACAATTGGCGCGCTGTCGTCGGATTTCGGCGGGTTGCCGCTTGGCTCGGCGGCCAGCAGGTGTTTGGTATAATCGTGCTGCGGGTTCTCGAATATCTCTTCCGTGGGGCCAGCCTCGACGATCCTGCCCTGTGTCATGACGCAGACCCGGTCGGCGATCTTGCGCACCACGCCGAGATCATGGGTAATGAACAGCATCGACATGCGGTGTTTGCGCTTGAGCTCGCCAAGCAATTCGAGGATTTGCGCCTGAACGGTCACATCGAGCGCTGTCGTCGGCTCATCGGCAATCAGCAGTTCGGGCCGGTTGGCAAGCGCCATGGCGATCATGACCCGCTGACGCTGGCCGCCCGACAGCTCATGCGGATAGGATGAAAGCCGCTTCTCGGCCTCACGAATCCCGACCTGGTTCAGAAGCTCCAGTGTCTTCTTGCGCGCTGCATCGTCGAACAGCCCCTGGTGCAGGTCGAGGATCTCCCCGATCTGTCGCTCGACCGTATGCAGCGGATTGAGCGAGGTCATCGGCTCCTGGAAGATCATCGTCACGTCGTTGCCGCGCACCTCCCGCAGGTCCGCCTCGTCGGCATCCAGCAGGTCCGCCCCCTTGAAGACTATGGAACCCGAGGGATGACTTGCCGCCGGGTAGGGCAGGAGCTTCAGAACCGAGAGCGCCGTGACCGATTTGCCCGAACCTGATTCACCGACAAGCGCCACCGTCTCGCCGCGGTTGATATCGAGCGACACGCGATCGACGGCCAGCGTCTCTTCACGGCCCTGGCGGAAGACGACCGAGAGGTCGCGTATGGAAACCAGCGGCTCGCTCATTCGAATGTCTTTCTTGGGTCGAAGGCGTCGCGCGTTGCTTCACCGATGAAAATCAGCAGCGACAGCATGATCGAAATGGAGAAAAAGGCCGTCAGGCCCAGCCAGGGCGCCTGCAGATTCCGTTTGCCCTGGGCAATAAGTTCACCCAGAGAAGGCGAACCCGGCGGTAGCCCGAAGCCGAGGAAGTCGAGCGATGTCAGCGTCGTGATCGAGCCGGACAGGATGAACGGAAGAAATGTCAGCGTGGCGACCATCGCATTGGGCAGCAGATGGCGGAAAATGATCGTGGTGTTACCGACGCCCAGCGCCCGCGCCGCGTTGACATATTCGAAATTGCGCGCCCGCAGGAACTCGGCGCGCACGACCCCGACAAAAGCGACCCATGAAAAGAGCAGCATGATTGCGAGCAGTATCCAGAAGCCGGGCGGCAGGATCGCGGCGATGATAAGCAGGATGTAAAGCACCGGCATTGACGACCAGATCTCGATAAACCGCTGCAGCAGGAGATCGGTCCAACCGCCGAAATAGCCCTGTACGGCTCCCATCGACACGCCGACAATGGCGGAAAGCGCCGTCAGCACCAGCCCGAACAGAACGGAAATGCGAAAGCCGTAGATCATGCGCGCCATCACGTCGCGCGCCTGATCGTCCGTACCGAGCCAGTTCATATTACCGGTGATGCAGTCGGGATCCTCGGTGCCGAGCGGATAGGCCGAACAGCGTTCTTCCTTGCTCATGGTCCAGAAGGGCGCCGTCGGTGCCGAGCTCGGAATATAGGAATTGGCTGTGCGGTAGGAATAACGGATCGGCGGCCACAACATCCAGCCATTGGCCTCGATCTCGTCGCGGATGAACGGATCCCGGTAATCGGTGCGGGCAAGGAACCCGCCGAATTTCTCCTCCGGATAGTCAACCACGACCGGAACCAGCAGTTCGCCGTTGTAGGAGGCAAGGATCGGCTTGTCGTTGGCGATGAGCTCGGCACAAAGGCTGAGCCCGAAAATGATCAGGAATATCCAGAAGGACCAGTAACCGCGCCTGTTGGCCTTGAAGTTGCGCCAGCGCCGTTTCGCGGTCGGCGAAAAGAACCCGGTGGGCGGGCCGCTGGTTACGTCAGAGGGTTTGACCGCCTGGTCCATCCTAGACGTCCCGCCGCTCGAAATCGATGCGTGGATCGACCCAGGTATAGATGAGATCGGAAATCAGACCGACGACGAGACCCATCAGCGAAAAGATGAACAATGTGCCGAAGACAACCGGATAGTCGCGCTTGACGACCGATTCAAAACCCAGCCGTCCAAGACCGTCCAGCGAGAAAATCGTCTCGATCAGCAGCGAGCCGGAAAAGAATGCCGTGATGAACGCAGCCGGAAAACCGGCAATGATGATCAGCATGGCATTGCGGAAGACATGGCGGTACAGCACCTGCCGCTCGGTCAGGCCCTTGGCCCGCGCCGTCATGACATACTGTTTGCGGATCTCGTCGATGAAGGAATTCTTGGTCAAAAGGGTCGTCGTTGCGAATGCGGCCAGCGACAGCGAGATCAGCGGCAGGGTCAGGTGCCAGAAGTAGTCGATGATCTTTTCCCACCAGCTCAGCTCGGCGAAATTCTCAGACACCAGCCCCCGTAGCGGGAACCAGTCGAAAAACGATCCGCCTGCAAAGACGACGATCAGCATGATGCCGAACAGGAAGCCCGGCACCGCATAGGCAATGATGATGACCCCGGACGTCCAGATGTCGAAGCGCGAACCGTCGCTCACTGCCTTGCGTATTCCGAGCGGTATGGAAATAATGTATGAAATCAACAGGATCCAGATGCCGAGCGAGATCGAGACGGGCATCTTCTCGATGATCAGGTCTATCACCGTGACATCCCGGAAATAGCTTTCTCCGAAATCGAAACGGATGAAGTTCCACATCATCTGGGCAAACCGTTCCAGCGGCGGCTTGTCGAAGCCGAACTGCTTTTCAAGTTTGGCGATGAACTCAGGGTCAAGGCCCTGCGCTCCGCGATACTTTGATGAAAAGTCCTCTCCGCCGGTCGCGGTGGGCTGGTTCTGGAAATCACCGCCGCCGGAAATGCGTTCGGTGGCCGAGTTGCCCTGGCCGGTCAGTTCGGCGATCACCTGTTCGACCGGGCCGCCGGGCGCAAACTGGATAACAAGAAAAGAGATGCCCATGATGCCGATGATGGTCGGGATCATGAGCAGGAGCCGCCTGAGAATATAGGCGCCCATCAGGGTTTGTTCCCTGTTTTCTTGTTGTGCTCAGAGCCTTCAGGCCTTGCCAATCTTCTTCGCCTTTTCCTGATCGAGCCACCAGAGCCTTTCCACCGGCCATTCAAAGTCGGGTTTGGGTTCAACGAATCCGAACATGTCCCAATAGGCAACTCTGTGATTAGCCGAATACCAGTTGGGTATCCAGTCCAACCTCGCCCTGTTGACGCGGTCGAGAACCCGCATGGCGGTGACAAGCTCCGCCCGGCTCTGTGCCGCTTCGACATAATCGAGCAATGTCTCGTAGACCGGTGCGTTGACACCCGGCAGGTTTTGCGACCCGGGCCGATTGGCCAGATGCGGTGCGAACACTGTGCTCAGGCTCTCAGCCGTGGGTGTTGCCGAGAAGGATATGGCATATCCCACCATGTCGAAGTCGAACTCGTCCAGGCGCGACTGGAACTGAGCCGGATCGACCAGCCGCATGGAGGCCTGAATGCCAACGCGGCGCAGATTCTCGACAAAACCCGAGAGCAGCCGTTCAAACACCGGTGAGCGGATCAGGATCTCCAGGGTGAGGACCTCACCATCTTTCTTGAGGGCAGTGCCCTCGCGTGACCAGCCGGCCTCCGAAAGCAACTGAACGGCGCGCCGCAGCAACTGCCTGTCGCGTCCGGACCCGTCCGAGACCGGCTGCATCACCGCGTCGCCGAAAACCTCTTCCGGCACCTGGTCGCGGATCGGATCAAGAAGCGCGCGTTCCGCCTCGTCGGGTGACCCGTCAGCGACAAATTCGGACCGCTGGAACAGTGACTGTGAACGCGTATAGGCGTTGTAGAAGATCTTGTTGTTGGTCCATTCAAAGTCGAAGCAAAGATTGACTGCCTCGCGTACCCGCCTGTCCGCAAGTTTGGCGCGCCGCTGATTGACGGCCCAGGCCTGCATGATCGGGCGTTTTTCGCTTGGAAAGGTCGTCTTGATGACCCGACCGTCGACGATCGCCGGAAAGCCGTATTCCGTCTCCCAGGTCTTGGAGGTGAACTCCTGGCGGAAAACAATATCGCCCTTCTTGAAAGCCTCAAACCCGGCCTGCCGTTCGGCGAAGAACTCCATGCGGATTGTGTCGAAATTGTCGAGGCCGCGCGCTGTTGGAAGGTCGCGCGCCCAGTAGTCGTCGACACGGTCGAGATTGATGAACGTGCCGGGCTCGAACCGCCCGGGACGGTACGGCCCGGATGACAACGGTATGTCGAGTGACCCTGCCGTAAAGTCATGCGTTTCATAATAAGTGCTCGACAGCACATGGATGTTGGCGGCCGAAAGGATGGATTGGGCCGACTGTTCGCCGGAGAAACGGATTTCAACGGTCCGCTCATCGAGCACAACGGCGTCGGTCAGGTCCCTCAGTGTGGAGGAAATCGTCGGGTGGCCGTCCTCTTTCAACGTCAGGAAGCTGAATGCGACGTCCTCGGCAAGCACCGGTGTTCCGTCATGGAACCTCGCTTCGGGACGGACACCGAAACGCCAGATATTGCGGTCTTGCGAGCTCTCCACCCATTCGGCGAGATGACAGTAGAGGGCATCGGGTTCGTCGATCGCCCTAATCATGAGCCGGTCGAAACACAGCTCCATGCGGGGCGGCGCATCGCCGCGCAGGATGAACGTGTTGAGCGTGTTGAACGTCTGATAATTCTGATTGTAGTACCAGTTGGGAGGCAGGAAGGAAAACGTGCCGCCCTTCGGAGCCTGTGGGTTCACATAATCGAAATGGCTGAAATCAGGCGCATATTTGAGTTCGCCGAAGGCGGAAATGCCGTGCAGCCCCTCGCCGGCCGGGTTGCTCGCGAATGCCAGCCGCGCCGGAACGGCAAGGCTGGCTGCCGCGGCGCCAGCCGAAAGCAGGAAACCCCGCCTCGAAGACAATGTGTGCCCTGTTTTGGAATGCCCGGTCATAGCCTAGTTCGCTGCGTCCGCGGACCACCAGATAGGGGGAAATCCGATGGAATAGGTCGGCAGCGGGTCCGGGTGTTTGAGCTTGCTTGAGTAGGCAACCCGCGCGACACGTGAGGTGTAGCTCGGAATGACGAACTGATGCGCCAGCAGGGCGATGTCCAGAGCCTTTGTCGCGGCAATGAGTTCGTCCCGGTCAGAGGCAAAGACGATCTTCCTGATCAACTCGTCAATGCCTTCGTCGGCAATGCCTGCATAGTTGGCCGAGCCTTCACGATCAGCCGCTTCCGAGCCCCAGTATTCGAATTGTTCGTTGCCTGGCGACAACGATTGCGCCCAGCCCGAATAGATGACGTCGAAATCCCTGCTGCGCTCACGGTTGGCGTATTGTGCCGGATCGACCGAGCGTACGGTTGCGTCAATACCGATCCTCTTGAGATTCTCGACATAGGGCAATGCCACGCGTTCGATGATCGGGCCGTTCAGCAGAATCTCGAAGGTAAATGGTTCACCCGTTTCGGCATTGACCATCTTGCCGTCTTTGATCTGATAGCCGGCTTCCCGGAACAGCTTCACGGCCTCGCGCAGATTGTTGCGCAGCTTCTGCGGGTCGCCACCGACCGGATTGGCGTAGGCAGCGGTGAACACCTCTTCCGGCAGTTTGTCGCGCACGGATTCGAGGATTTCGAGAACCCGGCCTTCCGGCATTCCGCCTGACGCAAGCTCACTGCCGTAAAAGAAGCTGTCTATACGCTGATACTGATCGAAAAAGATCGTGCGGTTGAGTTCCTCGAAGTCGAAGGCGTGGTTCAACGCCTTGCGCACCAGCGGGTCCTGAAACTTCTCGCGGCGCAGATTGGGAATGAAACCCACCAGTACGCCTGACGAACGATACGGGTTTTCCAGTTCTTCACGCACAACGCGCCCGTCTCTGACGGCCGGGAACGTGTAGTCATTGGCCCAGCGCCGGGCCGCGTTCTCCACCCAGAAGTCTGTTTCGCCGGCCTTGAAGGCTTCAAACTCCACATTGCGGTCGGCGAAATAGCTGTACTGGATCGCGCCGAAATTGTTGCTGCCGATATTTACCGGCAGGTCCAGACCCCAGTAATCTTCGACACGTTGGAACATCACGGTTGAACCGGGCGAGACGCGCGAAATCCGGTAGGGTCCTGATCCCATCGGCGGCTCCAGGGTTGTGGCAGCGATCGAGCGCTGCTTGCCGGCGCTGTCCTTTCCTTCCCACCAGTGTTTGGGAAGGATCAGCAACTGGCCGACAATCTTCGGCAGTTCACGATTGTTCTTTTCATCGAATGTGAAGGTGACTTCATTGTCTGCGGTTTTTTCGGCGGCGGTGACATGCTGGTAGTAGAACTGCCGTTGGGGGTCGAGTTCCACGGCCTGTTCGAAACTCCATATGACATCCTCCGGCGTCACCGGCATTCCGTCATGCCAGCGCGCCTCGCTGCGCAGCCGGTAGGTGGCTGATGAATAGTCATCCGGATAGCTGACCGCTTCAGCCAGCAGGCCGTAATCCGATGCGATCTCATCGAGCGAGGGTGTCATCAGGGTTTCAAAAACCAGTCCGAGACCTTCCGCCATTTCGCCCTTGGCGAGAATCGGATTGAGCGAATCGAAAGACCCGTTGGCAGAGACATTGACCCGCCCGCCCTTCGGCGCGTCCGGATTGACATAGTCAAAGCGCTTGAAGTCGGGTGGATACTTCAGTTCGCCGATCAGCGCGCTTCCGTGATGCCAGGTCACGTCTTCTGCATGTGATGATTCGGTTGGAATTGATGAAAACAGTGCTGCAAGCAATGTGGCGGTCAGTGCCACGGCGGGTGTTTTTCGTTCAAACAGTGCAAAAACCGTCAAAAACGACCTCCTGAATATCCGGCGGAGCCCTGTGCCGGCTCGGGCTGCAAATCGTAGCGTCGCCCAAGCTCACCATAGGGCAAATTGTGACAAAGAACAGGCACGATTCGGCATCGTGCGCGCCAAACAACAAAAAAGCCGGGCGGACCCGGCTTTTGAAGCTACACATTTGCGTGAAGCTATTCGCTGTTCGTTTCGGTTGAACCGCTGTCGTCACCGGCCGCCGCGTCATCCGCCTGTGCGGGTGTCTGGGACGTGTCGGTCTCTGCGGTTGCGTCCGTATCAGCGGTGCTGGAATCCTCGGCCGTGGCCGCAGCGGGTTCCTCGGCAGCGGCAGCCGTGGTTTCTTCCGTTGGGGCGGAAGCTTCTTCGGCTGCAGGTTGATCCGCCGACGGCAGTGGTGCGGGATCGTTGGACAGCGAACGCAGATAGGCGATAACGTCAGCCCGCTCTCCCTCTTTCTTGATGCCGGCAAAACCCATGGCGGTGCCGCGCATATATTTACGCGGATTTTCGATGAAGGCGTTGAGGTTTTCGTAGTTCCACTTTGTTTCGCCGCCCTGCGCGTAATCCGTCATGGCTGTCGAGTAACCGAAACTGTCGACCGAAGCGACCGGCTTGTTGACGATATTCCAAAGGTTCGGGCCGACCTTGTTGGCGCCGCCCTCTTCGACAGTGTGGCAGGCCACACACTTGCGGAAGGCACGCTCGCCGCCCTCAAGGCTGGCGCTGGCAAGCAGCGGTGCGATGGGCGGCAGACCTTCATCGGCCTCCGCGGCGGCGGTCGCGGGACCGCCCTCACTGGCCTCAAGCGCGAAACCCTCCGTTTCCGGCTCGCTGGAATGGAAGATGGAATCCGATGCGATTGAGACGGTGAAAACAACGAACACGACCGCCAGGAAAGCGCCGGCGGCTGCGTTGAAGAAGGAGGAGTTCATTCTCAAGGGCTCCTTGTCCTGCCGGCACATCCCCGAAGCCGGCCCAGTCTTGATTTCGCGCGGAACCTATGTCTTTTGCTTGGCCGTTGCAACACTGTTTATAACCAGTCCAATAAGTCTTTGACCTGCCGGGCTCACTTTTGGAATCAATCATGGCGTCCCAATCAAATCTGGTGCTTATCCCGGCGCGGTTGGGCTCGAGCCGTTTACCGGGAAAAGTGCTTGCCGACATCGCCGGCGAACCGATGATCGTTCACGTGGCCCGCCGGGCCGGTGAAGCGCAGGTCGGGCCGGTGGTCATCGCAACGGACAGTCCCGAGGTCGCGAGCGCCGTCGGGGCGGCAGGATTTGAGGCGGTGATGACCCGCACGGACCATGCATCGGGTTCGGACCGAATACACGAGGCTCTCGAAATTATTGATTCGGAAGGCAAATTCGACGTTGTTATCAATGTCCAGGGGGATTTGCCGACGATCGAACCGCATGTGGTGCAGGCTGCGCTTGCGCCCCTCGAAAACTCCGACACGGACATCGCGACGCTTGCCGTCGAAATAACCGAGGAGCGGGAAAAGTTCGATCCGAACGTGACCAAGGTCGTCGGTTCACCGCTGTCTGCCGACCGCATGAGGGCGCTCTATTTCACCCGCGCGACGGCACCCCATGGTGAGGGGCCACTCTACCACCATATCGGCCTTTATGCCTATCGCCGCGACGCTTTGTCTCGTTTTGTCGCTCTTGCGCCGTCGACGCTCGAACAGCGCGAAAAGCTCGAGCAACTGCGCGCGCTGGAAGCCGGCATGCGGATCGATGTCGCGATCGTTGACTCCGTTCCCCTCGGTGTCGATACTCCCGCCGATCTGGAGCGGGCACGACGCATTCTGTCGCGCTAACGCGCCGGGTTTGTGCAACACAGCATGCTGGACGGTTCCATAAATGGCTGAAAACAAAAGCAAGATCGCCTTTCAGGGCGAATTCGGCGCCAATTCCGATATGGCCAGCCGGGATATGTTTCCCGATCTGGAGCCGGTGCCGTGCCCGACATTTGAAGACGCTTTCAATGCCGTGACCAGCGGCCAGACCGACCTGGCGATGATGCCGATCGAAAACACGATCGCCGGCAGGGTTGCCGACATCCACTACATGCTGCCGGAATCGAACCTGCACATTGTCGGCGAGTATTTCATGCCGATCCATTTTCAGCTTCTGATCCTGCCCGGCGCCGACCCTGCGGGTATCCGCACCGTGCACAGCCATATTCACGCGCTCGGTCAGTGTCGCAATGTGGTGCGCAAGAACGGTTGGCAGCCGGTGGTTGCCGGCGATACGGCGGGGGCGGCGCGGCAGGTTGCGGAACTGGGTGATCCCTCGATGGCGGCACTTGCGCCGCGCCTGGCCTCGGAGCTTTACGGCCTTGAGACACTGCAAGAAAATGTCGAGGACACGGACACCAATGTGACCCGCTTTGTAGTCCTGTCGCGGGACAATGACTGGGCAAAAAGACGCAGCATAGATGACCTGATCGTCACGACCTTTGTTTTCAACGTGCGCAATATGCCTGCCGCCCTTTACAAGGCGATGGGCGGCTTTGCCACGAACGGCGTGAACATGACCAAGCTGGAGAGCTATCAGCTCGAGGGCAAGTTCACGGCCACACAGTTTTATGCCGACATCGAGGGTCATCCGGACGACAAAGGAGTTGCGCTCGCGCTTGAGGAGCTTCAGTTCTTCTCAACCAAGGTCCGGGTTCTCGGCGTTTATCATGCGCACCCGTTCCGCAGCGAACAGGCGCGGGGCGATTAGCCAGCCGGCCTATTTTTCATTTTGAGGCAGGCCGTCCGCGATGTCGTAATAGTCGCCCTTGTCGGCAACAAATATATGGCGTTCCAAGTGTGTACCCGTGGGCGTGTCGAAGGCACCCATGGCAATGGCCGTCCAGTCGTGCTTTTCGCGGTCAAGCGGATCCCAGAACAGCGACGAACCGCAATGTGAACAAAACCCGCGCCGCACCTTCTCAGAGGAGTGAAACCAGGTGACGTGGTCTTCGCCCTGAACGGTGACCGCCGAACGCGGAACATCCGTCGATGCCTCGAAATGCCCGGAGTGTTTGCGGCATTGCGAACAATGACAGGCGCTCGGCGCGGGCAGGTCTCCGGAAACCTTGAAAGTGACCTTTCCGCAAAGGCATGAACCCGTGTGCATGATGCCCTCCGCTTCAACTTTTCGTTATATCGCGCGATGCCGGTTGCCTATCAGGAAGAATTGCCTGCCGCAACGAAGTTCCGCCACAATCGCTCCCCGAAATGGCAGCGCCGGATGGATCGGCAACGAACAAATGGAAAGAGCGAAAAAACTGATGAGCAAGCTTTTAAAATCCGGCATTTTGGCCGCGGGCATGGCAATTGCGGCAACCGGCGCGGCGACGGCGGCGGATGATCTTATGAAAGTGCCCAGCCCCCACTCCGTTGCAGATACGATGGACCGGCTTCAACAGGCTGTCGAAGCGGCCGGCGCCACTGTTTTCGCGCGCATCGACCATGCCGCCGGCGGCCGCAACATCGGAATGGATATTCCGGCCAACGAAGTTCTGATTTTCGGCAACCCCAAACTCGGAACGCCGGTGATACGGGACATGCCGGCGGTCGGTCTTGATTTGCCGCTTCGTGTTGTCGTTGTCGAGGCGGATGATGGTTCGGTTCTGGTTTACCGTTCTCCTGCCGCCATGGCCGAGTCGCATGGCCTGCCGGCCGATCATCCAAGCGTTGGCCTGATGACCGGCGCACTGAAGAACCTGACGGGCAAGGCCTCGGCAAACTAGACCTGCTTCGGTAGTGCCGGCGACGTCAATCGGGCACTGGTTTAAAACGTGCAAAGCCGGCTGATCAGGCCGGCTGAGCGCGGCTGCGGGATTTCATGAAAATCGTCGCCATGATGGCGATATTCATCACATTCCACAAAATGCCGTTGATGAAAGCCATCTGGTAAGAGCCGGTCAGATCGTAAATCCAGCCGGACATCCAGCCGCCGATCGCCATGCCGACAATCGTCGCCATCAGGACGATTCCGACCCGCTGGCCGGCCTCGCGGGCCGGCATGTATTCACGCACGATCAGCGCATAACTCGGAACGATGCCGCCCTGCGACAGCCCGAAGACGAGGCTGACGACATAGAGCGAGGCCAGCCCGTCGAAGGGCAGGTAGAAAAACAGCGCAATACATTGCAGCGTTGAGCCGATCAGCAGTGTCGGCACCCCGCCCAGGCGATCGGCAATCAGCCCGAACACAATGCGCGATCCGACACCGCCAAGCAGCATGAGCGACAGCATTTCCGCGCCGGCGGCGGGCCCGTAACCCAGGTCCACGCACAGCGAGACGATATGGACCTGCGGCATTGCCATGGCCACGCAGCAGCCAAGACCGGCGGCAACCAGCATCCATTGCAGCGCGCGCGGGGAAAACTGCACCGAATGCGCGTTGGCTGACGCAACGGCATCAGCGCTCTGTGTTGCTTCAAACGATATGCGGCGGCGCAAAAGCAGCGACAGGGGAATAAGGGTGACGAGCGTGACGGCGGCAAGGATCAGATAGACGGAGCGCCAGCCATCGGCGGCAAGCACCGGGCTGAGCAGGATCGGCCAGATCGCTCCCGACAGGTAATTTCCGCTCGCCGTTATGGCGACCGCGATACCGCGCCGCTTCATGAACCAGTGGGATATGTCGGCGATCAGCGGTCCGAAGCCGGCGGCGGTGCCAAGCCCAATCAGCAACTGGCAGGCGCACAGCATGTAGACCGATGTACTGACGGCAGCGAGCGTGTACCCGGCAGCAACACACAATGCAGCCCCGATCAGAGACAATGTAATGCCGACGCGGTCGACGGCGCGGCCGATGAAGACGCTGCCGAGGGCAAAGCCGATCATCGTGACCGTGTAGGGCAGGGATGTGTCCGCCCGATCGATATCGAATTCCTGCTGGACAGCCGGCATGATGACGACGATCGCCCACATGCCGACATTCGCGACCATGGCAATTACGAGCGTAACGGCCAGCCGCTTCCATGCGTAGAAGCCATCCAGAGCCTGGGGAGTGGTCATGGGCGGACCCTATTGCCGCCAGGCTGGATTGTCTATCGCATTTGTGCATTACCCGCGATTGCGCTGCAGCCTTTTTTCAACCTGGCGCCTTTCCCAGTCGACGCCGAAAACCGAGAAGACTTCGAAGACGGACACACCGTGAGCAGCAACGCCCATGCCCCAGCCGAGTGCCGGCCAAAGGAACCAGGGATATGCGGAGCCGATAAACAGATTGGTGATGCCCATGGCTGCCGTCGCGGTGACGTAAAGCGCCAGATGACTATAGAAGCCCTTGATGTCGCGAACATATTCCATGGCCTCGCGCTCTTCCTCCGAGCTGCCTTGTTTGTTGTACATATCCATCTCCGTGGTCAGTTCGGCAATATCCATCTCAAACGCCGCTGCCAGTGCGCCGAGCGTTTCAAGGCTTGCCGTTCCGCCGCGTTCGATGCGTTGGACCGTCCTCACGCTCAATCCACTCAGCTCGGCCAGCGTTTCCTGCGACCAGCCTCTGTCGAACCGCAATTTGCGAATGAACATTCCGTTTCTCCTGGTTGCGTCGTTTCCGACCGCGCCACGTTGGCAGGAAAGATTCCTGACGACCACGACACCGTCCCGACATCATAGCGACATCGCACCTTTGAGTCGCTTGCGGTTTGTTCACCAATTGCCGCTATCTCTTAAGGCATGGCTAAGGTGAAAATCCGTGAAACGGATCTCTATGCTCCGGTTAAATCCATGCTCGAGGCCCAGGGCTACGAGGTCAAGGGCGAGATCGGCGCGGCGGACGTCGTCGCCGTGCGAGGCGATGAGGAGCCGGTCATCGTCGAGATGAAGGCAGGTTTCTCGCTGGCATTGTTTCATCAGGCCGTCGAACGTCTGAGTGTAAGCGATGCGGTTTATGTGGCGGTGCCGCGTTTGACGGGTCGCAGTTTTTTGGCGGCGCTGCGTCGGAATAGGAAGCTGTGCCGGCGTCTCGGACTTGGGCTGATCACGGTCCGGTTGCGGGACGGCCATACCGAGATACACATCGATCCGGGACCTTATCAACCCCGCAAGGTTCCACGACGCACGGCGCGGTTGCTGCGTGAGTTCGCAAGGCTTGAAGGTGATCCCAATACAGGCGGGTCCACCCGCAACGGGCTGATAACGGCCTATCGCCAGGATGCGCTGCGTTGCCTTATCCTGCTTGACGAAAACGGTCCGACCAAGGCCGCAAAGGTTGCCGAAGGCTCAGGCGTTTCAGGCGCACGTCGTCTGATGGCGGATAACCACTATGGCTGGTTCGAACGTGTGGCGACCGGCATTTATACCATGAGCCCCAATGGAATAAGGGCGCTTGATGAATATGCGGGAGAAATCTGTCGGATAAGAATGGCGCACAGGCCCGACGCTGCCCTGCAGGCCGACGCGGAAAATCGCGCGGTCTAGACCGCCGGCTTTCCCCGGGGCGTCTTGAAACCCCGGGGCAAGGTCAGCCAGCCTTTTTGAGAAGGATCCACTCACGGTTTTTGGTCCGCCAGTCGCCTTTGACAATCAGCTCCCTCGCAACTTCCGTGAAGCCATGGCGTGCGTAGAGGCGCCGTGCGCCGGTATTTTGGTCCGCCACGATGATCGAAGCCCCGTTTTTCCCGGGGTTTGCGGTAGCAGATTCAAGCAGCGCGCTGGCGATTCCCATGCGCCGGAATTGCGGAAAAACTGCGAGCACATTTATGTAGTTCGTTTCCGGGACGTCGTTCTCCAGTGCGATCAATGGACGAAACATCTCAGGCGTATCGTCATTGATCGGTTCCGGCTGCGGAGCGGTCAGATAGGTAATAATCGCTCCCGCCACCGTTCCGTCTATGTCGGCAATTCTCGCATTGGTCCATGAAAACGATCCTTCTGTTCTGCGCGCCCGTGACGCGCCCAAATCCCAGGGGTCTTCATCGGCCTTCGCCATCGAGGTCCAAAGGACCAGTGGCAGCCCTTCTCCCGCAATATTGACAAGCTGCGCCAGAGCCGTGGCATCTTCTACAGCGGCTTTCCGAAGATTGAAGGCAGTGTTTCGACTAGGCATTTGCTAATTCCTCATATGCGGCAGATGTCGTATCGCTGGCGCGTGCAACGCAACCGACATGTCTATGGTCGGTTCCGCAGCAGCCGCCGAGCACCCGGATATTGGGCAGTTGTGTCAGCAGCGGCTCATGGAGCGTTCCCAGTTCCTCGGGATCGCCGGCATCCAGCTCCTCGGCGGCGTCCAGTTCCGCATGGCTCAGACGCGATGCGTTTGTGCGCAGCCCGCCAAGGCGCCTGGTCAGTGTGCTTGCCGACATCACATGTGCGAAATGATCGGGATGCGCGCAGTTGATCATGTAGAAAAGCGGATAGGCTGCGGTCGTGTTGTCGACTTCCTCGATCGCCTGATCGAGCGGTTGACCGGATGGAAGATTTCCGTCGGTCTCGACCGTGAAAGAAATGACGACCGGCAGATTGGCCTCGCGCGCTGCACGCGTGATGCCGATGGCTTCGCCGGAATGTGTCATTGTCATCGCGCTGGCGAGATCAACACCGGTTTCGCGGAGCGCCCGTATCTGCGGCATATGTATTGACTGTGCGTCATCGGGAGCCAGCGTCTGCGACGCGACATAGCCGTCCGCAGCCGGTCCGACGACACCGTTGACCATTATCGGCAGGTCCCGGCGTTCATGGCGGTCGCGCATCGTCATCGCAAACGCGGCGGCCCTTCTGTTGATGTCGACAATGTCGCTTTCACCGAGACCCATCTGGGATCCCCAGGGCACGCTGGCGCGCCAGGTTGTCGTGTCCAGGAGGAAGCCGCGTCCGGATTCGGCGGCGAGATCGATGAAGCGTTCGTAATACTCCTCAAGCGCGCGGTGTCCCTGTTCGCTGTCAAGCAATGTGAAGGACGCGAAGTAGGGCAGTTCCAGCCCCTTCTCGAAAATCATTACGGTTTCAAGACCGCCATCCGCAAGAAATGGTTTCTCGGTATTCAAGAGTTGTTTCAGTCGCATTGATGTTACTCCGGTAGTTGGCTGGGCTACACGTAGGAAATTGCTTCCGACTGAAATAGAAGTCTTGCAGTACAGTTGGTGATAGGTAATATTGTTGAATATATTCAGAGCATTAGGGATAATATTTTTTTGGGGGTCGTGCGAGGCGGCCGCTCAAGTGTACTCTTGGTACAGTAGCTTGGAAGGATTCGATGGCGGACAAAGGCAAAACGCGAGAGCGGATCATGGATGTCGCGCAGGCGAGCATCCTTTCCAAAGGCTTTGAAGCGACGTCCATTGACGAGATTGTTGCCGCGGTGGAGATCACGAAAGGCGGCTTCTTCTACCATTTCAGCGACAAAAATGCCCTCGCGCGTGCCTTGTTGGAGCGATACATAGAAGAAGAAGATCGCCTCTTCGATGATCTCTTCAGCAGGGCCAGGGAACTCAATGAGGACCCTCTTCATGCAATGCTGATCGGCCTCAAGCTGATGGCTGAAATGCTGGATGACATTCCGAAGGGTCATCCCGGTTGTCTGGTCGCAACGGCCTGTTATCAGGAGCGTCTGTTCAATACTGAGGTGCGCGAGTTGAACCGCAAAGCGGTTCTGAACTGGCGGGAGCGTTTTCTTGCCATGTTCGAGCAGATCGCGTCCGATTACTCGCCGAGGGCTGACGTCGATCTGACAGACCTTGCCGATATGCTCACCGGTGTCGTGGAAGGCGGGATCATCCTCTCGAAGGCCATCGGTAACCCGCAACTGACATCGCGGCAGATCATGTTGTACAGGACACTGGTCAAAACGGTTTTCGCCCCGCTTTAAGGCAGGGGCGGCTTGCAGCGAGACCGCGACCGGATGCAAGGACGGCTCTGGGCAGAGGATCATTGCAGCCGGGTAAACTGCAGGGCATGAGCGCCGCTTCCTGGACAGCCGGCGGTTATGATTACCTGCTTATCGGCGGAGTCGATCCAGACCTGATCAGATCCGCGGCAGGTGGTCTGGTCGGCAGGATCTAGGGCGATCGTCCACAAAGGCCGAAAAGACCCTAGAGGCGCATGGCCACCTCGCCAAGGTCGGTCATCTCCACAACGATGTCACCCGGTTTGTCATGATACCAGATGGGGCAATGTGTGCCGCACAGGACAACCTGACCGGCTTCAAGACGTTGTCCGCGTTTTGTCAGGTGATCTGCCAGCCAGGCCACCGCGTCAATGGGATTTTGTGGGGCGGCACCGGTTACCTGCAACTCGACTTTTCCGTCCACGCTCACTTCGGTTTGAACGACATCCGGGTCAAAGTCCTGCGGAGCGATACCGGGGCCGCCGATCACGATGCCTTCGTTTGAAATATTCTGCGCCACGACATTCGCTATCCTGACGGACGGCATGTCGACCTCGCGCATATCCAGCAGCTCGATCGCCGGAACCAGGCGATCGATTGCGGACGCGGTCTCCTGCCGGCTGATGTTTGTACCGGACAGGCCGGTTTTCATAATCGCGGCGATTTCCGGCTCGAAGGCGAATTGCCGGAACGTGGTGTCCGAAAGATTTGCCGGGCTTTCATGAACCTGGCTCTTGAAGACGCGTCCGCTGAGCGGTTCTTCAAGGCCAAAGCGTTCCAGAAGCTGCGGGGCGTTTGCGGCAATCTTCCAGCCTGCGGTTCCGATACGGCCCCCGCGCGCGACAAGCCGGTCCGCCAGCGCGTCCTGAAAACGATATCCGTCTTCCAGGGTTAATGTCTGGTCGGCGTCATACGAAGTAAATGCGGCATGGCTCACCACATCCGCCATGATTTTTTCGATCGCATCATCTGTCATTTGAGAAACTCTTTGAACTGCGCCATCCAATCAAGACCCGCTTGTGTTTCGCTTCTGGGATTGTATTCGGCGGAAACTTCAGCATCGTAGCCGGTCGCCTTCAAGGCGGCGATCGCGGCGCGAAAGTCGATGTCTCCGGTACCCGGTTCGTGCCTGCCACTTGTATCTGCGAATTGCACATGGCCGATATGCGGGCCTGCTCGACCAATCGCTTCGCACAGGTCCGGTTCCGTGATCGCCATGTGGTAAAAATCGAACTGGAGATAGAGATTGCTGTGCTCGATGTCAGACAGCAACTCCAGCCCCGTTTTCAGTCCTGACAGAAAGAATCCCGGAACATCAATCCGGTTCACCGGCTCGACCATGACGCGCACACCGATCTCCTGCATCACATCGGCGGTGTGGATCAGATTCTGCCGCAGAACCCAGGCGCATTCATTTGGATCCGCATCCGCAGGTGGACGTCCGGAAAGGACATTCACCTTTGTTGCGCCTAAAGCGCCGGCATTTCGGGCGCATTCGGCGACCGCCGCACGGTAGGCGTCTTCTTCGCCGGGAATGGCCGCCAGGCCGACGGCGTCTCCGGGTCCGCGCGGCACGTTGATCAACACGATCGGAATGCCTGTTCTCCGCGACGCCGCCGCCAGTTGCGGGATGTCATCGCCATCGGGAAACTGAATTTCCACGCCCTCGAACCCGGCCTCCTTTGCAGCTGAAAGGCGCTCCGCGACAGGCAGTTCCGTGAACATCATTGAGATATTTGAAATCAGCCGCATGGGCCTCCTTTCACAATTGGTGTTGACATCACAACCGGATTTGGCACTTTATTTCAAGAATAAAAATTCTATCAAGAAACTATCTGGGGGAAAACCAATATGTCGTCCGACCCTGTCAAACGCCTTCGTTCGCGGATCACGACGGATGGGATCGACCGGACACCGCACCGGGCCTTCATGCGGGCGATGGGCCTTGACGACGACGCGATTGCCAAGCCGATGGTCGGCGTGGTCAGTCAGAAGGGCGAAACCACGCCATGCAACATGACCCATTATGCGCAGGTGGAATATGCCAAAACCGGGGTGGCCATGGCAGGCGGTACGCCCCGCGAGTTCACGACGATTTCCGTTTCCGATGGCATCGGCATGAATCACGAGGGCATGAAATTCTCACTGGTCAGCCGTGAAATCATTGCCGACAGCATCGAGGCGGTTGTTCATGGCCACGCCTATGACGGGCTCATCGGCTATGGCGGCTGCGACAAGACGTTGCCGGGCGTCATCATGGGTATGGTACGCTGCAATGTGCCCTCGGTATTTGTCTATGGAGGGTCCGCCTTACCCGGTCGTCACAATGGTGCGGACGTTTCGGTCCTGAACGCCTATGAAGCCGTCGGGGCGGTGCAGACCGGGACGATGACGCAAGACGAGCTGACGCAGCTGGAAGAAGCCTGCAAGCCGACCATCGGAGCCTGCGCCGGGCAATTCACCGCCAATACGATGGCGATGGTCGCAGAGGCGCTGGGCCTGACTGTGCCCAACTCCGCGATGATACCCGGCGTCTATTCCGAAAGGCAGGGTGTAGGCCACCGTGCAGGCGCACTGGTGATGGAGATGATTGAACGCGGCGGGCCGCTGCCTCGCGATATCGTCACCAGAAAAGCGCTTGAGAATGCATGCGCCATCGTGGCGGCGACGGGCGGCTCGACCAACACCGCGCTGCACATTCCGGCCATCGCCCACGAAGCGGGGATCACGTTTACCGCCGATGATGTCGCCGTGGTGCTGCATCGCACGCCCTTTATTGGCAATCTGCGGCCCGGTGGCCAGTATCACGCGAAAGATGTTTACGAGATCGGCGGATCGCACGTGGTGATCAAGGAATTGATTGCTCATGGGTTTCTGCACGGCGACACGCTGACCGTAACAGGCCGCACGCTTGCCGAGGAGGTGGCTGATGCCCCTGCGCCGGACGGCGAGGTTATCCGTCCGGTGAAAGATGCAATCGCATCGTCGGGTGGTGTTGTGGTGCTGAAAGGCAATCTTTGCCCGGACGGCGCGCTTTTGAAGGTGGCCGGGCTGAAATCGAAGGTGTTTTCCGGCACGGCGCGGGTCTTCGAGTGCGAGGATGACGCTGTCGAAGCGGTGCACAGCGGCGACTATTCTGAAGGTCAGGTGCTGATTGTGCGCAATGAAGGGCCTGTGGGCGGGCCGGGCATGCGCGAAATGCTCGGACTGACAGCGCTCATCTACGGCCAGGGCATGGGTGAGAAGGTTGCCCTTCTCACCGATGGCCGTTTTTCCGGAGCAACGCGCGGAATGTGTATCGGTCATGCCGCACCCGAGGCAGCTGCCGGCGGGCCTCTGGGTTTGGTTCAGCAAGGCGACCGGATTACAATTGACGGCGAAAACGCCACCATTGAGCTCGACGTGTCCGATGCGGAGCTGGAGAAACGGCGGGCGGCATGGACACCGCCGGTAAGCCGCCACCGCGGCGGGCTTCTGCAGAAATACGCGGCAACCGTGGGGCAGGCGCATGAGGGGGCCGTGACCCATGCGGGCAATGCCCAGTGGCCGGCGCCGCGCGGTTGAGGAGGATTGTTATGAGCGAACAACCGACACTTGGATATATCGGCATCGGCCTGATGGGTGCGCCGATGAGTGCGCGGCTCCTGGCGGCAGGCAACCGTGTCGTCGTCTGGAACCGCACGGCGGCAAAGGCGGAGCCGCTTGTCGCAAAGGGTGCGGTGATGGGCAAAAGTGCCGCTGATGTGGCCCGTCAGGCAGATATCGTTTTTATGTGCCTGACCGATACAAAGGCAGTCGAAGCCGCGGTCTTCGGCGCCGACGGGATTGCCGCCGGCGCCCGCGACGGCACCATTCTGGTTGATTTTTCGTCAATACAGCCCGAGGCGACGCGCGTCTTTGCCGAACGGCTGCAAAAGGACACCGGCATGCGCTGGCTGGACGCGCCGGTTTCCGGCGGTGTGCCCGGTGCAGAGGCCGGCACGCTGGCGATCATGGCGGGCGGAAGCCAGGATACGTTCGATGCGGTGAAACCCTTTATCTTGCAGATGGCCGCCCAGTTCACGTTGATGGGGCCAATCGGGGCCGGACAGACGACGAAACTCTGCAATCAGGTAATTGTGGGATGCACCATGGCGGTTTTGGCTGAAGCCACGCGGCTTGCCACCAATGCCGGTGTCGACGCGGCACGTCTGCCCGAAGCGCTCACCGGCGGATTTGCCGACAGCAAACCCTTGCAATTATTCGTGCCCCGGATGGTGAATGGACAACACGAACCGCCGCTCGGCCACGTCTACACAATGCTGAAAGATCTCGATTCCGTCAGGGATCTGGCTCGGCAATCGGCCTCGCCCGTACCCTTCACCGCGATGGCCGCCGAGCAGTTTCGTTTGCTGAGCGCGCGCCGGGGCGACGAGGCCGACGCATTGGAAATCTTCAAACTGAGCGGACCGGACAGGTTTTAAAAGAGGAAGACACGACCACAACACGCATAAACTGAAAAAGGGAGATGAACATGAATGCTTTCAAGGTCCTGACAGCCGCAGTGGCGACGGCGATGATTTCGCTGCCGGCCCTTGCCCAGGAAACAACCACAATCCGGGTCGGCAGCTGGCTGCCACCCCATCATCTCATCGTTTCGGGCATCCTGAAGCCCTGGGCCGAAGCGATTGAATCGGAAACCGACGGATCGCTTAAATTCGAATTCATGACATCGGCCCTCGGGCCTCCGCCGGCACAATTCGATCTGCTTTTGGATCAGGCATTTGATGTCGGTTATGGCGTAAGCGGTCACAACGCCGGCCGTTTCACGATGACCCAGGTGATGGATCTTCCGTTCATGTCACCTGATCCATGGGCCGGTTCTGCTGCCGCGTGGCAGACCTACGCCAAATGGGGTCAGGAATACGGAGAACACGATGGTGTCCATCTTGTAGGCCTGTTTGTGCATTCCAACCCCAACATCAACATGGCCAATGGCCGGGTTGACACATTGGCCGACCTCGAAGGCAAGACGATCCGCGTCGGAGGGAACGTCACGGGACGGATCATGTCCGAACTCGGCGCATCGCCGGTCCAATTGCCTCCCACAGAGGCGCAAACGGCCATGTCGCGCGGCGTTGCGGACGGCATCACATTCCCATTGGAATCCATCGACTTTTTCGGAATCACACCGGTTATCACGTCGATCACCAAAGTGCCTGGAGGCCTCTATACCGATACGTTCTGGATCGCGTTCAATCAGGCAACCTGGGACAGTTTGACGGCAGAGCAACAGGCGGCTGTCGAAAAACACTCAGGCATGGCCATTGCGCTTCTTGCAGGCTTTGCCTGGACAAACGGTGACGCCTACGGCGAAGAACGCCTCAATGAAAACAATGTCGAATTCATCACTCTGCCGGATGAAGATCTGGCCGCCGCGCGCGAACGGCTGGCGCCTTTGGAAGCCGAATGGCTGGCGCAGGCCAGTGAGAAAGGCTTTGATGGCGAAGCGATCCTCAATTACGCCCGCTCCATGGTGGATCACTACAACACCACGCGCGCTGTGAACGTCGCTCAATAACTGACCCCGGCGGCAGGCCTGACGGCCGGCCGCCGGTCCTGTCCGGACAGTCAAACCAAATGCATCCATTGGGAGCCCTCATGCGCCTGACGGCCAATTTCGACAGATTATGCCTGATGCTGGCGTGGGCCTCCGGCACCATTGCCGCCTGTGTCATGATCGTGACCTTCGTCGGCGTGACGATGCGCTATGTCTTTCGCAGCCCGCTCATGGGCGGCTTCGAGATGATCGAGATCGGGATGGGGTTGATGGTCTTCACCGCATTGCCCCTGATGATCCGCAGGCGTGGCAACATTTCAGTGACCTTGCTGTCGGACCGGTTTCCGCCGAACCTGGCGCGCGTGACAACAACCCTTTCTGATCTCATTGGCGCCGCGCTCACCGGCTTCATTGCCTGGCGGGTTTGGTTGCAGGGCGATCGTCTGGTCACCTATGGCGAGGTGACAATGGAACTGCGTGTTCCCAAAGGCTTGATTGCCCAGGGCATGGCCACACTTCTGGCGATTGCCGCTCTTGCTTTTCTTGTTTGTGCCATGGAGGCGATCCGCCGACACCGTTCCGCCAATGAGCCCGGAGCCGCGTGATGGGCGTGTGGGAGATAGCGGCTGTTTCTTTTGGCGGTGTGTTTGTACTGATGATGTCGGGCATGCCGATTGCCTTTGCCATGCTTCTGGTCGGCCTCGCAGGTATCTGGATCAATATTTCCGAACGCACGGCGATGGGGATCATCGGCCAGCTGCCGATCAACGCCACCATGTCCTATGAGTTGTCGGTTCTTCCGATGTTTATCCTGATGGGTGTTTTCGTGACCCGTTCGCGCATGTCCGAAGACCTCTACCGCCTCTGTCACGGATTTGTCGGTCATATGCGCGGCGGTCTGGCGGCAGCAACGATCCTTGCCTGTGGCGGGTTTTCCGCACTCAGCGGCTCATCCATTGCCACTGCTGCGACCATGGCGAAAGTCGCTGTGCCGGAGATGCGTCGCTACGGCTATGCGGACGGTTTTGCCGCCTCCGCCGTGGCGGCCGGCGGCACCTTGGGCATTCTCATCCCGCCGTCCGTGATCCTGGTCCTTTACGGCATCGCAACCGGTACGGATATCGGTGCGCTTTTCCTGGCCGGCGTGCTTCCCGGCCTGCTGGCAATTCTGCTGTATTTGGCGGCAATCCGGATTACTGCCAGTATCGACCCGTCCTGTGCGCCATCCGCTCCGCGCGTACCCTGGGCGGAGCGGATCAACCACTTTCGCAGTATCGGCCCGATCCTGATCCTCTTCGTGGCGATCATCGGCGGGCTTTATCAGGGGGTCTTCACGCCCACCGAGGCCGGGGGGGTCGGTGCAACGGGGGCACTGGCATTCGCTTTGTGGCGACGCGCCCTGTCCTTGAAGGACTTTGTCGCTTCACTGATCGAGACGGTGCTGACGACAGCGAGCCTTTTTCTGGTGCTGATCGGCGCACTTGTGTTTTCCAACTTCATGAACCTGATCGGCCTGCCTGCCGCGCTGTCCGATCTGATCACATCGCTCGGCGTCGGGCCGGTGGCGGTGATCCTCACCATATTCATGGTCTACATCGTGCTGGGCATGTTCATGGAAAGCCTGTCGATGATCTTGCTGACGGTGCCGATCTTTTTCCCGATCGTCACCCAGATGGGTTTCGATCCGGTCTGGTTCGGCATATTTGCCGTCATGGTAACGGAGCTTTCGCTCATCACGCCACCGGTGGGGCTCAATATCTTTGTCATCAAATCCGTGATCAGCAATCTGTCGGTCACCGCGATTTACCGGGGTATTCTGCCATTTGTCATGGCCGATGTCGTGCGTATCATTGCGATCATCGCATTGCCCTGGATCGTCCTGGTCCTGCCTCAGATGGCCCGGTAACGTGCCATGCCAAGGTTGCCGATCAGTCAAACGCCCAGCAATGGGTCATGCGAACGAGGAGAATGGTGACCGCCATGTCGCACTCACAGCAAATACCGGCCACGAGCATCGCCCTGACCTATGAAGACCGCCCGGCGCCACGCGACGATCAGATTGACCACGGTATTCTGCATGAGTTTGTCGGCATGTATTTGCGTGTGGCTTACGAGGCGGCCTATGAGGACTTTACCAAAAGGCTGGGGCCGGAAGCGCTCAAACCCGGCTATTTCACGATCCTGACCTTGATTGTACACAATCCGCGCATCAGTCAGACCCAGATTGGCGCGGCCTCGGCCCGTGACAAATCGACGGTAACCAAGGCTCTGCGCTGGATGGAAGACACCGGCCTGATCACGCGTCTCACATCGGCGCGCGACCGCCGCGCGCATTTGAGCGTCGCCACAAAAAAGGGCGTTGAGATGCAGGCCCGGATGGAGGCCAAGGCCGTGGCGCATCTTGCGGCTCTGAACGACGCGATCGGTCCGGAAAGATGCGCTGAGTTCATTCAGGTGCTGAAGGACATGGCGGCTAACCTGCGCCGCTCGGATGAAAGGAGGGGGCGGTGATCCAATCACGGCCTGGCCCCGCTCACAAACAGCGGGAATCTGGACGGTCGATCCACGACGGGTTCTGATGTCGCAGGGACATCCCGAACGATTGACAACCAAAGTCTGCCGTGATCAGAAACACGTGCAACAGATTGGGCGCTGAGCGCGGTCCAAAAGGGCAACCGCGGCGCTTCGGCCCTTTCGTGAACATGTTGCCGCGACGTCTTGGGGCCGAGTTCAGGAGCCCTGAGATGAAAACGATTTTCGAGCCTTTTCGCATCAAAACCGTCGAGCCCATCCGTGTCACAACCCGCGATGAGCGCGAGAGACTTATCAAGGATGCCCATTACAATCTGTTCGGTCTGCATGCTGATGACGTGCTGATCGATCTGTTGACCGATAGTGGCACAGGCGCAATGAGTGCCGCCCAATGGGCGGCCGTCATGCGCGGCGATGAGAGCTATGCCGGTTCGCCTTCATTTTACAGGTTCGAGGCCGCGGTCAAGGCTCTCATGCCCTTCACTCACATCATCCCGACCCATCAGGGACGGGCCGCTGAAGCCATTTTGTTTTCTATCTTCGGCGGGCCCGGCCGCAACATTCCGAACAATACGCATTTCGACACCACACGCGGCAATATAGAGGCTTCAGGCGCTGCCGGGCACGATCTGGTGATTGCCGAAGGCAAGGACCCGGGCGGCCTGCATCCATTCAAGGGCAATATCGACCTGGAGAGGCTTGAATTCTATCTGGGTGAGCATGGTGACAGCGTGCCGTGCGTCATGACCACGATCACCAACAATGCAGGCGGCGGTCAGCCGGTGAGCCTGGCGAACATCCGGGCGACGGCCGCCCTGGCGCGCAAGTTCAACAAGCCCTTTATCATCGACGGCTGTCGGTTTGCCGAAAACGCCTGGTTCATAAAGCAACGCGAAGCCGGACAGGGCGCACGCTCGATCCCCGACATCGTGAACGACTGCTTCGCCGAGGCCGACGGGATGACCATGAGCGCCAAGAAGGACGCATTCGGCAATATTGGCGGCTGGCTGGCCTTAAACGATGACGATTTGGCGGAACAGGCACGCAACCACCTCATCCGGACCGAGGGGTTCCCGACATATGGCGGTTTGTCGGGGCGCGATCTGGACGCGCTCGCGCAGGGGCTGACCGAGATCGTGGACGAAGACTACCTTCGCTATCGCATTCGCACCAACGAGTACATAATCGAACGGCTGGATGCGCTGGGCGTTCCCGTTGTGAAACCCGCCGGAGGGCACGCGGTGTTTGTCGACGCCAGAGCCTGGCTGCCGCATATCCCGCCGCTTGAATATCCGGGGCAGGCCCTGTCCGTGGCGCTCTATGAAACCGGCGGCATAAGGGGCTGTGAAATCGGAACAGTGATGTTTGGTGCCCATCCGGACGGAACGGAAACCCCGGCGCCGATGGACCTGGTTCGCCTGGCGATCCCGCGCCGCACCTATACGCAAAGCCATGCGGATTACATGATTGAGGTTTTTGAAGACCTGTCGCGGACGAAAGACAGTCTGCGCGGCCTGCGTATCGTGCGGCAACCCAAACTGATGCGGCATTTCACCTGCCGGTTTGAAAGACTGGGGGCGTGACGACGCGTTAGGCTCAAATGCGGGACGGGCTGCCTGAGGCCGACAGCCAGGGCCATTCGACTTGCATTGCCTTAAAGCGACGTGCGTGATCTGAGCGCCGCCGTCAGCGTGCCTTCGTCCAGATAGTCGAGTTCACCGCCCACCGGTACGCCATGGGCGAGGCGCGTGATCGTGACGTCCAGCCCATCGAGGCGGTCGGTGATGTAATGCGCCGTCGTCTGACCCTCGACTGTCGCATTGACGGCGATGATGACTTCCTTCGCGCCTTCGCCGGACGAGATACGTTCCACCAGCGGCTTGATGTTCAGATCGTCCGGCCCGATCCCGTCAAGCGGCGAAAGCGTGCCGCCGAGAACGTGATAAAGGCAATTCATCGCCGATGCGCGCTCCAGCGCCCACAGGTCGGCAACGTCTTCGACCACGATGATCACGCCCCGGTCGCGGCGTTGGTCGGTGCACACCGTGCAGGGATCGCGCGTATCGACATTGCCGCAGGTCGAGCACACGGTCACGCTGTCGCGTGCGGCCGCCAGGGCATCGGCGAGTGGTCCCAGCAGCTGTTCCTTTTTCTTGATCAGGTGCAGCGCCGCACGGCGGGCCGAGCGCGGCCCAAGCCCCGGCACCTTGGCCAGAAGCTGGATCAGCCTTTCGATTTCGGGTCCGGCGACGCTTTTTGACATGCGCCCTATTTAGCGCGATTCGGCAAAAATGGCAGGCCCCTGGTGCCTCAAGGCCGATCCTCCCGGACAACGGCAGTTGCATTTCCAATCTGCCACTTTATGTGTGTGGGCACAGACACAAAGGCAGGACACCGGCATGTCGGGAAATTTGAAGGTAGCGGTCCAGATGGACCACGTTTCGACGATCCAGATCGAAGGCGATTCAACCTTCGCCATGTGCCTTGAGGCGCAGCAACGCGGTCATGAGATCTACCACTACACACCGGCGCAGCTGTCGCTGCGCGACGGGGTCGTCTATGCGCCGGTCGAGCCGATGACGCTGCAGGACAAGGAGGGCGATCACTATACACTTGGTCCGCGCGAACGCACGGATCTGGCGACAATGGACGTCGTGCTGCTGCGTCAGGACCCGCCGTTTGACATGTCCTACATCACGTCGACGCATCTGCTGGAGCGTATCCATCCGCAGACGCTTGTGGTCAATGATCCGGCCTGGGTGCGCAACTCGCCTGAAAAGATTTTCGTGACCGAGTTTCCCGATCTCATGCCCGACACGCTGATTACCAGCGATCCGGACGAGGTGGCGGCTTTCCGCCGCGATATGGGCGACATCATCATCAAGCCGCTCTACGGAAACGGCGGTGACGGCGTCTTTCACCTGCGCGAAGATGACCGCAACCTGTCATCGCTTTTGGAGATGTTTGAGCACATGTACCGAGAGCCGCTGATCGCCCAACGCTATCTGCCTGCCGTGCGGTCCGGGGACAAGCGCATCCTTCTGGTGGATGGCGAGCCCGTCGGAGCCATCAACCGCGTGCCGGCCGAGACCGACGCGCGGTCGAACATGCATGTGGGCGGGCGCGCCGAACCGATCGACCTGACCGAGCGCGAGCGCGAAATCTGTGCCCGCATCGGCCCGTCTCTGCGTGAGCGCGGCTTTTTGCTCGTCGGCATCGATGTGATCGGCGATGTGATGACGGAAATCAACGTGACGTCGCCAACCGGCCTTCGCGAAGTGCGCAAATTCGGCGGCGCCGACATTGCAGCGCTTTTATGGGATGCCATCGAGGCAAAACGCGCCGCTGCTCAGGGCTGATACTGAAGCCAATCCCTGATCAGGTGATGTGCGATCGCGCCCGGCGGTGGTGAACGGAGGTCCTCGACACCCGTCTGCTTCCTGATGAGCGATGCCGTTTCGTCACGGCTGAACCAGCGGCAATCTTCGATCTCACGCGCATCGATCTGGATATCCGTCGAGATCGCTTCGCCATAGCAACCGACCATCAATGTATGCGGCATCGGCCAGGGCTGGCTGGCGTGATAACGCACCCGGCCGATGCGGATGCCCGATTCCTCGAACGTTTCGCGCCGCACCGCCTCCTCGATTGTTTCACCGGGTTCAAGGAAGCCTGCAAGACATGAATACATGCCGGGAGGAAAATGCGGGCTGCGGCCGAGCAGGCACCGGTCGGTCTCAAGGTCCACGGTCAGCATAATGACAACCGGGTCCGTTCTCGGAAAGAGCTGCAAACCGCATTGCGAGCACTCCCGTCGGTATCCGCCGGCCTTTGGAAGCGTCGCCGCGCTGCAGCGCCCGCAATGAAGGTGTGTTTGCGACCAGGTCACGAGACTGGCCGCCTGCGCCAGTTCGCCAAGCTGGCCGCCATCCAGGAGACCTTGAATATAGATAGACCGATGGTCGATGGCCTTGATCGTTTCCGGCAGCGTTTCCGGCTCCAGCCGGGCATGGGCGGCGATGCGCGGCGCTTCGCCTTCGGCAAACCCCATCAGGACGGCGTTTTCCATATCCGGGTCGAAGGCCTGCAACTCCTCCAGGCTGTGCAGCGCCCGGAAACGGTCTCCGGAATTGTGCAGAAAAGCCCGCCCGTTCCGCAGCGCATAGGCGCGCACCAGTGGCGAGGCGAGCGCTTCCTCAAGACATCCGTCGTGGCGATGTTCCGACCGGCGGTCGAGACGATTTCCGGCGAAGGCCACATGACTGCTCGGCTCGACCGTACGGCCGGGCGCTTCGAAAATGGACACTTTTGGCAGATCCTGCTTTGGTTACAACTCCTTGACGACTGCCCGGATGAGCGCGTCGGCGCTATTGGTATCATAAGGTTGAGCTTTTCCAAGCCCCCAAACCGGCCCCGGCCAGCCCGCATCGCCCGGATTGCGGGCGATGACGTGGACATGCAGTTGCGCGACCACGTTTCCAAGCGCCCCGACATTGATCTTCCGGCAGCCGGTGACACGCTTGAGTGCGCGTGCCGTCTCGCCTGCCTCGAACGTCAGCAATGTCTGATCCAGCGGGGTCAGATGGTAGATTTCCTCGGCCTCGGCCCGTCGCGGAACGAGCAGCAGCCACGGCCAGCGGCTGTCGTTCATCAGCCGCAATTGGCACAGGCCCAGAATGCACACCAGCCGGCTTTCCGCCTCCAGCCGCTCATTCAACACAAACCCGCTCATATTTGTCTTCCGCTCAGTCCCGTAAGCAGACTAGCAGCATTTTGGCGGATTGGCTCGCCTTTCCGGCTGACGCCGTCGTCAGTTGACCCAGAGTGTCAGCGCCAAAGGCAGGACAAGGATCGTCAAAAGCGTCGAGACCATGATGAATCCGGCGACCTCATGGGCGATCTCCGGCATATGTTGCTCGATGAACAAATAGCTCGAGGCCGCAACCGGCATCAGGCAGGCAACGATCACCACGCCGCGCTCGACCCCGGCAAATCCGAACAGGTGGACCAGGCCGAAAGCCACCGCCGCAGCCATGACAACGTGGAAAAGGCTCAGATAAACCGCCTGCCACAGTGTTGCGACCCTGAGTGATGCGAGAGTGTGTCCAAGCGTCAGCAGCATCAGCGGAATGGAGAGCCCACCCAAAATCGTGAAGGTGTCATTGATCGGCTTTGGAAGAGATGTGCCGCTGCCAAGCAGGCCCAGTGCAATCGCGACGCTCCATACGATGGGTGACATTGCCAGATCGCGCAGGGAAAACCGGCCTGATGGAATCCACATCCCGACCGTCGAAATGCCGATCACGACCACGACGACAAAGCCCATCGCGTAGGCCATGCCTTCCGCGCCAAACGCAAGAAGGGCGATCGGCAGGCCGATATTGCCGACATTCGAGAGCATCATTGGCGAAAGGAAGGCCCTGACAGGCAGCCCCGTCAATGTCAGGAAGACAAAGCCGATGACACCGAAAGCAGCGACCGAGCAGGCCGCCGCGACGGCCATCATAAGAAACCTGTCAAACTCGATGTGGCCTGCGGACAGATGCGAGATGATCAGCGCCGGGTAGCCGATATTGATGATGATCGTCCGGATGGTTTTGCTGTCGAACGGAGCGTTGAAACGGGCAAGGCCGTAACCCATCGCAGCGCAGATCAGCACCGGTACGATCACGTTCATCAGGTTGAGAAACAGTTCCTGCATGCCAAGACCCCGTGGGCGACTATCGCCCCATGGCCGCGAGCATAAGTACAAATGCATCTGCCTCAAACGGGTGCATCGCGTATCAACAGGAGAATTGCGTGGCGGTCTGGCGCGGACGGGCCTGCTTTTTTCCCGGCCGGCACTTGCTTTTCCTCGCGCGATTGACGATATGAACGGCGGGAGGTTGGTGGTGGACGAGCCACTCGCCAACCGGGTCAGGTCCGGAAGGAAGCAGCCCTAACGAGCCACGGCACGGGTCACCGTGCCAGCCTCCCACCTTCTGCACCGTCATTTTCGTGCATTGCACCGGGCGCTGCCGGCCCGGCTATTGACGAATTGCCGGTACCGAGGCGACACTCTGCGGGGTCAACGACCGGTTGGAGCATTGATGAACGACGCCACGACATCGGACGATCCCGGCTACCGGGTCCTGGCCCGCAAATACCGCCCGAGCGACTTTTCAGATCTCATCGGCCAGGAGCCGATGGTGCGCACGCTGACCAATGCGTTCGAAACGGGCAGGATCGCACAGGCCTATATGCTGACCGGCGTGCGCGGTGTCGGCAAGACAACGACTGCCCGCATTCTTGCCCGCGCCCTCAACTACCGCACCGACACAGTCGACAAGCCGTCTATCGATCTGTCAACGACCGGCGAGCACTGCGAAGCCATCATGCAGGGCAGCCACGTCGACGTGATCGAGATGGATGCCGCCTCTCATACCGGCATTGACGATATCCGCGAGATCATAGAGCAGGTGCGCTACCGTCCGGTGAGCGCACGCTACAAGGTCTACATCATTGACGAAATCCACATGCTGTCCACGCAGGCTTTCAACGGCCTGTTGAAGACGCTTGAGGAGCCGCCCGCCCACGTCAAGTTCATCTTTGCGACGACCGAAATCCGCAAGGTGCCCGTTACGGTTCTGTCGCGCTGTCAGCGTTTTGATTTGCGGCGCATCGAGGCTGCGACCCTGGTCGATTTGTTCCGCGGCATCGCCGAAAAGGAAAAGGTCAGCATTGACGATGAATCGCTCGCGATGATCGCGCGTGCAGCCGAGGGCTCGGCGCGTGACGGTCTTTCGCTTCTCGATCAGGCAATCGCCCATGGCGGCGGCGATGTCGAGGCCGAAGCGGTGCGGGCGATGCTCGGCCTTGCCGACCGCAGTCAGGTTGTGGAACTCTTCGATCAGGTGGCGCGCGGCGATGTTGCCGAAGCGCTGCAGACGTTCCGCCAGCAATATGATTCGGGTGCAAACCCTGCCGTTGTGCTGACCGATCTCGCCGACTTCACGCATCTGGTCACACGGCTGAAATTTGTGCCCGATGCGGCCAGCGATGCATCTTTGAGCGAAACGGAGCGCGTACGCGGCGGCGAGTTCGCCGAAAAGCTTTCCGTGCCGGTTCTTTCGCGCCTGTGGCAGATGCTGCTCAAGGGCATTACCGAGACCGAGCAGTCGAACCGGCCGGTCAATGCCTGCGAAATGGTGCTGATCCGCCTGACTCATGCCGCCAATCTGCCGTCTCCGGGCGAGGCGGTGAAGGCGTTTTCCGAGCGGCCCGCGCATTCAGCGCCGGGCAAGAATCGGCCATCGCCGGCGACGGATGCGCCGCAGGCGCCGGCATCCGGCTATGACGCGCAGCCGGCGTCTTCCGGCTCGGGCCCGGTCGCCGCCTTGCGTCCGGTCGAATCCGAAAATCCGGCGCCGCAAATGCAGGCCGCTCCCGTCACGTCGGCGCCAACGGTGACGGTGACAAGCCTAGCCGATCTCGCCGATCTTGCCGGCCAGCACCGCGACGTCAAACTCAAGGCCATGATCCGCAAATATCTGCGGCCGGTGAAAATGGAGGCGGGGCGTCTGGAGATCGCCCTGCACGAGGATGCGCCGAAATCCCTGATCGGCGAGCTTGACGGCAAGCTCAAGGAATGGACCGGCATGCGCTGGATCATTGCAATCAGCCGTGAGAAGGGCGGGCGCACCATTGAGGAGATGGAAGCGGCACACCGCGCCGAACTGGTCAGCGACGCCAGCCAGGACCCTGATGTCGCCGCCATCCTGCAGCAGTTTCCCGGAGCCCGCATCACCGATGTGCGCATCCGGGCCGATGAGGCGGAACCATTGGTTTCGCAGCAAAGTGAGGACGGCGATATTCTGCCGGACGATCCCGAAATTTGAAATGAAGCGGGCAGGCAGTCCGTTTCGCCGCAAACAACATGGAGATGCAGCATGCGCGACCTGATGGGCATGATGGGCAAGGTCAAGGAAATGCAGGAAAAGATGGCCGGCCTGCAGGAAGAAGTCGAAAAGCTCGAAATCGAGGGAACGTCGGGCGGTGGCCTTGTCACGGTTCGGCTGAACGGCAAGGGCCACATGCTCGGCCTTTCCGTCGATCCTTCGCTTGTTAAAGAAGACGAGGCGGAAATCCTCGAAGACCTGATTGTCGCCGCGCACAACGATGCCAAGGGCAAGGTTGAAGCGGCCGTTCAGGCCAAGACGCAGGAACTGACAGCCGGTCTTCCGATACCGCCCGGCATGAAACTGCCCTTTTGATCAGCATAGTCTTACCGGTCCCGCATGCCGTTTGAACAATCTCACCCGATCCGCAGCATCGCCGACATAAGGCGACTGGAAGCGATCCCGCTTGAGGAGGCAGTCACCGCTGTAAGCACCTATGACATATTCGCCGAATCCGCGCGGGCATTCGGCGACAGACCGGCACTGACTTTCTTGCAAACCGGCAATCCGGACGATGAGCCGATCCGGTGGAGTTATCGCGAGCTCTTTGAAAAGATCACCGCGACAGCCAATCTGTTCCACGGTCTCGGCATTGGGCCGGATGACGCCGTTGCGGCGCTGCTGCCGGCCTGTCTTGAATACCACCTTGTCCTGTGGGGCGGGGAGGCGGCGGGCAGGGTCCAGCCGCTCAACCCGCTGCTTGATCTAGACAAGCTGGCCTCGCTGATTGAAACGGCCGGGTCGAAAATCCTTGTCGCCTATGGCGCCCCGGAAGATGCCGATTATTGGCAAAAGGCCATGGCGCTGAGGAGCCGGATAGACGGTTTGAAGGTGCTGCGCGTCGCGCCCCATGATGAGGAACGCCCACCCGAACATCAGGGCGACGGAGATTTCCAGGCCGGCCTCCGAGATCAGCCGTCAGACCGCCTTGTCAGCGGCAGGACCATCGCGCCACAGGACATCGCCGCCTATTTCCATACCGGCGGCACCACCGGCGCTCCGAAACTTGCCATGCACACCCACGGCAATCAGGTCTTCACGGCCTGGGCGAGCGTCCAGCTCCAGGGCCAGACGCGCGACGATGTCAGCATCAACGCCTATCCGCTGTTCCATGTCGCGGGCGTGCTGCCCGCTTCGCTCACCGCGCTGTCGGCGGGCGTGGAAACGATCATTCCGACGACCACGCTCCTGCGCAATCCGGATGTTCGCGCCAATTATTGGCGCATTGTCGAGAAATACGGCGCGACTTCCTTGTCCGCCGTACCAACGGTCCTCGCGGCTCTTGCCAATGTTCCGACGGATGGTGCCGATATCTCGTCGATCCGCTATTGCCGGACCGGCGCCGCGCCGCTTGCGCCGGAGCTCGCAGCGCGTTTCGAGACACTTTTCGGCCTGCATGTTCATGAAAGCCTCGGCATGACGGAAATGGCGGGCATCACGTCGATCCGCCCTCCGGGCGTGCGCGGACCTGCCGGCTGTGTCGGGTTCCCCATTCCCTATTCAAAGATGCGGGTCGTCGCCATTGATGCCGACGGTGGGCCGACGGATAGGGACGTCGGCCCCGGAGAGGCCGGAATGTTCCTGTTCAAGGCGCCTAACGTTTTTCCGGGGTTTCTCAACGAAGAGGAGACAAGAAAGGCCTTTACGTCCGACGGCTGGCTGGTGACCGGCGATGTCGGCTGGGTGGACAAGGACGGCCGGATTCATCTGACGGGCCGTGCCAAGGATCTGATTATCCGCAGCGGTCACAACATCGATCCCAAGGTAATCGAGGATGCGCTCGAATCCCATCCTGCCGTGCAGCTCAGCGCCGCCGTCGGTGCGCCCGACGCCTATGCGGGCGAACTGCCCGTCGCCTTCGCCGTGCTGATGCCGGGTGCCGGCGCAGTCAATGAGGACGAACTGCTGGATTGGACGCGCGGCAATGTCGATGAGCCTCCGGCACGGCCCAAATCGGTAACGATCCTGCCGGCAATGCCGACAACCAATGTCGGCAAGATCTTCAAACCGGAGCTCCGCCGCCTCGCCGCAGAACGCACGGTGCGCGAACTCCTGGCTGAAGCAGGGGCGGACGGCGCCAAGGCCAATGCGAACCTGTCAGCTGGCGGCAAGCTGTCCGTGGCGGTAACGCTGCCGGCCGCAATGGAGGCTGAAAAGAAAGAGGCGATCGTCGCGCGGCTTACACCCCTGCCGATCCCGTACTCCATTGCTTAGCCGGCACGCCGCCTGCATTGCATGAGCATGATCTGCTAGGCCCTGCCCGGCGCGTTTTCATTCCTTGCACGACGCCGGATGCTCAACACATTGATCAGCGCTTTCGCTTCGACGGGCGGTTGTTGCTCGATTCTGCGATAGTCGGTCCCGTCTTTCTTTCTTGATAACAAACCGCACGAGATCATTGTTCTTCGCACAGTCGCCGGGTCTTTAAAGAGATGCTCTTGCGCCAAATGATCGTTTAGTGCCTGCTCATCCAGGACCTTGTTTGCCGGCAGTGTCGCCCAGAGCGCCCAGAGAGCCAGGGTCTGGACAGAGCGTTTGGCCGGCCATTGAAGCAGGCGTCCGCAATTGTCGAATTGATGGAGGGTGCGCTCCACGCAACGGGCGTCCGCAACGACGCTCTCGGTTTGGTTATCCAGCCTCTTTGCCGCTGCTGATGCGGCGCGCATATGCTGGACATTCTGAAAACCGGCGGCTCGCGCCACCATATTCATCAAGGCCAAATGAGACGGGCTTGTTTCACCAAGTTGTCGAGACAGGACACGTGTGAAAACGGTCATATCGTTCACACACATTGAAATAGGATTTTTTGTCATCGTTCATCCAGAACGGGCGCTTTGTCCGATCGTCGGTCGCTGGCTTAACGAAACGACGCCCTGTTTTCACGATGTCGTTCTTGTCTACGGCAGGTTTAGCACTCCTCGGGGAGCAGCGACGCCTCGGTTACTGCCGACCGTATTGCCTGATTACCAAAGGCTCACGCCTGTGCCAAGTGTCATTCAGCTTATAGTCCTTAACGGGAGCTTTGCTCCGGTCCCGCCATTGAGCTTAAACCGCCTTGACGCCCAAAGAAGCGTTACCGACACGACAACTGTCGGCGACCGGTCGCCGACAGTTGAGCATGGGCATGTCTATTCGGCCAGCGCCGCTTTCAGCTCCCTGCGGCGGCGGTGCAGGATCGGCTCGGTATAGCCGCTTGGCTGGCTGCGGCCTTCCAGAACCAGTTCCAGCGCCGCCTGAAACGCGATGGATCCGTCGAAATCATCGGACATCTTGTGATAGGCCGGATCGCCCTCGTTCTGCTGATCGACGACAGCGGCCATGCGCTTCATGGTCTCGACAATCTGGTTTTCGGCGACAATGCTGTTATGCAGCCAGTTCGCCATGTGCTGGGCCGAAATGCGCAAGGTCGCCCGGTCCTCCATCAGCCCCACATCGTTGATATCGGGAACCTTTGAACAGCCGACGCCCTGTCCGACCCAGCGGACGACATAGCCCAGAATGCCCTGGGCATTGTTGTCGAGCTCATGCTGGATGTCCTCGGGCGTCCAGTTCGGGCGCTCCGCAACCGGAATGGACAGGATATCGTCGAGCCTGGCTCTGGTCCGGGACCTGATTTGCGCCTGGACCTCAGCCACATTGACCTTGTGGTAATGCGTGGCATGCAGGGTCGCTGCCGTCGGGGAGGGAACCCAGGCCGTATTCGCGCCGGCTTTCGGGTGGCCGATCTTCTGTTCCAGCATGGCAGCCATCAGATCGGGCATCGCCCACATGCCCTTGCCGATCTGCGCGCGGCCGGAAAGACCGCACTCAAGGCCGATATCGACATTCCAGTCCTCATAGGCTGTGATCCAGGCCGCTTGTTTCATATCGCCCTTGCGGATCATCGCACCGGCTTCCATGGAGGTGTGGATTTCATCGCCTGTGCGGTCGAGGAAGCCCGTATTGATGAACACCACCCGCTCGCGGGCTGCGCGGATACATTCCTTCAGGTTGACGGTTGTGCGCCGCTCCTCGTCCATGATGCCCATTTTCATTGTGTTTCGTGGCATGCCCAGAATGTCCTCGACCCGGGCGAAGATTTCCGAGGCGAAGGCGACCTCATCGGGGCCGTGCATCTTCGGCTTGACCACATACATCGAGCCTTCGCGCGAGTTCTTGTGTTTGCCTTCCGGGCCGATGTCGTGCAGTGCGATCAGGCCGGTGATCATCGCATCCATCAGGCCTTCGGGAACCTCGTTGCCGTCACGGTCCAAAATTGCCGGATTGGTCATCAGGTGTCCGACATTGCGCACCAGCATGAGGGCCCGGCCGGGCAGCGTCATCGCCTCTGCCTTGCGGCCAAGATACTCGCGGTCCGGGTTGAGACGGCGGGTAAATGACTTGCTGCCCTTGGAAACGTCTTCGGACAGGTCGCCTCTCATCAATCCGAGCCAGTTACGATAGACGATCACCTTGTCTTCGGCATCGACTGCGGCGACCGAGTCCTCGCAGTCGACGATCGTTGTCACGGCCGATTCCAGGATGACGTCGCAGATGCCGGCGGGATCGTCCTTGCCGACCGCATGTTCAGGGTCGAAGACTATTTCCAAATGCAGGCCGTTTTTCTTCAGAAGTACGGAAGCCGGGGAGGCAGGATCGCCCTTATATCCGGCAAATTGAGCGGGGTTCTTCAGGCTCTGACGGCTGCCGTCCGCCATGGTGATGTTCAGTTCACCATTGTCGATGGCAAGCGAATTGATGTCGGACCAGGAACCGTCGATCGGGGCCGAATCGTCAAGGAAGGCGCGCGCCCAGGCGATGACGCGTGCGCCGCGCACGGCATTGTAGCTGCCGCCCTTTTCCGCGCCGCCGTCTTCCGCGATCGCATCGGTCCCATAGAGCGCGTCGTAAAGCGAGCCCCAGCGCGCATTGGCCGCGTTGAGCGCGTAACGCGCATTCATAACGGGCACGACAAGCTGCGGTCCTGCAACCGCCGCGATCTCGGGGTCGACATTGTCCGTGCTGACACTGAAAGCCTCGCCCTCCGGCCGCAGATAGCCGATTTCCTCAAGGAAGGCCTTGTAGGCGGCGAGATCCGCCGGCGCGCCGTTTTCCCGATGCCAGGCATCGATCTGATCCTGCAGCCGTTCCCGTGTGGCAAGCAGCTCGCGGTTCCTTGGCGACAGGTCGTGAATGAGATTGGCAAGGCCGTTGAAGAAATGATCGGCGTCGACGCCGGTGCCCGGAAGGGCTTCCTCGACGATGAAATCATGCAATTCCTTGTCGACCGACAGGCCGTGGGCCGGGACCATGGACATTGTGCGCTCCTGATTTGATCCGCTGAGAGTTGGCGCCTCCATCCCATAGGTGGAGATTTACTGTCAATTTATCAAAAGTGAGAAAGATTTATTCCAAAACAGAAAAAATCATGAATGATCCTGAACCATTCAAAGGACTATCGACCTTCCTGGCAAAACTCTACTATCGCGCACAGGGCGATTCGCGAGTGGGATAGGGTCATGGACAGCTTACTCGGACACTTTGATTCTGGTCTTTTCCTGAAATTCGGTGCAGCGCTGGTGGCGCTGTCAATCCGCTCTACGGAATCCCCATATTCCTGGGTATGACAAAGGGCTATTCGCCCGCCGAGCGCCGGCGCACGGCCCATGTCATTGCCGCGACTGTCCTTGTCGCCGCGACCATCGCGACGGTCATCGGCGAGGAAATCCTGCATTTTTTCGGGATCAGCGTTCCGGCGTTTCAGATTGGCGGCGGGATCATCGTGCTTCTGATCGGCCTTTCCATGCTGCATGACAATACGAGCGCCGGCGACGAAAAGGCGACTCAGGAAGGGCATGAAAAGGACAAAAATATAGCCGTCGTTCCGCTGTCCATACCATTGACCCTTGGGCCGGGCTCCTTTGTCACGATCATCCTCTTTGCCCATTTGCTCGGAGATGGCGGGGAACTGGTGACCATGCTTCCGGTCATCGTGCTGATTTCGCTGCTTGTCTGGCTTGGTCTGCTCTTTGCCGACCCGATATCGCGCCTTCTGGGAAACACCGCGATCAGCGTGATCACCCGCATCATGGCCATCATCCTTGTGGCGGTCGCGGTGGAGATGGCTCTGAACGGTGCAGTCAGTTTCTATCATCACAGTATTGCTGCCGTGCCCTCGGGCAGCTGATTCTGCCCGTTCAATCGCGTTAAGGTTAAGGGCACGCTCACGCGGGTGTTACTGATAGAGCATGGATTTGCCGGCTTTATTGGGTTATTTTTCAAGTAATGAGGGGCTTTATTGTAATAGTAATCGCATGTGTTCTTTGCGTCGGCCATGCCGCGGCGGCAATGAAGACTGCGCCACAGACCGGTGGGCCGGTAACGGTCACGTTCGCGTCCGGCAAATACAACGCCATTGCAGAATCGGCAAAGGCCTGCTGCATGGAAACGCTCATGAAGCGCAGTACCCGATCATCGCCCTGTAAGACCGACTGCGCATATCTTATTGCGGTTTCTCACGCGGCTTTCGCACGTTCACCATCCATTCCTGCAAGCGACAGCCTCCGTCCGCCGTCCCGGACGGGTGATGAACGACTATTGCGTCCGCCGATCCGATGATGATGTCCGCTCGGCGCATTCCATGCGTCATATCGAACGAAACCACCAAGAAACTGGGAGCAAAATCATGATCAGCAGACGCGATCTTTTGCTTGGCTCAGCCCTTATCGCGGCGACGCAATATTCAACCACTGCCTCTGCTCACCACAGCCGGCGATACAAGAACTTCAAGATCGAGCGGCGTTACCTGCCGCAAACCGTTCGCTTTTCCGGCCACAAGCCCGGGACCATCGTTGTCGATCCGCGCAATCATTTCCTCTACCTCGTCTTGTCGCCTTTCCGGGCCCGGCGCTATGGCGTCGGCGTGGGCAAGGCGGGCCTTGCCTTCAAGGGAACGGCGTCGATTCAGCGCAAGGCCGAGTGGCCGAGCTGGCGTCCGACCGACAATATGATCCGCCGTGAACCCAAGAAATACGCCCGTTATGCCAAGGGTGTGCCGGGCGGTCCGAACAACCCGCTGGGCGCGCGGGCGCTCTATCTTTATCGCGGCGGACGCGACACCTACTACCGCATTCACGGCACCAATCAGCCCGATACGATCGGCCGCTCGGTCTCCAATGGCTGTATTCGCATGGTGAATGAACACGTGATCGATCTGTACCAGCGTGTGCCGCTCGGAACGACCGTCGTCGTGGTCTAAAGGACAAGCGGCTTTAATTGCATTCAAGGCGGGCCGTAAACCGGCCCGCTTTTTTATTCGGCCGATCTGTCTGACCCGTCATCGCGGGTAATTCTGGGTCTTCCGTCAGCGGTTGCTGTGACGCGTGCTTCAACGAAGCTGCGCATGCCTTCCACCTCGGGCGCCTTGATCTCTTCAGCAAGGCGAATGACCGGTTCTTCGGCTCCGGCCATGGCAACTTCCTGTTCAGCCGCTTCACGCGCCAGCTCGCGGGCTCTCGACATTGCCTCGCCCTCGCTGCGGTATTGTTCGCTGATACCCGCGCCATTGACCGCGAAGACATCCTCCTGCGGTGCCGTGACGAACACGATCACGCTCGTGCGCACATGCCCGGCGACTGCACCGACGGCATTTGCAACATCGGCATGTGGCGGAACGGCGCTGTCCGAGTTGAGCATCCGGGCGATGGCCGGATAGTAGCTTGCAGCCGATGCACCCAGGCCGATCAGCGGCCGATCGAGGGTCAGTGCGAATTTGACGACCCCGTGCGCCCGGTCCAGCGCCCGGCCGACCGACCGCGACCGCGCCGCATCGATCTGCGTTTCTCCGTCATCCGCGAGGCAGGTGGTTAGGATGACCTCGCAGGATTGCCGGGTCAGTCTGGCGATCGTCTGTTCTGCCAGGTCCTCGGCGTCTTGGGCAATCGCCTTGCCGGCACCGTTCTTGCGCCGCGCCAGGAGCCCGGCGCCGAGCCGCGCAGCCTCGCCATTCCAGTTGTCCTGACGGCCCAGAACATGCATGGCATCGGAAGGCGTGAAACCGGCGATGTGAACGAGGCCGCGTGCCGCAAGGCGGTCGAGCGTTGCCCGTTGCGGGGTCGCGCTGAGCAGTTCGTCGAGCGGAAGCAGCTTGTCCTTGATCCGCTCATAGAGTGCGGCTTCCTGTGGCTGTAACGCGGCCGCCAGCCGGTTCGGCACACCGGTGCGGCAGGCGAACCGGCCGTCCAGTCTTCCCGTTTGGTCGGTGCTCAATTGACGTTTCAGGGCTGCAATCACTGGCTCCGGATCGAGATGTGCAGCGAGGCTGAGAGGCATGAGACGCCTCGGCCCAAGCCTGATCTGGGTTTCAAGTCCCGTGTCGCTGACATGAACTTCCGAATCGCCGCCCAGTCCGAATGTGTGCATCGCGACGGCCTGAACCATCGTCCGGTATCCGCCGACGATAGCCCCGTCGGGGTCAAGCCTCGGCTGCCCGTCTTCAAGGATCGCCACATCGGTCGTCGTGCCGCCGATATCGGAGACCACCGCATCGCTCATGCCCGTCAGGTATCGTGCGCCGACGAGGCTTGCCGCCGGGCCAGACAGGATGGTCTCGATCGGGCGCGCCCGGGCAAGATCCGAGGCAATCAGCGCGCCGTCGCCGCGCACCACCATCAGCGGTGCCGCAATGCCGCTTGCGCTTAAATGCGCCTGTGTTGCATCGATTAGCCGGTCGATCATGGCGACGAGCCGCGCATTCAGCAGTGTCGTCAGGGCACGCCGTGGGCCGCCGAGCCGCGACGAAAGTTCGTGGCTGCAGGTTGCGGGCAATCCGGTTTTAGTGCGCACGCGGTCGCGCACGGCAATTTCGTGTTCGGGATTGCGCACCGCGAAGTAACCGGCAATCGCAAAGGCCGCGACACTTTCACCAAGCTCTTCGAGCTGTTCTTCGAGAGCTGAAAGATCGAGCGTTCTTGCCCGTCCGTGTACGTCGTGCCCGCCGGGCAGGAAGATCACCGGATCGCTGCCCAGCGCATCGGCCAGCCCGTCTTTTTGAAGATCGTTCTCATCGAACCCGATCATGATGAGCGCGGCCCGGTCGCCCTGTCCCTCGACCAGTGCATTGGTGGCGAGCGTCGTGGAAAGGCTGACCAGCTCAATGGATTTTGCCGCAGCCGACCCGTCTTTGAGCACCCGGGATGCGGCCTCGCCGATGCCGATTGTCAGATCGTGCCGCGTTGTCAGCGCTTTCGCCTTGGCGACCACGCCGTCATCCGGACTGAACAGCACCGCATCGGTATAGGTGCCGCCGGTGTCTATCCCGAGAAACATGACAATGCCTTATGGATAAAAATAGAGGCCTATGAGCCCTGCGGTGCCGACAACGATACGCCACCATGCAAACACGGTGAAGCCGTGGCGGGAGACGAAATTCAGCAGCCCGCGTACCACGAACACGCCGGCGACAAAGGCGGATACAAAGCCGACGGCGATGATGGTGAAATCGTCCGCCGACAACCGGCTGTAGTTTTTATAAAGGTCATAGGTAAACGCGCCGGCCATGGTCGGCATCGCCAGGAAGAAGGAAAACTCCGCCGCTGAACGTTTGTCGCTGCCAAGAAGCAGTGCGCCGGCGATGGTCGCGCCTGACCGTGATGTTCCCGGGATCATCGCAAGGCACTGTATCATGCCGATTTTGAGAGCCATGCCGGGCGGAAAATCCATGACATCGGTGTAGCGTGGTTCCCGCTTTAGCCGGTCGATCGCCATCAGCACAAAACCGCCGATTATCAGAACGATGCATATCAGCACTGGCGTTTCAAAAAGCACGGTCTTGATGAACTGGTACGCCAGGACCCCGATCACCACCGCAGGAAGGAAGGCAAGGATGATGGACAGGACGAAGCGGCGCGCCTTGGCGTCGTTCGGCAAGGCTTTTGCCAGCGCCCACAGCCGGGCAAAATAGACTGAAAGGATCGCCAGGATCGCACCGAGCTGGATCAGCACCTCGAAGGTCTTGCCGGTTGATTCGAAGCCCATGAAATGGCCAGCGAGCAGGAGATGCCCGGTTGACGATACCGGCAGAAATTCCGTTAGCCCCTCCAGCAATCCGAGCAGCAGGGCGCCGGTAATCGTCTGTTCCGCCATGTATTGTATCCCGCCTGTGTGCGATTGTGCCGAACGTGCCGCGCTTGTCTTGGCCCGTGCGAAACCCTATAGCTCATTCGTCGGAGTTTTCCATAATAATCCGGCGAATCAGTTTCATAGAAATGACTTGTCAGGAATGCCAACCCTTTATCATCACCCGATGTCCGCTGCGTCCCGGTTTGTCCGGCTGATGCTGAACGAATACGATCTGCAGACCGATCTGGCCGAGGAACGCACGTGGGAGCGCCGCCGCGACTTTTTGGCGCTCAATCCGGCCGCAACGCTTCCGGTTTATGTCGACGATTCGCTTCACGCGGTCTGCGGCGCATCGGTGATCGCCGAATTCATCGACGAGATTTACGGTGTCTTCAAGCGCGACCGGCGCCTGCTGCCGGACGAGTCGTTCGAGCGCGCCGAGGTTAGGCGGCTGATCGAGTGGTTCCTGGTCAAGATGGAGCAGGATGTCACGCGGCATCTCATGCGCGAACGAGTCTTCAAGCTGGTTATGCCCAAGGAAGCCGGCGGCGGTGCGCCCGATTCCAAGGCACTGCGGGCCGCGCGCGCCAATATCCGCCAGCATATGCGCTATCTGGACTGGCTTGCCGCAAACCGCGACTGGCTTGCCGGCGACACGATGAGCTACGCCGATCTTGCAGCGGCGGGCGCCCTGTCGACCCTGGATTATCTCGGCGAGATCACCTGGTCCGAGACACCAAACGCCAAGGACTGGTACCAGCGCATCAAGTCACGCCCAAGCATGCGTCCGCTTCTTGCCGACCGCGTCGCCAAGGTCACGCCGGTCTCGCACTATGCGGACCTGGATTTTTGAGCGATGCCCGCGCCCCGGCCAACGGTCTCCAAGGCAGAGCGGCTTAAGGCCTTTCTGCTGCAGGAGGCCCGGTCCGCGGGGTTCGATGTCGCACGGATCGTTGCACCTGACGCCATATCGCAACATGCGCCTGAAGCGCTTGAGGCCTATTTGAAGGCTGGCCGCCACGGCACCATGGACTGGATGGAGGAAACCAGGGCCCGCCGGGCCGACCCCCGGGTTTTGTGGCCCGACGTCCGCTCCATCCTGATGCTCGGCATGAATTACGGTCCCGAAGACGATCCGTTGCAGGTTCTGGATAGACCCGATCGCGCCGCCATATCGGTCTACGCCCGGCACCGCGACTATCATGATGTGATCAAGGGAAAGCTGAAAGGCATTGCCGGGCGATTTGCGTCAAGGGCCGGTTCCGACGTCAAGGTGTTTGTCGATACCGCCCCGATAATGGAAAAACCGTTGGCCGAAAGAGCCGGTCTTGGGTGGCAGGGCAAGCACACCAATCTTGTCAGCCGCGAATTCGGTTCCTGGCTCTTTCTGGGTTCGATCTTTACGACGGCGACGCTGCCCGCCGATGCCGGGGAGGACGATCATTGCGGCTCGTGCCGCGCCTGTCTTGATATCTGCCCGACGGACGCCTTTCCCGCGCCCTACCAACTGGACGCGCGCCGGTGCATCTCCTATCTGACCATTGAGCACAAGGAGCCGATCCCGCATGAGTTCCGAATTGCCATGGGCAACCGTATCTACGGCTGTGACGACTGTCTGGCGGTCTGTCCGTGGAACAAGTTCGCAAGCCTTGCGCGGGAAGCAAAATTGAAAGCCAGAGACGATTTGAAGGAACCCGCGCTCGAAGAATTGCTGGGATTGGACGATGCGGCGTTCAGGGCGCTTTTTTCCGGTTCCCCAGTCAAGCGGATCGGTCGGGACCGCTTCATGCGCAACGTGCTGATCGCCACCGGCAACTCCGGCGATCGCTCACTTGTCGAGGCCTGCCGGGCGCATCTGGGTGACGCCAACCCGCTCGTGCGCGGGGCAGCGGTTTGGGCGCTGTCCCGGCTTCTCGACCAGACGGACTTTGTGCGGATGAAGGACAGGGCGGCGGCTGAAGACGACCGGTCTGTTCGCGAAGAGTGGGGCCTTGCGCCACAATAGCAACGGGATCGAAATACATGCGTCTTTTTATCTTCGGGGCCGGGTTTTCCGGCCGGGCGATTGCCCGGGAACTGGCCGGCAAGGCTGATTGGATCGGCGGCACCAGCCGGTCGCGGGAAAACTTTCCGGCGCTCGTCGATGCCGGTCTTCAACCTTTTATCTTTGACGGGTCAAGCCTGTCAGAACCGGTTCGCAAGGAACTGGCGTCCGCTACGCATCTGGTGCAGTCAATCGCTCCCGGAGCGGAAGGCGATGCGCTGCTGCGCCTGACCGGGCCCGATCTGCGGTCGGTGATGCCCGATCTGCAATGGGCCGCCTATCTGTCGACCGTCGGCGTCTATGGCAATCATGATGGCGCCTGGGTGAATGAGGAAACGTCCTGCAAGCCCGTTTCGAAGCGCTCGGTTGAGCGTGTTGAAGCCGAGAGCGCCTGGCTCGAAGCTGCTCAGGCAAGCGGCATTCCGATTGCGGTTCTTCGCCTGTCTGGCATTTACGGGCCCGGCCGCAATGCGTTTGTCACCATAAACAAGGGCAGGGCTCGGCGGCTGGTCAAACCGGGCCAGGTTTTCAACCGGATCCATGTGGCTGACATAGCCGGCGCAACCGCGCATCTTATTAATGCTTGCGCCGCAGGCATTTGGAACGTCACCGACGACCTGCCGGCCCCGCCGCAGGATGTCGTCCTTTATGCATCGGAGCGCATGGGCGTTGAGCCGCCGCCGGAGATGGATTTTGAAACGGCGGATCTGACTCCGATGGCGCGCTCCTTTTACGGCGAATGCAAACGCGTTTCGAATGCAAAACTCAAGGAAAGCGGATACCGGTTCCGTTACCCTGACTATCAGTCAGCGCTTACGGCGCTTTGGCGCGACAAGACCTGGCGCGGCTGATACGGCAGGTATTTCCGCTTTTCCCCCGGCGTCCTTTTGTGTCAACATTCCGGCTTCGCCTACTCCCGGCAATGAACCAGAACAGGATGTTCACATGAAGAAAATTGCATCAAAGGCCTTTAGCAGCGCGGCTGCGCTGATCATGGTTGCGGCCTCGGCGGGCTATGCGCTGGCCAAGGAACAGGTGGTGACCATTCCGGTTGACGGCCAGTCGGTTGTCGGCACGCTTGAGACGCCTGACAATGCGTCCGCTCCGGCCCCGGTTGTTCTGATGCTGCACGGGTTTACCGGGACACGCGACGAACTGGCTGTGAAGGATACCGATGACGGCGTTTTCACACGCACAGCACGCGAATTGTCGAAAAACGGATATGCCAGCCTTCGGATCGATTTTCGCGGTTCGGGCGAAAGCGACGGCAATTGGGAAGACACCACGTTCAGCGGCCAGATCAAGGATGCGGTTGCTGCAATTGACTGGTTGAAGCAAAACACGCAGGTCGATGGCAGCAGGATTTCTGTTCTTGGCTGGAGCCAGGGAGGGCTTGTGGCGAGTCATGCGGTGGCGGAGCGGCCCGAGGTGAATGCCACCATATTATGGGCTCCGGTCACCAATCCGATGTTTACCTTCTCCAACCTGCTTGGCGCGGAAACGGTGATGAAAGCCATCGCCGGTGATCCACAGACCCCTCACACCATCAAGCTTCCCTGGGGTGTGGAGACGACCCTTAAGGGTGCCTTTTACCAGGAACTGCCCGTCAAGAGCGCTGCCGCGGCGGTTTCCGCCTATCCGGGTCCGTTGATGGTCATTGTCGGAACGCGCGATACGACTGTCGCGCCCCAGCCCGCAGCCGGTCAGATCCTCATGGACTATCATTCCGGTAAGGAAGAGCTGGTCGTATTCGACACGGATCACGTTTGGGACGCGTTTTCCGGACCTGCCACACTCGATAACAAGATGATCCCGACCACGCTGAAATGGCTCAATGAGAACCGCTAGGATGTATCTGGCTTAAACTGGCGCGCCTCCGAGTTGTGCCAGCAGTTCGGTGACGTTGCTTGCGCCGAATTTCTTTAAAAGCCGCGAGCGGTAATATTCAACCGTTCGCGGCGATATATCAATCAGGCGGGCGATCTCCTTGCTTGTCTTGCCGCCCAGCAGATGCGTCACGATCTGCCGTTCCCTCGGTGAGAGCGCGACATAGGGCCGGTGGTCCGATATGTCCGCATAACTCAGGATCGCCCGGCGCAGCGGATCGTCCGGGGTCAGGCTGTGGGCGCGGAACCGGCACCAGAAAAGGCTTCCGTCCTTGCGCGGCATGATGCGCTCATCGGTATATCGGTTACCGCCCATCAGCGTTGTCAGGCCGACATCGCGGATCTGGTGAAACTCCTCGTTTGAAGCATAAAGAACGCGGAAGGACTGGCCGACAAGTTCGTCGCGCTCATAACCGAAAATCTCCGCGAACGTGCGGTTGCATGCCTTGATGATGCGGTTCTCGGTGAGAACCAGCCCGACGGGCGCATGGTCGAATGCCAGGTCGCGCAAAGCGCGATTGTCGAGTCCGTCCTCTTTCACTTCGTAGTCCTACGGTATTGCGCAGTCAGCCGCCGCACGCGGATAATCCCCTTTAGTATTGATAAATCATCAGCTTGCGTAAGGGTAGGGTTTGTATGAGTGAAGCGGGAATGATCTCGGCGCCTTGGCTTGAAGATATTGAGGCGCGTCGCGACGATCTGATTGCGCTTACGCAGGACCTGATCCGCATCCCGACACTTAATCCACCGGGTGAAGCTTATCTGGAAATCTGCGAATATCTCGCGGCCCGTCTTCGGCCGAGACATTTCGAGATTGAGCTGATCCGCGCGCATGGCTCGCCCGGCGACAGCGATAAATATCCGCGCTGGAATATCGTCGCGCGCAGGGAGGGGCGTGCACCGGGAGCCTGCGTCCATTTCAATTCCCATACCGATGTGGTCGAGGTCGGCCGCGGCTGGACGACCGATCCCTTCGGCGGCGAGTTGAAGGACGGTAAGATCTACGGGCGCGGCTCGTGCGATATGAAGGGTGGCCTGGCAGCCTCCATCATTGCAGCTGAAGCTTTTATCGACGCTTTTCCCGATTTTAACGGGGCTATCGAGATATCCGGGACGGCGGACGAGGAAAGCGGCGGCTATGGCGGGGTCGCGTATCTCGCCGAGAAGGGGTATTTCGACCCGTCGCGCGTGCAGCATGTCATCATTCCCGAGCCGCTGAACAAGGATCGCGTGTGCCTTGGCCATCGCGGCGTGTGGTGGGCGGAAATCGAGACAAAGGGGCATATCGCCCATGGCTCCATGCCGTTTCTTGGTGATTGCGCGGTGCGCCATATGGGCGCGGTCCTGCACGAATTCGAGACCAGTCTCTATCCGGCGCTGGCCGGCAAGCGCACCGCAATGCCGGTTGTTCCGGAGGGTGCGCGCCAGTCGACAATGAACATCAACTCGATGCATGGTGGCCAGACGGAGCCGGAGGAGGATTTCACTGGCTTTCCGTCGGCCTGTGTGCCCGATTCCTGCCGCATGGTCATTGATCGGCGTTACATCATCGAGGAAGACCCGGAGGAGGTGCGCCAGGAAGTCGTCGACATTCTCGAAAAGGTCAGCGCGCAGCGACCGGATTTTTCGTATGATATCAAGGAGCTGTGGCATGTCAGCCCGACCATGACGGACAATGACGCGCCGGTCGTGCGCTCGGTCTCCAGATCGATCGAACAGGTTTTGCAAAAGAGCCCGGAATATGTGGTTTCGCCGGGAACCTACGACCAGAAGCACATCGATCGTATCGGCCGGCTCAAGGATTGCATCGCCTATGGTCCGGGTATTCTGGATCTGGCGCATCAGCCCGATGAGTATGTCGGCGTCGATGACATGATAGACAGCGCCAAGGTCATGGCGTTGTCGCTAAAGGACCTGCTCGGCGCTTGATATGCCGCAGTGCAAAAATTAAGGTCCGATAAAAATGGGAAGCATAACAGGAGGAACGACGATGAAATCATTTGCAAAGGCGCTGGCAATTGCCGGGGCGCTGGCGGTAAGCACCGCTCTGTCGCCCGCTTTCGCCGCTAAAACGGACATTACGGTCGGCGCGCAGCTTGAGCCGCCAAATCTCGATCCGACATCGGGTGCCGCGGGCGCTATCGATCAGGTTACTTATTCCAATATCTTCGAAGGCCTGACCCGTTTCGGTCCGGATGGCAGCATCAATCCCGGTCTCGCCGAATCCTGGACCGTATCGGATGACGGCAAGGTCTACACATTCAACCTGCGCAAGGGCGTAAAATTCCATGACGGCTCCGACTTCGATGCCGAGGACGTCAAGTTCTCGCTCGAACGCATCGGCGCTGAAGGCTCGACCAACGCTCAAAAGGCGCTCTACGCCGATATCGACTCCGTTGAGGTCGTCGACCCGCACACCGTCAAGGTGATGCTGTCGAAGCCCAACGGCAACATGCTGTTCAATCTGGCCTGGGGTGATGCAGCAATGGTTGCGCCGGAGACGGCGGACAGCAACGCAACCAATCCGGTCGGCACAGGCGCCTTTGTCTTCAAGGACTGGGTCCAGGGCGACCGTATCGAGCTTGAGCGCAATCCCGACTACTGGGGCGAGCCGGCAAAGCTTGAGAAAGTCACATTCAAGTACATCTCCGACCCGAATGCGGCCTTTGCAGCCGTCATGGCGGAAGATGTCGACAGCTTCATGCCGTTTCCCGCACCGGAGAACCTGCCGCAGTTCGACGCCGATCCGCGTTTCCGCGTGATCGCCGGTTCGACGGAAGGCGAAACCATCCTGTCGACAAACAACAAGATGCCGCCGCTCGACAATCTGAAAGTGCGTCAGGCGATTGCCCATGCCATTGACCGTCAGGCGATCATCGACGGCGCAATGTTCGGATACGGCACGCCCATCGGGACGCATTTTGCTCCGCATCATCCGGCCTATGTCGACCTGACCGGGCAATCGAACCATGATCCGGAGAAAGCCAAGGCGCTTCTGGCAGAGGCCGGTTTCCCGGACGGATTTACGACGACACTGAAATTGCCGCCGCCGTCCTATGCCCGCCGTGGTGGTGAGATTGTCGCCTCGCAGCTTCGCAACGTCGGTATTGAAACCGAAATCAGCAATCTGGAATGGGCTCAGTGGCTGGAACAGGTGTTCAAGGGCAAGGACTTCGGTTTGACCATCGTCTCCCACACTGAGCCGCTGGATATCGGCATCTATGCCCGGCCGGACTATTACTTTCAGTATGACAATGCCGATTTCAACAAGATCATCGAGGATCTGAACAACTCGACTGATCCGGAAGAGCGCAACAAGCTGATGAAGGCCGCACAGCAGAAGATTGCCGACGATTATGTCAACGGCTATCTGTTCCAGCTCGCAAATACGGGTGTCGTCAATGCCAAGCTGCGCGGTGTGTGGGAGAATGCACCGACACAGGCAGCCGATATGACGGCGGTCTACTGGGAAGATTGATCGACATGGATGCGGGCGCCGTTTTTGCGGTGCCCGCATCCCGCTAACCCGAACAGGTCAGGCAAGTTCGACTGACCGAAGCGATTTTGAGCCGGCTTCATGCTTCCCTTCGTATTCAAACGGCTGGTCTCCCTGACCCTCAGCCTGCTTGCCGCGAGCCTGGTGATTTTCTTCGTTATCGAAGTCGTTCCGGGTGATCCGGCCTCATTCATGCTGGGGCTCAATGCCGAACCTGATACCGTTGCCGCCTTGCGCGAAAGCCTTGGCCTCAATGCCTCGGCGCCGGTCCGCTACTGGCAATGGATTACCGGCCTGCTGCAGGGGGAGTTCGGCACCAGCTATACCTACCGCGTTCCCGTCAGTGAGCTCATTGCCGACCGCATCTGGGTCTCGATACCGCTGTCCGTCTATGCGTTGCTGCTTTCCACAGTGATCGCATTTCCGGTCGGCGTTCTGGCCGCGGCCCGGCGCAATTCGCCCACCGATGTCTCGATCATGGGTGTGACTCAGCTAGGCATTGCGGTTCCGAATTTCTGGTTCGCCATGCTTCTGGTGCTGGTTTTTGCCGTTAACCTGAGATGGTTTTCCGCTGGCGGATTTCCCGGCTGGGAAGCGGGTTTTTTCGCCGGCATGAAGGCGCTGACCCTGCCGGCAATCGCTCTTGCCCTGCCGCAGGCATCGATCCTTGCGCGTGTCATGCGTTCGTCATTGCTCGATACGCTGAGTGAAGATTTTGTCCGAACCGCCCGGGCCAAGGGTCTGACCCGCCGCCAGGCTCTGTGGCGCCATGCCCTGCGCAACGCGCTGATCCCGGTCCTGACCATCATCGGTCTGCAGTTTTCCTTCCTGCTTGCCGGCGCGATCATCATCGAAAACGTCTTCTTCCTGCCGGGGCTTGGCCGCCTTGTGTTCCAGAGCATTACCCAACGCGATCTGATCGTTGTTAAAAGCGTGATCTTCCTGCTGGTCTTCGCGGTCATCCTCGTCACATTCATTGTCGACATCACCTATGCAATTGCCGATCCCAGGCTGCGGAGGGCGCGGGCATGAGTGACCTTCGCGTCGAGCCGTCCCTGCGCGCCGGCATGGTGAGTGCCGCGCTGCGTTCGCCGAGCTTCATGATCGGGTCGGTGCTGACGGTGCTGTTCGTCTTTGTGGCGCTGATGTCTTTTGTCTGGACACCCTATGACGTCACCCAGCTCGACATTGCCAACAAACTGAAGACGCCGTCCTTGACCCACTGGTTCGGCACCGACGCGTTCGGCCGGGACATTTTCTCCATGGTGATGGTCGGCGCGCGTGTTTCGATTGCCGTCGCCCTCATTGCCGTCGGGATCGGCATCGTCATCGGCGTGCCGCTCGGTCTGCTGGCGGCCGCGCGGCACGGCAGCCTGATCGACGAGGTCGTCATGCGGACCAACGATCTGGTCTTTGCATTTCCGGCCCTGCTCATGGCCATCATGATTACCGCCGTTTTCGGGCCGAGCGCCGTCAATGCGATCATCGCGATCGGCATCTTCAACATTCCGGTGTTCGCCCGGCTGTCGCGCGGCGCCGCGCTGTCGCTGTGGCAGCGCGACTACATTCTGGCCGCTCGCGTTGCCGGCAAGGGCAAGACGCTTATTTCAGCCGAGCATATCCTGCCCAACATCACCAACCTCCTGATCGTCCAGGGGACGATCCAGTTTTCGCTTGGTATCCTGGCGGAAGCCGCTCTTGCCTATGTCGGTCTTGGCACCCAGCCGCCCTTGCCGAGCTGGGGGCGTATGCTTTCGGAAGCCCAGACCATGATCTATATCGCTCCCCATCTGGCGATCTTTCCGGGCCTTGCCATTGTTTTCACGGTGCTGGGTCTCAATCTGATGGGCGACGGTCTGCGTGATATCTTCGATCCCAAGCTCAGGCGGGCACGCTGATGTCGCTGATGGATGTGGAAAATCTGACCTTATCCATCAAGGGCGTGCCGATCCTCCATGATGTGGATCTCAGGGTGGATGCCGGCGAGGTTCTCGGCGTTGTCGGCGAATCCGGATCCGGCAAATCCATGACCGCCATGGCGATCATGCAGCTCCTGCCGACCGGCACCGAGTGGGGCGGCTCGATCCGGCTGGACGGCAAGACGCTGGAGGCATTTTCAGAGAAGGACATGTGTGCCCTGCGCGGCAATGATATCGGCATGGTCTTTCAGGAGCCGATGACGGCGCTGAACCCGGTCCAGACGATTGGCGATCAGGTGGCCGAGACCATCCTTGTTCATTCGGGCAAATCGCGACGTGAGGCCAAGCGCATTGCCAGGGAGGCCTTGAACCGCGTTGGTCTGCCGGAGGACCGTTTCCCGCTCGATCGTTACCCGCACGATCTTTCGGGCGGCCAGCGCCAGCGCGTCGTGATTGCCATGGCGATCGCGCTTCGCCCCAAGCTGCTGATCGCCGACGAGCCGACGACAGCGCTTGATGTGACCACGCAGGCGCAGATCCTGAAGCTTCTGAGGCAACTGGTCGATGAAGACGGGATGGGCCTCATCTTGATCACCCATGACCTGGCCGTCGTCGCTGAGATGGCCGATCATATCACCATCATGAAAGACGGCCGCGTGGTCGAGGCGGGCGACACGCTGGCGCTGTTTCGCCGCATGGAGCATCCCTACACGAAAGCGCTCTTTGAGGCGTCCAGCCACGTGCCGAATCGCAATCCGGTGCATGTGCCGGAGCGGGGCGAGCCGGTGGTCGATGTGCATGAAGTCGTGCGCGACTATCCCCTGCCGCGCCGGTCGCTGTTTCGTGCGCCCGGTCATTTCCGCGCGGTCGATCATGTTTCGCTCGCCATCCGGCGCGGCGAAAATGTCGGTCTTGTGGGAGAAAGCGGCTGCGGAAAATCGACCCTGACGCGGGCCATCCTTGCCCTCGATCCGGTCCAGGGTGGAGAGATCAGATTGAATGGCGGCGTCTTTTCGACCGGCGGTGAAGGGCCGGGGCGGGACATGCGCCGCCAGGTACAGGTGGTCTTTCAGGATCCTTACAGCTCGTTCAATCCGCGCCATCGTGTCGACCGGCTTATCTCGGAACCGTTTTTTCTGCTCGACAAGCAGCCCGCTCGCGAAGAGCGCAACCGCCGCATCGACAACGCGCTGGTCAATGTCGGTCTTCAGTCCTCGGATGCGCACAAATACATCCACGAGTTTTCCGGCGGGCAGAGGCAGAGGATTGCCATTGCCCGGGCCTTGATCATCGAACCGTCGCTGATTGTCTTGGATGAAGCGGTCTCCGCGCTGGATGTCTCCATTCGTGCGCAGATTCTCGATCTTCTGGCCGATCTGTCGGACCGGCTGGCCATCTCCTATCTCTTCATTTCTCATGATTTGTCGGTGGTCCGCGCCATCACCGACCGGGTGCTCGTCATGAAATCCGGCAAGGTCGTGGAAGAAGGGCCGACCGAGGCTGTGTTCCGCAATCCGCAGCACAGCTACACAAGGGAGCTCCTCGCAGCAACGCCCGTTCTGGATGAGGCGCTCAAGGCCCGTGAGGCACGTCTAGCGGCCGACTAAGCCGTTCCCGGGGAAGGCCGGTTCTCATTCTTTTCATCATTCCCAACCCCTTTCAGACTTGACAGTCCATGGCGGGGCTGGCTCCATTGAACTGGAATAATTCAAAACGGTCACCGGGTTTCGGTCCGCGTGCCCACCGTTAAAAATCGGCAGGGTTGTCAGCGGATCAACAAACCGTCGGGCACACCGGTTGAGACAAAAGAAAGCCGACATATATTCAAATATGTTTCAGCGTATCTGGGAGGAGTTGAATGACAAGCATAACGATGACCGTAAACGGGCGCGAGGTCAGCGCAGACGCCGAGGATCGAACGCTTCTGGTCGAGTTTTTGCGTGACAATCTGGGGCTCACCGGCACCCATGTCGGCTGTGATACGTCCCAGTGCGGGGCTTGCGTCGTCCATATCGATGGTGCCGCAGTCAAAGCCTGCACCATGCTTGCCGCCCAGGCGGCCGGTTCTGATGTGACCACCATTGAAGGCCTTGCAGGGGGTGGGGAACTTCATCCCGTCCAAAAGGCCTTCCACGAGAATCACGGCCTGCAATGCGGCTTCTGCACGCCCGGAATGATCATGGCAGCGACTGAGATGATCAACAGGCATGGCGCGTCGCTGGACGAAAAGATGGTGCGTGCCGAACTCGACGGCAATATCTGCCGCTGCACGGGCTACCATAACATCGTCAAATCCATTCTTGCCGCGGCGGCGGAAATGGGCGGCGCGCAGCAGGCAGCCGAATAGATCAATTGGTGCGGAGTGGAGCCGTTCGGGCACTGATCCTCTGATCAGTCGGAGCGCGAGGAGACCCGTTTCAAAAACGGGGCGCGCAGCGGACGCAAAGGCCACCCGCCATACGGAGGAGTTATCAGATGGGTGTTGAAGGTATTGGCGCCAGCGTTGCGCGCAAGGAAGACAAGCGTTTCATAACCGGCAAGGGTCGTTACACGGACGACATGGTTGTGCCGGGCATGAAGCATGCCTATTTCGTGCGCAGCCCGCATGCGCATGCCAAGATCAAGGGTATCGACAAATCCGCGGCTCTTGCCGTCGATGGGGTCATCGACGTGCTGGACGGAAAGCAGCTTACGGAAGACGGGATTGGCAACCTGATCTGTGGCTGGATGATCCATTCCAAGGACGGATCGCCGATGAATATGGGCGCCTGGCGTCCGCTGGCCGAAGACACGGTGCGCTATGTCGGTGACGCGGTAGCGATCGTCGTTGCGGAAAGCCGGGCACAGGCGCGTGAAGGCGCGGAAGCGGTGGCTGTCGACTATGACGAACTGCCGGCTGTGACCGAGGCGATGGATGCGCTTGAGTCCGGAGCGCCTCAGATTCATCCCGAAGCGGCGGGCAATCTCATCTATGATTGGGAAATCGGCGAAAGCGCCGCCACCGATGCCGCGCTTGAGAGTGCTGCTCACGTCACCGAGATGAATATCGTCAACAACCGGCTGATTCCCAATGCGATGGAGCCGCGCGCAGCGCTTGGCCTCTATGATGCCGCGGAAGACCATTATACCTGCTGGACGACATCCCAGAACCCGCATGTCGCCCGTCTGGTGATGAGCGCCTTCTACAATGTCGCGCCGGAAAACAAGCTACGGGTCATTGCTCCGGATGTCGGCGGCGGTTTCGGTTCGAAAATCTATATCTATCCGGAAGAGATCGTTTGCCTGTGGGCATCGAAACGAACCGGAGTACCGGTAAAGTGGGTTGCCGACCGCACCGAATCCTTCCAGTGCGATGCCCATGGGCGTGACCATATCTCCAACATCAAGATCGGGTTTGATTCGGACAATCGGATTACCGCGTTGAAGGTCGATACGGTTGCCAATCTCGGCGCCTATATGTCGTTGTTCTCATCGTCCGTTCCGACCTACCTTTATGCAACCTTGTTGTCGGGGCAGTACAATATTGCCAACATCCACGCCAATGTCCGCACGGTCTACACCAACACAGCGCCGGTGGACGCCTATCGCGGCGCCGGACGACCGGAGGCAAGCTACTTGCTCGAGCGGACAATGGAGACCGCCGCGCGTGAGCTGGGTGTCAGCCCCGCCGAACTGCGCCGCAAGAACTTCATTACCGAGTTCCCGCACCAAACGCCGGTCATCATGACCTATGACGGCGGCGATTTCGGCGCCTCTCTGGATGCTGCCATGAAGGCGGCGGATTATGACGGCTTTGCCGCCCGCAAGGCGGAGTCCGAAGCACGCGGCAAGCTGCGCGGCATCGGCATGAGCTGTTACATCGAGGCTTGCGGCATTGCGCCCTCAAAGGCCGTCGGAGCGCTTGGCGCTGGTGTCGGCCTTTGGGAATCGGCAGAGGTGCGGGTCAATGCGGTCGGTACGATTGAAGTGCTGACCGGATCGCACAGTCACGGCCAGGGCCATGAGACGACCTTTGCACAACTGGTCGCCGAGCGCCTCGGTGTGAGCGTCGATACCGTCAACATCGTCCATGGCGACACCGATAAGGTGCAGATGGGCATGGGGACCTACGGCTCTCGTTCCGGCGCGGTGGGAATGTCCGCCATCTCCGTGGCGCTGGACAAGGTCGAAGCCAAGGCCAAGAAGATCGCTGCGCATCAGTTGGAAGCCGATGAGGCCGACATCGTGATCGAGGAAGGCGAACTGAAGGTCGCCGGTACGGACAAGGCGCTGCCCTGGTTTCAGCTCGCTCTTGCAGCCTATACGGCACACAACCTGCCGGAAGGCATGGAGCCGGGCCTGAAGGAGAGCGCCTTCTTCGATCCGTCCAACTTCAGCTTCCCCGCCGGATGCCATATCTGCGAGGTGGAAGTGGATCCCGACACCGGTCGCACACTGATTACGCAGTTTGTCGCCGCCGACGATTTCGGAACGATCATCAACCCGATGATTGTCGACGGACAGGTGCATGGCGGTGTTGCCCAGGGTATCGGCCAGGCACTGCTTGAGGGTTGTGCCTATGACGCGGAGACCGGCCAGCTCATGACAGCCAGCTACATGGATTACACCATGCCGCGGGCCGATGACCTGCCGTGGTTCAATGTCACAACCACCAAGACGGAGTCGCCATCCAACCCGCTCGGCCTGAAAGGCTGCGGCGAAGCCGGCGCGATCGGCTCTCCGCCAGCGGTTATCAACGCCATTACGGATGCCATCGGCAACAACGATCTGGCCATGCCCGCGACACCGCAAGCGGTGTGGGCGGCGGTCAAGCGCTGAAGCACCGAGAGGAAAGGACACAACCATGTATAAGACAAACTATCACCGTGCCTCCTCGGTCGATGAGGCAGCCAAGCTGATCGCCGGTTCCGACGACGGCAAGCTGCTGGCCGGTGGCCACACGCTCATTCCGACCATGAAGCAGCGGCTGGCCGCACCAAGCGATCTTGTCGATCTGCGACACATTGCCGATCTTAAAGGCATATCGGTCGACGGCGGCAAGGTGAAGATCGGTGCGGCTACCACGCATGCCGAAGTCGCCGAGTCGGCGGATATCCGCGGCGCCTGCCCGGCGCTTGCCCATCTTGCCTCGGGTATCGGCGATCCGCATGTGCGCAATATGGGTACGATCGGCGGATCGATCGCCAACAATGATCCGGCCGCCGACTATCCGGCGGCCATGCTGGGGCTGAAGGCGACAATCCACACCAACAGCCGCGAAATCAGTGCCGACGATTTTTTCCTCGGCATGTTCGAGACCGCGTTGAACGATGGTGAAATCATCACGGCAATTTCCTTCGATGCGCCCGAAAAGGCGGGTTACCAGAAATTCCCGAACCCGGCCTCGCGCTATGCGATGACGGGCGTTTTCGTGGCGAACGGTAATGGCGGCGTGCGGGTCGCAGTGACCGGCGCTGGAAGCGACGGCGTTTTCCGCGCCGGTGATATGGAGGCGGCGCTTGGCTCCAACTTCTCTGCCGCCGCGCTCGATAGCGTCTCGGTGGACCCGTCGAACCTGCTGTCCGATCTGCACGGCTCGTCCGAATACCGTGCAAATCTTGTCAAGGTCATGGCGCGCCGGGCTGTAGACGCCGCCGCCGCCTGATCCGAACGGAACCGAAAAAAAAGCCGCCCGGATGTATGTCCGGGCGGCTTTTTGTTGGACTGGTCTCAGGCTGTTACTGGATCACGACGACCCGTGCGCTGCGACCGGGCTTGACCCGATTGTAGAGGTCGATCACATCCTGGTTCATCAGCCGGATGCAGCCGGATGACGCGGCGGTGCCGATGGAATTCCATTCCGGTGAGCCGTGGAGGCGGTAGAGCGTGTCGTTTCCGTCCTTGTCGAACAGGTAAAGCGCCCTTGCCCCAAGCGGGTTTTTCAGTCCCGGAGCCTGCCCGCCATTGGCGTATTTCTTCAGCCGTGGTTCGCGTTCGATCATTTCTTTCGGCGGATGCCAGCGCGGCCAGGGCTGTTTCCATGAGACATAGGCCTCGCCTTCCCATTCGAAACCGGCGCGTCCGACACCGATGCCATAGCGTACCGCCTTGTTTCCGGGAAGCACATAGTAAAGGAAACGCTTGCGCGTATTGACGATGATCGTGCCCGGTTTTTCAGGCGTATAGTATGTGACGATCTGACGGTGATACTGTTTTGGCACCCGACTGATCGGTACTGCCGGGATCTTGTAACCGCCGTCCTTTACCGAACCGTATTCGCTGGTGAAGATTTCCTGGGTCAGCTCCGGCCCGCCGCTCACGCAGCCGGCGAGCGCCAGCATGGCAGCGATACCAATTCCCGAAATGGCTTTACGCAAGTTCATTTTGGCCCCTCTACTGTCCTTTGACAGGTGTATTCCCGTACGGACAATTTACTTTTATGGTTTATTTTTTATTACCGCAGCCATTTCAAGAGTTGTCACGTCGTAAATAATTCGTGAGCGGCCAGATCGGCGCCGGATATGGCATTCCTGCAACGCCTTGCCGGCCTTGCCAAGAACCGCCGCGCATGACAGCTTACCAGCAAACAGGTCATTTGAATGCCAATTGTCTCGCCGCATCCCGAGCCCACGCTGGTCGATGGGCGCCAGTCCGAACGTGCCCTGCTTGTACGCCGTGGCGTTCAGCGGCTGTTCGGCGACTTGAGACATGCCGTCCTGCCCGAACTGGGTCTTGCAAGCGGCAGGCGCGCGGATCTCATTTCATTGTCGGAAAAGGGCGAGATCTGGATAGTCGAGATAAAGTCCTCGATCGAAGACTTGCGTGCGGACAGCAAATGGCCGGATTATCGACAGCATTGCGACAGGCTGTTCTTTGCCACCCATCCGGACGTGCCGCTGGATATTTTCCCGCCCGATTGCGGCATGATCCTGTCGGATGGTTTTGGCGCCGAGATTGTCCGTCAAGCCCCGGAGCACAAGCTCGCGCCGGCCACACGCAAGGCGCTGACGCTTCGATTTGCACGCGTCGGTGCCGATCGTCTGCTGATCGCCGAGCAGACAGCCTACGGCCAGTTGGAACGCTGAAGCGATCTAGCGAGGGGCTCTCTTGGCGAGAATGCGCTGCAGGGTCCGGCGGTGCATATTAAGCCGGCGCGCTGTCTCCGAAACGTTCCTGTCGCACATTTCATAGACCCTTTGAATGTGCTCCCAGCGCACGCGATCGGCTGACATCGGGTTTTCCGGTGGCTCCGCCTTCTCCCCGGGCTTGCGGGTTAGGGCCGCGAAAACCTCGTCGGCATCGGCCGGCTTGGCGAGATAATCGATGGCGCCGAGTTTCACCGCGTTCACGGCCGTTGCGATATTGCCGTAGCCGGTCAGCATGACGATGCGCGTGTCTTCGCGCATCTTGCGTATATCTTCGATCAGCTCGAGGCCGTTGCCGTCGCCCAGTCTGAGATCGACAACCGCGTATTTTGGTGGCGCCGCTTTGACCGAGGCACGGCCGGCGGCAACCGATTCGGCAAGCTCAACCGCAAAACCGCGAATTTCCATCGCCCGCCCGAGGCGGCGCAGAAACGGTCCGTCATCATCGACGATGAGCAGAGACCGATCGTCTCCGATCAGTTCGAGTTGGCTTTCGTTGATAGTCTGTGTGTTCATCTTGAGAAGAGATCCCTCAAACGCGCTCTAGGCTACCACATAAAGCTGTTGCGAAAAAAAGCCAATATATACAAAGGTGGATTCGCACCGGCCCTATGCGACTTCCATCGCCGCTCGCGGCCAGGTGACCGTCACATTTGCGCTGCGGCCATTCCGGTTGTGGAATTTCAGGCTGGCGCCCGAACGCTCCAGCAAGGTCTTGGCAATGAAGAGGCCAAGCCCCAGCCCGCCTGCGCTTGGCTCGCTGCTGTGATTGCGCCGGGTTACATAAGGATCGCCGATCCGCGACAGCACAACGGCGGGGAAACCCGGTCCGTCATCGCTGATGCGTATGGAGACCTTGTCGGCGGTGCATTCGGTTTCCACTTCGACCTCCGACTTGGCGAAATCGACAGCATTCTCCAAAAGATTGCCAAGGCCGTAAAGGATGCCTGCGTTGCGCTGACCGACCGGATCGTCCTGCGGGTCTGCTGTGTGTCTGACCTTGATATCGACGCCGAATTCACGATGCGGGGCGATGACTTCCTCAATCAGCGAGGAAAGCGGAAGCCGGCTTATGAGAGCTTCTTCGTCCGAGGATAGGGTGGTAAGCCGGCGCATGATGTCACGGCACCGTTCGCTCTGGGACCGCAGCAGATGCACATCTTCGCCATATTGCTCGTCGTCCCCGAGGGCCCGCTCCATCTCACGCGCCACAACGGTAATTGTTGCCAGCGGCGTTCCGAGTTCGTGAGCCGCCGCCGCGGCAAGGCCGTCCAGTGCCGACAAGTGCTGTTCGCGCTGCAGCGTAAACTCCGTTGCCATCAGCGCGTCCGCAAGTTCCTCGGCCTCGGCGGAGACACGATAGGCGTAAAAGGCGGAGAAGGCGGCCATTGATACGATCGCGATCCAGTTTCCCGTAATAAGCACCCAGGGCGGCTCGAACGGCGGGCCAGGATACCATGGCAGCGGCCGGTGATAGACCGCAAGCACCGTGACCGCCAGCACCGCGATAACACCGAGAACGACAATGTTGCGCGGCGGCAGCGAAGCCGCCGCAACGATCACCGGAACACACACCAGAACCGAGAATGGATTGACCAGACCGCCTGTCAAAAACAGCAGGCCGAAAAGTTGCAGCATGTCGAGGCCGAGAACAACCGTCGACATTGTGGGGCTGAGACGGTGTGCCTTGGGATAGCGAATGCGCAGCGCGATATTGATCAGTGCCAGGCAGGCGATCAGCAGAAAACAGGAGGCGACAGGCAGCGGAAACTCGAAACCATAGGCAACGCCCAGAACGGTGACGCTCTGGCCGATAATGGCCAGTGTGCGCAACCGGATGAGCGTGCGCATCCTCAAATGGTCGGCATAACGGGTTTCAGCGGGGTGTTCGGAGTAGTCCATGGCAGTCCGTCAGTTCGGGTTTTTGCAATCTTACTGTTTGCTTTTGCTTTTGACACGCCGTGTCGGTTCGGCCGTTGCCGGGTCCTGAGGCCAAGGGTGCTTGGGGTACCGGCCCCGCATGTCGGCTCTGACATCTGCCCAGGATCCTGCCCAGAAGCCGGGCAGGTCGCGGGTTTTCTGGATTGGCCGCTGTGCCGGCGAGAGCAGTTCCAGTACAAGAGGTACCGTGCCGTTCGCAAGGGCCGGATGTTCACGCAGGCCGAAAAGCTCCTGGACCCTCACGCTCAGCACCGGCTCGTCTTCCTCATATCGGATCGCAAGGTTTGAGCCGGCCGGTGTCTGGAATTGCCTGGGCGCCAATCGGTCGATGTCGCGCTGCAGGTCGAAAGGCACAAGAGACATGAGCCCGTTGGCAAGGCTTTCCGGCGCAATGCGGCCAAACGCCATGCAACCCGGTTGGAAGGGCAGGAACCATTGGTCGAGACAGTCAAGCAATGCGCCATCGGACATGTCCGGCCATGGCTCGCCCTGCGTTCGTCTCAACCAGTCAAGGCGACCGCGCAACTGCTTGGCCGAAGATGACCAGGGGAGTGCATCGATGCCGCAAAGGCGCACGCCGTCCGCCAGCGCATCGGCCACCGCGTCGGGCGAGGGCGTTTGAAGCGGCTGTTGATCGACAATGAGGGCACCGAGGCGCCGGACACGCCGTCCACGTACGCTGCGTGTATCCCGCTCGAAGGTGACCTCTTCGGCCTCGGACATCTTGTCGGCGAGTTCCGTTTCGATGGTTTGCGCGTCAATCCGTGCGGCTGACAAGATCCGTTGCGAAGCAGCCTTTCCCGTCAGATCGGCAACCACGATATAGGGCTCCTTTGCCAACCCGGAATGCTCCTCGACAAAAGCACCCCTGCCGTTGGCGAGCGAAAACCGCGTCTTTCCGTCCATATCGCCGCGACGGCGCGCGACCCGGTCTGAAAATCCGCTCAGAAGAAAGGGCCCGGCCTCCGGCACAAACCCGGTTTCGCCTTCATTCTTGCCGCCAACAATTTGTGCGATGCGTTTTGCCAGTGAACGGGCGCTCTTTGCCCGCTTGTCGCTGGCGCGGCGGAATTGCCGCCAGCGCCCGTCAAGATCGATGGACGGGCCGCCAAGGCCCTGTTCGCTCATCAGCACTGCAAGCTCGGCGGCGTCATGGGCCGATCCCTGACGCGCTGCATCCGAGACCATGGCCGCAAGCCGCACGGGCAATCCAAGTGTGCGCATCGTCCGGCCTTTTTCGCTCAGATGGCCGGCTTCATCGAGTGCACCGAGTGTTTGAAGCAGGCTGCGTGCTTCGGCAATCGCCGGTCCCGGCGGAGGGTCGATGAAACGCATGGAAGCCGGATCCGTCACCCCCCATGCCGCGCAGTCGAGGATGAGGCCGCTCAGATCGCTGGCCAGCATTTGCGGCGGGGTGAACTCCGGCAAGGCCGCCGTTTGCTCCTCGCGCCAAAGGCGGACAGCAATGCCGGGTTCCGTTCGGCCGGCACGCCCGGCCCGTTGGTTTGCCGAGGCCCTTGATGCGCGAACCGTTTCCAGCCGGGTAATGCCGGTCGACGGTTCGAACACGGGCAGGCGCTGCAGCCCGCTATCGATGACAATGCGTATGCCATCGATGGTAATCGAGGTTTCGGCGATTGCCGTTGCCAGCACGATCTTTCGCTGACCTTTCGTCGGCGGTCGTATGGCGGCATCCTGCTCCTTGGCGGAAAGGTCCCCATAGAGCGGCGCGATGACGGCCTTGAGATTGTCATTTTGAAGCAGTTCGGCCGTGCGGCGGATTTCGCCCTGACCGGGCAGGAAAGCCAGGATTGATCCGGTTTCCCGGCCGAAAGCCTCGACAATTGCCGCATGCATGACCGCTTCGATCCGCTCGGTCGGTTTACGCTCGCGGTATCGTATGGCAACAGGAAAGGCACGACCGCGGCTTTCGATAATGGTTGCACCGTCCATGAGCTGGCTGACACGCGCCACATCGAGCGTTGCCGACATGACAAGAAGCCGAAGGTCTTCGCGCAGCGCCGACTTCACCTCAAGAGCGAGCGCCAGCCCGAAATCGGCCTCAAGGGACCGTTCGTGGTACTCGTCGAAAAGAACGGCTGCAACGCCGGGCAGTTCCGGGTCGGCAAGCGCCATGCGGCTGAAAATGCCCTCCGTCACGACCTCAATGCGGGTCCTGCCGCTGACCCGCGTATCCAGCCGGGTGCGGTAGCCGACGGTTTCGCCCACCTCCTCGCCAATCAGCCGCGCCATTTGCCGGGCGCTTGCCCGCGCTGCAAGCCGTCGTGGTTCAAGCACCAGGATCCGGCCGTCCTTTCGCCAGGATGCATTCAGAAGGTGTAACGGCACAAGGGTGGTCTTGCCGGCCCCGGGCGGTGCGGCAAGGACGGCAGAGCCGCGCTCCTCAAGCGCGGCAAGCAGCGCCGGAACGGCTTCGCTGACGGGGAGTTCTGGAAGCATATGGGTCATCGTTTCGCTCTCCGCTCTAAAGCCTTTGGCGACAAAAATGAAGCGTTGCCGTGAGGTGAATCTGATACCGCCCCTCGCTATCGCGGGTTGCTTGCGTTACATAAAGATCAAATGCAATTCCGTCCGGAGGTATACGATGAGTAAGGAGCAGGGCCGCAGGACCTTGGTTCTGACCGGCGCGAGCCGGGGCATCGGTCACGCGACCGTCAAGCGGTTTTCAGCCGCGGGCTGGCGCGTCATTACCTGCTCGCGGCAGGATTTTGCCGAAAACTGCCCCTGGCCGGCCGGCCCCGAGGACCACATCAAGATTGATCTGTCCGATCCCGAGGATGTTGGCAGTGCTGTCGCTGAAATCCGTCACCGGCTGGAAAAGGAAGGCGGCCAGCTGCATGCGCTGGTCAACAATGCGGGTATATCACCGAAAACAGCCGAAGGTGAAAGGCTCAATTCGCTGGAAACGCCGATGCATACATGGCGCGATGTCTTTCAGGTGAATTTCTTTGCGCCCATTCTGCTGGCGCGTGGCCTCTTCAAGGAACTGGCCGCAGCAAACGGCTCGATCGTCAATGTAACCTCCATCGCCGGCTCGCGTGTCCATCCCTTTGCCGGGACAGCCTATGCGACCTCAAAGGCTGCGCTGGCATCATTGACGCGTGAGATGGCGGCCGATTTCGGACCCCATGGCATAAGGGTCAATGCGATTGCGCCGGGAGAGATCGAAACGGCGATCCTGTCGCCCGGAACCGAGAAGATTGTCGAGAATATTCCGCTCAGGCGCCTTGGTTCGACCGAGGAGGTGGCCGAGACGATCCATTTTCTGTGTACCGAAGCGTCTTCTTACGTCACCGGCAGCGAAATTCACATCAATGGCGGGCAGCACGTCTAGCCGGCAGTTTCCTAGATGATCGACCAGACAACGCTTCTGACCTACCTCGCCATTCTGCTTGGCTTCGTTTTCATACCGGGGCCGGCGGTTCTTTTGACGCTTGCGAGGGCATCAAGTTCCGGCACGCGCGTTGGTATGGCAACGGGGCTTGGCATCGCCATCGGCGATGTCATCCACACGGCAATGGTCGTACTTGGCCTTTCCGCAATTATCCTCGCATCGGCTTTTCTCTTCAGCCTGATCAAATATGCGGGTGCGGCCTATCTGATCTATCTCGGCATCCGCGCGATCCTGGAAAGGCCTCATGTCGCGGGGCTGGAAGGCGCTCCGCGGATCACGGCCAGGCAGGCGATGCGTCAGGCCGTTCTGGCCGAGGTGCTCAATCCGAAATCGGCCATGTTCTTTCTCGCTTTCCTGCCGCAATTCGTGAAGCCGGAGAACGGCGCGGTCGCGCTGCAACTGACGATATTGGGTCTGCTGTTCGTCGCCATGGGGCTTGTCAGCACCATGGTGGTCGCGGCCTGCGCAGGCGGCGTCGGCCGGTTCCTGCGGCGCAACCCCACCATACTGCGATGGCAGGGCAAATTCACCGGCGCAATCTATTGCGCACTCGGCGTCCGGTTGGCTCTGCAGGAGCGTTAGGCACTCAGTGCGCCTTGCCGAAACGGCCGACACGCACACCGTAGTGAACGGCAACGCCGTAGTCGGGGTCGTCGTCGGAATCCACCATCAACTGGCCGGCGCGTGACAAAAGCGTGTGACAGTCGCGCGAAAGGTGCTTGAGTTCCAGCTTGATTCCTTCGGCGGAATAACGGGCGGCCAGCGCTTCGATTGCCTGCAGGGCCGACTGATCGACCACGCGCGAATCCATGAAATCCACGATCACCCGTTCCGGATCGGCCTTGGGGTCGAAAAGCTCCAGAAACGCAGAGACCGAGCCGAAGAAGAGCGGACCCTCGATGCGATAGGTCTTTGCGCCGTCTTCTTCCTGCGTCATTGCGCGAATGCGCGTTGCATTGTTCCAGGCAAAGGCGAGCGCGGAGATGATGACGCCAGCGACGACCGCGATGGCGAGGTCCGTCATGACGGTGATGATGGTGACGAGGACAATGACCGCAGCGTCCGTGCGCGGAACGCGCGCCATGATCGTGAAACTTCTCCAGGCAAAGGTTCCGATTACGACCATGAACATGACGCCGATCAGCGCGGCGAGCGGGATCTGCTCGATCAGCGATGATGCAAAGAGGATAAAGCTCAGAAGCAACAAGGCCGCGGTGATCCCGGAAAGCCGGGTACGCGCGCCCGATTCCACATTGATCATCGACTGGCCGATCATGGCGCAGCCGCCCATGCCGCCGAAGAAACCGGTGATCACATTCGCACCGCCCTGTGCCATGCATTCCTGTGACGCGCCGCCGCGCGTACCGGTCTTTTCGCCGACGAGGTTGAAGGTCAAAAGGCTTTCGATGAGGCCGATGGCTGCAAAGATGACCGCATAGGGGAAGATGATTTCCAGCGTTTCAAAGGTGAGAGGCACGGCGGGAATGGCAAAATCCGGCAGGCCGCCGCTGATGGACGCCATGTCGCCGACACGCGGCACTGGAATATCGAACCCGATTACCAGCCCGGCGACAACCACGATCGCGGCGAGCGGCGCGGGAACGATCTTGGTGACCTTCGGGACAAGGTAGATGACCACCATCGTCAGAACGACGAGGCCTATCATGAAGGCAAGCGGCAGGCCGCCGATCCATTCCTTGCCGCCGTCTGCGGCGGGCACCTTGAACTGCTCGAACTGCGCCAGGAAGATAACAATCGCAAGGCCGTTGACGAAGCCGAGCATCACCGGATGCGGGACGAGGCGGATGAACTTGCCAAGCTGCAAAATGCCGGCGGCAATCTGGATGATGCCCATGAGAATGACCGCGGCAAAGAGATATTCGACACCGTGCTGGGAAACCAGCGCCACCATGACAACGGCAAGCGCGCCGGTCGCGCCGGAGATCATGCCGGGTCGGCCGCCGAAGAGCGAGGTGATCAGACAGACGATAAAGGCCGCATAGAGCCCGGTAAGCGGGTGAACGCCGGCAACAAATGCGAAGGCGACGGCTTCAGGAACCAGCGCGAGCGCGACCGTCAGGCCCGCCAGGGTCTCGATGCGAATACGGTCGGGCGTCATGGGGGTACGCAGCGCACGGGGCGAACGCACAAGGGGCAGCGCCTGGGTAAGCGCCGCATAAGCGGGTTTGAACAAGGGGCCGGTTCCGTTTTTCTTATGACCGAGTGGGAGAGTATCGCCACGCTTATTGCACTGCACAATCAAAATGACCAGCCCAAATACACTGCTGCATGGCAGTTATGCGCCGGGCATGCGTAGCAAAGGGGGCTAACACACGTGATGAAGCGGTGTTTTGTGGCTTGACTCCAAGTGTGATCACACATAACACCGCCCGATGTCAGAGATTATCCCCATGGGCAAAACCGGAACACAAGCCCCCGGACTTCACGACAACGCGTTGGCCAGAAACAAAGGCTCCGCGCTTGAGCTCGACTGGATCAACGATATCCAGGTCAATCGCTCGGCAGTCGAGCGCCGCTGTTCGACGCTTGGCGGCCGTCGCTCGGTCAAAAAGGATGCACAGGCCGGGTGGCTGCTGAAAGCCATCACCTGCATCGACCTGACCACGCTGAACGGCGATGACACCGCCGCCCGTGTGCGCCGCCTGTGCGCCAAGGCAAGGCAGCCGGTACGGCCTGACTTGCTTGAAGCGCTGGGCGTTGCCGACCGGCAGATCACCACGGGTGCGGTGTGCGTTTATCATCGCTTCGTCCGCGAGGCGGTCGAAGCGCTGGACGGCACCTTCATACCGGTTGCCGCCGTCTCGACGGGCTTTCCGGCGGGGCTGTCGCCCCATGACACCAAGCTGCGCGAAATCGAGGCGTCGGTTGCGGACGGTGCCAGGGAGATCGACATTGTTGTCACCCGCGAGCATGTGCTGACTGGCAACTGGCAGGCCCTTTATGATGAGATGAGCGATTTCCGCGAGGCCTGCGGCGATGCCCATGTCAAGGCGATCCTTGCGACCGGTGATCTGCGCACGCTGCGCAACGTGGCCCGTGCCTCGATGGTCTGCATGATGGCCGGCGCCGATTTTGTCAAGACGTCCACCGGCAAGGAGGCAGCGAACGCCACATTGCCGGTCAGCCTGGTGATGCTGCGCATGATCCGGCAGTTCCACGAGCGCACCGGCAACATCGTCGGCTTCAAGCCGGCCGGCGGCATCTCGACCGCCAAGGATGTGCTCGCCTACCAGATCCTGATGAAGGAAGAACTCGGACGGCGCTGGCTTGAACCGGATCTGTTGCGCTTTGGCGCGTCATCCCTGCTCGCCGATATCGAGCGCCAGCTCGAACACCATGTCACCGGCCGCTATTCGGCCAACAACCGCCACCCGATGGCATAGGAGGGACGAGATCATGTCCGTTGCAGATTATTTCGATTCCCTCGATTACGGTCCCGCTCCCGAGGCCGATGACAATGTGCGCGACTGGCTGAAGAGCCATGAAGCAGGTTTCGGCCACTTCATTGGCGGCGGGTTTCGGCCCTCCCGATCCGGCAAGACGCTCGTCACCCATGAACCGGCGACTGGCGAAAAGCTGGCGAAGATTGCTTTGGGGGCGGCTGAAGACATTGACGATGCGGTCGCTGCCGCCGCCAAGGCGCAATCCTCATGGGAGGCCGCCGGCGGAAGGCAGCGCGCCCGGCATATTTACGCACTTGCCCGCATGGTTCAGCGTCATGCAAGGCTGTTTGCCGTGCTCGAAGCCCTCGACAACGGCAAGCCGATCCGCGAGACCCGCGATCTCGACATCCCGTTGGTTGCCCGGCACTTCTACCACCACGCCGGCTGGGCGGAGCTTCAGGACAGCGAACTTGCCGACCATCAGCCGCTCGGTGTCGTCGGTCAGATCATCCCGTGGAATTTCCCGCTGCTGATGCTTGCCTGGAAGGTTGCCCCGGCCCTTGCGCTTGGCAATACGGTGGTGCTGAAGCCGGCTGAATCGACGCCGCTGACCGCGCTGCTCTTTGCCGAACTTGCCGCGCGCGCCGGGCTTCCAGCCGGTGTCCTGAATGTCGTTACCGGAGATGGCTCGACCGGCTCGGCCCTCGTCAAACATGAGGGTGTCCAGAAGATTGCCTTCACCGGCTCGACCGATGTCGGCCGCATCATCCGCGCCGAGACCGCCGGAAGCGGCAAGTCGCTGACACTGGAACTTGGTGGCAAATCGCCCTTCATCGTTTTCGATGATGCCGACATGGATGGCGCTATTGAAGGCGTGGTCGACGCCATCTGGTTCAATCAGGGCCAGGTGTGTTGTGCCGGATCGCGGCTGCTTGTCCATGAGGGCATCCATGATCGTTTCATCGCCCGGCTGAAAGAGCGCATGGACACATTGCGCGTCGGCCACCCGCTGGACAAGGCGATCGACATGGGCGCCATTATCGAAAAGAGCCAGCTCGACCGCATCCGCACCCTGGTCGACAAGGGTGTGGAAGAGGGCGCCGAGGCCTATACGCCGGATATCGGAACGCCGAAGAAGGGTTTCTTTTATCCGCCGACCCTTTTGACAGGTGTCGAACCTGCCTCAACCGTCGCAACGGAAGAGATTTTCGGACCGGTGATGGTGGCCATGTCGTTCCGCACGCCGGATGAAGCCGTGGCGCTTGCCAACAACAGCCGCTATGGACTTGCCGCCAGCGTCTGGAGCGAGAATATCAGCCTCGCGCTCGACATTGCGCCGCAGCTCAAGGCCGGTGTGGTCTGGGTGAACGCGACCAACCTCTTCGACGCTGCCGTAGGCTTTGGCGGTTACCGCGAATCCGGTTACGGCCGCGAGGGCGGTCTTGAAGGGGCTTACGAATATCTCAAGCCGAAAGCCTGGGCGGCCCGCAAACCGCGCAAGCCGGCACCTCCGTTGCCGGTGGTCGAAGCCACCGACAGTTTCGAGCCGATGTCCGTCGACCGGACCGCGAAACTCTACATCGGTGGCAAGCAGACCCGCCCTGACGGCAATTATTCGCTGACCATCGTCTCGCCCAAGGGCAAGGTGATCGGCGAGGTCGGGGAGGGCAATCGCAAGGATATTCGCAATGCCGTGGCGGCTGCCCGAAAGGCAGGCGGTTGGGCGACGGCGTCGACTCATTTGCGGGCTCAGATTCTCTACTATCTCGGCGAGAATCTGGCCGCTCGTACCGATGAGTTCGTTGGCCGGCTCACAGTCATGACCGGCGTGAACAAGGCGCAGGCGCAAAAGGAGGTGGAGACGGCCATCGATCGTTTCTTCACCTATGCGGCCTGGGCCGACAAGTTTGACGGGGCGGTCCACAGCCCGCCCTTGCGCGGTGTGGCGCTCGCCATGAATGAGCCAATCGGCGTCGCCGGCGTGATTTGTCCGGACGAGGCGCCGCTTCTGAGCTTTGTCAGTCTGGTGGCGCCGCTGATGGCGATGGGCAATCGTGTCGTCGCTGTCCCAAGCGAGCGCTACGGGCTGATCGCGGCAGATTTTTATCAGGTTATGGAAACATCAGACCTGCCCGGCGGTGTTCTCAACATCGTCACCGGCCACACGATGGAACTTACAAAAACGCTGGCCGATCATGATGACGTCGACATCATCTGGGCCTTTGGCGACGGCGAGGTTTCCGAGGTGGTCGAGGCCCGGTCGGTGGGCAATATGAAACGCACCTTTGTCGACAACGGGCTTGCCACCAACTGGTATGATCCGAAGGTCGCGGAGGGTCGCAATTTCCTGCGCCAGTCGGTGCAGGTCAAGAACATCTGGATTCCCTATGGCGAATAAGGCCGCATGGACAGCCGATGCCGGCGGTCTGGAGACGGTCGAACGGGCCACCTTGCAGGAGCAGATCTACCGCCAGCTCCGTAACCGCATCATGTCCGGGTTCTTTCAGCCCGGACAGGCTCTCAGCACCCGTTCGGTGGCTGAAGCCGTTGGCGTCTCGGTCATGCCCGTGCGCGACGCGTTACGGCGCCTGGAGGTCGAAAATGCCCTGGTCGTCGGCCATAACAGGGCGTTGGAAGTTCCAAAACTCGATCCTGATACCCTGACGGAAATCACCGCAACACGCGTTGCGCTCGAAGGGCTCGCCGTGGAACGGGCGGTGCCGGCGGTTACCGCGTCCGATGTGGAGGCCTTGCGTTCAAGATGCGAGGCGATGGCGCAAAGCATCGCCACCGGCGATGTCGATAGATATCTCAGCGGAAATTGGGCCTTTCATGCCCATATTTACAGGCTCGCCTCGGACGGCATCCTGCTTTCGTTCATCGAGAGCCTTTGGCTGCGCATGGGGCCGTATTTCCGAATGACAGCGACCGACAGCAGGCATCTGGACAATGCGATGACAATCCATCATGAGATCGTCGAGGCGCTTGAAAGGGCCGATATGGCCGCCGCGCGTTCCGGTATTGTTGCCGACATCGAGGCGGCAACGCATGATCTGGCCGAATGGCTGAGCCGGCAAAACAAACACGAGGCCACGGTATAAATCCAATGCAAACTGCTATGACAAACGGAAGACCCTTTCGGGTCCGCTTTGTGCGTGCGGCGGCCCTGATGGCACTTGGCGCCATGCTGACGGCGCTCGCCGGATGCATCTCGATTGGAAAGCCGGATGCCGACGTCTCGGATGTCGCGGTCAATCGCAGTGCGGCGCTCTCCAAGATCAACGCCTATCGGGCGGCGAACGGTTTGCCGCGGCTGACCCTCGATGCCAGACTTGATGCCCTTTCGCAGGACATGGCCCGCATCATTGCCGCCAATGACAGCATGAATACGCGTCTCCACAGTGCCCGGGGGCTGTCCGGCCGGCTCGACCGTGGCGGATATCCAAGCTATGCGGGTGCTGAAAACCTCGGAGCCGGCTACCGGACCTTCGATGAGGCGTTGGCCGGCTGGAAAGGGTCGGCCGACCACGACAAGAACCTGCTGAACAAACACGTGACGCGCATGGGCATTGCGAGGGCGCAAAGGCCTGATGGACGATACAGGAACTTCTGGGTTCTGATCCTGTCCCGTCCGACGGAAGACGGTCGGCCCGTGATCTGAAACATAACGTCATTGCAAGCCGGACGCCGTTCAAGAAACGAAGTGACTTGTCGGGACCGATGCGGTAACGGTGCGAGATGGTGACGCTCTGTCGTTGACGACGGCCGTTTGCAGAAGCGGCCGCTTGTCTTTTGCCCTACCTGACTGACTTCAATGAGGATCTGAATTCTTATGAGTAAGGAAAATATCCGGATTCTGCGCGTTGTCGTGGTCCTGGCCGTTCTGTTTTACTTCCTGCCGGTCGTGGCGCTGATCTTCGTTGTTTGTGGGTTGATCGACATCGGCCGCCACCGCAAGGTAACGAAAGATATCGCGCAACTTTATTTCACGGGAAACGGCATACCGACATGGCTGTTGTCGCCGGTTAATCTGTTTTTCGATCTGATCTCCTTCCGCAACAAATATGTCTACAAGCTGGAGGATTTTCCGCCGGAAGCACGTCAGGAAATAGAGAGCGTTCTGAAGACATTCGATGACAAGCGCGACGAGATCATTGACGGTGTGAAGGCCAGGATGAATGGCAATAAGCGCGGCATGTTGTTCTATAAATGGTATGATCGCGACACGGATGAATCCGTACCGGAATTCAATCAGCCGTTCACCTATGTCAAGACGATCGGTCTTTCAGCCTTCAGCGAGAAGGAAACGACCAGTCGGCATTTCGGTCCGTTACGCCTGACGGTGCGAGTGCTCTACAATCTCTCTGCCTTCAGGAGCGACAACGTCTTTATCGAGGTGGATGGCAAGACACACTATTGGCACGACGATCCGCTGTTCATTTTTGACGACACGCTTGAGCATCGCTCCGTCAACAATGAAGACAGGGAGAGGTACTGCGTTTTTGTCGATGTCCTGCGCCCGTCGAGTTTTACCGGTCTGCAAAACGCCATCATGGGTCTGCTGCAGGCGATATTCGTCAATTTCAACAATATCTTTTACAAAAACTGGTCGATGCTGAAATAGACGCCGCCAGGACTTGTCTGGAATGGCCATCGGCACCTGATTGTTTCTGATATACGAATCATGTATGTTTCGTATATTCAATCTCGGTCAGGAGGCATCATTGGGCATTGTTAAGATCGATGAAGACCTGCACGAGGAAGTCCGCAAGGCCAGTACGGTCATGTGCCGCTCCATCAATGCACAGGCCGAGTTTTGGATGAAGATCGGCATGCTTGCCGAAGCCAACCCGTCCGCGTCCTTTAATGACATCGTGAGGATGCAGTTGGAGGCAGCGCAGGTGCGTCTTGAGGATGTAGCGGTCGCCTGACATGGTGAAGTCCCCGGATGAACTGGCGCTCATGCGCATTTCGGGCAGAATGCTGGCGTCGGTCTTTGAGATGCTTGACCGGCAGGAACTGGTGGGCATGTCGACGATGCAGGTCAACGATCTGGTTGAAAATTTCATCACCGTGGATCTTGCTGCCCGTCCGGCGAGCAAAGGGCAATACGGTTTCAGATACGTCCTCAACTGTTCGATCAATCATGTCGTCTGTCACGGCGTGCCCGATCGTGACGAGATCATCAGCGACGGGGATATCGTCAATCTCGACATCACGCTGGAAAAGAACGGCTTCATTGCCGATTCGAGCAAGACATATGTGATTGGCAACGCACCGCCCGCCGCAAGACGGCTGGTGCGTATCGCCCGGGCGGCGATGTGGAAAGGAATAGAACAGGTGCGGCCGGGTGCGTGTCTCGGCGATATCGGCTTCGCGATCGAGCGGCATGCCAAAAGGAATGGATGCTCGGTCGTGCGCGAATACTGCGGACACGGCATCGGCCGCAAGATGCACGAGGAGCCTCAGGTCCTGAATTTCGGGCGGCCGGGAACGGGGCTGAAGCTGCGCGAAGGCATGGTTTTTACCATCGAACCGATGGTCAACCAGGGAACCCGAAAGGTATCGACCGAGAGTGACGGTTGGATGGTCGTTACCAACGACGGCAAACTCTCAGCCCAGTTCGAGCATACGGTCGCTGTGACGAAGCATGGGGTTGAGGTCCTGACGCTGCGCCAGGGTGAAACGCCGATGTCGGATTGCCGCGCCTGAATTGCTTTAGTTGACCGCGTCGTCGTCACAAGGCCAGCTTGACGGCCTTTCCAGTCCGGCCGGCAGATTGGTCTCCGCATCGCCGCAGGCAAGCTCGATCTGTCCCTGTGTCAGACCGCTTGCATTGCTCAGGTCCTGGCCATCAAAGCGTGTGAGGAAGAGGTAGGCTGAGCTGAAATTGATCCCGCTGTTGAGATCGGCGCCACGAAAATCCGCACGCGCAAGGATGGCGTAATCGAAATTGACGTTTTTGAGGCTTGCCGCGTCGAAGTTCGATCGGCCGAGCTCCGCCTTGGAAAAATTGACATCATGTAATGTTGAACCGGCAAAATCGGCACGCTGCATCTCTGCCTTCTCAAAGTCTGAGTTGCTGAGGTCGGTCCTATGGAACTGGGTTCTGAAACCCAGCGCGCGTGTGAGATTGGCACCGACCAGATTTGCATTGTCCAGATGTGACTTGAGCAGGTTGGCCTTTGTCAGATCGGCGCCCTTCAGGTTGGTATCGCGCAAGTCCGTCGAGGTGAAATCCGTACCTTTCAGCGTGGCGCCTTCAAGATTTGCGCCCTTCAAAATCAGATTGCGCTTTCGGCAATCATCCCAATTCACGCCTTTTCCCGGACTATCCGAGCAGCCGGCAGCGGCCGGTGTCGGATAGGCCATGAAGAAGGCCGTAACGGCTGCGGCAAAAACTGAACAACTGACGGCGGCACGGGCACTAGGCATATGAATCGCTCCTGAAGGACATGGCGCACTATATAAATAGATCGGTGGCAACATAATGAAAATAGCTATGTGGCCCGTCGCCGCATCGGCGACGTCGCCACGGCAACTAAATCACCAGAATCTGCGAGCGCGTCGGGACCCTGTTGTAAAGGTCGATGGCGTCCTGGTTCATCATGCGCACACATCCACTTGAGACCGCCTTGCCGATTGTCCAGTATTCGGGCGATCCGTGAACACGGTAGAGCGTGTCGATATTGCCTTCGAATATGTAAAGCGCCCGCGCGCCAAGCGGATTGTTGAGGCCGGGGGGCATTCCGCCATTGGCGGCGCTCCACTGCTCGAGTTCCGGCTCGCGCTCGATCATCGACGCCGGCGGTGTCCATTTCGGCCATTCCTGTTTCCAGGCGATCCGGGCTCGCCCCGACCATTCGAAGCCGGCGCGTCCAAGTCCCACGCCGTAACGCGTCGCGCGCCGGTTTTCCTGAACGAGATAGAGGTAGAACTGGCTGGTATCGACGACGACGGTTCCCGGCGGCTCGGGCCCGAAATAGTCGACCTGGCGCCGATAGAATTTTGACGGCACGCGGCTCAGATCAACAGCCGGTATGGGAAACTTCTCATCCGGAAGCGGTCCGTACATCAGCTTGTAGCTGCTGCTGATCGGGTCGATTTTTGCCGTTTCCTCCTGCGGTGTCGTCGTCGTGCATCCGGCAAGCGCAAGGGCGCCCAGGCTTGCTGACCCTGCCAGAAAGCGCCTGCGCGTTGGGTGTGAGGCGTAGTCCATGGTCAGTCGCCTCCCCGACCGGCAATAAACCGGCGGCGTTCCGCCAGCGCAATCATGGACGCAAAGCGCAATTTCAGAGTCAGTTGAGCAGCTTTCCTAGCGGGGTTCACCACCGGGGTTTTTCTATTCCGTTTCATTGTTCGTCTCGTTCGGCCCGGTATCCATCGGGCTGGTCTTGTTTGGAGAATTTCCTCTGCTCCGCACCTGCCAATGCCACATGGTCACGGTCAGGGGCGAAGACGACCGGGCACGTGCCTGGCTTCTCCGGCTAGTGTTCCACTCCCGGCCCAAGGCCCGGGAATGCGAGCACGTCAGACGATTGGAGGGCGATGCAGCAGATCGATAAGAACCGCAACGGCCATCCGGTCGCGGTCTTCAACGAAGCTCCACTGGTTTAGAGGCTCATGGAGAGCAAAAGAGCAGAGCACCATTGAAAAATCCACCAGACACGGAACGGCAGCCGGCTTGGCGGCGACTTCATCAGCGCAGCAATCATCTGCAGCCCCGATTTTCATGCCAAGTTCGGCAGCAGCCGGTCCCGTACCGGTCATGGCGACAGGACCAAGACCGTCGGGCTGCGCCGGAAGTGCGGCGCCGGCCGTGGCCGTAAACAGCAGAAGAATCAATGTGCAAAACCACTTCATCATGGCCGCTTCTTATCGCAACACATTGTGGTTTTCCACTGAAGCCGGATCACGCCATCGTGATTCCGAACACCTGTTGCACAGCTGCACTCGCGCCGCGGACTGCGCCGCTCGGACCGGTTGGCTGTGCCTGTGGGTCTGTGATACGTCTGTTTTGTCCCGGCGGGTCGCCGGATTGAGGAAAAAGGCGAGGAACCGTGCCCGTCTGGCTGACGCAGCTTGAACCGCTTGTCCATGAATATGGATTGCCTGGCCTGTTTGTTGACGTCCTTTTAGAGGCGCTGGGCATGCCGCTGCCCGGTGAAACGCTGATCATTGTCGCCGCCGGTCTTGCGGCACTTGGTCAGTTGAGCATTACCGGGGTGGCCTTGACCGCCTTCTTTGCGGCCGTTGTCGGTGACAATATCGGTTACCTGATCGGCCGCAAATTAGGCCGCCCTTTGATCGTCCGTCACGGCAGCCGATGGGGCATAACCCATGAAAGGCTGGCTGCGGCCGAGGATATCATCCAGAAACGCGGCCCTATCATCGTTGCTTTTGCGCGGTTCTTTGTTCTCTTGCGGCAGTTAAACGGCATTGCAGCCGGCACAGCCGGAATGCACTGGCTGCGTTTTTTGATCGCCAACATGATCGGCGCCGCGCTCTGGGTCGGCCTTTGGACGACCATAGCCTATCACTTCGGCAAGGACGTCACCTTCCTGCCGTTGATCTGGCATCACCTCGCCCTGGTCGCCATGGTGGTTGTGCCTTTTCTGTTGGCGGGCTCGGTCGCCAGCGCGCTATTCGTGTGGATGAAGGCGCGCTAGGCATCGCGGGCTAGAAGTGTTTTTGCCACTTCCTTTCAGTTCGGAAACATTGCGATTGAAAACGAGGAAGCGTGGCAAACCTGCGCGCTAAGCGACCTCAAGGTGCGCGACGCGTTCCTGCAGATTGAAAGCGCGCGTCCAAATCATGCCTCTATGAATGAGTTTTCGTTTCATCCGGATCCGGATGGCGCTCGAATTAATATGTATAAATGAGACGTAGATTGAAGAAGGGAAATGATTTTCTACTGTATCAAGAAAAATAGAGGGCGTATAAATGAGAAGATAAGAAACTGTAGAATGAAAAAGAAAAAATATAAGAAGAATTTTGCAACACCGCGACACGATGAAATGTTACGTCATAAACTTGGAGGGATCGTCCGACAGGCTTCGTTGGTTTACTGAACAGGAGCCTCTAAGTGGCATAGAAATCCTTCGCGTACCGGCAATCAACGGGTCTCATTTAGAACAAGAAGAACGCATGACGCTGATGGAGCGGCGCAGAAGTGACTATCCCGTGCCGGCGGGTGTGCTTGGTTGTTTCCTCAGTCATCGGCGAGCATGGGAGTGGGTTTCCGACAACGAGGATCAATGGGCTTTTGTTACCGAAGATGACGCCCATATCTTCAAAGACGCAAAGATGTTCTTTGAAAGTACGGACTGGATTCCGGACGACGCAGATATCGTGAAGGCCGAAACGTCGCAAGAAGTGACGGAGTTGTCAGCCAGGTCAATGCCGGCGAAAGGCACATTCAGGCTTCGTAAACTCAAGGCAGCTCATCGCAATACCGCCGGCTATTTCATCGGCAGGGACACCGCCAGGCGGCTTCTGCATCTGACTGCTTCATATTGTGATCCGATTGATGAGGTGCTCTTCAATCCGGATCTGGGAATTTCGTCAAATCTGATGATCTATCAACTTGATCCGGCCATTTGCATTCAGGACAATGACGCACCGGGTAGAATTGGTTTCGAGCAGACTATCATTCGCAAGCAGGAACCGGAGCCGCGCACGCCAATGCCATTCGGGATTAAAAAGGTTGTGCGTGAGATCCGGCGTATTTACCGCAGGAAAATAAGACCGCGATTTCTGCAACGGCTGCAAATCTCTTTGTTCAAAAAAGTCCCCTTTGCCGGCGATCCTTAAAGACAGATCCTTCGCTGAAACAAGAACGTTGGATCACGTGGTCTCGCGCTGGGCCATGTGTTCCACGCATGACATGAAAATGGCGAGGCGTGTATCAGGCGAACGGGGTTTCGGCGGACAACTGTTTCTGAGACCGGTAGCCGGACACGATTTCATCCAGTGGGGAGCCCGGTTGTATTTCTTTGATCGGTATTCCCGAAGACCAGACATGCAAACCCAGGCTGCGGTGTGTTGTGTGATCCTTGACCGTTAAATCCGGACAATTGAGAAGACGCTTGTGAGCATAATGTGAGGGATAGAAGTAGTCGATGTCTTTCGCCAGCTTCTCGAGGCCGAGGCGTTTGATGTGATGTGTCAAAAGCCTCGGGCCCAGGCTTCCCCATTCAAGCTTAGGGCGCGTATCGGCATGTCCGAGAAGCTGTTGGATACGCAGTTTTCGCCGCTCACGGGTGCTGCACCAGGAAGGCACAAAATGCGGATTCTCAGCATCTTGCATTATTGCTCGTAAAAGCTCGCTGTCAGGCGGCATCTTCAGGACGGCATTGTTTATGCTTTCATTTCCCTCCCACCCGAACAGATATTCGTCGTCGGGGAATGGCCTGAGGCAATAAACGTCGCAATCGACATAGATGCCCATATTCTCTCGCAATATCCGTAAGCGATAGATATTGGCAGCCAGGGCCGGGCTGAATTTGTGTTTGTGGTCATATCTGATGATCTCGCTCTTTGTCATCAGGCGCGAGGCATCGAAGATCTCGACGCCGTCAGGAAGATCCTCGATTGGGTCGAATATGTGAAGAACGACACGGTGTCCGGCCCTGACGAACGATGCGAGGCAGGCTGCATGAACCGGCCCCAGTCTTTCTCCGATCCAGACGGCGTTGACTACTGGTAGCAAGAATGTCTCCGGAGCCGAACCAAGTATCCTCACATCCGTATTGGGTATTTTTACCGGCGGAGGTTTGTGTAGATTGAATGTTCTATCTTATGTAATGTCCTCAAGAAATAAGTAAATCAGTTGCGATAGAAATAGTAGATTAAATAATATTTTGCTTATTTTTTTAAAATTGAGTGGTTGCTGACTGGTGTGCGTTAGAATAACGCTTTTTCTATAAATTCTCTTCTGTTTTCGACGCCGTAATAAGGGCGGGCGTAAGCGGCGGTAACTTTAAAGAGCAATATTCCGGATCATGCAAAGTGCTTTCTCATCACGGATATATTGCTTTGCCACCTCGCGAAGATGGCAAACATCTCGGTCCGGCCGTGATAGGGTATGCTTCGGTACATTTACGCACGCGCCGAAAGGTGATGAAAGAACTGGCCTTTACCGGTTTGTGCTTGCATTTTTCACAAAGCCGCCAAGGGAAGCGGAGTTCACCACCTGGTTCGCTGGGTTCAGCGGGAACCGGGCGCATTGAACCGTTACGAAGGTCTGCTTGTTTAAGTGTGGTTGCGCTGCGTCCTGATCTGAACAAGCAATGGCGCGCCATCCGGCACATCCCGGCTGGTGCGGGACATCGCCTCAGGCGAGATAAATGGGACTTTGCATGAAATCGCGCAGTGAACACAGAACGCTTGTTGTCAGCCATGATCCGGCCTGGCCGCCGGTATCGGGCGCTGATCTGCGTAACGTTCAAAACGTTCAGGCGGCTTCAGAATTTGGTCCGTCACATCTTGTTTCACTCCGTCCTCATGAAGCGGATGGACCGGGGTCAAAGGCCTTTACGGTCGCGTCTTTGATCCGGCGCGATGATCCGCGCCGCCCCGCGGTCAACCGGCCTCGCACGCGGATCGAGCCGAGAATCTCAGCCATTGCCATTGAACGCCTGCTTGCCGAGGTTGACCGTTTCCGGCCCGATACGGTCATTTTGGAAGGCATCGGGCTCCAGGCCTTCATTGAACCTTTGCGTCCCCATGTTCCTCAACTTGTTCTGGATATGCACAATGTTGAATCGGATCTCGCGCTTCAGGTGGGGGCAGGAGCTCTGCGTGGCGTCGCAATTCGCCTGAATTCAAGCCTGTTGCGTTGGCATGAAAGGCAGGCCGGCAAAAAGGTCGATCGAATATGGACCTGCACGGCGGCGGACCGGGATCGTGTGCTTTCGCGCTTCAAGCGCCCTATCCCGCTTGACGTCGTTCCGAATGCCATCCCGCGGTTCCATGAGATCGCCGCAAGCCTGAAAGATCCGCCCGCCGATGACGCGCCTCCCTCAATTCTCTTTGTCGGTCACCTTGGCTACGCGCCGAATGTACAGGCCGCGGTTCGCCTCGCACGGGGCATTTTCCCTCTGATCCACAAGGCCTTTCCACGGGCGCGCCTGCACCTTGCCGGCCGGCATCCAAAACCGCTCGTCAAAGCGCTGGCCGACCTGCCGGGCGTTCATCTCCATGCAAATCCGCTCACTCTCGAAAAACTCTTTGCCCAGGCGAGCATCACGATCGTCCCGTTGCGTGCCGGCGGCGGCTCCCGCATCAAAATACTCGAGGCCGCGGCCTGGGGCATACCGGTCGTTGCAACACCGCTTGCAGTCGAGGGTCTCGAACTCGAGCCGGGCCGGCAGGTTGTTGTTGGCGAGACGGACAAAGAGCTAGCGCAGATGGCAATCGATCTTCTTAACGATAAAGTCCGGCTTTGCAGTCAACGCGATGAAGCCCGCCGGGCGGTCTGCGATCTTCATGGTCCCGAAGCGATCCGGCGTGCCGTTGGTTTGGGGCTGGGTCTTGTTTAAATGACCGCAACCGCCGGAAACATGTATGCGATGCCGCTGCGGGAACCGCGCAACCGACGAGAAAGCGGAAAAAGAGATCATCAGGGATTTTGGTGGAGCCAAGGGGAGTCGAACCCCTGACCTCTTGCATGCCATGCAAGCGCTCTCCCAACTGAGCTATGGCCCCTGACCGGTGCGGGTATCTAAAGCCGCACGGCGTGGATATCAAGGTCTAAATGACGGGCAAAGTCCAAATATTGCCCGCTTGCCTAAAATCAGGTCTCTTCGTCGTCATCGGCGACATTGATGATGCCGGTGACGTCATCATCCTCATCGTCGTCCGTTTCCAGGAACGTATCGTCATTGTCGTCGCCGATATCGACGTCATCATCGTCGTCGTCGCCATCGATATCGGGAATGGTCTCACCGGTATCGGATGCTTCGTCATCAGCTTCTTCAAGCGAGACGATTTCAACCTCTGCGCCTTCAGCCTCTGTCTCGGTGGTCTCGACGGCCTCTTCTTCCTTCGGCTTCTCGGCTTCTGGCTCCGGTTCCCCGCCTTCAAAGAATGTCAGGGGGTAGCTCTGACCCGTATAGGGAGAGACAATCGGATCGCGGTTGAGGTCGTAGAATTTGCGTCCTGTTTCAGGACAGACGCGTTTTGTTCCGAGTTCAGGCTTTGGCACTTGTGGGCCCCTTGGTCTTGCTGTCGCCGGATCGGCTGTTCACTTGGCTGTATGTCACAGCCTGCAGACTGACGTGCCGGACCCCATACCCATCTTGGCCGCGTCTGTCAAAGCCTATGTGAGCAAAAAACGCGGGTGCCTTGCACTTGCCGGCATCTGTGAGGATGACGCCCCATTTTTCCTATGCTAGACGGAAGGAAAATGGCGGACCGGACCCGTTGCGGCCAACGGTTCGCACGCATCATTTGGGATCGGGATCATCATGGTACACGGCGCTGTCCTCAATCCGGCGGTTGCGCGCAAATCCGAAAATCTGGCAGGCACCATCCGCATACCGGGAGACAAGTCCATTTCACACCGCTCCTTCATGCTGGGTGGTCTGGCCAGCGGTCAGACCCGGATCAGCGGCCTGCTCGAAGGCGAGGATGTGCTGGCGACCGGACGGGCCATGCAGGCCATGGGCGCGCATGTGAGGAAAGAGGGTGATACCTGGATCATCGACGGCGTCGGCAACGGCCTTCTTCTGGAGCCGGAGGCGCCTCTCGATTTCGGCAATGCCGGGACGGGCGTGCGTCTGACCATGGGGCTGGTCGGCACCTATGGTTTTGAAGCTACGTTCACCGGCGATGCCTCGCTGTCTTCCCGTCCCATGGGCCGGGTTCTCGATCCGCTGCGGCTGATGGGCGTTCAGGTGACCGCCGCCGAAGGCGACCGGCTGCCGGTGACACTGCGCGGGCCGGATATTGCCGTGCCGATCACCTACCGGGTGCCCATGGCCTCGGCGCAGGTCAAATCGGCGGTGCTCCTGGCTGGTCTCAACACGCCCGGAACGACAACGGTTGTCGAGCCGGTGATGACCCGGGACCATACGGAGAAAATGTTGACCGGTTTCGGCGCGGATCTCAGTGTCGAGACCGATGCCGATGGTGTACGCACAATCGCGCTACAAGGGCAGGGCAAATTGAACGGCCAGGAAATCGACGTGCCGGGCGATCCGTCCTCAACCGCCTTTCCGCTTATCGCCGCGCTTCTTGTGCCGGGCTCCAGGGTGACCATCGAGAACGTCCTGATGAACCCGACCCGCACGGGCCTCATCACGACGCTGCTTGAGATGGGCGCCGATATCGCCATCGAAAACCGCCGTCTTGCAGGCGGCGAGGATGTGGCCGATCTCGTTGTCAGCGCCTCGGACTTGCGTGGCGTGACGGTACCGCCTGAACGGGCGCCGTCGATGATTGACGAATATCCGGCTCTTGCCATCGCCGCAGCCTTTGCAGAGGGCGAGACGGTCATGGAAGGCCTTGAAGAACTGCGCGTCAAGGAATCGGACCGGCTGTCGGCTGTTGCCGCCGGTCTGAAGATCAATGGCGTAGACTGCGAGGAGGGCAAGGCGTCGCTGACGGTGCGAGGCGTGCCGGGTGGAAAGGGACTTGGCTCCGTGTCCCCGACGGTGGCCGTTGAAACCCATCTCGATCATCGCATCGCCATGTCGTTCCTGATCATGGGGCTTGCTGCCGAGCGGCCGGTGCGGGTCGATGACAGCGCCATCATTGTTACAAGCTTCCCGGAATTCATGGACATGATGGCAGGGCTTGGCGCCGATATTTCGGCTGAGCGGAAAGCCGCCTGACCATGGGTTTTACGGTTGCGATCGACGGTCCCGCCGCCTCCGGCAAGGGCACGCTCGCCCGCCGTATCGCGGCGCGCTACGGTTTTCACCATCTCGATACCGGACTGACCTATCGCGCCGTCGCCAAGGCGCTACTGGATGGAGAACTGCCGCTGGACGACGAGGACGGAGCAGCGGATGTCGCGGCCAACCTTGAGTTTACCGGACTTGACCGCACGGTGCTGTCGGCCCACGGGATCGGTGAAGCGGCTTCAAAGGTTGCCGTCATGCCCAAGGTCCGCACCGCGCTGGTCGAGGCGCAGCGGCGCTTTGCGCAATGTGAACCGGGCGCGGTTCTCGATGGCCGGGACATCGGAACGGTGGTGTGTCCGCAAGCGCCTGTGAAGCTCTTTGTTACGGCCTCACCGCAGGTGCGCGCACGCCGCCGTTTTGCCGAGATCGACGCCGGCGGCGGCAAGCTCTCCTATGACGAGGTTCTGGCGGACCTGAAGCGCCGGGACGCGCGCGACAGCGACCGCGCCGATTCGCCCATGCGTCCCGCCGACGATGCGCACTTGCTTGATACGAGCGAAATGGATATAGAAGCGGCGTTCCGCGCTGCTGAACAGCTCATTGATGCTGCGCGCAGCTAAGGAACAGAAAAGACTGACCCAACGCTTTTGATGCGGCCCGCGCGCCGAACAGGCAGTCAACAAGGACTGCCGGACTGCATTTGAAGTGAACGCAACACCAGCCACCGGCGCATCCGTCCGCCCGTTGAGACATTCCGGTCCGGACCGTTCAGGAGTATTTATGTCTGCACAATCGTCTATGGAGGACTTTGCGTCCCTCCTCGAGGAATCTTTTGCCGCCCAGGATCTTGCCGAAGGCTATGTCGCCAAGGGCATTATCACCGCCATTGAAAAGGACGTCGCCATTGTTGACGTCGGCCTGAAAGTCGAGGGCCGCGTCCCGCTGAAGGAATTCGGCGCCAAGTCCAAGGACGGCTCCATGAAGCCGGGCGACGAGGTCGAAGTTTATGTCGAGCGTATCGAAAACGCGCTGGGCGAAGCGGTTCTGTCACGCGAGAAAGCGCGCCGCGAGGAAAGCTGGGTTCGCCTTGAAGCCAAGTTCGAAGCCAATGAGCGCGTTGAAGGTGTCATCTTCAATCAGGTCAAGGGCGGTTTCACCGTCGATCTCGACGGCGCCGTGGCCTTCCTGCCGCGTTCGCAGGTCGATATCCGCCCGATCCGCGATGTCACGCCGCTGATGCACAATCCGCAGCCGTTCGAAATCCTCAAGATGGACAAGCGCCGCGGCAACATCGTTGTCTCGCGCCGCACCGTTCTTGAAGAGAGCCGCGCCGAACAGCGCTCCGAAATCGTTCAGAACCTTGAAGAAGGTCAGGTTGTCGAGGGCGTCGTAAAGAACATCACCGATTACGGTGCGTTCGTTGATCTCGGCGGCATTGACGGCCTGCTGCACGTCACCGACATGGCCTGGCGCCGTGTGAACCACCCGACGGAAATCCTGTCGATCGGTCAGACGGTGAAGGTGCAGATCATCCGCATCAACCAGGAAACCCACCGTATCTCGCTCGGCATGAAGCAGCTCGAGGCCGATCCGTGGGAAGGCATCGGAGTGAAATATCCGGAAGGCAAGAAGATCAAGGGCACGGTCACGAACATCACCGACTACGGTGCGTTCGTCGAGCTGGAGCCGGGCATCGAAGGTCTTATCCATATCTCCGAGATGTCCTGGACCAAGAAGAACGTCCATCCGGGCAAGATCCTGTCGACCAGCCAGGAAGTCGAAGTTGTCGTGCTTGAAGTCGATCCGGCCAAGCGCCGCATCTCTCTCGGCCTGAAACAGACCCTCGACAATCCGTGGGAAGTCTTCGCCCAGAGCCACAATGTCGGCACCGAGGTTGAAGGCGAGGTCAAAAACAAGACCGAGTTTGGCCTGTTCATCGGCCTTGAAGGCGATGTGGACGGCATGGTTCACCTGTCGGATCTCGACTGGAACCGTCCTGGCGAGCAGGTCATCGAGGAATACAACAAGGGCGATATGGTCAAAGCCGTTGTTCTCGATGTCGATGTCGAAAAGGAGCGTATCTCGCTCGGCATCAAACAGCTCGGCAAGGACAGTGTCGGTGAAGCAGCCGCTTCCGGCGGTCTGCGCAAGAATGCCGTTGTGACCGCCGAGGTAACCGGCGTCACCGATGGCGGTCTTGAGGTCAAGCTGGTCGATCACGAGGATGTCTCCTCGTTCATCCGCCGCTCCGACCTGTCGCGCGACCGTGACGAGCAGCGCCCCGAGCGTTTCTCCGTCGGTCAGAAGATCGACGCGCGCGTCACCAACTTCTCCAAGAAGGACCGCAAGATCACCCTGTCGATCAAGGCGCTGGAAATCGCCGAGGAAAAGGAAGCTGTCGCACAGTTCGGCTCTTCCGACAGTGGTGCATCGCTCGGCGACATTTTGGGCGCGGCCCTGAAGAAGCAGAACGACGACGACTAGTCCGCTCTGACAGACCGAATATGGAACCGCGGCGTTTTCGCCGCGGTTTTTTTATGCCGAACCGAAGGCCTGGCGGATGGTGTCGGTCATGGCGCGGCGAATGTCGCTCTCCTGCGACGGGCTGAATTCTATCACCAGATGCGATGCCGGCGGGATTGGAAGACCGTGGTTTGAAGACAGCGGTTTGAGCCGGTCATTCAAGGAGGACTCGCCGAGAAGGCCGACGGCAATCCCGGCCTCGATCGCCGCGACAATGCCCGTCGTGCTTTCGCTGGAATATACGATGCGGTATTGGCGTCCCGCCGCCTGCAGCAGCCTCAGCGACATGTCGCGCCACCAGCAGGCCCGGTCGAAAACGGCAACCGGTAACGGGTCTCGGTCTATGAGGTGATGCGCGCGCGATGCGGTCCAGACAAGCTTTTCGCGCCGCAGGGGGATCATGCCCGCCTCCAAGCTTTCGACCTCATGGACCGCGAGATCGAGCTCCCCGGTTTTCAGCGCCTTCGAGAAGCCGCTGCTGAGTGCACAGTGGACAGACAATTCGACCGAAGGATGCGCACCGGCGAAATCTCCGATGATGCGCGCCAGCACGGTGCGGCTCTGGTCGTCCGGAATTCCGACCCGCAAGGAGCCGGCAAGCCCGTCGCCCCTGATCTGATCGAGTGCGTCGTCAAGCAGCACAATGGTCCGGCGGGCGACCGGCTCCAGCTTTTCTCCCAATGGGGCTAGCTTCACGCCTCGCCCGTGACGGATAAAGACCGGTGCGCCGAGGACATCCTCAAGCTTTTTGATCTGCATGCTGGCGGCGGACTGGGAGCGGAAGATGCGTGCCGCGCCGCCCAGGAAGCTGCCGGCATCGGCAATCGCCAGAAAGGTGCGTAGAAGGTCGGTGTCGAGTTTTTCCATATTCAAGGTATCGATATTTCAGATAGCAGAATTACAATATATTCGTTTTTCTAATAAATTGCCATCTGTCATAGTTGCCCTGCACATTGGAAACCGACATGACAGACACCACAAGAAAAGCCGGTATGAGTGCCGGGCTTCTATCCTTCATCACGATCTGCGCCCTTGCGGCGCTTCTGCTGATCGTTTTTATGCCCGTGCAGGTCCTCGAGACCGGCCGGTTTGTGATCTACGGCCTCGTTGATGTGGCGCCGCTCGTCATCCCGGGCATCGTGCTGGCGGCATGGGTCAGTGCCAGCGGCGGGGCTGATGTCGTTTCCCGGCATCTTGGCGGCAGATTGCTGCCGGCCATTCTTCTTGCTTCGGCATGCGGCGCGGTCACCCCTGTCTGCGGCGTCGCTGTCCTGCCGCTTATGGCGGCGCTGTTGGCATCCGGCGTTCCGCTTGCCCCGGTCATGGCGTTCTGGTTGTCATCGCCGGTGACCGATCCGGCGATGTTTGCGGCGACCGCCGCCATGCTCGGCCCGGGCTTTGCCGTGGGCAAAACCACCGCGGCATTTGCAATCGGCCTTCTGGGTGGTTTGGCGACTGCAGCACTGTCAGGCCGCGCCTGGATCGACCATCCCCTGCGCAGCAATGCAATCGTCGGACGTCTCGGCAGCGGTTGCGCGCAGAGTGACGGCAGCTTTGAAGCGGCTGTATGGGCGTCGGCGGCGCGCCGTCGGGCGTTCTTCCGTGAGTTCGCGGCCACCTTCCGGCTCGTGGTCATCTGTCTCGTGCCGGCCTTTGCCGCCGAGCATATCCTGAACGGCCTTCTGGAGCCTGAGACCCTTTCCGCCTATGTGGGGCGCGAAAACTGGTGGGCCGTGCCGCTGGCTGTCTTTGTCGGTGCGCCCGCCTATGTGGACGGTTATGCGGCACTGCCGCTGACCCGCTCGCTGATGGAGCATGGAATGTCGCCGGGGGCGGCAATGGCCTTTCTCGTTTCCGGTGGTGTCGTCAGCATCTGGGGCGCCCTGGCCATCTTCCCGGTCCTTAAGGCAAAACCCTTTGGGCTCTTTATCGCGATTGCCGTAATCGGTTCTCTGCTAGCGGGCTGGATTTACGGGTTTATCGTCTGATAGAACAGGGACGGGCGGTCAGCGTTGCCGTATCGCAACGTCATGCCGGCGGTCATGAGTCCCAGCATCAAAGGCAATCCCGATGTCCCTGAAGGTCCCGGTGTTCTACGGCAGAAGGCGTGGACCGCAGACCGGTGCCGGAATTCTCGATTACGAGATTATGGCGGAGATGGCGTCTTCCATCGGCCGCGCGGGCAAGGCGCTCGAAAAGGCGCTGGATGCTCTGCGTGCCCATGATGAGGTTCATGATGACGTTGATAGCGACAATCCGGACAAGCGCCGGGCTTTGGTCCAGACCGCCGCCGACCGTGCCTGGGCGCTGTTCATCCAATATGACATGGCCGGACTGTCGTCCCAGTCACAATTGATCAAACGATATGCAATACCCGGCGAAGTACTTGTGCGGGTCGGTATTCGGCAGAAGTAAAACATCTGTTTTTGTAAGATATTGTGAAATTGGCCACATAATACGCTCGTGTTACTCTTTATCCCGTGCGGCTTTCGAACGGGATTGGAGAGATCGATGGACTATTATGATCTTGGAACGTACCGCCGCGAGATAAACACCGCCTCCAAAGATGCACAGCGCTGGTTCAACCGGGGCCTCATCTGGACCTATGCCTATAATCATGAGGAGGCAATCGCCTGTTTCGAGAAGGCGCTTGAGTTCGATCCCGAATGCGTCATGGCCCATTGGGGCATCGCCTATGCGGTCGGGCCGAACTACAACAAGCCCTGGGAGGCGTTCGAACCGGAAGAAAAACCCGAGGCGCTGGCCAAGGCACGTGCCGCGCTGGCGGCGGCATCGGAAGCGTCCCGGCAGTCGAGCCCGGTGGAACGGGCTCTGCTCAAGGCCCTAAAGACCCGTTATCCGGAAGAGGGTGAGGTCGAGGATTTTTCCCCGTTCAACGATGCCTATGCCAAAGAGATGCGGCTTGTGCACGGGTCTTTCCCCGGCGATCTCGACCTGTCGGCCCTTTTTGCCGAAGCCATCATGAACCGCACACCCTGGCAGTTGTGGGACCTTTCCACCGGCGCTCCGGCCAAAGGCGCCGATACGACGGAGGCGATCCGGGTTCTGGATACCGCTTTCGAGACGCTCAAGGGCGCCTGGGACCATCCCGGCCTTCTGCACATGTATATCCATCTCATGGAAATGTCGCCGCACCCCGAGAGGGCTTTGCGCCACGGCGACCGGCTGGTGTCGCTTGTGCCCGATGCCGGGCACCTCATCCACATGCCGACCCATATCGATGTCCTGTGCGGTGATTACGAAAACGTCGTGCAGCGCAATGCCCGCGCCATCGAGGCCGATTTCATCTACCTTCAGCAGGAGGGTCCGGACAATTTCTACACGCTCTACCGCTGCCACAATTTCCATTTCAAGATCTATGGCGCCATGTTCCTTGGCCAGATGAAGACAGCACTGACCACCGCCGATGAGCTGATTGAAAACCTGCCCGAATCCGTTGTGCGGCCCCTGGCCGACTGGTTCGAGGGTTTCATTCCCATGAAACAGCATGTTCTGGTCCGCTTCGGGCAGTGGGGTGCCATCCTCGAGCAGACCTTGCCGGGCGATCCGGACCTTTTCTGTGTGACGACCGCCATGATGCACTATGCAAGGACTGTGGCCCTTGCCAATACGGATCAGATAAGCGCCGCTGAAGCCGAGCGCGATCTGTTCCTGGCCGCCCGCGATCGTGTTCCCGAAACACGGATGGTCTTCAACAACACCTGCGTCGATATCCTCAAAGTGGCCGAGCAGATGATGCTTGGCGAGCTTGAGTATCACAAGGGCAATCACGAGGTGGCCTTCGGGCACCTGCGCAAATCCGTCGAGATCGACGATGCACTGCCCTATGACGAACCGTGGGGCTGGATGCAGCCGACCCGCCATGCGCTTGGCGCGCTTTTGATGGAGCAGGAACAATTTGACGAGGCGGAAGCCGTCTACCGCGCCGATCTTGGCCTTGACGCAACCCTTGCCCGCGCCTGTCAGCATCCTGGCAATGTCTGGAGCCTTCACGGCCTGCACGAATGCCTGACGCGCCGCGGCGAGGAGGCCGAGCGCCTGCATATCAAATTGCAGCTCGACAAGGCGCAGGCGAGGGCTGAAGTGCCGGTTCATGCATCCTGTTTCTGCCGGCGCAGCAAGGCGGCATAGTCAGCTGTCGAAACTGATCAGAAGACGGAGGAGTTCGATTTGGCTGCTGACTCCCACCTTGTCGTAGACGCGCCGAAGATGCGTCCGTGCGGTGTTTTTTGTAATACCGAGCGCCGCTGCCGTATCTGACAAATCCATGCCATGTGCAATGTGTCGCACAGTCTCGGTTTGCGCGTCAGACAAACCGTAGATTGTTTGCGCTATGTCGATGTTTCTGGACAGATCGCGATCGTGATCAAACAGGATATAAACACGGCCATCGGCAACTTTGACCCAGCACAACAGGAGTGCTCCATCATCCTGTTCTCCAAGGACGACGGGAAATTTTACGTCGCCGCCGGCATTTCTCGCGGCCTGATTGAATTTTCCGAAACCGGTCAGATTATGCGCTCCAGAAATCGCATTGTGCAGCCCGGCGTTCAATGACGGCCGGGAGGCGCGAAGTTTACCGTTGCTGATGGTCAGTCCGCCAAATGTCTTCAATCGGGTTTGAGCGGCGCTGTTGAGCCAGACGACGCGAGCGTCCGGAAGAACTTCTATTGCAGGCGCTTCGCTGTTGCGCAACGGCTCGGCCCAGCAGCCGTGAAACAGGATACGCCACTGCCCGTCAGTATTTTCAAGCAGACGAAAATTAAGCGAGTGGCTGGGAACCGCCAGAGGATTGGGGCCGGTGTCAACGATTTCCTGGAATGTTGCCCAGGCCAGGGTGCCATGGACCTCAATGCTCAGATTCTCGCGCCGAACCGCCGCATCAACCGGTTCGGGTTCTGCCTCCCAGGCCTCGAACATGTTTTGGCGAAACTCCTCGTAGTTCCATGCGATCTGCATCATGCCGCATTCCATGAAGCTGCGAAAACGATCGTCCTGTACCCAGCATTGCTCCCAGGTCTCTCCGTCGCGGGCGAGACAGCTGTCGATGTCTGTCTCAAGCAGCCGTCTTATGGCGTCTTTTGATGAGATATCCCTGTGTTGATGCTTTGACACGCTCTACTGCCTGTTCGTGTGTTTCATGGACGCTAGCAAAAAGGGCATCCAACGCAAGACGTATTGGTCCATAAGCCTCGAAAGGTGCGGCAGCAGATTGATGAGGCTCACGCGCTTGCCTGAACCGGTTTCCTTATCCGGGCCTGCAAAAAAATCGAAATAGGCGTTCTGTTCAATTTCGCTCCGGCCCGCAAAGTGCCCGTGTTTTTTGCGGTTGCGGCTTATGACAGTCCAGTCGACCATGCGTGTTTCTCCAGAACTCTGTGCGTTCGGAGGTTGATTAGCCGAGCCAGCCCCTGGCGCGTGTCACCCTTTCGGACGACAAGTGCTGTCAAACACCGTTACGTTGGTGGGCAGTCGGACAGAGGCAAGGTTCTGCGACCGGCGGATTTGTCTCGCTTTGCTGTGTTGGTTGTGGCTCTGCGTTCCTGTATGAAGGGGATCGCTGAAGAAGACACGCTCCAATCGAAGGCCGTCCCATGACCCTGCTGATCCTCTTTGTCGTTCTCGCCATCGGGGTGTCGTTCCTTTGCTCCATCCTGGAGGCGGTGCTTTTATCGATCACGCCCTCGTTCGTGGAGGCGGCCGAGGAAGACCGCCCGAAGCTGGCCGGGAAGCTGAGACGCTTGCGGGCCGATATCGAACGGCCTTTGACCGCGATCCTTTCGCTCAACACAATCGCACACACCGTCGGCGCAACCGGGGCCGGCGCCCAGGCGGCGCTTGTTTTCGATGATTTTGGCGTTGGCGTTTTCTCCGCCTTTTTGACGCTGGGCATCCTCATCCTGTCGGAAATCGTTCCGAAGACGCTCGGAGCGACCTACTGGCGCGCTCTCGCCCCGTTTGCGGTTCGCGTGCTGCCGTGGCTGATTACCGTGCAATTGCCGTTGGTCTGGATGAGCCAGGCGATCACGCGGCTCTTGACCCGGGGTGAGGCGAGCGCAGAGATCTCGCGCGAGGAAATCACGGCCCTGACGAGCGCCGGTCAGCGGCTTGGTGTTGTCGAGGAAGATGAAACACGTGTCGTCGCCAACCTGTTCCGCATGCCTGAGATCCAGGCTGACGAGGTTATGACGCCGCGAACGGTGATCGACCATGTGGCGGCCGATGCGACCGTGGCTTCGGCGGTTGCGGGACGGGACGCCTTCACCTTCTCGCGCATACTGGTCTCCGGTGAGACCATCGATGAGGTGCGGGGCTTTGTCCTGGCGCGCGAGCTGCTGTTCGCCGCTCTGCGCGGTGAAGGCGAGCGCCCGGTCGCGGATTTCACCCGCGAGATGCTGCGCGTGCCGGAGAAAACAGACCTCGACACGCTCTTTGACCTCTTGATGGACCGCGATGCTCATATAGCCCTGGTGGAGGATGAGTACGGCGGAACAGCCGGCCTGGTGACCATGGAAGACGTACTCGAAACGCTTCTCGGCACCGAGATCGTCGACGAGCACGACCAGGTAGTGGACCTTAGAAAAGCCGCACGGCTGCGCGCCAAACAGCGACGTGAACCGAAGGAAGATGCTGTGGTGGAGAAATCACAAGATCCGGGTTGATCGCGTCGGGGTTTCCAAGGCAGCATCTGGATGAGGTGCGAACGACCGCTGTGAGCCCCAAGCGGACATTCAATTTCGTGCAATGCCGCCGAGTGTTATGTATGCATTTGTGCCCATAGGCTCACAAATTTATTGGCAACTATGTCCTTAAAGGAGCTGATACCAGGTCAGCTTCGCTACCAGATAGAACCACATGTTTGATATTGACAATATTGGGCGGCAATACCAACATCGATCAGCACACGGATAAGACGCCGACTGTACATTACGCAACATGAGGTGTTGTGAATGAGAAATCGTTTCAGAATCTTCGTAGCACTCTTTTTCGTTGCCATGGCATGCAGCCTGCCAGCGCAGGCCCAACAGGCCGCCGGGCAAGTCGAGCGCCAAAAAGGCACGGCGAGCCGCAGCGCGGCCAACACCACCGTTGATCTGGCGCAGGGCAGTCAGGTCTTTGTTGGTGATGAGATCAGCACTGGTCCGGGCGCTCGGCTTCTGATCGTTTTTGACGATGAGTCGAAACTGACCATGGGTGAGAACGCACGCGTTACCATCGACCAGTTCGTCTATGCACCTGCGGGCAGTTCGAGCCAGGCATTAGAGATAGCGGTCGGGGTATTCCGCTTTGTCTCCGGCCAAATAAGCAAAGCATCGCCCAGTGACGTCGCCATCTCAACATCAGTTGCAACCATCGGCATCCGCGGCACTGTGTTCCTCGGTGGCGAGTTGACCGTTGGAATGCCGGCAGGCCAGTCACACTACGGTTTTCAGATCAACGAAGGCGCAATCGAGGTGATTTCGCCAGGCGGATCAGTCGTGCTTGACGAAGCTGGCGAAGGCACGTTTCTGCCTCTCAACCAAGTTGCCGCGCCGACTCCCGTCCGCCAATGGACCGCTGAAGAAGCCGCCGAAGCAGAGGACGCCCTGGCATTCTAGCAGCCGAATGCATACGCCTGATGATGTCCACTTTGGGTCAGGAGTCGCCACGCAAAAACAACACTGATTTGTCAGCTTTGTATGCATAATCACCACTTTGGCATCAATCGCGACAATATCGTTCAACAAGCCTTGGGTGCACTACGTTGAAGCAGCTTAGTTAAAAGCAATTCGTTTCTAGTCGCCAGAAGCTTCCTTTATCGCCTCAGCTCAAAAAGTGTTCAATCACCGCCTTGATCAGGTCGGGGCTTTTGGACGTGACGCCGCGCATGATTTGGACATCCATATTGACAATCGGTCTAAACGGTTTGGAAACAAAACTTGCGCCTTGTTTTTGTCGTTCGGCTGCCGAGAATGCATCAATAATAGATACGCCGGCTCCAGATTCTACCATTGTAACGGCAAGTTCTTCCAAATTGACTTCAGCTCTTATTTTTGGGGCAACCCCCTCCTGTTCGAAGAGGTCGAGGATCTCAGTGCTGGCATAAAACAATGTGCCCAGTAGAATGAAATTTTCTCCGGTCAGATCGGCCGGATCGACATAATCCTTCTTTTCAAGGTGGTGGCCCTTTGGGAAAATGCAGACGGCTTCGTTGCCAAGGAGTCTGTGAGCAATAATGGCACCCGATGGCCTCACCGGCAGCCCCAGGCCGATATCGGTCTGTCCGGTTTCGACCATGTCGAGAATGCGCGAAGACTTAGTGACTTCCACGACCACTTTGAGGCTCGGATATCGGCTAAACAGATCATTGATTTTTCGAGGTAGCCAGAGCGTGGCAATCATTGGCATCGCTGCGATGCGCAAAGTTTCGTGGGTATTTTCTTCCAGGGAACGCGCAAACCGGTCAAGGCTCATCATGCTTTCCATAGCGCCTTCAGATTGTTCAAAAAGTCGGCGCGCATGTTCAGTCGGCTGGAGGCGATGGCCTTCTCTCAGAAAAAGTTTCGTACCCACATAGGCTTCTAGATTGCGCAATTGCTTGGTTATTGCTGGCTGAGAGATCAACAAACGACCAGAAGCCGCGCTCAGGCTCGAAGACGTCATGACAGTGCGGAACACTTCAATCTGACGGTAGAAAGACAAATCCTTAACCTCAGGTTATCATTTGTAATAAATTTCTCATTATCATTATGGTTTCACAGTCGTATTTTTGAAAGGACTTTTTCCTAGGAGGACATGATGAGATTTCCAAAGCGCACCGGTCTGTTGGCGGCCCTCATGGCAGCTGCAATCACCGTGACCGGAACAAAAGTGGCCCTAGCCGAGACTTGGCCCGAGAAATCCGTAACCCTCGTAGTGCCATTTCGGGCTGGTGGCCTGACAGACCTTGTAGCTCGTAAGCTGGAACCCGGTCTGACTGAGGAATTGGGGCAAGAAATTGTGGTTTTGAACATTTCAGGTCACTCCTCAGTGGGAACACGGCGCGTTGTCGATGCAAAGCCGGATGGATATGAATTTCTGGTCCATGAGACCGGTATCATGACGGCTGAGGCGTCCGGAATCCAAGATTTTGGGTATCGTGACCTCAAACCGGTGGCAGCTGTGTCTTCCGTTTGCCTGGTGGTAGTGGGCAAGGCCGATTCCGGTTGGAGCTCGATCAAGGAAATCGCCGCCGCCAAAGGTGATGACCCATTGATTGCCGGGGTCACCATCGGCGGAGCCAGTCATATGGGTGTGCTGAAAGCTGCAGAGATCGGTGGTTTCGAAATCCGCGCAGTGCAGGTCGGTGGTTCAGCCGACGCCTATGCTGCCCTTATCGGCAACCAAATCGATCTTATGGTGACCGCCCCTGCCGGTGCCAAGGACTATTTCTATGACGAAGAGGGCAAAAAGCTGGAAGAGCCAAAGGCCACGCCGCTTTTATACACGGGCAGAAACCGTCATCAATCCCTGCCTGACATTGAGAGCATGACAGATGTGGGATCGGGCGAAACGATTTGCGTGCCGCATATGGTGTTTGCTCCAAAAGATACACCGGACGCGGTGGTGGAAAAAATGGCCGCGGCCTTGGATGTTTCCTATCGCCAAGATGGAGGTTTGAAAGACTTCTTCAGCAATATCGGGGGCACAGAACTCTTCGTTTACGGCGCGGAGCTTCCTGGTTTCCTTAACGACAACTGGACAGTTCTGGAGCCTTTGGCCAAATTGTCGAAACAATAAAACCGGTGTTCATGTCAGATGTGACAAAGGAGATTGCAAACATTGTGTTTTGCGGTTTCCTAATCCTCCTTTCGGTGGTGTTGCTCAGCGATCTGAGCACGATCAGGAAATCGCCTTTCGACTTCCTAGCATCGTCAAGTGTTCCGTCGATCTTGTGTTGGTTGGTACTTGCTCTTTCGGCTATTCTTATGCTGCGCTCAGCCGCCACGCTGATTAGAAGCAACCAGCCGGAACACTTCTTGCAACGTGAAGACCACGGCCGCGCCACTCAGCAGGACGACGATTACAGCGGTGAAAAATCGAGACTATTTCAGTTGTTATTGGTTGCTCTTGCCAGCTTTCTCTATGTCCTCACCATCGTCTTTTCACTGGTGCCTTATGCTATATCGACAAGCTTTGTGCTGTTCAGCTGTATGGCGGTATTGGCGCCTGTCGGAAAACGCAACTGGCTTTTGATATTTGGCCTTTCAATTGGCGTCGGTGGCGGCTGCGCTTTTGTGTTTACCGAACTCCTGCCGCTTCCCCTTCCCGGTTTCTGAAAATGTCAGATCTTCTTCAGGGCTTTGTGCTTGCTGTTGAGCCCATTTCTCTTGCGTTGACATTGGCCGGTGTTCTTGTCGGCATCATTGTCGGGGCTATCCCGGGTCTGACCGGAGCCATGTTGATTGCGTTGCTCCTGCCGGTGACGTTCCAGATGCAACCCTTTCACGCAGTGGCTTCAATTGTTGGCGTGTATGTCGGCAGCGTTTCCGGCGGATTGATCACCGCGGTTATGCTCCGTATGCCGGGCACCGTTTCCAATCTAATGACAATGCTGGACGGTTACCCCATGGCGCAACAGGGCAAGGCGCGACGCGCCATTGCGCTTTCGGTTGGGGCATCACTTTTAGGCGGTGTGTTGTCGTGGCTTGTTCTCGCTGTGCTTTCCGAACCAATCTCCCTTTGGGCGACCCGGTTTACACCTTTTGACTATTTTGCCCTGGTGATTTTGGCGCTGGCGTTTGTTGTCACGCTGAGCGAGAAAGCGCTTTTGAAGGGACTTCTTGCGGCGGCTTTGGGTTTTTTGCTGGCCCTGCCTGGTATTGATCCTTCGTCGGCACAAGCGCGCATGACATTCGGCATGGTGGAGCTGAACGCAGGTATTCAAATCATGCCCTTCTTTGTCGGCATGTTCGCCTTTGGCGCGGTCTTGAGTGACATCGTACGAGGCACACACCTGAAGAAGTCTGTAAAACTGGCGCAGGACACCCATGGCGCCAATTTGAGCTTGCAGGATCTGAAGACGCACGGAAGCAATCTGATCCGCAGTTCGGCTATCGGTACAGGCGTCGGAATTCTGCCGGGTATAGGCTCCAATATCGCTTCTGTGGTCTCCTATACTCTGGCGCGCAACTTTTCCAAGAATCCGGAAATATTCGGCAAAGGCGCCGAGGAAGGGATTGTCGCGTCTGAGACTGCCAACAATGCAGCTGTTGGCGGCGCTTTGATTCCGACTCTTGCCTTGGGAGTGCCGGGCAGTTTGGTTGACGTGCTGCTGCTCACAGCCTTGACCATTCACGCGATCCAGCCAGGACCGATGTTGTTCGTCAACAGTGGTGATTTGGCCTACGGCCTGATCGCGACCTACATCATTGCCACACTCGCTATGGCCTTTTTTGTTCTGACAGGTGCCCGTTGGCTGGCAATGCTTGCGAGAGTGCCACTTTATCTTTTGTTGCCGATCATCATCGTTGCCAGCGTTATTGGTGCTTATGCACTTGAAGGTACGGCCATGTCATTGTGGGTCATGCTGGCCTTCGGGGGGCTGGGCGTGTTGATGGAATGGTTGGACTATCCATTGGCGCCCTTTGCCATTGCTTTTGTTCTCGGGCCGATTGCAGAGGCAAAGCTGCGTACCGGACTTCAAATAACCGCTGGAGACTGGTCGCCGTTGTATTCCGAGCCAACTCCGCTTGCGCTGTTCGCATTTGCTTTGATTGTGTCGGTGTTTCCCATTGTCAAAGCCATGAAGCGCAAATTCTAGTTGGATGCTCATGCAACATTCAAAACAGATGAACTTGATGTCCATGTTCCATGCAATCTGCGACTTCGGCAGCCGTCTCAGCGGAAGCAAAAGTGAGGCTGATGCGTTGGACTATGTGGAAGGCTACTTCTCGAACCTACCCTGCGGTGAAGTGGTTACGCATCGTGTTTCCTATCCTGGTTGGTCTTCTTCAGACTGCTGGATCGAGATTGACAACAAACGCTTTGATGCATTTGCGCTTCCACGAAGCGGATCCTTTTCTAACCACAGCGCACGCGTGCAGGTGGTTGACGCGGGACGGGGTACACCAGAGGAACTGAACGCATTGCGCGCGTCAATCGCTGGCAAGGCAGTTGTTGTAACCCATGAATTCATGTTCGCTCCTGACCACGTTCACCGGATGAAGAAATATGAGTGCGCGCAAGCGCTTGGAGCGACCGCATTTATTATAGCCAATCCGGATGCAGCCACCGGCAGAGTATCGGGAAGTGTCCATGGCACAGTGCCAGGTTTTGGGGTCAGCGCTTTCACGGGCGACGCACTCCGCTCTGCCGCTCAATCAGGCAAACATGTTCAGTTCCATATGAAGAGCGCTCATACGCCTGCATCAACCAGAACAATCGACTGGTCCATAAAGGGGACTGATCCAGAGTTTTCGACGGAGGAGATCATTGTCTGTGCCCATCTCGATGGGCACGAATCATCTGAAAATGCGATGGATAATGCATCCGGCGTTGCAGTTATCATGGCTCTGGCCAAAGAGCTGTGCACAGTGGCCAACTTTCCGCATACGGTTCGGATTTTGATCTTCTCCGCTGAAGAGTTTGGGCTGTGTGGATCAAAAGCCTATGTCGACAAACTCTCTCTGGAGAAGCGCGCCGCAATACGTGCGGTGTTCAACCTCGACTGCGTTGGCGGCAGCACCCGTTTCGGTGCGATGACCAGTGCATTTGCCGAGCTGAAAGAAGAGGCGGAGCGCTGTGCTGCGCAAAGTGAGATACCGGTCTGTGTTCATGAGCCGCTGTTGAAAAATTCAGACCATTATAATTTTGCTGTTGCCGGTATCCCGGCCATGCGGTTGATCGCCGGTTTTGGTGACGCAGACAGCCGTTTGCGCCACGTACTGACTGAGGCCGACATGAGAGCTCAGGTTGCCCAAGAAGATCTCGTGGCTGCGCTCAAGCTGACCCATGCCTTGATCCAATCCATGTCCCTAAGACAGACAGGTAAGCACAAAGCCAGCCAGGAAGCATCCTGAAGTCTGTGATGTTTGATACTTTACTCATCAGTGTAGCTGCGTTTCTCGCAGGTGGTCTGAACGCGATTGCTGGTGGCGGCAGTTTCTTAACATTCCCGGCGCTGGTCTTTGCGGGAGTGCCCACCATCGCGGCGAACGCAACCAGCGCGGTGGCCGTTTTTCCTGGCTATTTGAGTGGCGCACTCGGCTTCACCTCCGAACTGCGAACGATGCGCGGAGATGTATTGGCGGTTTTGTTGGGCCTGTCCGTGGTGGGCGGTGTCGCAGGTTCGCTCTTGTTGCTGGTCACGCCGGAAGCTGTCTTCTCATTCATTGTGCCTTGGTTGCTCGGCTTTGCCACGCTTCTGTTTGCTTTTGGCAGGCGGATTGCAACATGGACAGAGCGACACTTCAAAGCGCAGGGTATGTCAGGAAACATGTTGGTTTTGATGGTTTCTACCTATGGTGGTTACTTCAATGGAGGTTTGGGCATAGTTCTCATGGCTGTGTTTTCGATACTCGGTCTGCGCGATATCAATCAGATGAACGGGTTGAAGAATGCCATGTCATTTTGTTTGTCTGCTGCATCCGTTGCCACGTTCGCATTGGCCGGCATTGTCCACTGGCCGCAAGCGATCATAATGATGATCGCGGCAACTGTTGGCGGATATTGTGGAGCGCTTCTGGCTAGATTTCTTTCTGAGGATACCGTCAGAGCCACTATCGTGGTCATTGGTCTGATAACCACTGTCGTCTTCGCCGCTAGAGTTTAAGAGATTTCTATAGCAACCAGTGGCCGCTTTCCGGCCCGTTTGTGGCCTTAGACGGTCAAGAGCCAAGGACCACAAAGTCCGCATAGCCGATACCGGCTTCGATCCAATAACCACAATGGCAGTCCTCAAAGCTGCCGGGACCTCCCTTGCGGTCGGTTTTCGCCGAAGATAGCATCGGTCGAGCGACAGTGAGCGGGACGATTCCATGGCAAAAACAAACCGGCAAGTTATCCTGACCTCCAGACCTGAGGCCATCCCGCAAGCCGGGCATTTTTCGTTGAGGGATGGCGATATCCCTGAGCCGGGTGATGGCGAGGTATTGGTCAAAAACCGGTTCCTGAGCATCGACCCGGCCATGAGGGGCTGGGTGAGCGCGGTAGCGAACTATTCCGAGCCGGTGCCGCTTAACAGCGTAATGCGCTCGATTGCCGTTGGGGAGGTTGTCGCCTCAAGGAACGCGAATTACCCGGAAGGCACGCTGGTATGCGGGATGTTCGGCTGGCAGGACTATGCCGTTGCGCATAAGGATAATATCTGGTTCACGCATGATCACGCATCCGGACCGGCGTCCCTGTCACTGGGCATTCTCGGGTTGAACGGGATTACCGCTTATTTCGGACTGCTGGAGGCGGGACGCCCAAAGCAAGGTGAAACCGTTGTCGTCTCAACGGCTGCCGGGGCCGTGGGCAGCGCCGTCGGTCAGATCGCCAGGATCAAGGGGTGTCGCACGGTCGCCATCACCTCCAGTGAAGAAAAGCGGGCGCAATGCCGTGACGAGTTTGGCTATGACGCCGCGGTGTCTTACCGCGAGGGCGACCTGGGCGCGGCGCTGGCAGAGGCCAGCCCGGAGGGGATCGACGTCTATTTTGACAATACAGGCGGAGCGATCTCAGACACGGTCTACCGGCAGCTTAACGTCAAGGCCCGTGTGGTGGTCTGCGGTACGGCAGCGACTGCGAGTTGGGACCCGTGGCCTCAGGGCGAGCGGATGGAACGCCATATCCTCACCAAACGCGCCACCGTGCAGGGCATTCTGGTCTTCGACTGGGTTGATGGCTATGAGCGCGCGCGGGCCGATCTGGGACAATGGGTGCAAGAAGGTCAGCTCAATTATCGCGAGGAGTTTCTGGACGGGATCGAACAGGCTCCAGGCGCAATTGCACGGCTCTATGCGGGGCAGAACTCCGGCAAGCTGATGGTTCGGCTATAGGCGCTGCATGCGATGCACGTTGCCGGCGGGACCCTTGACCCAAGGGCTCTCCCGCGCAGCAGGAAGTTCCTCGAGTGCCCTCAACGATCAAAAAAACCGCTTCTGCATTCGCCTGCCGGATAGACCGGGGCGATTTCGCCGGATCGGGCCGTATCTGCAAAACAGCATACGGGTGACATGGATCTTTGACCGTCGCTGCGACTAAACAGCCACTCTTTCGATTTCCGAGACAGGGTTGCATCCCTTCCAGGAACCCTTGCTGGCGATGATGCGCGCGCGCGTGAAAGAGCTTCGGTCCATACGGCTTGTCTTTTTGTGGTTATCCATCTGGCCGCGATGCTCGCCGGGCTTGTAGGCAGCTTGCATCATTGCGGCATCGTTTTGCCAAAGCGACACGGTGATCCCGTCGCCGCCATCGACGCCCACGCCGCTATAGACCGCCTGGCGAATGTTGCCCGGCAGTCCTGCATAGTAGTCTTGCACGGCATAGACCCCGTGCAGGAACGCCACGATCCGTTCCGCATCCTCCGGCCCGCGGCCTTCAAACCCGGCAGAGGTGAATACGACAAGCGGACCTCCCGGGTCTTCCTTTGCGACTGCAAACGTATCGTTCGCCAGGGTTTCGCCGCGCCAGTTGACCTCGCCATGATGAGCATAGGGTGCAATGAGGGCATGATAGGCTTCGACCGGGTCGGCCAGGAATGAAAGATGCGCCTCGGGTACGTCAAACACCGCCTGGGCCGCCTCCCGGTTCGGATAGATGCCGAAGCCGCCCCACTCATCGTTGTTGAAGTTCCGCATATTGTCTTCAGACAGCTGCGAGGCGGGATAGAACCGCCAGGCCGCCGCACTCTTCGGCCCGGGGAAAGGATTGCCAAGCCCGTCAACCGGTTCGGCAAACCGGACGCGGTGAAACACGATCCAGTCATGATCGGCATGAGACATGCTTCATTCCTTCTTCGAATCTGCGCTTGGCAAATGCCGGACCTTGCTGGTCGGCGCGGTTGGACCCGGCGCTGGGTGCATCCTCAACGCCTTGGCTGCGGCGCCGAAGAGGGCAGGCAGCGTGGCCAGGAAAGCCAATGAAGCTGTGGCAATGATGGCAAGCTTGAAAATGAAAACCAACCAAGCTGATATCCATATAGCGAAGGCCATTGGAACACTGTCTCCTGCGAAAGCCAGCTGGATTTTGAAACACACCAGGCATCCGTCTCCCTGATCCCTTGCAAGAGGCGCGCGTTGGCATGCGCTCCTGCATGGTATCTATCGGACTCACGAGACGTGAGAGGACGGTATCCGGCCTGGCACCGTCAGCGCATCTCTATCGATTCGGAATAGGTCACCGTTTCGGGCGGCGCGGTGAACAGGGAACCGAGATCGCTCCAGATCGCCTGGATTTGCGCCGCTGAGGCGCTCGCCGCGGCCTCGGACTCGTAGACTGCGACGGTAACTCCTGATCCATCCTCGTTCCAGGCAACATGGCACGAAACTATGCCGGGAACGGACATGATCTGTTCGCGCTTTGCTTCAATGTTTGGCCGTACCGCGTCGGAATCGCTTCCATTCCATGTGATGATCCGTGTGAACATCCTTTTTCTCCTATCCTGCGATGATCGTCTAATCCTTCTCGCCGCGTACGAGGTCATGTCGCATGGTCGCCGCGCCTGTCTTACTGGCCGTGTCGGCTGCGAACCGATCCGGGTCAAGAAAGGTGCCGGAAAGATCGCACCCCAGCTGCCTCGTCGGGTGCCCGAGGGCCCCGTTGGCAGTGCGCTCCGCGAGCGCCAACAGTTTGGGGTGAAGTCCGTCGCCCCTGGATGCGGCAAGCGTGTGGAGCGATCGAAAGCCGGAGAGCACCGGCTCGGGCTCATGGCAATCGATTTCGTCGGCTTTGATCACATTTTTTGGCATGGATTCTGCCCTCAATTTTTCATTTTCAAACGGTCGCGGGAAACAGGTTCATCTCCTGCGACTTGCGTTTTTCCGCAGGCACTTCTCTGTGAAAGAAGACTGACCCCACAGCATGGTCATGTGTGACGGCTCTGCGCGCCGCTCACATGAGCAAATTTACCTAAGAGAGCTGATTTATTTTTGGGTACGCTGCGCGGCCTTGACGCGATCCGCGTCTTCGCCGTCAAACAAGGTGCCGATGGTCCGAAACACCAAAAGCGCGTCCAACAGGCTGGTGTTCGATGCCACGCCTGTCTTGTCGTAGATGGTCTGGATCTGATTGCGAATTGTCTTCGGCGAGCGCCCAGAGCTTTCGGCGATTTCAGGCACCTTGCGGCCCATCAGAAGCTCTTTACAAACTTGGGCCTCGCGCGCCGTCAGGTCTAACACATCCTCCAGCAATGCACTGGAAATGGTGTCATTCGAAGTTTGGCCGACCACGATTGCGTAAAGGCGCTCTTCCGCGAGCAGGTGGCGATCAATCGCGCTGGCCTCGCGCAAAGCCGGGCGGAAAGGGGTAATGATGAGCGACAGCGGATCCGGCTCCGATTCCAGCCGCATGCCCCCCGGGGCCTGATGCGCCTCAAGCTGCTTCAGCTTGTTGTGGAGTGCCCTGGTGTCCATCGGATCGGACAAGGTCAGGATGCCGCTGGCACCGACCTTGAAGGGCGCATTGCGGTCGATCATCCGCCGGCCGGCGGCATTGCCGAACAGGTATTTCCCGGCCCCATCGGTGATAAGAAGGGGCAGCACAATCCCGTCAATAAAGCCGGCAAAAACCTCATTGGTCCGTTTCGACAGCGCAATCGCCCGTGCCAGCTTGGTTGCTCGCAGCACATGAGGTGAAAGGAGCTTGAGCAGGTTGAAGAGCGGGTCGTGGATTTCGGCCTCCCGCTCCGGATCCGCCGGCAGTGCAAAACCGATCATGACACCCTTGTCGCCCAGATGCTCGATCTTCATCTGCAACGTATGTTTGAAGCCGCCCGGTTCCAGCAGTTCCTTGTAGATCGGTGTCTGCACCCACATCGCCTCGTCGAAAAACACCTTGGTGCGCGCGACGAAACCGTTTTGCATATGCCGTATTCCTTCGGCCACGGCCATCGAGGCCGGTGTGGCCAGATTGAGATAATCCGGGACATTGAGCCCCAGCTCCATCAGGTCAACCTGTGTCGGATCACGATAGAATTCGCGCCCCCCCGAATAGGAGTATTCCGGTAGAGGGCCGTTCTCGTCATAACCATAGACATTCGCGCCGATGCCCGGAAACAGCGCGGTCAATCGATCCAGCAAAGACTGCCAGGGCCGCGGTTCAAAAGCGGAATCATAGGCCAGGCCAATGAGTTCGCTCAGCTCTTCCGGGGACAGGTTCACATCATTCATACGGATATTGATATCCAACACGGCTCTGGCCGCAAGGACAAACCGCACACGGGTCTGAGGGTGAATGGCGGCATAGAGCCCAAAGTGTTTGATACCGCGTACGTCGCGAATGTCATCTTTTTCGGGCAAAGCACGACGCACTATCCCTTGGAAATCTCGCGCAAAAGTTCAGCCGCCTCCGGCCGGGCGGCCTGATGCCGAAATCTTATGGCACTGACGTTGCGTCCGATTTCCATGTCTGAAATCGCCAAAGTCGCCAGGGCCGGATCGATTGGAATGGCCGTCGCTGGCAGTATCACCGCCCCGGCTCCTTTTCGGGCCAATTCCAGCAACCATTCCACGCGATTCGACCGGTAGGCGGCATAGAGGAGATGGCCATGATCTGCGCAGGTGCCGTGGAGCGTGTCGCGCATCTCGCAATTTGGGCGATCCAGCAGATCGGTTTGGGCAAGAACCTCCAGTGTCACGCTGCCCAGGCCACTCATCGGATGACCTTTTGCGACGACGACACGATAATCCTCACTATAGAGAGGGTCTATTTTATACAGCTCGGGATTGACCTGTGCTGATGTAACCACGATGTCATGTTCGCCGTCGCGCAGGCCTGCCAGCAGGCTTTCTGGCGATCCAACGATCAGCTCGATCTCCGCTTCCGGCATACGCTTGCGGAATCGCTCAATAGCAGCCGATATCCTGTTGTTCCCGATTGTCTCCCCAAGTCCGATGCTGATGGGCACACGATCCAGTCGGACGTGCCGAACGGCCTCAGCCTTGGCTTCCGCCGATTCTGTCTGAATCCTTTCAAGCCTGGGCTGCACCAGTTTGCCGAGCGGTGTCAAACGACATCCGGCGCGGTCGCGAATAAACAGGGCGCCGCCCATCTCTTCTTCAAGTTTTTTGATGGCCGTCGTTAGCGAGGGCTGCGACACGTTCGATGCACTGGCAGCATGGGTGAAATTGCGGTGCTCGCAGACAGCCAGAAAGTATCGGACCTGGTTCATCTCCATGGGCGGTTCCTCTCGCGACAGGAGTTTTAAGATTTCTCCTTCGATAGTCAATGTCTATCGAAAGATAGAATCTCGGGATTGGAGGTGAGCGGTATCGACGTGGGAGAAGGAACGCATCGAAGCCAAACCAAGGAGACGACCATGAAATCTCAATTCGCACAGATGCTTTCCGCGCTGGTCCTTATCACCGCAACCACAACTGCAAGCGCATTGGATAACGACGTGACCAACCACACAGCCAGCTACATCGCGATGCCTGCCGCCAAGGGCCAGACCCAGGCCTTTGCCGAGTTTCTGGCCGGCGCTGCGCCACTGGTCAAAGAGACTGAGCCGGGAACCAAGCTCTGGTTCGCCCTGCAAGCCGAAGACACGCTCGCAATCTTCGACATCTTTGTCGATGACGCGGCGCGCGACGCCCATTTTTCCGGGGCGGTCGCGGGCGCATTGAATGAAAATGCCGACGCACTTGTCTCGGGCGGTTGGACCGCCGGCGTTGTCGCCAACATCAGCAACTCCAATGTGCTTTCTATGAAGGCGCCGGTCGAGCTCTATACGGCCACGACGGCCACTTACATCAGTCTCGAGGCTGCGCCCGGCCAAAGCGACAACTTGCGGGCCCTGCTGACGGCTGCAGCCTCAATCGTTGCCGATACCGAACCCAAGACGCTGTTTTGGGTTGCGTTGCAGATCGACGAGAACAACTTTGCGATCTTTGACATCTTCGCCGACAACTCCGGCCGCGAGGCACATTTTGCCGGGGAGGTTGCCGGCCTGCTGAAGGACAAGTCGGCAGAACTGATCGTGGGCGGCTGGGACGATGGCGTAATCCCCAACGTCAGCAACTTCGACATCATTGCCATCAAATAGAACAAGCCAATCGCGAAACGCTTTGCCCGGCGCCTGTTCCGCCGGGCATTACGCATTCAGTTGGAAGACCACCCTCATAGCGGCCGCCAATGACTGCTCGTGAAGGCGAACGCCACCCGGCGATGCATTTCAGACCGGCTGTGTGGTAAGACAATCCATGCGAACGACCGGGGAGGCACCAATGACACGCGACTACCTTTCGATTAACAAGGACATCTGGAATGCCGACGCGGCCAATTGGGTTGACTTTGCCAAAAGTCGTTGGAGCCTTGAGACCCCGGAATGGGGCACATGGGGGAACTCCGAAGCGAGCTTGCGCCTGCTTCCCGCAGACATGACGGGTGTGGATGCCATCGAACTCGGATGTGGGACGGGATATGTGTCGGGCTGGATGAACCGGCGTGGCGCGCGGGTCACCGCAATCGATGTATCAGCCGAACAATTGGCCACCGCTCGTCACAACGCCGAAGAACACAGCGCGGATATCACCTTCATCGAGGGAAACGCCGAAGAGACGGGCTTGCCGGATGCCTCGTTCGACTTCGCAATCTCGGAATACGGTGCATCGATCTGGTGCGCACCGGACAAGTGGCTGCGGGAGGCATGGCGATTGCTTCGCCCGAACGGACGGTTGGTTTTCCTGGGAAACCATCCGCTGTCGCTGATCTGCTCACCGCTTGACGGCTCGCCCGCCGAACGGACGCTGCATCGGCCCTATCGCGAGATGTGGGGGGCGGACTGGACTGAGGTCGAATTCGAACCAACCGGTGTGTGCTTCAACCTGACAATGTCGTCCTGGATGGACCTTTTCACCGACATCGGCTTTGCCGTCACGAAGTATCAGGAGCTTTATGCCCCCGAAGGCGAGATGGGCACCCGCGCGGCTATTCCGGCAGATTGGGCCAAGAGCTACCCGGTCGAACAGGTCTGGCACCTCACGAAGCATGAATAGCGGTTGCATCCCTGCATCGATCTCCGGGTTCGTTCATTCAACTCAATCCAAGGGCAAACCAGCCGCGGTCAGGGCAGAGCGATAAACCTCTTCAATGTGCTGATCTGCGAACCCGAGCGGGCGAATTTTGGGCAATGTCGGATGTGGTTTGGTGTCCAGAAGCGTCTCCATGAACCTGCTGGCCAGATTCGCTTCCCCCTGCACGCTGGCGGATGCTGCTGCAATTGCCAGGGAATGCGGAGCATTCGGTGCACAATCCAGTGATTTTCGTGCGGTGTCTGGGGCGTCGGCCATATCATTTGACGCGAATTGACACGTCGATTTGTGAACAAGAACGCGATGAATGATCCGGTTTTGCGAAAGAACCGGGATCACTCGCTCAAACAAGTCGCGCGCCCCTGCAAGGCGACCTGCGAAGGTATAAAAACGTGCCCGGGCGTTCAGAGCGAACATATAATCGGGCGTCACATCAAGACTGCGCTCAACCGCACGCAAGGCCTTTCCTTTTGTCGGAGCCGGCAAGGTCTATATCGACGTCTTCTTCCTCGGGGGGCGAGACTGAGGCCGGGGGGCGCGCGTTCAGCCGACTGCGGTCCGCATGTTCGAGCGTAGAAAATCGATCATGACGCGGACCTTTTGCGGAAGGTAAGCCCGGTTTGGATATAGCGCCCAGGCAGCCGTCTCGAACTCGGTCGCGGCACATCGAAAGTCCGGGAATAGGGCAACCAGCCGCCCGTCGCGCAGGTCATCCTGGATCAGCCAGTCCGCCAGCATCGCAACGCCCAAACCCATGCATGCTGCACGACGCAGGGCGAGCGCATTCGAGATTCTGAGATCGCCACGAACGGGTACCTCAAACGGTGCGCTTGCTCCGCTCTGAAACATCCAGCGGTCCCGCAGGCCCGGCAAGGCAAATCTGATGCAGTTGAGCTGCTCAAGATCGGTGGGTTTTGTGATGCCGGCACGACCGTCAAGGTAGTTCGGGCTGGCCACCACATGGTAACGGGTTTTCATCAGTCGGGTCGAAACAAGATCACCCGTTGGGGCAGGAGCGAGGCGGATGGCAAGGTCAATTCCATGTTCCACCAAATCCAGATTGGCATCACTGCTTTGCAGGTCGATGGAGATATCAGGATAGAGCTCCTGAAACGCTGGCAAGAGCGGCAGGATCATGTGATGTGCAAAGGCGACCGATGCGGTCAGGCGTAACAGGCCTGTCGGCTTACTCCTTAAGCCCCTTGCATCTTCTTGCGCTGCTTCGATTTCTTCCAGCATAGGGGCAAGCCGTGTCAGGAAGACCTGCCCTTCTTCCGTTACCGTCAGGCGGCGGGTGGTGCGCTGGAAAAGTCGCACGCCCAGATCCGCTTCGACTGTGGCGACAATCCGGGAAACAGATGATGGATCGAGGTCGAGTGCGCGGGCCGCAGCTGCTATACTTCCCTGGGATTGAACAAGCAGGACTGTTTTTAAAGAGGCGATTTCCATTCGTGTACAAAGCGCACGACAATGAGGATTCATCAACTGTTTTTCGCATTTTCTGCAGTAATTAAAGGATACTCATTCCAATTGATGGGGTCGAGGTGGTGTCTGTTGAGGCGACCACGGCCGATGAAGAAACAGCTGTCGCTCGATTCGCCAAGGCAGCAGCTGAACTTGCAGCCATTGCTGCTTAGCCCAACGGAAAGGAAACACGTTGAAACACCTCAAGGGAAAGACCGCGATTGTCACAGGTGCAAGCCGGGGCATCGGTGAAGCTGCTGCCCGCTATCTGGCCAGACACGGCGTGAAGGTTGTCCTTGCCGCAAGATCAGGCGGGGCGATTTCCGCCATTGCGGACGACATCCGAACGGGCGGCGGGCAAGCCAGCGCATTTGCCTGTGATGTCAGCGACCACGCGGCCGTGTCCGCGCTGATCCAGCACACGACACAGACATTCGGGTGTTTGGATATCCTCGTGAACAATGCGGGCCTGATTGATCCGATCACACGCATCGCCGACAGCGACCCAGAGACATGGGGCAACCTCATCGACGTCAATATCAAGGGTGTCTACCACGGCCTGCGCTATGCGATCCCGGTGATGCTGCAACAGGAAGGTGGGACAATCATCAACCTCTCGTCCGGAGCGGCAAACTCATCTCTCGAGGGATGGTCGCACTACTGTGCCAGCAAGGCCGCCGTATTGCGCCTGACGGGCGTTGCACATGAGGAATACGCCGACGCCGGCATCCGTGTTGTTGGCCTGAGCCCCGGCACCGTCGCAACGGACATGCAGTCTGCAATCAAAGCATCGGGCATGAACCCTGTCAGCCAACTGGATCCCTCCGTCCATATCCCTCCGGAATGGGTTGCACAGGCCATCGGATTCCTTTGCGGCCCCGATGCGGACGAATTCGCAGGAGCCGATTTCTCATTGAAAACCGACGAGGGCCGAACCTTGGCGGGTCTTCCTGTGTAGTAATCGTACCAAGCATCTGCGCGCGACGGGCGGATGTCCGCTTCGTCCGCACAGCCGGGTTCGTTCCATCGATCCCGAAAGCCACCCGCACACCGGACCTGCCCTAGCCCTTCTCCTTCTCGAAATCCGTGTGCAGTTCGTCGAGTACACGGCGGGTGAACGTGCCGATTTCGGCATATTCGGCTTCGGTCAGATTGGCGAGAGAGACACGGGCTGAGGCGTCAATCACCTCGAAGCCCTTGCCGGGCAACAGGACGACACCGGTCTCTCGCGCCAGCCGGAAGAGGAAATCCGTGCCTCGCTGGTCTTGCGCGAACCATTTGGCGAATTCGGCGCCGTAGAGTTCTTCTCCCAACTGCTGCAGGTCGATCAGATAATAGTAATTCACATCGTTCGACCCGGTTTTCGGGTCGAGGCCGATATTCTGACAAAGGGTCCGGTAGCGGTGTCGGATGAGATGTTTGGCGGCCGACTTGTAGGTCTCGTGCAGATCCATCAGCCCGTGCAGCGCAAAAAGCGTCATCTGCAATTGCTGCGGCGTCGAAAGGCCTGCGGTGTGATTGAGCGCCACGGCGCGGCTGTCGGCAACCAGACGGTCGATAAAGCGCAGACCGGCAACATCGGTCGTCAGCGAGGAATACCGCTCGTCCAAAAGGTCCTTTTCCTTTTTGTCGAGACCGGCGAGGGCGGCATCGATGGCGTTGTCCTCATGCAGGCCGATGACACCGAGCCGCCAGCCGGTCGCGCCGAAATATTTGGAGAAGGAATAAACGCACAGCGTGTTGTACGGGCACATGGCAAAGAGCGATACGAAATCGTCGGCGAAGGTGCCGTAGACATCGTCGGTGACGACGATCAGGTCTTTGCGTTTTGTGTTGATGAGGTCCGCCAGCTTCTCAAGACTGGCATCGGAGAGTTTGTAGGATGGCGGATTGCTCGGATTGACGAGGCAGAAGACCTTGACATCCGGGTCTTCAAGCCGGGCGATCTCGTCGTCGGGAAACTGCCACTCATTGTTTTCGTCCATGCGCACATCGATGATTTCGAGTGCGTAATCCGGCAGTGGCGGTATTTCCAGGTAAGGCGAGAAAATCGGCGTACCGAGTGCAATCTTGTCGCCAGCGGCAATCAATCCGTTATTCTTCAGTGTCTGGAAGATATAGGTCATGGCGGCCGTGCCGCCCTCGGTCGCAAAGAGCGAGAACGGGCCGCTTGCCGGCTTCGGCCCGAACATCTCCTTGGCGATATAGGCGTGAACGATTTCCTCCGAATGCGTCAGCATGCGGGGTGGAACGGGGTAGTTGCAGCCAAGGAACGCGCTGACCATCTCAAAGAGAAAATCTTCCCGCTCCATCTCAAGCTGGTCGCGGACAAAAGAAATACCGGCGCGCAGGAAGCTGATGCCCTGGTCGCCGCTGAAACGGGAAGCATAGGATTCGAAGCGCTCCACCATGCCTTCTTTCTCGGGCAGCCCGCCAAAGCCGCTATTGAGATAGGAGTAGGACCGTTCGGCCTCCTGCAGGGCAAACTCGCCGAGACGCAGAAAGGCGTGGCGCGGCTGGGTCGCCAGAAAATTCGGGTTGCCGCGTCCGGCATTGAGCATGACCCGCTGGGATTCCGTTTTTGCAACGGCAATCAGCTTGTCCTTGAGCTCGAAGGGGCTGAGTTCGGCAAAGGCGCTGAAATCTTCGTCCTGCATAAGATGCTCCCTTTAGGGCGAGGCGTTTTTGGTGATGATGCCGACAATCAGCGGTCCCCAGATCGTCAAAAAGACATTGGCGACCGCATAGGTGACCGTGAAAGAGACGACCGGCGTTGCATTGCCGGCTTTCGCAAGCAGTGCCGCAAAGCCGGGATTGGCGCTGCGTCCGCCGACGACACATGCCAGCGCCTCGATCGGGTTCTGGATGCGCAGCACGTAGTAGGAGAAGAAAAAGACCACAATTTGCGGAATGATGGTAACGCCCACACCGAGGAAGAACAGCGTGACGCCATATTGCTGCATGGTCGTGACCGCCTGCGGTCCGGCGGAAATGCCGACAATGGCGACAAAGACAGCCAGTCCGAAATCACGCAGGAAGTTTGATGCCCCTGTCGGCAGCGCGGCGAATTGCGGATGGGTGCTGCGCAACCAGCCGAAAAGGAGCCCTGAGAGAAGGCATCCGCCGCCTGTTCCGATTGTCACCGGAATGCCGGCGATCTTGAATTGGATCAGACCAAGCAGAATGCCGATCGCCATGCCGAGGCCAAAGAAGACAAAATCGGTGACTGCGGCCGCAGTAATCTTGTAGCCGAGCAGCCCTTCGACACGGTCGAGATCTCTCGGCGCACCGATAAAGAGCAGCTCGTCGCCCTTGTGCAGCTCAAGCCCGTCAAGATTGGGCAGATCCCGGCCCATGCGCTTGGCGGCAACCAGATAGACACCGTGACGTGTCTCGACGCCCAGTTCCTCGCGCATCGCGCCGATGGTTTTGCCGATGAACCGGGGGCGGGTGACGATAATTTCGCGGTGCTCTTCGACCAGTTGGAAATGATCGGGGGCAGCAGCTTCAGGCCCGAAATAGGGGGCTTTATCCACCAGAACGTCGACAACACCCGTAACGGCGACCCTGTCGCCTGGCTGAACGACGGTGTCGTCACTGACGGCAAGGTTTTGGCCGTTGCGAAGAACGGCCTCTACTGCCGCGTCCGAGAGATCCCTATCGATTGCAATCGCGGATTTTCCGGCCGCATTGCTGCCCTCGGTCACGTTGTAAAGGCGTGTCGTTACCTTTCGGATAGCGTTGAACTGGCCGGGCTCGAGTTGCGGCGTTCCACCGGACATCTCTTTGGCAAGCTTGACGGCCTCCTGGCGGATGTCCCATTTCATCACCATCGGCAGGAACCATGTGACAATGATGATCGGTCCGAGATTGCCGAAGATGTAGCAGACGGCATAGCCGACGGCGACATTGGTCTGCATTACCTTGATCTGGTCCGCTGTCACGCCCGCCAGCTTGGCGATGGCGTCTCCGGCGGTGCCGATAATGGCGGATTGGGTGAGGCCGCCCGCCGCCAGACCCGCCGCCGTGCCGCGATCGAGGTTGAACGCCCAGGCGCTGATCAGCACGCAGATCAGGCCGACCAGGCACATGACAAATGCGGATACGAGCTGGTTCAGCGAGCGCCTGTTGAGCGAACGAAAGAATTGCGGCCCGCCCTGATAGCCAACCGCATAGATGAACAGTGCAAAAAAAACCGATTTCATTCCCGTATCGAGCTCTATGCCAAACTGTCCGATAAGGACGCCGACCAGCAATGAGCCGGCAACGCCGCCAAGCACGAACTGACCGATGGTCAGTTTGCCGACCATGTATCCGAGCGATACGGTGATAAACAAAGCCAGCAACGGAGCCGCATCAAACAGCCGATCGAAAAATTCCACCATTGCCAGCTCCAGTCGTCGCGTGTGTGCTGTATCCAACGGTCACTGTGCAACAGCAATGGCGGCGGAAACAAGCTGTGATTTCAACGCGCCGCCTGTTCCGCCAAAAAGTCGGCTGACCGGCAAAACTGGCAAATCGATGGATCAATCGCGCAAAGCGAAGTAAAACCAGGTCTATTCTATGGGTTACGCGCATTGGACATGATTGATGGATTTGCATACGCAGGACAGTGGCGCCAAACGGTTGAGCGAGGGGTGGCACCGGGTCTGCAATGCTGAAGAGACATTGGCCCGCATATTGCCGCTCAAGGAACGCTTCGGCATCACGCGTCTTGCAAATGTCACCGGTCTTGACCGGCTTGGTGTGCCGGTCTTCCTGGCAACCCGCCCGAATGCCCGCTCCGTTGCCGTATCCCAGGGCAAGGGCCTGCAGGCCGCGCAGGCCAAGGCGTCGGCACTTATGGAGGCGGTTGAAATCTGGCATGCCGAGCATTTCGACCGGCCGATGCGTTTTGCCAGCCTGCGCGAACTTTCCGGCAATCATAGGGTCATTGACGTCGATCGGCTTCCGGGGGTTGTCGATGGCCGGTTCTCCGAGTCCCTGCGCATGCTGTGGGCCGATGCGCAGGACCTGATAAGCGGAGAGAATCTGCTGGTTCCATTCGAGATGGTCCATGCCGATTACACCCATCCCGTCCAGCCGGGTCATGGCTGTTTTCCGGCAAGCACAAATGGTCTGTCATCCGGCAATCATCCGCTGGAAGCCGTCTGTCACGGTATTTGCGAGGTGGTCGAGCGCGATGGTCTTGCCGTCTGGCATCATGCATCGATAGGAGAGAAGGCGCTGCGCGGTCTTGAACAGCAGAGCATCGACGATGCACCGGCGCAGCTTATCATGCAACGGTTCGCCTCCGCTGGTCTCCAATGCGGCCTTTGGGATGTGACAACAGATATCGGTGTCGCCACCGTCTTGTGCGCCGTGATGGAGCCCGGACATCATGGCGGGCATGTCGGTCTTGGTTCCGGCACCCATCTCGACAGGCGGATCGCGCTGCGCCGGGCCCTGACGGAAGCCGCACAGACCCGCCTCAACTATATCAGCGGATCGCGCGACGATCTGATGATGTCTGAATATGACCTGTCGGGCCGCGCCGAAAAGAACGAAGCCGTCATCGAATTGCTCGAAGCGAGCGCATTCAAGCGGCCCTTTTCCGCATTGCCCAGTGTTGTGAACCCGACGCTCTCTGACGATCTCGCCACCTTGCTTGGCGCGCTTCGCAAGGCCGGTATCGAAGAGGTCGCGGCGGTGGATCTGAGCCGCGACGACACGCAGATCCCCGTTGTTCGCATCATTGTTCCGGGCCTTGAGGCGCCGCATGATGATTCAACCTATCTGCCCGGCAGCCGCGCTTTTCAGGGTCTGACAAACGGGGAGGTGGTCACATGATTGTGTTATTTGCCGGACCCTCCCTGGCGGGCACGCTATCCTATGAGTATCCGGGGTTTGATTTTCGGCCGCCTGCAAAACAAGGCGATCTCTATCTGGCTGTGGAGGACGGCGCGGATGCAATCGGCCTGATCGATGGTGTTTTTGATGGCGTCCCGTCAGTCTGGCACAAGGAAGTGCTGTGGGCGATCGACCAGGGCGTGCCGGTATTCGGTGCATCCAGCATGGGCGCGCTCCGGGCTGCCGAACTTGATGTCTTCGGCATGGTCGGCATCGGCGCGGTTTACGACGCCTACCGCGATGGCGCTTTGGAAGACGATGATGAGGTCGCCCTTCAGCACGGACCGGCCGAAACCGGCTTTGCGCCGCTCAGCCTTGCCATGGTCAATATCCGGGCAACTTTGGAAAAGGCTGTTTCTGAAGGCGTCGTGTCGGCACAGGTGAGCGATCAGGCCGCATCATTGGCAAAATGCATCCATTTCAAGGAAAGGACGTGGACTGCCCTATTGGCGGCGCTGCGTGGAAACGGTGACGCCGAGCTGACAGCCGTCGCCGACTGGCTGCGCGACAACTATGTCGATCGCAAGAACCTCGATGCGCTGATGCTGCTCGACCACATATCCCGGCAGGAGAACTGGCCGGGCGAGCATCCGTCGTTTCATTTCGAACAAACGGAGATGTGGCGCCGCGGTGTTGCGGATTGGCGGCGAGCCCAAAAGCGCGTCACGGCGTCCCCATCCGGCGCCTATCGCCTTGTTCCCGAAGACAGTCTATACAGATCGACGGGCACAGAAGAATGACGCGCTTCGGTCGAGGGGTGAGGTGATCGGACATGGAAGGCACGCGATTCAGGCTGTTTCCTCAGCCGCGTTTCCTGGATGATTTTGAAGAGCCGGAAACGGTTTATGTTTCCTCGCCCGCCGGTTCGCTTGAGCCGGGACCGGCCGATGAGCGCATGTACACCATCTTCCCGGTCGGAAAGCCTTCGCCCTACGGTATCAATCCGAACCCGGGCGAGGCGTCGGATGTTCTCATGCCGCCCTGGAAAGGCGAAGTGCATCCGTTGGCTGAGCCCGACGAAGATGGTCATTTTGACTATCTTGAGCCGGGGACCCCGCAATTCGAGGCCGCACATCTTTTTGGCACCGTGCGATTTGTCATGGATATCTGGGAAGGCTATTTCGACAGGCCCATTCCCTGGCACAGCGCCCGCCATTATGAGCGCCTTGAACTGACGATCCTGCCGACGCTGGAAAACGCCTATTCGGGATATGGTTTCCTGGAGATGGGCGGTGACCGCAAGCACGGGCGCTACAAGCCCTTCAGCCTGAATTTCGACGTGATCGCCCACGAGGTCGGCCACGCCTTTATCTATTCGGAGATCGGCGTTCCGGACCCGAACGGCGCAACCGGCGAATATTACGGTTTCCACGAAAGCGCCGCCGATCTCGTTGCCCTCGTGTCGTCACTGCATTTCAACAGCCTTGTCGATCGGTTGCTCAACAACACCAGCGGCAATCTCTACCGGCTCAACACCATCACCCGTATGGCCGAGCTGTCGGACAACTCGCAGATCCGTATTGCGGCGAACGACGTGCGCCTGTCGGAGTTCGAGCGCGGCTGGATCAAGGAACACAAGCTGTCCCAGCCGCTGACCGGTGCTTTTTTCGACATTTTTGTCGACCTGTTTCACGAATGCCTGCTCGACTATGGCGCCATCGATGCGCAGATGGAGGACATGTCAGACCAGCTGCTGGCGACACCGGATTACGCACCGGTCATGCAGGCGCTGTTTGACGAAGCCTTCGCCCGCGATCCGGACAGCTTCAAGATGGCTCTCATTGATGCGCGCGATATTCTCGGCACCTATCTGGCCGACACCTGGCAGCGCCTCGACCGGAACGATCTGAATTTTGTTGATGTGGCCAGGGCCTTCCAGTCTGTGGATGAAGACCACACCGGCGGCCGCTACCGAGCGCTGATCAAGGGCAATTTTGACATGCGCGACATTGGCCATGTCCGGGTCGGACCGCAGCTCCAGCCCTTGCAAAAGGACAGTCACGCCAACTCGGTGCGCACCATGATGCCTATAGACTGAATTCCTTTGCTGGTTTAACAATACTGTAAAGATACGTGACTAGGCCCAGTAGAAAGCCGGTAATAGTCCAGCAAAATTGGCGACAGGGGAGGTCAAATGCCTGAAACATTGCTCAGCGCGTCCAACATAGTTCTGTTCGGCCGTGAGGTTGAGGACATCAACATTGTCGCGCCGCGCGGAAACAAGGCGCACAGCCCATCCAAGGCTACAGCCAAGGGGTCTTCGTCAGGCATTCAGCAACAGTTGATGCGGGAAGAGATGGCTGATGCTATCGCCGGGTCGGGCAAGAAACTTGCCCGTTTCGCCAGAATCTACGGTTTCAGCTACGAAGGCGCCTATTTCGAAGTCGGCGTGCCGGTCCTCTTCCTGGTCCATGGCGAGGGCAAACATCCGAGCGAGATAAAGGTCCCGGGCCCCGACAATGACGACAAGAATTTCTACGACGATCTGAGGGCCTGGTCCTATGACCGTGGCGACGACACAATGCGTCTCGATATTGATTCGGGAAGCTTTGCCGACCTGCTGCTGAGCACGATCGGCGAAGGCGGTGCGGCCGTTTCCGGTGCCCGCGTATCCGGAGCGAGGGTCTCAGGCGCGCGCGTTTCCGGTGCCCGTGTATCAGGCGCGCGCGTGTCCGGCGCCAGGGTTTCCGGCGCGCGCATCAGCGGTGCTCGTGGCGACGCCGGCGACTGATCAAACGGAAATTTTTCGCGATAACGAGCCGGTCTTTTCCTAAAGGCCGGCTTTTTTCAGCCCGTCGACAAAGCGGGCGACGTCCTCTTCGAACTTGTCCGGCTGCACGGCCGCCCAGGCATCGACGCTGAAATTCGGATGGGCCTGTAGCACCTTTCGCGCCTCCGCCTCCGCCTCCGCAGTGCGTCCGAGCATGCCGTAGCTTGCCGCGAGCAGCCGGCGGCCCTCGGTCGGGTTCTGCATGGTCTGGATCGTGCGGATCGCATCGTCATAGCGCTCCAGATTGAAATAGGCCCCGCCCAGATGCCAGATGTACTGGTCCGGGTAGAAGGGATTGAGACGCATGGCCTTGTGCAGCATGGCCACCGCTTCCTCCGACCGGCCGCTATGTGCCAGCGCGTCGGCCATATCCGACATCAGGTCCGCATCGTTGGGATTAAGCCGCAGCGCCCGCTCATAGGCGTTGAGCGCCGCGTCATGCTCCTTGCGGTAGAGATGCGCAAAACCAAGCTCACCGAAGCCGCGTGCATCGGCATTGTCGAAATCAACCGCCTGGCGGGCCAGATGCAGGGCATCGTCCAGCGCCCTGTCCGGCTCATCCGTCCAGCCATAGCGCCAGTCAATATTCAGCGTCCGCGACTTTGCAGCCAGCGCACGGGCATAGGCAGCGTCGATTTCCAGAGCCTTGTCATAAAGCTCGCGGGCGCGGGCAACCTCTTCCTGCGTATAGCGGAAAATATGACTTTGGCCCTGCAGGACGAACCCGTAGGCGGCAAGGTTTGTCGGCGGCTGTTGCCGCACCCGGTCGAGCTCCGAGGCCTCAATCTGCACCGCTGTGGCGGAGACGATGACCTGCGTGATTTCATCCTGCAGATCGAAAATGTCCTCAATCTCGCGATTATACTGTTCGCCCCAGATCGTCCGGTCGCGCTTGGCGTCCATCAATTGCAGCGCCACGCGTATGCGCGGCCCGGATTTACGCACCGAGCCGTCCACCACGTAACGCACGCCGAGCTCGCGTGCGACATCCCGCGCTGCGATGCTGCGGTCGTTGTAGACATGGGCCGAGCCGCGGGCGATCACGAAGAAATCGTGGAACCGGGACAGGTTGGTGGTGACATCGTCGGCCAGCCCGTCCGCAAACCAGCTTTCCGACGGATCGTTGCCCTGAAAACCGAAGGGCAGCACGACGATGGACTGCTCCTTGTTGGCTTCCGGGCGCACATATTCGGAACTGCGGGCAGGGCGCCGCATGCCGGTGGTCAGCGTGGCGGCAGCAGGGTCTTCATGAACCTGGAACACATCCACCAGCTCGCTGATATTCTTGAATTCCTGAGCCCCCAGATATTCGTAGCCGAAGGAGAGCTTTTTGCTGACCTGATCATGGACGGTGCCGGAGATGCAGATGCGTCCCGGCTGTGCGAAGGATTCGATACGCGAGGCGATATTGATGCTGTCGCCGTGCAGATCGAGTTCGTCGATGATGATTTCGCCGAGATTGATGCCGATGCGGAAGAGTGTTTGCTTGTTCTCGCTGACGCCCTGGTTCTGCTCGCGGATGCGGTTCTGGATTTCGACGGCGAAAGAGACCGCATCGACGGCGCTGTCGAAGACGAGAAAAACACCGTCGCCATTGGTCCCGATAACCTTGCCGGAGAAATCGCCTGCGAGTGCCGAAAACATTTCGACACAGGACTTCACAGCCATGGTCGTGGCCATTTCATCCTCAGCCATCATCCGGCTGTAGCCGACCATATCCGCAAACAAGATGGCCGAAAGCCGGCTCTTGAACCGCGTTTGCTGCACGTCGCTCATGCCCTGCCCTTCGTCACGTCGGTATTGCCTCCAGTTTGATCCTGACCTTGTTTTTCTGATTGAACTCCGCACGCGCGCCCACGCGTTTGGCACTCCATTCGCTGTTCAATATGCCGACCTGAACCACGTCGTAATGCCGCCCGTTCGCATACCAGCCCTCGCGTACCCGGCCCTCCTCCTGAAATCCCAGATTCCGGGTGAGCAGGGCTGTGGTTTCATGGTCATCGCGATAAAGCGTTGTGACCCGGTGAAGCCGCAAGTGCTGAAAAGCAAGATCGAGCAATTCGATCGTCATCGCCGTAGCCAGGCCGTTTTCGCGCGCATGCCGCGCGACAAATATCGGCAGCACGGCGTCGCCGTGAATATAGTTGATCTTCTGAAGGCCGCCGATCCCCGTCGGCTTGCCCTGCGCACATTGCGCGACATACCAAAGACATGTCGGCGGGTCCGTGAGCTCAAGGGCCGGTTTCCAGCTTTCAAGAACTGCCTGCGGCCCGACAGGAACCGGCAGGCTCCGGTCAAAAAGGGCAATATCCTCAAAATCCGCGAACCATTCGGCCATCACAGAAATATCGTCGGCCCCCATCGGCCTCATCGAGTACATCGCCTGCGCGGTCACGTCGTTCATTGATCGCCCAAAGAAAAACTTCAAGAGTCCAGCATATCATGCAAGGTGCTGGCATGTAATAGTTTTAAGCGCCGCCGGGTGCGCAATGACGATATTATGAAGACATGCCGGACGTCATGACGATCGCAGCGCGGAGAGGGGGCCATGACACTGTATTTGCCTTGAATCGGTGCGAGAACCTTGAAATGGGAACGCATCGTACATTTCTTTAGGCTTGCCGAATGTCCGGAGATGGGTGGCCGTATATGGCGCAGACAACGACGCAAACAGATCACGGCGACAGCAATCCGACATTCAGGACGGAAGAGCTGGCGGCGCAGAAGGTGGCTCTATGGGGCCGGATGCTGGCTCTTGCGGTTATTGCCATACTATCGACGATACTGGCTCCCTGGCCGGGGCCGCTGATGTATTACCCCGTGATGGTTCTGTTTGTCCTTCTTGGCATTGGCGCCTATCGCGCGGAGAGAGCGCCATGGCGCCGGGAATGGCATCGTTACGCATTTGTCTTTGCCGATTTTGCACTTTTGTCGTTTGTGCTCCTTTATCCGAATCCGCTGATCCCCTTCGACCTGCCGCCGCAATACAGTCTGCGTTTCGGAAATTTCATCTATTTCTTCGTGCTGTTGGCAGTGCTTGCATACCTCTATCGGCCAGGTGTGGTCCTTTGGGGTGGGGTTTCGGCTGCTTTGAGCTGGTCAATCGGTGTGGCCATACTCGCCAGTCTGCCTGGAGCGATCACTGCGCCGCCGGTGGGCGAGGATCGCGAGGTGCTGCTGCAAACCATGGCCGATCCGCATTTTATTGACCTTGGCGTCAGGCTCCAGGAGGTAATTGTCCTGCTCTTGACCGCAGGCCTTTTGGCGTTGGCGGTTTCCCGCTCTCGAGCGATTGCCCTGCGGCAGGCCGCGCTCGCGAGCGAGCGGACAAACCTCGCACGTTATTTCCCCCGCAAAACGGTTGATCTCCTGGCGACCCGCACGAACCCCCTGTCGCAGCCGCGTGAACATCAGGCAGCAGTTCTCTTTGCCGATCTGATCTCCTTTACCAACTGGGCAGAGGACCGCCCGGCGCAGGAAACCATCAGCGTACTGAGGCAGATTCACGAATTGCTGGCCGATACGGTCTTTCGACATGACGGCACGCTGGACAAGTTCATCGGCGACGGCCTGATGGCGACCTTCGGAACGCCCGAACCGACCGACCGCGATGCCGTCAACGCGCTGACCGCGGCGGTTGAAATGGCCGATGTCTTCCGGCTGTGGAAGGAATCCAAACAGGGAACCGACGCCGGAGATCTGGAACTGGCGGTCGGCGTGCACTACGGGACCATCATCCTGGGCGACATCGGAACCAGCCGGCGCATGGAATTTGCCGTTCTCGGCGATACGGTCAACGTGGCAAGCCGTCTGGAGCAGGCCAATCGGGAGATCGGCTGTCGCTGTGTTGTCAGCACCGCGCTGGTCGAGGCGGCTGAAGCCGAAAGCCCCGCGGAAACGGCAACGGCTCTGGCCCGGCTGCACCGGCACGGGCCTTTGATCCTGCGCGGCCGCAGCGCCTCTACGGAAGTGCTGATGCTGGAATGACCGGACTTGTTTTCGCGCCTAGCGGAAACGCCAGATCGTCTGCTCGCCTTCGAACCCTTTGAGCTCTGAGGAGCCGGCGACGTCGCAGCGCTCCGGTGCATAGCGTGCAAGCGCGTCCGAGACGACATTGTCGCAGCCAAGGTCTGCCGCCGCCGAAAGCAGCCTTGCCGTATAGTTGACCGGCGGTCCGATGGCTGTGAAATCGAGCCGGTCGCCGCCGCCGATATTGCCATAGTGAAAGGTGCCGCAATGGAGCGCCGTGCGAAACGACACGGCATCCCCGGTCGGGTTTTCGGCCAGGGTTTCCATCCCTTCCGAAACCGCATCCATTGCCGCTCCCGTCATGGCGGCAAGGCCTTCCTCGTCCTCATAGGGGAAGATCGCAAAGAACCCGTCACCCATGAATTTCAGGATTTCCCCGCCTCTGGCCGTAACCGGCGGCACCAGTTGATCGAATGTGTCGTTGAGGAGTGCGACCAGCTCCGGTCCGGTCCTTTCGTTCGAGAGCTGGGTGAAGTTCTTCAGATCGACAAACAGGATAACAGCGGTGATTTCCTCCCCGTCGCCGCGATGAACCTTTCCGTCCCGGATGAGCGTTCCGCTGTTGCGGCCGACATAGGTCGACAAAAGCACAGCCGAATTGAGTCGCAGCATATAGGTCTCGGTCAGTCGGGCGAGCGGTGGATTCACACGTCGTAAAATCTCCAGATCGTCTTCGCTGAAACCGCCCTTCTGCGCCGATGACCAGGTGCACACATTGGTCTCGCCGGTGGTGAAGATCAGCGGCTGGGCCAGATAGTCGGTAAAGCCCTGTTCCCGCAATTCACCGACAATAATGTAGTCTTCCGGACAGTCCGGCCGTTCCAGATGCCGGCGTATCGTGACCTGCTTTTCGACGACGCGGGGCAGGGGGTTGGACGTGTAGATCTCCTGGTTGAATGTACCGAGCTGCGCATGGCTGATGTCGACGCCCTGGCCTTTGATCCAGCGAAACCGGGTGCCGAGGAGATTGGGGTGCAGCGTATAGATGAAGAGGACAAACCGGTCGATTTGGACGCCGAGTCCGACAAGCCCGTCACATATGCCGGTAATGATCTCGCGCGCATCGGCGCTTGGCCGCGCGCCGTCGATCATCCACTGCGTCAGGGCCTCGACCGTCGGGAATCGCGGCCTGGTCTCTTGTTTGTTGTTTTTGTCCACGGACAGTGCCTGCCCTCCGCTTCAGCGGCTGGTGATGATCCGCAGTATAGGGCCCGCCCGCCGCCATTCAAAATTGCGAGACAGGCCTTGGTTCAGCTATGGGCGAAGATATCGGTTTCATCCCAGCCGATCAGGTCGAGCCGGGCGCGCGTCGGCAGGAACCTGAAGCAGGCATCGGCATGCTTGACCCGCCCGTCCCGCTCCAGCCTCTCCGTCAGTCGGTCGCGCAGGGCGTGAAGGTAAAGGACATCCGAAGCGGCATATTCCAGCTGCGCCTCGCTCAACTCGTCTGCGGCCCAATCGGAAGACTGCTGCTGCTTGGAAATATCGATATCGAGCAGTTCGCGCAAATTGTCCTTCAGACCATGCCGGTCCGTATAGGTCCGGGTCAGCCGCGAGGCGATCTTGGTGCAGAACACCGGCTCGCAGGCAATGTTGAGCGCGTGATGGAGAACGGCGATGTCGAACCGTCCGAAGTGGAAGATCTTGGTCTTCTTCCGGTCCTTCAGAAGTGCGGCAAGAACCGGGGCTTTCTTTTGCCCCTTGGCAATCTGGATTACATCCGCCGTGCCGTCGCCCGGCGAAAGCTGGACGACACAGAGCCGGTCGCGATGCGGTTTCAGGCCGAGCGTTTCGGTATCGATGGCGATATCGCCCTGATAATGCGCGGCGTCAGCCTCGCTGATGTCGCCCTTGTGAAGCCGGATTGTCATGAGTGATCCCCGTTTGCCCTGGTTCCGAAAACGCCCGCTGGCGGGTGCGTGTCCGACATATCCTCTTACCGCACGCCCGTCCAGCCGCAAGCCCGGCCTCGGTCAATGAATGGTAAGCGCTGTGTTCTATTTTTGTTCTTGTTGATGCTTTTGCGATAGTGTATGAAGTTCTGCAGCCAAAACGTGCAGGAGAGGCAGATGGTATCGCGCGTAAGCACGGTCTCTTTTCAAGGAATAAGCGCCGTGCCCGTCGATGTGCAGGTTATGGTCGCGCCGGGAAAGGTTGGCATGAATATCGTCGGCCTGCCTGACAAGGCGGTTGCCGAAAGCCGCGAGCGCGTTCAGGCCGCGCTGCATGCGTCGGGCCTGTCGCTTCCGGCAAAGAAGGTCACGGTTAATCTTGCGCCTGCCGATCTGCCGAAGGAAGGCAGTCATTTCGATCTGCCCATCGCGCTTGGCCTCATGGCGGCGTTGGGTGCGATCCCCGCCGATGCACTCTCCGGTTACGTGGTGCTCGGCGAACTCTCGCTTGATGGAACCATCGCCGCGGTGGCCGGTGCGCTGCCGGCGGCGATCGGCGCCAATGCCTTGGGAAAGGGGCTGATCTGTCCGGCGGACTGCGGGCCGGAAGCCGCATGGGCAAGCGCCGATCTCGATATTCTCGCGCCGCGCAGCCTTATTGCCATGGCCAATCATTTCAAGGGCACGCAGGTTCTCTCGCGTCCTGAGCCCGCCGTACGCGGCGCACCGGACGATCTGCCGGATCTTGCCGATATCAAGGGACAGGAGATGGCGCGGCGTGCATTGGAAGTGGCCGCGGCCGGCGCTCACAATCTCCTCATGTCCGGTCCGCCGGGGTCGGGAAAGTCGATGCTTGCCGCCCGGCTGCCCTCGATCCTGCCGCCCCTGTCTCCGGCAGAGCTTCTTGAAGTCTCGATGATCCATTCGATTGCCGGCCTTTTAACCGGTGGCGAGCTGTCGGACCGACGGCCCTACCGTGCTCCGCACCATTCGGCCTCGATGGCGGCGATGGTCGGCGGCGGCATAAGGGCAAAACCCGGCGAGGTCTCGCTTGCCCATAACGGCGTTCTGTTTCTCGACGAGTTTCCCGAGTTTACGCCGCAGGTGCTTGATTCCCTGCGTCAGCCGCTGGAAGGCGGTGAGTGCGTGATTGCCCGCGCCAACCATCATGTGAGTTACCCGGCACGCATCCAGCTTGTCGCGGCCATGAACCCCTGCCGCTGCGGCATGGCGGGCGAACCCGGCCATGTCTGCGCCCGTGGTCCGCGCTGCCAGGCGGATTATCAGGCCCGTATCTCCGGACCGCTGCTCGACCGGATCGATCTGAGGATTGCCGTGCCTGCGGTCACCGCCACGGATCTCATCCGGCCGGGCGCCAGCGAGACGAGCGCCGATGTGGCAGGACGCGTGGCTCTGGCGCGTGAGCGCCAGACAGAGCGTTTCAGCGCCCTCGGCATGCCGCAGGTCACCTCCAACGCCCTTTGCCCGACCTCGCTGATCGAAACGATCGCACAGCCGGATGCTCCAGCCGCAAGCCTGCTGCAGGATGCCGCCGAGCAGATGAAGTTCTCCGCCCGCGCCTACCATCGCATCCTCAAGGTCGCCCGTACGCTCGCCGATCTCGACGATGCCGACGACATCAGCCGCATGCACATCGCTGAAGCAATCTCCTACCGCCTGCCGGGCGAGGGCGTGGCGGCAGCGGCGTAAGAAGCGCCGCCGAAGAAGGGCGGCGCTTTTCCTTATCGATTGTCGGCCTGCGAGCGGACGCGTCTTAGTCCGAGCTGTGTGATCGTGTACGGGCCGCCACGCTTGGATGAAATGAGCCGGCGGCGCTTCAGCTTTCTGAAAAGCTCAAGCGAACAGCCGCTCCAATACCATCCGTCGCGTGTGATACAGGAATTGTCGACAATGCGGCCTCGTTCATCCTTTTCAACAAGGATATGGCCGCCTTGAGCGAGCAGGTGAAGCACCCGCTGCTCGGGTCTGGAAATGTCCATTGGATTGTCCGAAGTCTATGCGCAACAAAATACCCGCCGCGGCATGGCCTGCGGCAGTGTTCACATTGTCGCCCGGTCTTCCTTGACCGGGCTTTACCGGGACTCGAAGCGTCCGCGCATAAAAACTCCGTTGTTGATGGCGCTTAGGTAGCGATCCCGGCGCGCGAATGCAAGGGCCGGGATCGCCGCGTTGAGACCTAGCCGTCCAGACCGTCGAACAGCGCTGTCGAAAGATAACGTTCGGCGAAGGACGGAATGATGACTACGATTGTCTTTCCTTCGTTCCCCGGCCGCTGACCCACTTTGACGGCAGCGCTCAGCGCAGCGCCGGACGAGATGCCGACGGGAATGCCTTCAAGCCGCGCCACCTGCCGGGCCATCTCGAAGGCCTCGTCATTCGAAGCGGTGACGATCTCGTCATAGATCTCCGTGTCGAGAACGCCGGGCACGAAGCCCGCGCCGATGCCTTGAATCTTGTGCGGCGCGTGCGCGCCGCCCGAAAGGACTTGAGAATCCTCCGGTTCAACCGCCACGATCCTGATCCCCGGCTTGCGCGACTTCAGAACCTGACCTGATCCGGTGATCGTGCCGCCCGTGCCGATGCCGGAGACAAGAATGTCGACGCCGCCATCGGTGTCGTTCCAGATTTCCTCCGCTGTCGTCTCACGGTGGATTTGCGGATTGGCGGGGTTCTCGAACTGTTGCGGGATCACCGCATCCGGTATCTCGGATGCCAGTTCTTCGGCCTTGGCGATGGCGCCCTTCATACCCTTCGGCGCTTCGGTGAGCACCAGCTCCGCGCCAAGCAGCGCCAGCATCTTGCGGCGTTCGACCGACATGGATTCCGGCATGGTCAGGATCAGTCGGTATCCCTTGGCGGCTGCCGCAAAGGCCAAAGCGATGCCGGTATTGCCGGAGGTCGGCTCCACCAGAACCGATTTGCCGGGCGTGATCAGCCCGTCGCGTTCCATGGCTTCGATCATGGCGACGCCGATCCGGTCCTTGACGCTGGCGATCGGATTGAAGAACTCCAGCTTTGCAAGCAGATTGGCATGGACCCCGTTTTCCGACGCAAGCCGCCCAAGGCGCACAAGCGGCGTATCGCCGATCGTCTGCGTGATGGACTCATAAACCCGCCCGCGGCCGGGTTTGCGCTCTGCGTGCTCTGACATGATTGTGCTCCTTGGTTCCCATCGATGGATGGAATATGTGACGATCATAAACTGCCTCGCAAGAACCGGCGAGGTCAGGAATGCTGAATGCCCATTTCATTTAGTAGAAAATTCCCGTTTCGCAAGATAAATGGAACGGGAAACTAAGAAATCAGAAAAATTGCTGGCTCTTTAGAAGAAATTTGCGGCGTTTAATGTCCCGTTGAGCCAAAGCCGCCGCTGCCGCGACCGGTCTCGCCGGCGAGCGTTCGTTCTTCAATACGGGCCTGCACCACCGGTGCGATGACCATCTGTGCAATGCGCATGCCACGCTCGATGGTGAAGGCTTCGCTCCCGTGATTGATCAGCAGAACCTGCACCTCGCCGCGATAGTCGCTGTCGATTGTGCCGGGCGTATTGAGGCATGTCAGCCCGTGTTTGAAGGCAAGGCCGGAGCGTGGCCGGATCTGCGCCTCGAAACCCGGCGGGATTTCAAAGACAAAGCCCGTCGGCACCAGCACGCGGGCGCCCGGATCAAGAGTGATCGGCGCAGCCTCGTCATTCGCCGCGCGCAAATCCATGCCGGCTGCGCCCTCGGTCTCGTAACTCGGCAAAGCCAGGCTGCTGCCGTGTGGTAACCGGACCAGGCCGACAACCGGTCCCGTCTCGTCAATCGTCGTATATTGAAAGGTTTGCGCAGCCATGCCGCACTCTTGCCGCCAGGCGCAGCTTCGTCAATTGCCACAGCGGTAAACTGGCGTTAGAAGACCTGCAATTCAACAGGATTTTCTCCGCATGACCGATCATCTGGCGAAAGCCGTCGCAAGGCGGCGTACCTTTGCCATCATCTCGCACCCGGATGCCGGCAAGACCACCTTGACCGAAAAACTGCTTCTGTTTGGCGGCGCGATCCAGCTCGCCGGTGAGGTGAAGGCCAAAAAGGACCGCATGCAGACCCGCTCGGACTGGATGAAGATCGAGCGCGACCGCGGCATTTCGGTCGTCACATCGGTGATGACCTTTGAATATGGCGACCATGTCTTCAACCTGCTCGACACGCCCGGCCACGAGGATTTTGCCGACGACACCTACCGAACGCTGACTGCGGTCGATGCGGCGATCATGGTCATCGATGCCGCAAAGGGTATCGAGCCGCGCACGCTGAAACTTTTTGAGGTCTGCCGGCTGCGCGATATTCCCATCGTCACCTTCGTCAACAAGATGGACCGCGAGAGCCGGGACCCGTTCGAAATCCTCGACGAGGTCGAGGAAAAGCTGGCGCTCGACACCGCGCCGATGACCTGGCCCATCGGCCGGGGCCGGACCTTCGCCGGCACCTATCACCTCGCCGACAATGCCGTGCGCCGTCAGGACAGCGAGGAAGAAGTCACCAAGGTCAACGGACCGGAGGCCGACAGCGCCGCCGGATTGTTGCCGGAAAACGACCGCGACACGTTCATCGAGGAGACGGCGCTTGCCATAGAGGCCTGCCGTCCCTTCGATCTGGAGGCCTTCAGGGAAGGCCATTTGACGCCTGTCTATTTTGGTTCGGCGCTGCGCAATTACGGCGTGCGCGACCTGATCAACGCGCTCGGCAAATATGCGCCGCAGCCCCGTGCCCAGAAGGCCGGCGATCGCCTCGTCAAGGCAACGGACCCGAAAATGTCCGCCTTTGTTTTCAAGATCCAGGCGAATATGGACCCCAATCACCGTGACCGGATCGCCTTTGTGCGCGTCTGCTCTGGACGCCTGCAGCGTGGCATGAAAGCCCGCCTCTCGCGCACCGGAAAAACGCTCGGTCTTTCGGCGCCCCAGTTCTTTTTTGCCCATCAGCGCCAGCTTGCCGACGATGCCTATGCCGGCGATGTGGTCGGCATTCCCAACCATGGCACATTGCGCATCGGCGATACGCTGACGGAGGGCGAGGATATTGTCTTTGAAGGCGTGCCGAACTTTGCGCCGGAGATCCTGCGTCGAGTGCGGCTGGAAGACGCCATGAAGGCAAAAAAACTGAAAGAGGCGCTGCAGCAGATGGCCGAGGAGGGTGTCGTTCAGCTCTTTTCGCCGGAGGACGGCTCGCCTGCCATTGTCGGTGTGATCGGCGCGCTGCAGCTTGATGTTCTGAAGGAAAGACTGAGAGCGGAATACGGCCTGCCGGTCAGTTTCGAGACGGCGCGGTTCAGTGTCTGCCGGTGGATCTCGGCCGAGAATGATGTCGAGGTCGAGAAATTCATCAACGCCAAGCGCGGCGATATCGCCCGCGATCTCGATGGCGATGCGGTCTTTCTGGCCTCTGACGGCTTTTCATTGAATTATGAAGCCGAACGCTGGCCTGCCATACAATTTGCCCACGTCAAGGAATATCATCCACAAAAGGCGGCGTGATCCCGGTTCCAGGAGCAATGGCCATGATGCAGTTTCAGGTCCGCAAGGACGATCTTTCAAATCACCGTCTGGTCGAGGCCGATGCTCCGGATTTGGCTGACGGGGAAATCCTGCTCAAGGTCGACCGGTTTGGACTGACGGCCAACAACATCACCTACGGGGTCGTCGGCGAGCGCATCGGCTACTGGAATTTCTTTCCGCCGCTGAATGATGACGATGGCCGCTGGGGTATTATCCCCGTCTGGGGTTTTGCTGATGTGGTTGCCTCGAACGCGGCGGAGGTGCCCGAGGGCGAGCGGCTTTACGGCTATTTCTCGATGGCGACGCATCTGGTGATGCGGCCGCAAAAGGTCAGCGAAACCCGGATATTCGATGGATCGAAGCACCGGTCCGCCCTGCCACCGGTCTACAACTCCTATGTACGTCTCACGGGTCAGCCGGATTATGATCGTGCACTGGACAGCGCTCGCATGGTGCTGCATCCGCTTTATGCGACGTCCTTCTGTCTGCACGATTTCCTTACCGACAATGACTGGTTCGGAGCCGAGCAGATCATGGTCATCAGCGCGTCCAGCAAAACGGCGATCGGTCTTGCCTATGCACTGACCGATGACGAGCGCGCCCCCGCCAGCATCGGCATGACATCAGCCCGGAATCTCGATCTCGTCCGCTCGCTCGGGCTGTACGATACGGTGTTGTCATACGATGAGATCGAAGCGGTCGACGCCGCCAAACCCACTGCCATTGTCGATATGTCCGGATCGGGCTCGGTGCTTTCGGAACTGCATGCCCATCTTGGAGACAATATGCGCTACTGCTCAAATGTCGGCGTCACCCATTGGTCGGAATTCGGACCGGGACCCGGCTTCATTCGCGAACGCAGCCATATGTTCTTCGCCCCGGGCCATATCCAGAAGCGTGCGGGTGAGTGGGGCAAGGGCGAGTTCGAAAAACGCGCCCTCGCGTTCTGGCAATCGGCTGCCGAACGGAGCAATGACTGGCTGACCTACGAGACGACCGAAGGCCTTGCCGATATTGCCGGTCTCTTCGACGACCTGCGTGACGGCAAGGTCTCGCCGCACACCGGATTGGCGGTCACGCTCTAGCTCCTTATGAACGAGCCCGATTGCAGTTCCTGGATCGCTTGAACCAGCTCTTCGCGTGTGTTCATGACGATGGGTCCATGCCAGGCGACCGGCTCCTGTATGGGTTTGCCGCACACCAGCAGAAAGCGAATGCCTTCCTCGCCGGCCTGAACTGTCACCTCATCTCCGGTGTCGAAGACGACAAGCGTCCTGTCGCCGGTCTGATCGCGCAGAAGGATCTCTTCACCGCCGATTTCCTTTTCCGTCAACACGCCGAAGGGCTTTGAGGCGCCCGAAAACGTTCCGGATCCGGCAAAGATATAAGCGAAGGCAGAGCGATAGGTATCGACCGGCAGGGTCTTGCGTTTGCCCGGCGCGACGGAAACATCGAGATAAAGCGGATCGGCGGACACGCCGTCGACGGGCCCGGCTTTTCCCCAGAAGTCGCCGCAGACAATGCGCACGACCGTGCCGTCATCGTCGATCACTTCCGGAATATCTGCGGCCTTGATGTCCTGATAGCGCGGGTCGGTCATCTTCAGTGACGAGGGCAGGTTTGCCCAGAGCTGGAAGCCGTGCATGCGGCCCTGCGCATCACCCTTGGGCATTTCCTGATGCATGATGCCGCTGCCGGCGGTCATCCATTGCACGTCTCCGGCGCCGAGCGATCCCTGATTGCCGAGACTGTCGCCATGATCCACCGCACCGGCGAGCACGTAGGTGATCGTCTCGATACCGCGATGCGGGTGCCAGGGAAAGCCGGCGAGATAGTCCTGAGGGCGATCGTTGCGGAAATCGTCGAACAGGAGGAACGGGTCGGCAAGCGTCGGATCATCGAAGCCGAAGGCCCGGTGCAGTTTGACGCCGGCTCCTTCCATGGTCGGCGTAGCGGTCGAAATCTGTTTGACGGGGCGGATAGACATCGCAGTGGCTCCTTTTGAGCCTCCAATATAGGCCATCGGCGCGGCGAAACAGGTATAGCCGCGATGACGCACTGTTCAATGCACAAAGACGCCGGGCCGATACCTGTTCATATTGTGGGGATAGTCGGAAGAGCCGTCGTGTCCTTGATGTCCTCCATGACGAAGGAAGCACTGACATCGGAGAGCGGTACCTTGGCGATCAGGCGCTGATAGAGGCGGTCATAGGATTTGACATCGGCAACACGGGCGCGCAGCACATAATCGAGCTCGCCGCTCGTGCGGTGCACGCCGGTAATTTCAGGCAGGCTCACCACCGCCGCGCGGAACCGCTCAAGCCAGTCGGGATCGTGATTGGCCGTGCGCACAAAGATGAAAACCGCCAGTCCGCAGCCGATCTGCTCGGGATCGACCAGTGCAACCCGTGCGCGGATTACGCCGTGTTCTTCAAGCGCCTTGACCCGCCGCCAGCAGGCATTGCGCGACAGGTGGACCTTTTCGGCCAGCGATTCGACCGACAGGCTGCCGTCTTTTTGCAATTCATCTAGGATCTTGAGATCAAATTCGTCCAATTTACGCATGAGTGAGACATATATCCCATAAATAACCAAAATACGAACAATTTCGGGAACATTTCCCGAAAATTGCGGACTATCATTTGCGGATAAGAAAACAACATCGAAGGGATAGGGCCATGGCCAAACCGCTCACGCGTCTGTTCACCGAACACCCGCAATCGGTCGATGAGACCTATTTCCAGCACATGCGTTTTGCCGCCGGCTTCTCCGTGCGGCTGTTTGCCGCCGGATGTGCTGCGCTTGTTCATGCGTTTCTGCCATTTCTGTTCGAAAAGACAGCCAGCAACATGATCGGCGAGATGCATCATCGCATGCACAATCGCAGCTAGCCGCCCGATGCGTGTCTTTGTCTTTGCCACGGTGCATCGCCGTCATGTCGACGGGCTGGGATCCTGATTATGTGCCGCTGGGTCGCATACCGTGGTGCACAATGTTTTCTGGAAGACCTCGTCACGTCGCCCGCGCATTCGCTCATTGACCAGTCGCAATGCGCAACGGAAGCCAAAACCGCCACCAATGGCGATGGTTTCGGTATCGCCTGGTATGGCGAGCGGGATGAACCCGGTCATTATCGGGATATTCTGCCGGCATGGTCGGACGACAATTTGCGCTCTTTGGCCCGGCAGATTGCTTCGCCGCTGTTCCTTGCCCATATCAGGGCGTCGACGGCAGGCCGCACAACGCGCGACAACTGCCATCCCTTTGTCCATGGTCGATGGTCTTTCATGCATAACGGCCAGCTCAGCCATTTCGAGCGTCTTGAAAGAGTCCTCGAGGCGAGGCTCGATGACCAGCTTTATTCGGCGCGCAAGGGCTCGACCGATTCGGAGCTGCTGTTTCTGCTGGCGCTGGAGTTCGGTCTTGAAGATCATCCGAAGCAAGCGCTCGAGGCAGCCATCGGATTCGTGATCTCCCGCGCGCAGGCGCTGGGGCTACAGCCTCTGATAAGATTCACCGCCGCGTTGAGCGATGGCGCATCGCTCTATTGCGTGCGCTTTGCGACCGACAAATTTGCGCCGACACTTTATAGTGGCCGCATGACAGGTCACGCGCACGATAGTTATTGCCTGGTTTCGGAGCCGTTTGACGAAGACACGCACCGATGGTCGGAAATTCCGGCCGGCAGTTTCGTCAGCGTCACCGATGCCGGCATTGATGTTGCGCCGTTCCGTCCCGCTGTTTCGCCGCGTGCTATCGCTGTTTAGACAGGACGTACCTAAAACCTTCTGGCGATCTCCTGGGCGAGCCGGTTCGCCACGTTCCGCTTGTCCATTTCCGGCCAGTCCTCAACGCCATCCGCCGTGACAATGCGCACATTGTTCCTGTCGCCGCCCATGATGCCTGTCTCCGGAGACACATCATTGGCGACAATGAAATCGGCGCCCTTGCGCTCGAGTTTCGCGCGGGCATTGTCGATCAGGTTTTGCGTTTCCGCCGCGAAGCCGACAACAAGGCCGGGGCGGTGCTGGTGATGACCCACGGTTTTGAGGATGTCCGGGTTCTCGGTCAGTTTCAGCGCTGGAGGCTGTTCGCCCTTTTTCTTCTTGATCTTCTCGCCGGATTCGCCGGCTGTGCGCCAATCCGCGACCGCCGCGACCATGACGGCAATATCCGCGGGCAAATGTTTTTCGACGGCCTTCAGCATCTCGCGGGCACTTTCCACATGCACGGTCGACACGCCCGGCGGGTCGCCAATGGTCACAGGACCGGATACCAGCGTAACGCGCGCGCCGAGTGATGCGAGGGCCGCGGCAATGGCGTGCCCCTGCTTGCCGGAGGACCGGTTGGCGATATACCGCACCGGATCAATCGGCTCATGCGTGGGGCCCGACGTCACAATCGCCGTCTTTCCGGACAAAGGCTTCGGCCGGTCGTCAAGGAGACGGGCTGCCGCCGCCACGATATCCAGCGGCTCGGCCATCCGGCCTTTTCCCGCTTCGCCGCTTTCGGCCATCTCGCCGGATGCCGGGCCGACGATATGGGCGCCGTCATCTTGCACCTGCTTGATATTGCGCTGCTGTGCCGGTGCCGACCACATGACCGGATTCATCGCAGGGGCGATGAGTATCGGGCGGTCGCTTGCAAGGATCACCGTGGAGGCAAGATCGTCGGCAAGCCCGTGCGCTGCCTTGGCGATGAAATCAGCCGTCGCAGGCGCGACGATGATCAGATCGCTGCCGCGTGCAAGGCGGATATGACCAACATCCTGCTCATCTTCGCGCGAGAAGAGCTCTGTGAACACGTGGTCTGCGCACAGGGCTCCGACGGAAAGCGGGGTGATAAATTCCATCGCGCCCTTTGTCATGATCGGTCGCACATTCGCACCGCGTTCCCTCAGGCGCCTGATCAGGTCGAGCGATTTGTAAGCGGCAATCCCGCCCGTAATGATCAGCAGGATATCTTTGTCGGCTAAGATGCCGTCGACCACCGCTTCTTGCGGGTTGAATTCAGTTGAAGCTTCGACCTCTGTAACTGATGCGTCACGCAGCAGGTGACGCACCTCTTCTTCCATGGAACGGCCATTGCGGGCAGCGCGCTCGCGCAAGGACTGCTTCGTCGCATCATCTAGGTTGCGGATGGTAATACTGGCCATGGCGGTCTCCCTGGCCAATATTCTACCACAATGATTTCATTGATTGCAAATCAGATTTGGAAAGCAATATAGATTGCTGTCAATGCAATCACCCATAGCGCAATACGGCCGGATCTGGAGTGGCGCGCCTCCGCTTTTCCGATATGCTCTGCCGTTTCGGGGTCGAAACGAAGCCCGCTTTTAGCCATCTCATCCATCTCCTGCGACAAACGCTCGGCGCGCGCCGCAAGCACGGGGGCCTGTTCGGCAAGCCGGGCCGCAGCCTGCAGCCCGTCTTTCACGTCGGTCACAATGCGTGCCGGGCCGAGATTGCGCATAATCCAGTCCCCGACAACGGGTTCGGAGGCTTTCCACATGTTGAAATGCGGATCGAGCAGGCGCGCGACCCCCTCGACGACAACCATGGTCTTCTGTAGCATGATCAGTTCCGGCCGCGTCTCCATGTCGAACAGCTCGGTCACCTCGAAAAGCAGAGTCAGAAGCTTGGCCATTGATATGGTTTCGGCGGATTGCCCGTGGATCGGCTCGCCGATCGCGCGGATGGCCTGGGCGAAACTTGCCACGTCATGATGGGCGGGAACATAGCCGGCTTCAAAATGCACTTCAGCCACGCGGCGATAGTCCCGCTTGATAAAGCCGTAGAGGATTTCCGCCAGGAAGCGGCGCTCCTTTCTGCCGAGCCTGCCGACAATACCCATATCCACCGCGACAATGATTCCGTTCGGATCGACGAAGAGATTGCCCTGATGCATGTCGGCATGAAAGAAACCGTCGCGCAAGGTATGACGCAGGAAGGACTGGATCAGAACCTCCGCGAGGTGTGGAAGGTCGAGCCCGGCATCGCGTAACGCGTCAAGGTCGGCGATCTTGATGCCGTCGATCCATTCCATCGTGACGACGTCGCGCCCGGTTCGTTCCCAGTCGACGGTCGGCACGCGAAAGCCCGGATCGTCTTTCGTATTCTCAGCCAGCTCCGACAGCGCCGCGGCCTCGAGCCGGAAGTCCATTTCGATCTTCGTCGTCTGCTCAAGTGTACGTGCAACATCGACGGGCCGTAGTCGCCGTGTTGCCGGCACCAGTCTTTCAGCAAGCCGGGCGACCAGATAGAAGGCATCGAGATCGCGGTAAAAGCGCTGCCGGATCCCCGGGCGCACCACCTTGACCGCCACTTTGCGGGTGCCGGTTTCGTTCCTGACCTCGGCCGGATGGACCTGGGCGATGGAAGCGGCGGCGATCGGCGGATCGAAGCGCACATAAAGATCGTCGATTTCACGTCCGATCGACTCGACGATGCGCTCCTCGGCCGATGCCATCGGGAACGTGTCCATCCGGTCCTGAAGCAGCGAAAGATCCTGGGCAAGGGTCCGTCCGACAACATCGGGCCGCGTCGCAAGAAACTGACCGAGTTTCACATAGGAAGGTCCGAGCCGCTCGACAGCCCGTGCCAGCCGCTCCGCGCGGTCGGTGCGTTGCGCACGGCGCCGGGCGATCGCGGAAGCAAGTCCGTGAGCCGCGCGGGCCGGCCCGTGCAGCCCGTCGGCCGGCAGGGAGGCGATAACGCCCTCCCGGGCCATCACCCAGCCGGCGCGCATCAATCGGAAATAGGCGAGGACATTGGTCATGATCTGCCGGATGCCTGGGTTGCGTTGACGATGTTTAGAGCTTCCAGCCCGAATGAAGGGCGGCGATGCCGCCGGTATAGTTGGTCCACTTGACCCGCGATAGACCCGCCGCTTCGATCATCGCGGCGAAATTGCGCTGGTCTGGAAATTTGCGGATTGATTCCACCAGGTAACGGTAGGGTTCGCTGTCTCCGGTGATCGCCCGCCCGAATTGCGGAATGGCATTAAAGGACCAGGCATCGTAGACCTTCTCCATAATCGGCATGTCGACATCCGAGAATTCCAGGCACAGGAACCGGCCGCCGCGCCGCAAGACCCGGTGCGCTTCGCTCAATGCCTTGTCGATGCGCGGCACGTTGCGGATGCCGAAGGCGATCGTGTAGGCGTCGAAACTTTTGTCTTCAAACGGCAGCTCTTCGGCATTGGCTTCGACGAATTCGAGACGGTCGGCGAGTTTCTTCTTTTCCGCCCGCTGCCGTCCGACATCCAGCATCGAGCCGTTGATGTCGAGGACGGTCACGCCGGCCAGACGGTCGGACGCTTCAACAATCCTGAAGGCGATATCGCCCGTGCCTCCGGCGACATCAAGCGTCTTGTAATCGCTGTCCTTGCGAGGATTGAGGGCATTGATCATCGCATCTTTCCAAAGGCGATGCATGCCCAGCGACATTACGTCATTCATGATGTCATAACGTCTCGCCACACCATGAAAGACATTGTCGACGAGGCCCTGTTTTTCGCCCTGGCCGACATCGGTAAATCCGTAGGATGTTTCCATTCCACCGGCGGCTGATATGCGTGTTTCGGACATGATAGGAACCCCGGTACTCAATTCGGCCCGAACAATAGCCTAAGGCACAAAGATGCGCTATCAGGCTGGTGCGCGATGCGGTGCGGCAAAGTCGCGCCGCTTATAGGTCAACTCCATCCGAAAGCCAACGCAACGAGGCCCGATGCCAGAATTGCCCGAAGTCGAAACGGTTCGCCGCGGCCTGCAGCCGGCGATGGAGGGCGCCGTGCTGCGCCGCCTCGAACAGCGCCGCCCCGATCTGCGTTTTGCGCTGCCGGAGAATTTCGCCGAGCGCCTGGAAGGCCGCCGCATTGTGTCTTTGCGCCGCCGCGCCAAATATCTTCTTGTCCATTTCGACGATGAAAGCGTCCTTATATCGCACCTTGGCATGTCCGGCTCCTATCATGTGGCTGATGCCGGCACGCCCGGACAATTCCACCACGACCGCAGCAAGGATGAAAAGCACGATCATGTCGTCTTCGAACTGGACGGGCCGGACGGCAGAGCCCGCGTGATTTACAACGACCCGAGGCGTTTCGGCTTCATGCTGCTGACCAGCGAGGAGGCGCTCGATGATCACCCCTTGATCCGCGATCTTGGCGTCGAGCCGACGGGCAATGCGCTTAGCGCGCAATATCTGGCCGGGCGTTTTGCCGGTAAGAAGGCACCGCTGAAAGCAGCGCTTCTCGATCAGAAAATCATTGCCGGGCTCGGCAATATATATGTGTGCGAGGCGTTGTGGCGCGCGCACTTGTCTCCGCGCCGGGCCGCCCGCACCCTAGTCACCGGCGCCGGTGCGCCCGTAGCGCGGCTGGAGGACCTGACCCGTGCCATCCGCGCGGTCATCGATGCGGCGATTGCCGCAGGCGGCTCGTCATTGCGCGATCATCGTCAGGCCGACGGAACACTCGGCTATTTCCAGCACAGTTTCAGCACATACGACCGGGAGGGAGAGCCTTGCGCCCGGTCCGGCTGTGGGGGATATATCCGGCGTATCGTCCAGAGCGGGCGCTCGACATTCTTCTGTCCGGCCTGCCAGCGTTGAGCGGCCGCGTCATGCATTTTTAGGAAGGAAATCGAAGATGACATACGAAACCATCAAGGTCGAAACCCGTGGCGGCGTGGGCCTTGTCACCTTGGACCGCCCGAAAGCGCTCAATGCGCTCAACTCGACCCTGATGGCCGAGTTGCTCGAGGCGCTTCAGGCGTTTGACCGGGATGCAAAGATTGGTGCGGTGGTCATAACCGGTTCCGCAAAGGCGTTTGCCGCCGGCGCTGACATCAAGGAGATGCAGGCGCTGGATTTTGTCGACGCCTATATGCGCGATTTCATCGGCGGCTGGAATGATGTCAGCACTGTTCGCAAGCCGATGATCGCCGCCGTGGCGGGCTATGCGCTGGGCGGCGGTTGCGAGCTTGCCATGATGTGCGATTTCATCATCGCCGCCGATACGGCCAGGTTCGGACAGCCGGAAATCACGCTTGGAACAATTCCGGGAATGGGCGGCACCCAGCGGCTGACGCGCGCGGTCGGCAAGGCCAAGGCAATGGACCTGTGCCTGACCGGCCGGATGATGGATGCCGAGGAGGCGGAACGCGCTGGTCTCGTCGCCCGCATCGTTCCCGCAAACGAGTTGATCGAGACGGCGATCAAGGCTGCCGAAACCATCGCAGGGTTTTCCCAGCCATCGGTCCGCATGGCCAAGGAAAGCGTCGACCGTGCCTTCGAATTGACGCTTGCGGAAGGTATTCTTTTTGAGCGCCGCCTGTTCCATTCGCTGTTTGCGACTGAGGACCAGAAGGAAGGTATGACCGCATTCTCCGAGAAACGCAAAGCGCAGTTCAAGAACCGTTGACGGCACCGGACTTTCCGGCTATATGCCCGGCACGGATTTGGTGGCCCATGTGGCCACCTCAATTTTTTCAGCTCCTGTCGCGTTACTTGCGGGCTATTCAAGCCCGAACAGTCGATGTGGAGTGATGCAGGAACGCAAAGAGAGAAATCGATGGCCAACACAGCCTCGGCAAAAAAGGCGACCCGCAAGATCGCCCGGCGCACTGAAGTCAACAAGAACCGCCGCTCGAGAGTTCGCGGTTTCATCCGCAAGGTCGAAGAGGCCATCGCCTCCGGCGACAAGGACGCGGCGGCGGACGCTCTTCGCAAGGCGCAGCCTGAATTGATGCGCGCCGCTACAAAGGGCGTCGTTCACCGCAACACCGCATCGCGGAAAGTTTCGCGCCTGGCACGCCGCGTAAAGGCAATCAGCGCCTAATTGCAATCATTTAGCCTGATCTTCATGAGCCTGGCCTTTGGCCGGGCTTTTCTCGTGGCGTGATGTCGTTGTAATATCACTGTAATATTCGCCCGCGCGCGGCAAATTTAAAAACAAGTATTTAATATAAAAAACAAGTACTTATAAGAGGAATGAAAATCACTGTCGCACCGTTGGAGAACTCTCTGATCCAAATTCGAGTCAAGCGGTTTTTTTTCTTTTTTTCTTTTTGATGTTGCCGTGTTGCCCGCCTCTCAAAAAAGCCGTTGATTCCAAATGCGTTATGCCAAGGCGCACAGGATGCACGTCTAAGCCGCATGGCATCCAACGGCTCAGCTCGTCGGATTCTTCGCTGAGCGTGCCTTGACCTCAGAGCGTTAACGTTGCCTTAATGCGCCTGCATGGAGGTCGCAAACAGTTAAGTTCTGATTATCGAAAGCCGCTGCATATCGCAGTCGTTTTCATGTTTTCATCCTCAATGCAGTGCTCGCATTCAGCGGCACGATTCATCTAAATTTCCCGGTCGTCGCTCGGGCTTGTTGGCCCGGGCAAGGGGACATTTGTGCGTTTTTTTGGATGCACATTGACCGGGAGCAGGACGCGCCAGGTGATCCGTAGCACCTTGTGCGGCCAGACGCGGTAGCTCTGACGGAGACAGAAAGGGGTCAGTACTCAGTAAAGTTTGGGGTTTGTTCGTAAAACAGCAAGTTCGGCCGTTTTGGCCGGCAATAAAAACGACACAGGAGAAGGCTAGATGCGAGGACTATCGGGAGTACAGGTGCGCATGGATATGCGGGCGACCAGGAATGCCGCACCACCTCCTGCCAGCAGCAAGGCCGATCCATCGACGGAGACGGGGAAATCAAACATGGCGAATGACGTACTCTTCGGACGGGTTCAGACCCGGCTGAAGGCGCAGGTCGGTCCTGACGTATTTTCGAGCTGGTTCGGCCGGCTCAAATTGGAATCCATATCGAATAGTAATGTGCGTCTTTCGGTACCCACGACCTTTCTGAGGTCCTGGATCAACAATCGCTATCTGGATCTTTTGACCCAGCTCTTTTCCGAGGAGAACGGCGCTATCGACAAGGTCGAAATCGTTGTGCGTTCCGCAACGCGCGGAAACCGGCTTATCCAATCGTCGGAAATCTCGGATGTGCAGCAATCAACGGGCGCAAACGCGCAGGCTGGAAAGGCTCCGTGTATGCCGCGCGCCGTTGCCAAGGCGAAACAGACACAGATGCGACCGGCAGAAGGCAATTCTGTTTCCGGCTCGCCGCTGGATGGACGTTATTCCTTTGGCACTTTCGTGGAAGGGTCTTCAAACAGGGTCGCCCTGGCGGCAGCCAAGACGATTGCCGAAGCCGGCAGCAGCGCCGTGCGCTTCAACCCGCTCTTTATTCACTCAAATGTCGGTCTGGGAAAGACACACCTCCTGCAGGCCATCGCACTTGCCGCAAATGAGAGCGAGCGCAAGCCGCGGGTTGTCTATCTGACCGCTGAATACTTCATGTGGCGTTTTGCAACGGCTATCCGTGACAATGATGCTCTGTCTTTCAAGGAGTCGCTGCGCAATATCGACCTGCTTGTGATCGACGATATGCAGTTCCTCCAGGGCAAGTCGATACAGCATGAATTCTGTCATCTTCTCAATATGTTACTGGATTCGGCCCGTCAGGTTGTCGTCGCTGCGGACCGCGCCCCTTGGGAGCTGGAGTCGCTTGATGCGCGGGTGCGTTCCCGATTGCAGGGCGGCGTTGCCATAGAAATCGAGGCGCCTGATTACGAGATGCGGCTCGAAATTCTCAAACGTCGTCTCGCCGCCGCACAGCAGGAGGATAGTTCCCTCGATATTCCGACCGAAATCCTCGCTCATGTGGCACGGCACGTGACGTCGAGCGGCCGGGAGCTTGAGGGAGCCTTCAACCAGCTCCTGTTCCGCCGCTCCTTCGAACCGTCTCTTTCGATTGACCGGGTCGATGAATTGCTCGGGCATCTGGTCAATGCCGGTGAACCCAAGCGTGTCCGCATCGAAGATATCCAGCGTATCGTTTCACGCCACTACAATGTGTCGCGCCAGGAAATGATCTCCAACAGGCGTACGCGCACCATCGTGAAGCCCCGGCAGATCGCCATGTTCCTGTCCAAGACCATGACGCCGCGCTCCTTCCCGGAGATTGGCCGGCGCTTCGGCGGACGCGATCACACAACCGTCCTTCATGCGGTCAGAAAGATCGAAGGTCTTCTTGAGCAGGATACCAAGCTTTCCCATGAGGTTGAGCTTCTGCGCCGTCTGATCAGCGAATAAGCGACGATCTTTCGAGCCATTGCTGTCCGAATGCGGGCTCCGCTGCAGCGGAGCCCGTTTCTTTTGCGCAAACAACAGCCTCGGGTTCACTTTATCCCCAGAAAGCCGGTTTTCCCGGTAAAAGGCAGGCATGGTGAACTTGCGCACTGTGCGTTAAATCTGGCATTTTGCTTGTCCCGGTATGAAAGTCCCGGTATCGCCGAGAACTACGGCTTGTCGATCATCCGGCAGCCGGGCACAGTTCGGGCGACAGCCGGACTCAATCAGAGCAACAGGATTTGGTGTCTAGAACCATGCGTGTAACCATCGAGCGTTCCAATCTGCTGAAATCACTCAATCATGTGCACCGGGTTGTCGAACGGCGTAACACCATTCCGATCCTGTCCAACGTCCTGTTGAAAGCCGACGGCACGTCTCTGGATCTCAAGGCAACGGATCTTGATCTCGAAGTGACGGAAGCGACCGCCGCCAATGTCGAGCAGGCCGGCTCCACCACGGTGCCGGCGCACCTGCTTTACGACATCGTTCGCAAACTGCCGGATGGCGCCGAGGTCATGCTCGCCGTCGAGCCGGACGGCGGCAGCATGTCGGTCGTATCGGGTCGCTCCAAATTCTCGCTGCAGTGCCTGCCGGAATCTGATTTTCCGGATTTGACGGCCGGCGATTTCAGCCACACCTTCCGGCTTCAGTCGACCGATCTGAAAATGCTGATCGACCGTACACAGTTCGCCATTTCCACAGAGGAAACGCGCTATTACCTCAACGGCATCTTCGTGCACACGATAGAGGAAGAGGGCGGTTTGAAACTGCGGGCCGTTGCGACCGATGGCCACAGGCTGGCCCGCGCCGATGTCGATGCACCGTCCGGCTCGGAAGGAATGCCCGGCATCATCGTGCCGCGCAAAACCGTCGGCGAGTTGCAGAAGCTGGTTGACGATCCGGACCTGTCCGTGACGGTTGAAGTGTCGGAGGCCAAGATCAGGTTCACCATCGGCAGTGTGCTTTTGACATCCAAGCTGATCGACGGAACCTTCCCCGATTACCAACGTGTCATCCCGTCGGGCAATGACAAGGAACTGACCGTCGATTGCGCACCTTTTGCCGCAGCGGTCGATCGTGTGTCGACCATTTCCTCCGAACGGGGCCGTGCGGTCAAGCTTGCACTGGCCGAAGGCCTGCTGACGCTGACGGTCAACAATCCCGATTCCGGCAGCGCCACGGAAGAACTGGCCGTCGGTTACAAGAATGAGGATCTGGAGATAGGTTTCAACGCGAAATATCTTCTCGATATCACGGCCCAGTTCAGCGGCGCGGAAGCGGTTTTCCTGTTTGCCGATCCCGGGTCTCCGACGCTGGTGCGTGACGTAGCGGAAGACAGCGCGCTTTATGTGTTGATGCCCATGCGTGTGTGACACGGATGACGATGTGAACGCCGTCTGTCTCACCCGTCTGAAACTCAACGACTTTCGAAATTATACTCAGCTTGCACTCGATCTCGACCGGCGCCACGTTGTGCTGACCGGAGAGAACGGAGCCGGCAAAACCAATCTCATGGAGGCGGTATCCCTGCTGTCGCCGGGCAGGGGGCTGCGGCGCGCATCCTATGCGGAGATGGTCCGCAAGGGTGCGGCAAACGGCTTTACGGTCTTCGCATCGCTCGACGGAATGGATGGCAGCGTCGATATTGGAACGTCAGCCGGGTCGGATGGCGACGGTGGCGGCTCGGGCCGCCGCCTCAAGATCAACGGGACAGTGGCCCGCACCAATGACGAGCTTCTCGATCACCTGCGCATACTGTGGCTGACACCGGCGATGGACGGCCTGTTTACCGGCTCAGCGTCGGACCGCCGCCGCTTTCTCGACCGCCAGGTGCTGGCAATCGATCCGGGTCACGGTCGCCGCGTGCTTGATTACGAGCGCGCCATGCGCAGCCGCAACCGTTTGCTTTCCGAGGGGCGGATGGATCCGTCCTGGCTCGGCGGGATCGAGGCGCAGATGGCGGAATTTGCCGTCGCCATCGCCCATGCGCGTCGTGAACTTGTGGCCATGCTCGGAAAGCTGATCGAGGAACGGGACGAGGGAGGCCCGTTTCCGAAGGCAGACCTGTCGCTAACCGATTTTCTCGGCGAAACCGGCGGAGACACCGCCGATGATCAGGAAGAAGCGCTGATCGGCCATCTGGCCGAAATGCGCGGGCGTGATGCAGCGGCAGGCAGGACGCTGACCGGCCCGCATCGCTCCGACCTTCAGGTGCGCCACCGCGACAAGGACATGGAAGCCGAACGCTGTTCGACCGGTGAGCAGAAGGCGCTTCTTATCGGCCTCGTGCTTGCACATGCCCGGTTGACCGCCGAGATTTGCGGCCACGCTCCGGTTCTGCTTCTTGACGAGATCGCGGCCCATCTCGACGAAGGCCGGCGGGCGGCCCTGTTCGACCTGGTTGATGCTCTGGGCGGTCAAGCCTTCATGACCGGGACTGACCGGGCAATGTTCTCCGCCCTTGAAGAGCGTGCTCTTTATCTCAAGGTCAGCGCCGGGGCGGTGGAGGTGCTGGACTGAAACTCTCACACTGCGCCTTGACCCGACCGTGCTTGATCCTGTTATTGAAAAACCATGAATGATGCCCCTCTCACACCCCAGGAGCTGGAACGCTACGCGCGTCATATCGTGCTTGCGGAAATCGGCGGACCCGGTCAGCAGAAGCTGAAGAATGCCCGCGTGCTGGTGATTGGCGCCGGAGGCCTCGGATCTCCCGTCCTGGAATATCTTTCCGCGGCCGGAGTCGGGACGCTTGGCGTTGTCGATGACGACACGGTTTCGCTTTCAAACCTGCAGCGCCAGGTGTTGCATGACACGGGCGCCGTTGGCGAGGAAAAGACCAAAAGTGCTGCGGGCGCAATTGCGCGCATCAACCCCAATGTCAGCGTGGAACAGCACAACGTCAGGATCGATCCGGCAAATGCCGCCGATATTCTCGGGCGCTATGACATTGTGGCCGACGGGTCTGACAATTTTGACACCCGGTATCTGATGGCGGATCAGTGCGCAGCGCTGAAGCGGCCCCTGGTGACGGCAGCCGTTGGACGGTTTGACGGATCGGTGACAGTGCTCAAACCCTATGAAAAAGATGCCGAGGGCCGCGCCAACCCGTCCTATCGGGATCTCTTCCCCTCGCCGCCGCCGCCCGGCCTTTTGCCGAGTTGCGCGGAAGCCGGTCTTGTCGGAGCGTTGACCGGTGTGGTTGGCACGCTTCAGGCCATGGAAGTCATCAAGCTGATCACCGGCATCGGAGATCCGCTGATCGGGCGTCTCCTTCTCTACGACGCGCTCGCCGCGCGCTTCGACACAATCACCTATCGCTCCCGCGGCTGAGCTGGTTCCGTAGGGCTTATTGCTGTCCCGGCAGAACCCGGTCCGGAGGCCGGTGGCCGTCGAACAGGGTGCGGATATTGATGATTACCTTCTCGCCCATGTCGATGCGCCCTTCCAGAGTGGCGGATCCCATATGCGGCAAAATGACCACCCGGCCCTGCTCCGCCAGCCTCACAAGCTTGGGATTGACCGCCGGCTCGTGTTCGAACACATCGAGGCCGGCGCCCGCGATGCGGTTTTCCTGAAGGTTCTTGACCAGCGCGGCCTCATCGATGATCCCGCCGCGGGCGGTGTTGACGATAAAGGCTTCGGGGCGCAGCAGGTCCAGCCTGCGGGCGGACAGAAGATGGAATGTCGCCGGCGTGGACGGACAATTGACCGAGACGATATCGACCCGGGCAAGCATCTGATCGAGGCTTTCCCAATAGGTTGCTTCCAGGTCCTCTTCCGTGACCGGGTCCACCCGGTTGCGGTTATGATAGTGAATCGACAACCCAAAGGCCCTGGCGCGTCGCGCAACGGCTGTTCCGATCCTGCCCATGCCGACAATCCCGAGCCGTTTGCCCCAGATCCGGTGGCCCAGCATCCAGGTGGGTGACCAGCCGTTCCACTGCCCTTCACCCATGAGAATATTGGCGCCTTCCGTCAGCCGCCTAGGCACGGCGAGGATCAGAGCCATGGTCATATCGGCGGTGTCTTCGCTCAGAACGTTGGGTGTATTCGTAACGGCAATGCCTTTTCGGGCAGCCGCGTCGACATCGATATTGTCCGTTCCGTTGCCGAAATTGGCAATCAGCTTGAGGCTTTCGCCTGCCTGTTCGATCATGGCTGCATCGATCTGGTCGGTTACCGTCGGCACCAGCACGTCGGCCGTTTTCATCGCCTCGACCAGCTCATGCTGGGAGCGGGGGGCGTCCTCGATGTTCAGTTCCGCATCGAACAGCTCGCACATGCGGGTTTCCACAGGCTCGGGCAGTTTGCGGGTGATAAAGACCTTTGGTCTTTTTTTATTCGGCATTTCCTCAATCGGCCCCTTGTTGAGAGCTCTTTAACCATGGTGTGATAGTTCGGGGAATGCCCGGCCACACGTGATGTTTTTTACCAGACGAAAGCCTGAAGACAAAGCGGTCTCGTGCCATGCCGGAACGAAATTACAGATTGTGCCGACCGGTTGAAAGATGGCATTGAGGTTCGGTCAACTGCGCAGATGGAGGTCGCAATGAATGCCGCAACCGTCACAAGAACCTTGTGCATGGGTCTCGTTGCGACGATTATCGCTCTGTCCGGCGCTGCGGTAAGCCCGCCCGCCCTGGCCCAGAGTGCGGCAAAAGGCGCCAGTGGACTGCCGCTGCCTCGCTTTGTCAGCCTCAAGGCCCGGCGTGTCAATCTGCGAATCGGTCCGAGCCGCGATTATGCGGTGGAGTGGCTTTACACCCGGTCCGGCATACCCATGGAAATTATCCAGGAATACGATCATTGGCGCCGCGTGCGCGACCCTGACGGAACCGAAGGATGGATCCACAAATCGCTTCTGACCGGAGAGCGGACCGCCGTTGCAGCCCCCTGGCAACGTGGAAAGACCGGGGTCTACGTGATGTTGCGCGACGCGCCGCAAAGAGGCGGCACGCTTGTCGCCAAACTTGAGCCCGGTGTCGTCATCCAGATCGCCGAGTGCAATGGCAAATGGTGTCGGGGAACCGTTGCCGATGCGCGCGGATGGGTCTCGCAGGAAGAGATATGGGGCGCATATCCCGGCGAGGCGTTCAAGTAAGCCATGCTGACTGGGTTTCGCTGGCTTCTAAGTCTTAAAAAGTCATGGAAAGCGATCACTCTTCAATCAGCCTGTATTGTTCTGCAATCTGAGGCGAAATGAAGCCGTTCAACTGCGGCTTTTCTTTACCGGTTGCAAAGTCACCGATCAAAGATAAGTATAGAGGCGCCTGAAAACGGCGTTTCAGCATGATGTGCGCTTATCGGAGGGGACAATGACATTTACCCAGTCGGTGCGAACCGTTTTTTCCAACTATGTGAATTTCAGCGGGCGCGCCACGAGACCGGAGTTCTGGTGGTGGACATTATTCGTCTTCGTCCTGTCTCTGGTTCTGGAAGTTGTCGATGGTGTTGTGATCGCCCCGCTCCTCGGCTTTACAGTATTTGCTCAGGAAGCGGGAAGCCCGCTTGGTACGATCGCTGCGTTGGCGCTGCTGCTTCCGTCTCTCGCAGTGGGCGTTCGTCGCCTTCATGATATCGGGCGCTCGGGCTGGTGGCTATTGATTATCCTCATTCCCATTATCGGATTTCTGGTGCTGATTTACTGGCACATTCAGCCGAGCGAGGACGGCGTGAACCGATTCGGTTAATGCTTGTCGTCGACGTAACTTTGCAGCACCCGGGCAAATCGCAGAATAACCGTTTCGGCATGGTCCTGTGACAGCGAATCGAGCCCGACAACCCGCCGCAACGTCTCAAACCCCGTCATATGGGCGACAATCAGCGCTGCCCTTTGTTCCGCATCCTCGCCGCCAAGCCATTCGGCGAGCGGCAGGACAATCTGCCGGTGGATCGCCTTGCTGACCGTCTTGTTCACATAGGCGCTGCCGGCTGAGCGAATAAACGCCAGCGTCGGATCGGTGTCTTCACCCGCCACGTCCGACCGCGCGAAGAATGTCGCGGCGCGCTTGCCGAAGGTTTCCCGGTCGCCAGCCAGCAGGGCATCGATATTGAGTTCCGGCACCACGGCCTTGCGAAAGAGATTTTCCTTGGAGCCGAAATATCTGTTGACGAGAGCGGCATTTACTCCGGCCGCTGCCGTAATCTCGCGCAGACCTGCCGCATCGAATCCCTTTTCGATGAAAGTCCGTCTGGCGGCATTCAGTATCGCCTCTTTGGTTGTTTGCGAACTGCGTCTTCGTTCTTTGTCGTGTGCCATCGAGCGGTCGGTCCGTAGCCTTTCAAAAACCGGTCTTAGTGTCCAATCGGCACTTTGTGTGCCTGTTCTTTATTACCTTGCCGCCCGTTACCCTGGTCCGATCTGCGTCGGCGTCAATTCAACTCAAGGCAGTATGCTGAATACCAGATACCACATAACGTCGCTATAGCCTGTCTCCAATACCTGTGCGAGATCATCCCCATCTGCCGGTTGCTCTGCCCGCCATATCCGGCGCATGATGGCATCAGGCACGCAGGTCCGATCTTGATCATGCATCACAAGGGGAATTGCCGGATGTCCATTGGCCGGGACACGACTGTCTCAGCCGAGACGGAAAAGCGTAACGAGCAGCGCGCATTCGTCATCGGCCGTATCGTGCTCGGTTTGTCCATCATCGGCCATGTTTTCCAGGTCTTCCTGTTCATCTATCTGGACCGCGTTCCTCTGACGGTCGTCAATGTGTTGAGCGTCGCGGTGCTTGGTTTCGCCCTCCACCGGCTCCACTATGCGCGTCGGACCGGCTTCGCCTGGTGGGTCTTCATTGCGGAGCTGCTGATCAACAATATCATCACAACGGCGGTTCTGGGCGTTCCGGCAGGCTTCCTGGTCTATCCCATGATCGGCATCGGTCTTGGATCAGCAATTCCGTTCACTGCAAAACGCGTGCGACTTATCACGCTGCTGACAAGCTTCACCTTGATCTTGATCACTATCGCCGCAGTTGCCACTCTTGGTGCCTATGATCCGTTTGGCGACTTCAGAACAGCCCGTCTTTTGACGGCGAATATGGTCAATATGGCAATCGGCGCGGCGGCCGTCATGTGGTTCTATTCAACCGAGATTGCCCGCGCCGAGGATGCGCTGGAAACAGAATATCTTCGCTCAGAAGGGCTGCTTCTGACCATATTGCCGGAAAAAATCGCCCGGCGGATGAAATCCGGTGAAACGACAATTGCCGACACCTATCCGGATGTGACTGTTCTGTTTGCCGATATTGCGGGTTTTACACACCAGGCAGCGCACATGCCGGCGCGCGATCTGGTTGGCCTGCTTGATAATGTGTTTGAACGCTTCGACACGCTGGCCGAGACCGCACAGGTCGAAAAAATAAAAACCGTGGGAGATGCCTATATGGCAGTCGCCGGTCTGCCGGAACCGCGCCCCGATCATGCCGATGCGGCAGCGCGGCTGGCGCTTGATATGCTGGCGGCGGCCAGGTCAATCCGGCTGCCGAACGGCGAGCCGCTGCAATTGCGTATCGGTCTTAACTCCGGCGCGCTGATCGGCGGCGTCATCGGTGCGAAACGCATGACGTTCGATCTTTGGGGCGATGTGGTCAATACTGCGTCGCGCATGGAATCCACCGGTGAGATTGGCAAGGTCCAGATCAGCACGGCGACCCGCCAGCGCCTGTCTCCGGGTTTTCAGATCGCAGACCGCGGCACTGTCGACATCAAGGGCAAGGGTAAGATGCACACCTGGTTTCTTCTGCCGCAGGACGCAAAGTAGTGTATTGCCCGCCTTTACCGGCTCCTACCGGTCCTGCAGCATCATGTCGCTGGCCTTTTCGCCAATCATGATGGCCGGCGCGTTGGTATTGCCCGAGACGATTTCCGGCATGATCGAACAATCAGCGATGCGCAGGCCCTCAATGCCGTGGACTCTCAGCCTTGCATCGACCACGGATCCGTCATCATTGCCCATGCGGCAGGTGCCTGTCGGATGGTAGATGGTGGTGGATGCATTGCGGACCCAGTCGAGGATCGCATCGTCATCAACCGTTTCCGGACCGGGTCTGAACTCGCTGGCAATCTTGCCCGAAAGCGGCTTCTGCTCGGCAATCCGGCGGGCGATCTTCACGCCGTCCACGATCGTGCGGCAGTCGAGCGGAGTGGCGAGGTAATTTGGGTGGATCGTCGGATGGTCGGACGCCTTGCTGCTGCGAAGACGTATCTCTCCACGGCTCTCGGGCCGGAGCTGGCACACCGACATCGTAAAGGCGGAGAAAGGATGAACCCCTTCACCGGGGCTATCGGCCGACCAGGGCTGGATATGGAACTGGATGTCGGGTGTGGCGACCTCATCCCTTGTCTTGATGAATCCGGTTGCAAGGCTCGCCGCCATGGTCATCGGACCGGCACGGAACAGGATATATTTAAGGCCGATACGCGCCTGATTGAACAGGCTGCGCACCTCGTCATTCAGCGTCGGTTCGTTGCATTTGAAGACGAGCCGCGCCTGCAGGTGGTCCTGCAGGTTCTTTCCGACACCCGAAAGATCCGCCACCACGTCGATACCATGCTCGCGAAGCTGGTCAGCCTCGCCAAGACCTGACAGCATCATGATCTGCGGCGAGCCGATGGCACCAGCCGAAAGCACGATTTCCTTGTTTGCCTTGACCAAGCGTTCGGCCCCGCCGCGGTCCTTGAACCGGACTCCGCTGGCGCGTTTGCCGTCGAACACGATGTTCTGAACATGCGCCTTCGTGATGATTTGAAGGTTTTCCCGCTTCTTGACCGGATTAAGGTAGGCAACGGCTGCACTGCAGCGCCTGCCCTTCTTGGCGGTGAGCTGGAAATAGCCGACTCCTTCCTGGGTGGCTCCGTTGTAGTCCGTGTTGAATTCGTATCCGGCATTTTGTGCGGCTGCGACCCATGCATCGCAAATCGGACGCTTGAGCCGCATGTTGGACACATTCAGCGGGCCGTCGACACCGTGATAGTCATCCTCGCCGCGTTCCTGGTTCTCGGCACGCTTGAACAGCGGCAGCACGTCATCCCATCCCCAGCCGTCATTGCCCATCTGGCGCCAGCGATCGTAATCCTCGTGCTGGCCCCGCACATAAAGCAGGCCGTTGAGGGAAGACGATCCGCCAAGCACCTTGCCGCGTGGCCAATCGAGCGAGCGGCCGTTAAGACCGGGGTCCGGCTCGGTGCTGTAGCACCAGTCGACACTGGGGTTGTGCATTGTCTTGAAATAGCCGACCGGGATGTGGATCCACGGATTCAGATCGCGACCGCCAGCCTCGAGAAGGACCACCCGCACAGTCGGATCCGCAGACAGCCTGTTGGCCAGTACGCATCCCGCAGACCCAGCTCCGATAACGACATAATCGGCTTCAATAGTGTCCATTGGCATCGGTCCTTCGAAACATCTGTTGACCGCAACAGGTTTATTTGGGCTTGCACCTTTAGAGCATAGTGTGTATTTTTGAGATCGCAAGTCTCATTTTTGAAACTGTCTTGGGAGGACGTAATGAAGGTTTCGAATGCGCTGGGCGCGATATCGCGCCGCGATCTGTTCAAGCTAACGGGTCAATTCGGTATCAGTTCCACGCTTATGGCTGCAGGCGGTCTGGGAGGCGCCATCAGCCTTTCTTCGTTGGCCCAGGCGGCCGAATCCACTTATGAGAAGCGGTTTTCAAAACCCGCAAAACACACTCTGAAGTTTGGTGCGTCCGGATTTAACGCCCGCAACCTGCTCATTGAGCGGGCCGGCTGCCTGGAGTTTGCCCGCGATCTCGAGGAGCGGACCGAAGGTGAAATTCGCGTTGAGTTCATTGGCGACAACCAGATCTGTGGTCAGTTGAACTGTGTGGAAAAGACACAACTCGGCATCGTCGATATCTATGCCGCTTCGACACAGAACTCGGCCGGCGGTGCTCCTTATCTGAACGTGCTTGACTACGCCTTCATGTTCCCGGGCCGTGCCTCGCAGTACTATTTCCTCTACAGCCCGGAAAGTCAGCGTATCCTGCGCGACCCGCTGGAGAAGCGTCACGGCCTGAAGTTCCTCTTCAGCCATTGTGAACTGCGTGGTATCCAGCTTGGCCTGAAATACGAGAAAGAGCCGACGGTCACCAAGCTTGAAGAGCTCTTTGGCACCAAGAACCGCGTGACCGGCACGCAGCTCGGCCGCATCGCCATGCAGCTCCTGAACCTCAACCCGGTTCCGATTGCGTGGGAAGAAACCCTCGATGGGCTGAAGCAAGGCCTCATCGACGGCGCCGAAACCTGGGCTTCTGCGGTGGCTTACGCGAATATGTCGCCGGTGGTCTCGCAGTCCGTTGATCTGAAGTTCTTCTGCGGCACGGAACATACGTCCATGTCCGCCAAGGTCTTTGACGCCATGGATGCGCATCTGCAGGACGCCATCATGGAATCGGCCTATCTGGCGCAGGTCCATGTCCAGGCGGCCAACGAGGCGGCGCTGGTCAAGACCGTCGGTTTCTCCGATCCCCAGTTGCCGGACACCTTGTTCGTTGAAAACAACGTCCGCCCGGCCTTCCTGCCCGAAGACCAGATCAAGATGGCTGAGGAGATGTGTTCGCCGGAGTTCAACCCGGAGCCCTGGGCGGCCTGGCGCGAGCGTCTGAACAACTGGGCCGGCGGAATCGATACCTACACCGATATCCATCGCGTTGCCCGTGAGGTGCCGGCTGACATGAAGCCTGAAAATGTCGAGCCACGCCGCTGGTGGCGTTCCTCCTGATGATGGATACTATGTCCCGGGGCCGGTAAAGCCGGCTCCGGGCTTTTTTGATAACGCATACCCGGGAGGAGGGTGGCCATGGGTTCCCTGGCGGCGGATATCGGCGCGATTTTCAGCGCTGTCCTATCGAATGATTCTTGGATGATCAGTGAGGCCCTGCGCGGCAATGGCGCCTGGGTCGTTGGCTTTTTTGCGACGCTTCTGGGCGCTGCTCTTGTGCTTTGGATCTACAAGCGTGTTCCGTTCATCGATCGGCAACTGGAACGCTCGATCATGGTATGGTCTTATCTGATCATCGCAGCGATTATCTTCGTCGAAGTGTTTCGCCGCTTTGTCCTCAGCGAACAGGCTCCCTGGTCGACAACATTGCCTCCCTTCCTTTTCCTGATCATGACCTGGTTCGGCTGCTCTTATAATGTCCGGCTCAGAACCCATCTCGCATTTGCCGAATTCCGCACCTCCATGCCTCGCGCCGGTCAGATGGCTTGTCTGACGCTGGATGCGGTTCTGTGGTTTACCTTCTGCTGGATTGTCGTCGTCACATCCACACGCGTCGTTGCCAATTCGGCGTCGAATTTCCAGATCATGCTCGGCACGGACAATGTCATGCAGTGGTGGTTCCTCGCCACCGTGCCGATCAGCTTCATACTGTTATGCGCGCGAGCGCTGGAAAATTATCTCGAAGATATCGCCAGATACAGGTCGGGCGAAAGCCTGATCAATCAGGCGGTCATCGGCGGCGAATAGGGAGGGCGACATGACAGACGGAACCTGGATTACCCTCATCTCAATCGGCGTGACGATGTTTTTCATGCTCGGCGTGCCTGTATTTCTCGTAATCGGCTTCTGGGTGGTGGGCTGCAGCTTCGTGCTGGGGCTGCCGCTCGACAATATCGGCGCAGCACTGGCTGATGTGTTCACGGACGGGTTTGCCTTGCTGGCTATGCCGCTCTTCATTCTGACCGGCGATCTGATCAACAAGTCGGGCATTGCGCGCCGCCTTTCCGATTTCGCCTATGCCTGTCTTGGCTGGATACGTGGCGGACTGGCCATGGCCAGCCTCGGTGCCTGTGGTCTTTTTGCCGCCATTTCCGGCTCCAACTCGGCAACGACGGCCACAATCGGCTCAATGCTGCATCCTGAAATGGTCAAGGGCGGTTACGATGAGCGATTTGCAGCCGCAACCGCTGCTGCCGGCGGCACCGTCGGCATTATTATCCCGCCATCGATTATCTTCATTGTCTATGGCTTCCTGATGAATCTGCCGATCTCGGAACTGTTTGTCGCCGGTATCGTGCCCGGTGCATTGATGGTCGGCGGCATGCAGCTTGCATGCTGGATCATCTGCCGGATGAACGGCTGGGGCCATTTGATCCGGCTGGAGTTCAATCGCGTGCTGAAAACCGCATTCGGGGCATGGCTTGGCTTTTTCGCGATCGGTCTTGTTTTGTGGGGCATCTACACCGGCAAGTTTTCCCCGACGGAAGCAGCCGGTGTCACCGTTGGCTTCTGCATCATCGTCGGCCTGATCTGTCTGCCCTTGCACAAGATCATGGGCTCCAAGAGCGAAGACCGCCCGCACAGCGAAAAAGGCTTTGCGGAAATGCTGGTCGTTCAGGGCTTCCGGCTGACGGAGGTGCCGTCAATTACGGCGCGCTCGGCCCAGATCACCGGCATCCTTGCGCCGCTCATTGCCGTCTCCGTCGTCATGCAGCAGATTTTGTCTGTACTTGGCGCACAGCAGGTCATTGGCGATTTTGTCACCAATATGGGCGGTTATTATGCGGTCCTGTTCACCGCAATGATCATCGTCTTCATCTTCGGCATGGTTCTTGAGAGCCTGCCGGTCACGATCATTCTCGCACCAATCCTGGCGCCGATCGCCCATTCGATCGGTGTGGAACCGGTCCAGTTCGCGGTGATATTCCTCGTCGGCGCGTCCATCGGCTTCATCACGCCGCCCTACGGATTGAACCTGTATGTGGCCAGCGGTGTAACGGGTGTTCCCTATTTCAAACTGCTCAGATATACCGTGCCCTATCTGGTGGCGCTGATCAGCGTTTGGTTCATCGTCGCCCTGGTGCCGGAATTATCGACAGTTCTGCTGCCGGAAAGGTAAGAGCGATCGGGGGTGAGTTGGTTGGATATGGCGGATCGCAGCGAAACCGGTGAAACGATCCCCACAAACCTTCGTTTGTTGATGGTGCTGGAGGAAATTGCTCGGGTCGGCGTTCCCGTAACGCCGACGACGATCAACCAGCAACTGGGATTGCCGAAGCCGACCATACATCGCCTCTTTTCAACGCTCGAAGCCGAGGGTTTCCTTCAGCGCGAAATCGATGGCCGGTCCTATACGCCGGGGCGGCGTCTGCGTGATCTGTCCATGGGGGTCCTGACCTCGCTGCGCGTCCGCACGGCACGCCTTGCCGTTCTTGACGCGCTGGCCGAGGAAATCGGCGAAACCTGCAATATCTCAGTGCCGGAGCGCGATTCGATGGTTTACATCGATCGGGTCGAGACGAAGTGGCCCTTGCGCATCCAGCTTCCCGTCGGAACCCATGTTCCATTCTATTGCACGGCAAGCGGCAAGATGTATCTCGCATCGCTCAATCCGGCGCATTTCGAGCGTTATGCCCGTTCGGCGCGCCTGGACAGGCGCACCGGTCACACAATAACCGATCCGGACAAGCTTCTCGCCGAAGTTGACAAGACCCGTGAGCGTGGTTTTTCCCAGGACGATGAAGAGTTCATGGAAGGCATGATTGCTCTTGCCGTGCCGATCCGCGATGTGCATGACCGCCTGCTGTCGACCTTGTCCTTTCACGCACCGACCCAACGTCTCAAACTGGCGGATGCCTATACCTATCTCGATAAGATGCATGAGGCCGCAGCGGAGTTATCGCGGCTGATCATCGAAGAGTAGCGTGCCCTCAGGCGTCCGCATCCTGTAGGGACCGGCGGACATTTGTGACAAGGTCATTCGTACGCCAGGCTTCTGAAAACTCAAGCGATCGCCGGGCGGCATTGGCCCCATACGTGCCGATATCGGAAGCGATCTCCACGATTGCATCCGCAAATTCCTGATCACTGGACGCGATCTTGCCCGTCTCCTCTTCGACGAACTCGCTCAGGGTGGAAATCGGCGCGCTGACCAGCGGAACCCCATGGATCACCGCATCAATCAAGATGCCCGAGCCGGCCAGAACCTGTTCCCTGGCCTGCGAATACGGAAACAGCATGACGTCACAACTCGCCAGAAGTGCTGTAAAGGCCTCCAGATCATGATCGCCCTCGACAAATCGCAACTGACCCTGCGCAATCCCCGGCAGCTCTGACAATTCCTTTCGCAGGGCGATACTGTTTTCGTCATGGGCCAGTTGGATAACAAATTCAATCTTGTTCTCAAGCGCCGTCCCGGCGACTTTCTGCATTGTCAGCCCGACAATGGCGGGTATGCGTTCAAAACCCTTGTTTCTGCGTAAATTTCCGCCCAGATAGCCGATCCTGATTTTGTCCGACATCGCTTTGCGTTCCACAGCCGGAACCGTCGGACCCGGCTGCAGGATCGCGCTGCCTATTCCCTTAATGCCGAACCGGTCTTCAAAATGCCGGCGTAGCGTTTGCGTCTCCGTGTAGATGTGAATATGCGGGTTTTCTGCCGACAGTTCGGCAAGACGTTCATAGTTCGCCGTTGCGAGCGCGCTGTCAGATTCGGGTGCATATTCCAGAAAACGCAAATGCACATGCGGTAGAGTTTCAGTCTTGCGTGAAGAAGCTACGGTGATGAGAGAACCGAGCATATCCGCCCGTGTTGTGGGTGAAATCAGATGATCGGAGGGTCCGTATGCGTCGAACAGTCTTTCAAGTTCCCGCACATAGTGTTTGCCGTTGAGCCGGTCCGCGGGTTTGCCGCCCAACCTGCGAACCGTTTGGGAAATTGTCCAGCGAACGGGCTTCATTTGCCTTTTCACGCGCTGGTTTGACAGGCGGTGCTGCTCGGTCGCGAACTCGAACCGGACATCGTCGAGGATGTTCGAGACGTCCGAGGAAGAATGCCGATGGATATAGAAGACCGCCTGATGAGGCTGCAGGGCTTTCTGCAGTGTCTCAAGGCAGGTCATGTGGTGGCCGCCATATTCGAGAAATGTCGGATCGACTATGGCGATTTTGGCATCGGTCATGCGGTTTCTGCCGCATCCTGCCCGCGCGAGACCTGATCAAAAATCCACCGGTAGGTCGCTTCGATGCCCTTTGCCAGCCCGTAGTCCGGCTCCCAACCGAGTTTCTCGCGGATCAGCCTGTTGTCCGAGTTTCTGCCTCTTACGCCGAGCGGACCGGGGATATGTCTGATCGAGAGTTTCTTGCCGGCGATGTCCATGATCAGCGCTGCGAGCTGATTGATCGAAACCATCTCTTCCGAACCGATATTCACCGGTTCCGCGAGGCTGGAATGCGTCAAGCGCAAGGTCGCCTCCACACATTCCTCGACATAAAGGAAAGAGCGGGTCTGTTCACCGTCTCCCCATATCTCAATCGTACCGCCATTGGGGGCTTCGGCAATTTTTCTGCAAAGGGCGGCCGGAACCTTTTCCCGTCCGCCGGTCCAGGTGCCGAGCGGGCCGAAGACATTATGATATCGGGCAATTCTGTTGTGCATGCCGGCATTGCGGTTGAAGGCCAGGTAAAGGCGTTCGCTGAAGAGCTTCTCCCATCCATATTCGCTGTCGGGAGCGGCCGGGTAGGCGCTGTCTTCACTGGTTATCGGATTGTTCGCATCCAACTGGTTGTGCTCGGGATAAACACAGGCTGACGAAGAGTAGAAAACCTTGCTGGTCCCGCTACGCCGCGCCGCTTCCAGCACGTTCAGATTGATGGATGCGGAATTGTGCATAACATTGGCGTCGTTCTCGCCGGTAAAGATGTAGCCGGCGCCGCCCATGTCGGCGGCGAGCTGATAGACCTCATCAAATCCCGTGTCGAAGACGCCGGCACATCTATCCTGCCTGCTCAGGTCTGCGATCTGAAAATCATCCGCCGCCGTCTTGCTGAAATCGGGATATTTCAGGTCCGCACCGCGAACCCAATGCCCCTCTTCTTTCAGTCGATTGACAAGGTGATTTCCGATAAAACCACCGGCACCGCAAACCAGTATTCTCCTACGCGACAACTGAAATACCCCAGGCACGAACCGCGATTGCTGCTGTGTTATCACAGGAGCGGGAAGGACATATTACATTAATCGCACTATGTCATTAAAAAGCAGATATACCGCATAGGTTGAAAAAAAGTCCATACAATCCTTGGTAGATATTGCCACTCATGCGTATTTTTTTGGTCACTTTGTTCGGTTCTATCACTTTGGCCAAGCGCAGCTTTGCTCGCCCACATTGTCGCATGGCTCATATATGGCGACATCGCTTTCACTGCCGTCTTCCCATACGACTTGGACAGCGATGCTTTGAGCTGTATCCGGCGCAAACCGCAATGCGATTGCCTCGGGCCCGGCGTCCGGCGGCAGAGCCATGGGGTTCTGAGGGTTGCAGTCGACAAGTGCGAACCGCTTGTCGAGTGACGTCGAATTGATGGAGTAGCGGATTTCTGAAAGCCGGCAGTGCAGGGTTTGCAGGGCGGTGAAATAAATCCACTGAGAGCCGCTGAAGTTCCGGAACTGGACCCATCCGCTCTGTCGGTTCGCGTCCAGCATGGTCTGATAGAGCTCTCGCGGCGGTATGCGTGATTTTTCCTCTGCCAACGTCTCTGCCGGAGCAAACACCGCGATCACGGCAACAGGACAAAGGCAGCGGATAAACGTGAGATCGATCATGGATTACTCCGGTCTGCGCACGGAACAAATGGTTGGGCGGCACATTTTACTTCTAAACACTTGTTTACTTATACAGTATCGGTGTTTTTTGCACGGCCCTGTTCTGCCCTGTTTTCTGATAGTCCACTGTCTTTGTATTGTTTTGCCGCACAATGAGAACATCAAACACGTCTATATCTGGTCGCTGACCTTGGACAAGCCGGTCCTGACAACACAGGCCGTCCTGTCAGACGGAGCAGGCCATGACAGGGCCCTTAAAGGCCTCGATGCTGTGTTGGCAGATGATTTCGGGGTCTATTACGTAACCATCCAGCTTGAAAGAAAGCGCCTGGACCAGGCGGGACAACATTAAGGTCTGCAAGGCAGGCCCTTGTGAAGCGTCACACATTCTCCGACGTATAGATATCGAACTCCAGCGACACATTTTGTGCCCCCGCGTCGCTTCCGTTCTTCTTTGCCTTGATCATGGTCGCGAGGGCCTTTCGCGCAAATATTTCGAACGGGTGCGAGATGACAAAGTTCAGCGTTCCGTCAATCAAGGCTGTTCGCGTCGCATCATACAGCTCATAACCGACAGTGAAGAAATCTTCCCTGCGAGGCTGGTCGCGCAAGGCCGCCAGTGCGCCGGTAATGCCGCCGCCTGATACGAAAAGCCCGCACATGTCCGGATGCTCGGCGAGCAGATATTCGGTCTTCTCACGGGCTACTGCAGCGGACTCGTAGGTCGATAGCGGCTCCAGAAGAGTAAAGCTGGGATTGTATTCGCGGAAATAGGAGCGGAATCCACTTTCGTTCAGTTCCTGGCAGCGATAACGGTGATTGCCTACAAGAATGCCGATCTTGCCGGGTTGCCTTACGATTTTGTCGAAAGCCCAGGCGGCTGTCCGCCCCACTTTCCAGTTATCAAGCCCGACAAAACTGACATTGCCCTTGGCCGAAAGCTGGGAGACCAGTGCGGTTACCGGAACACCCGTTTGCAGAACCGTATCGATAGCATTTGACAGGATCGGGTGACCGGCAGCAAGAAGCGCCACGGATTCGCAACGCTCTCCCAGATCAATCAGCCGCGCGGCGACCGTGTCCGCTGTCAGATCGTCGAGAAATTCCACGGTCAATTCGACCGTGCCGTCCAGATCCTCCGCTGCAGCACGATACAAAGCATCGCTTACCGTACGGCTGAAGGCGCGGTTGCCCTGTTGCAGAAGCACGCCCAGTTTATGAGTTTCGCGCCAGCGCTTCACTTCATGTTCAATGGAGCCGAGACCATAGAAGCCGATTTCCTCGGCAGCGCGCAAAATGCGTTCCCTCGTCGGTTGGCGTACACTGTCACTCCCGTTGACCACCCGGTTTACGGTGGACACGGAAACTCCGGCAAACTCGGCTAGATCTGGAATCGTCGGACGCTTGACCATTTTTCAATCATGCCATTTCATGTCATTTTGTCAAAGATTTGATACGAAATGAACTGAAATATCTCTAACCTGCCAAACCATATTGCCTCAACATAACGCATCCTAGCAAAATCTGGACGAGCGACCAGCACAGGAGATGCAACGTTGCTCAACGTAATTGGCTGCACCAGGGGAGGAGTGGCGACGGGAATGAACGTGTCGCCGGCCTTGGCTTGGGAAAGCCCAAAATGCCGCTTAAGACTGCAAAATAGGGAGGAAGACCCAGTGAAAATGATGAAAACCATAATGGCCGCGGCGACCGCCACGGTAATAGCAACCGGCGCCTGGGCGCAGGATATCGCCGTGATCGGTGGCTCGATCAACGATGGCTTCTGGAACATTCTCAAAAAGGGTGTTGAAGACGCAACCCTCATGGTCGAAGCCAATGGTGGCTCGGTCAACTATATGCTGGTTCAAAACTACGACAATTTTGGACCCGATCTTGTGACCCTTATCGAGCAGGCCGTTGCGCAGGACGTTGACGGCATCGCAATCCCGGTCTGGGTGCCCGAGTCTCAGATGCCTGCCCTGAAAGCCGCCCGTGATGCCGGTATCGTCATCACAATGTACAACGCCGGCCAGGACAAGATGAAGGAGCTGGACGCGCTGAACTACTTTGGCTCGGACGAATATGTCGCGGGTGTCGCCGGTGGCAAATACATGGCCGAAAACGGCGCGAAGAAGATCATGTGTCACATTCAGATCCCCGGCGCGATCAACCTCGAAGCACGCTGCAAGGGCGTCGTGGACGGGGCTAAGGAAGTCGGCAGCGAAGTTTATGTTGTGCGTGTGCCTGCCAACCTCGACCAGGACATGGTCGGCACGTCTGAGGCGTTGAAAGCTGAATTGATCGGTGACGACAGCATCGATGGCGTTGTTACCCTGGCGGCCTGGGCCTCAGACGCAGCGGCCAACGCGATCTCGGAGCTTGGCGCGACTGACCGCGTGAAGCTTGGCACGTTCGACATGAGCGCTGCGGTGCTTGATCGTATCCAGGCCGGCACCCAGGCCATGGCGATTGACCAGCAGCCTTATCTTCAGGGCTTCCTGTCAACCGCAACACTGTTTGCGCACCTCAAATTCGGCACGGAAATCATCGCAGAGCCTGTGTTGACCGGTCCCGCGATTGTCGATGCGAGCAATATCGAGAGCGCTCTCGCTGGTGTGAAGCTCGGCGCACGCTGATATAACCTCCCAAGCAACCGGCCCGGTCATTCGCATGCGTGAATGGCCGGGCCGAACGCGCAAACAGAAATAGCCGAAACTGGATCACAGGAGAGCTGTGTGGCCGACAATACCGAAACCCGAACGGCAAGCATATCTGCCGAGGCGACCACACCGCCAAACAAATCAGGCCTGTCGTCCTCTTTCGGCAACCTTTTTCGCAGACCGGAAGTCGGTGCCTTCATGGGCATGGCGGCGGTGTTCATCGTGTTTGCCTTTTTCGGTTTCGAAAAGAATTTTTTGTCCGTGATTGGCAGTTCAACCTGGGTCAATCACGCCTCGGCGATCGGCATCATTGCCATCCCCGTCGGGTTTTTGATGATTGCCGGCGAGCTCGACATCTCCGTCGGAGCGGTTTTGCCGGCATCCGCGATGACCATGGGCATCACATCCGGTTATTATGAACTGCCCATCTGGCTGGGCATGATATTCACGCTCAGCATTGCCGCATTCATCGGCTGGGTAAACGGCATGCTTGTCACACGTACGAGTGTCCCGTCTTTGATCGTCACGTTGGGCACGTTGTTTGCGGTTGCCGGCCTGACATTGAGCCTGTCCATATTGTTGACAAACACGACACAGGTCGCGCTGTATCCCCCGGATTGGGCCAAGGCCATCTTTGGCGGCCGCTATTTCGGCGGTTTCCGATCCTCTGTCCTGTGGTGGATCTTTCTGACAGTCGTCTTCATTTACGTTTTGCACTATTCGAAATGGGGAAACTGGATTTTCGCCCTGGGCGGTGACCAGGAAAGCGCCCGTAATGCCGGCATCCCGACAGACAGGCTGAAAATTGCATTGTTCATACTGGTGGCCGTTTGCACGGCGCTTGCCGGTATCTGCCAGTCAATCCAGTTCAACTCGGCCCAAAGTTCAACCAACTTCACATTGATCTTCAACACCATCATTGCGGTGGTTGTGGGCGGCGTGCTCCTGACCGGCGGCTTCGGTAGCGTTATGGGTATATTCTTCGGAACGCTGACCCTCGGAATTGTGCAGCAGGGTATCAATTTCACCAATATCGACCGCAACCTGTCCAGCCTGATTATCGGCGTCATGCTGCTGATTGCCGTTCTCATGAACGACACGTTCCGCAATCTGGCGACCAACTGGTCGACATCGAAGAAGAAGAGTTAGCGGGAGCCCAATATGTCCGACCAAACTCCGATCCTGGAACTGCGCGATGTCGACAAATCATTCGGGCCGATCGAGGTGCTGCGCGACATCAATCTCAAGGTGAGGCCCGGCGAAGTGCTGTGTCTTCTTGGCGACAATGGTGCCGGCAAGTCAACGCTGATCAAGACTCTGGCCGGAGTGCACCAGCCGACGCGCGGCGAGATACTGATGGATGGAAAGCCCGTGGTTTTCGAAGGGCCGCGACAGGCGCAGGATGCCGGTATCGCCACCGTGCATCAATTTGGCGGCACCTTCCCGCTCATGTCCATCGGGCGCAGTTTTTTTGCCGGCGTGGAACCGACAAAAGGTTTTGGTCCTCTGCAGTTTTTTGACCGCAAGAAAGCCAATGCCATCGCGGTAAAGGCCGTGCGGGATTTCGGCATCACGCGAATTGACGATGGAGACCGGCTGGTCGGTGGGTTGTCGGGCGGCGAACGGCAGTCGCTTGCCATTGCGCGTGCCGTGCACTTTGGCGCGCGTGTTCTGATCCTCGATGAGCCGACCGCTGCCCTGGGTGTGAAACAGGCGGCACACGTACTGCGCATAGTGAACGAAACGAAGCGACGTGGCCTGGCCGTGATCTTTATTACCCACCAGGTCATGCACGCGATGTCGGTCGGAGATCACTTCGCGGTACTCATCCGCGGAGCGGTCGCGGCAGATTTCCGCAAGGGCGAAAAATCCCGCGAAGAAATAACCGATCTGATGGCCGGAGGTGAAACGATGGCGGATCTGGAGGCCGCCATTGAGGGCCCTGCGGATCAGGCCCAACCTTGAGGGAACCACAAGCGGTCGCCTGATATCTGCCGGCCGTCGGGCACGGGATCGAACTGAGACGATAGTTAAGAAGGATCTCTGAGATTGACAGTTAGAATTGCCGTTATCGGCACCGGCCAAATGGGCGCGGATCATGCGAAGATCGTTGCCCGGAACCTGCCCGGTGCAAAACTGCAGGTCGTGTGTGATGCACACAAGGCCAATGCCGAAACTGTCGCCGAAAGCCTGGGGGCGGCCGACGTGGCCTTTGACGCCGAAGCGGTGATCGCACGCTCCGATGTCGACGCGCTTATTCTGGCCACGCCCGACTCGACACATGCGCCCCTGAGCCTTGCCTGTATCAAGGCAGGCAAGAAAGTGCTGTGCGAAAAACCCCTGTCGCAGTCCTCAGCCGAATGCCTTGAGGTCATGGCTGCAGAACAGGCCGCCGGCGAGAAATTCGTGCAGGTGGGCTTCATGCGCCGTTACGACCAATCCTATGTGGAGATGAAGGCTGCGCTGGCCGATGGCAAGCTCGGTCGTGCGCTGATCATGCACAATTTCCACCGCAACGTTGAAATACCGATTGACGATTTCACCGGGGCAATGGCGATTACCAACTCCGCCCCGCACGAATTCGACGTGGCGCGCCACGTTCTGGGCGTCGAATACGCCACCATCTCGGCCTATCAGCCGACGCGCTCGGACACCGCTGTCGCGCCGGTGGTGATGGTTTTGGAAACCACCGACGGCCAGCTCGTGACCATCGAGATCAACAACAACGCCGCTTACGGTTACGATGTACGGGCAGAGCTTGTCGGCGAGGCCGGCAGTATCGCCATGAACCAGGTCGCCTACACCCGCACGGATTTGGCGCTGTCAAGCGCCACCCGCTATGACGCGGACTGGCGTACCCGCTACGCGGAAGCCTATCTGCGCCAGAACACGGCGTTCCTGTCATTTGTTGAAACCGGGATTTTTCCGGAAATCGGATCCGATAGCTGGGATGGGTATTGCGCGGCATTTGTCGCCGAAGCTGGTGTGGAGGCGCTTGCCTCAGGCGCCAAGACGCCGGTGAAGATGGTTCAAAAACCGGAATTCTACTCATGAAGCTGGCATTCGTTTCAGACAGTCTGAGCGTCATGCCGCTTAACGAGTTGCTCGATAATGCCGCGCGCATGGGCGTACATGGCGTGGAAATCAATACCTGCGGATTTTCCACCGCGCCCCATTTCGATCTTGACGGCATGCTTGGCAACAGCCAGGCGCAAAAGGAATTTCGCGCCGAATTTGCCGCGCGGGAACTCGAGATTGTCAGCTTCAACGCCAACGGCAACCCACTGCATCCGGCCAGTACCGCGCATAGCGACAAGCTGAAGGACACGATCCGCGTTGCCGGTGAGATGGGCATCAGGACCGTTTGCGCCATGTCCGGCCTGCCCGCTGGAAATGCGACCGACACCATGCCCAATTGGGTTGTGGCCAGCTGGCCGCCCGAGACCCAGACCATGTTGAAATACCAATGGGAGGAGAAGCTTATCCCCTATTGGACTGACATTGCCGAATTCGCCAGGGAGCATGGCGTCGAGCGCATTGCTCTGGAAATGTTCGCAAATCAATGCGTCTACAATACACCGTCCCTGTTGAAACTGCGCGAAGCGGTCGGGCCGGTCATCGGGGCAAATCTCGACCCTTCGCACCTTTTTTGGATGGGTGCGGATCCGCTCATGATCCCTGAAGCGCTGGGAGAAGCGATCCATCATGTGCATGCCAAAGATACGCTTTTGAATGCCCCCGTGCAGGCAACGACCAGCCTTCTTGAAACTGGATCGCTAACGGATATCCCGGCGCGCAGCTGGTCTTATGTCACGCTCGGCATCGGCCATGGCGAGGAGTGGTGGCGGCAATTCTGCTACCGGCTGAAAATGGCCGGATATGACGGCTGGGTCTCGATTGAGCACGAAGACGTGCTTTTGAACTCTCTGGAAGGTCTGGAGAAATCCGTTTCGCTGTTGCGAAACGTCATGCCTGAAGCGGCGGCTGACTTTCAGCTGCAGGATATCTGAGCGCCGTTTGCGCGCTTGAAAACGATTGCCGATGCGCGGGGCGCGCATCCCGCCACGGAGGATTTTATAATGCTGAATGTTGGATTACTTGGGGCCGGTCGCATTGCTGGAGTTCACGCCACAGCGATCTCGGCTCACCGTGAGAGCACGCTTGCAGCGGTCTCGGATGTGAATATCGAGAGTGCGGAAAGGCTCGCGCAGGAATACGGCACCACGGCACGCAGCACTGAGGAGATCTTGGCCGATACGTCAATCGATGCCGTGTTGATCGCCACCTCAACCGATACGCATTCCGACCTGATCGAAGCAGCGACAGAAGCCGGTAAAGCCGTCCTGTGCGAGAAGCCGGTGGATCTGGACCTTGGTCGGGCGCGCCGGTGCCAACAGGCGATTGCCGGGCGCAATCAGCCGGTCATGATCGGCTTCAACCGGCGTTTTGACACCCATTTTGCAACACTGAAATCAGCGCTCGCCAATGGCGATATCGGCAAGGCGGAACTGCTGTCGATCACATCGTTCGACCCTGCGCCCCCGACCGTTGAATATGCAAGAGGGTCTGGCGGCCTTTACCGCGACATGATGATCCATGATTTCGACATAACCAATTTCATTCTGGAAGAACTGCCGGTCACAGTCAGCGCCGTTGGCTCGTCCCTCGTTGATCCCGCAATCGGCGCACTGGGAGATGTCGATACTGCCGTTGTGACGATGACCTATGCCAGCGGACAGATCGCAGTGATCAAGAACTCGCGCAGAGCAGTCTATGGCTACGATCAGCGTATCGAACTGTTGGGCTCCGACGGTCTCTTGCAGGCGACCAATGTGCTGGAAAACACAGTCGTTACCTCGAACAAGTCCGGCGTAACAGCCGCAAAGCCGGTCCACTTCTTCCTGGAGCGGTACATGCAGGCCTATAGCGCCGAGTGGGCGGCATTCGTCGAGGCACTCAAAACCGGAGCGTCGCCTCCGTCCACGTTGGAGGACGGCATCAACGCCTTGATGATGGCCGAGGCGGCAACGCATTCCGCAAAGACGGGTGTGCCGGTCAATCTTGACACAATGACGGCGTGAACACAGGAACAGGGAGGAACCGAAGACCATGACCAGACCAGTTGCCATCAATCATGTCGGTGCGGTTGTCGATGACATCGAGGCCGCCATCAAATGGTATCAGGATGTTATGGGTTTTGGCCTGGTGGGCGGGCCGTATGACCTGACATCCGAAGGCGCGATGGGTGCGCAAACCCGCAATATTCTTGGCCAGAGCCTCAATCATTTGCGCATTGCCCATATGGCGGCGGCAAATGGGGTCGGGCTTGAGTTGTTCGAACCCGTTGATCCGCCGATTGAGCGCCGCGATGAAGTGATCGAATATTGGCGGCACGGCTATTTCCACATATGCGTGACGGATCCCGATGTCGAGGACCTCGTCGCCCGCATCGTCGAAACCGGTGGCAAGCAGCTATCGGATTTTTGGCAGGAGCGGCCGCCCAAAAAAGAGTTCCGTATGTGCTATTGCGCTGACCCGTTCGGCAATGTTGTTGAGGTCTATTCTCACCAATATGAAGCCATGCAGGGCAGCAAAGACTGACCAGCATGCCGCTGTGGCCGGCGACGCGTGACACAGCTCCGTATGTAAATGCCGCTATCCGGATTTTTTGCCGGAGTCATCGCCGGTCGAAGGCTCGGGAAGCTGGCAAAATCCCTGCGGCGGCACGTTAAGCGCGCTGTTGAACTTGCTGGACATGTTCTGAAACGCGATAAGGCCGGTGAGTTCGACGATTTCGTCATCGTTGAAGTGACGCCGCAGGCGTTCGACAAGATCTGCATCAACCTCGCGATCGGACCACGTTATCGCTTCCGCATAGTCAAGTGCGTCGCGTTCCTTCTCATCAAACAGCGCGCTCTGGCGCCACGCCGCAAGGGCGGACACTTTTTCGAGTGAGGCGCCTCGCTTGACAAGCGTTGCCGAATTGATATCGACGCAGAACGAACAGTGGTTGATCTGCGAAACCCTGACCGTCAGAAGTGACCGCAATGCCGGGCTGATCGGTGAGGACCGGCGGTCGATCATTCCGTAAAGACATGCGACCCCCATGAACAGTTTCGGAGATCGCGCCCAAAGGAGGGCGGCGTCCAGAACGTCACCATATTTCCGCCGCTGGTTCCAGAAGAAAGGTCTCAGATACCAGGCGCTGCCATGCTCCGTGTTCGGTTTGATCCACATGTCGTGTTTGACCCAAATAGAATAATCGCGCCCTTTGCATAATGGCGCCTGCTGTGGTGGATATTGCCTGCCGGGCGGATCTTTGAAAATTGGGAATCCGCCGCTTCAAAGACTATCAGCGGCGGAGTCTTGAAAGCAAATCAACCATTTATGAGCGGACGGTGTATGACTGTCATCGCATGCGGGGTGGGATTGAACGAAAAAGGGTGGCCGAATGGCCACCCTTTCACCTTTGATATTCGATGAACGTCAGCTGTTTGCCGGCGTATCGAAGACTTTCACCTCGGGCAGATCGCCGGTGAATTTTTCCACGTCGCCAAGGACGGTATGACCGCAATTTCCCTGCGCCAGTTTCGAGGTGCCGAGATCAGGTGAAAGCATGTTGATGTCGCCATAGGCGCACAGGCTGCCATCCACGCCCGGTTCGACCGGATCGTACCAGCCGCCTTCATTGACCCGGATCACGCCAGGCCGGATTGCGTCCGTTACGATGGCACCCGCCAGCGTCTGCCCGCGATCGTTGAACACGCGCACCACGTCGCCATCGGCAATGCCACGCGCCTCGGCATCTGCCGGATTGATCAGGCAGGGCTCGCGTCCGGCCACCGTATAGTTCTCACGCAGTATCGTACCGCACAGCTGCGAATGAAGTCGCGACTGCGGGTGGCTGGTCGCCACGTGGAGCGGGTACTTGGCGTCCGGACCGTCAAGCCGTTCAAGCGGCTCGATCCAGGTGGGGTGCGGCGGGCAGTCGTCATAGCCCATCTTCTCGATATTGCGCGAGAAAATCTCGATGAGCCCGGTGGGTGTGCCCAGCGGTTCCAGCAGCGGGTCTTCACGGAAGTCGGCATAGCGCACAAAGTTGCGGCCGGCATCGGTCACCGGAAACTCCAGATAACCCTGTTCCCAGAAATCATCGAAGGACGGGATCTCGCTGCTTTTCGCCTTTGCCTGGTCTTCGGCGGATTTGTAGAATTCCTGCAGCCAGGCCATCTCGTCCTTGCCTTCGGTGAAAGCATCTCCGGCGCCGAGACGCTCGGCAAGGTCAGCGAATATGTCGAAGTCGCTTCGCGCTTCGTACATGGGCTCGATGACTTTCTTCATCGCGATGATCGCTTTGAGCGAATAATCGCCATACTGCTCCACGTCGTTGCGTTCATAGGACGTTGTCGCCGGCAGAACGATGTCTGCGTGGCGGGCGGTCGCGGTCCATTGGAAGTCCTGTACGACAACGGTCTCGAACTTGCGCCAGGCCTTGATCATCCGGTTGCGGTCCTGGTGGTGGGCAAGCGGGTTGCCACCGACCCAGTAGGTCATGCGCGTATCGGGATAGGTTTCGTTCTTACCGTTGAAATCGAAAGGCTTGCCGGGATTTTCCAGCATGTCGACGACGCGTGCGACGGGAATGGACGCTGCGCCGCTTTCGGTCAGCCATGCCGCGCCTTCCACCGCCTTGCCGCCATCGGTGATCCCCGGCAAAACCGGACCGTCGGCCGATGGTGAACCCCCGCTTGAGTAATGGTAGCTCAAGCCGAAGCCGCCGCCCGGAAGGCCGATCTTGCCCAGCATGCAGGCAAGCGTGACAAGCATCCAGTGGCGCTGTTCGCCCATATGCTGACGCTGCAGGGACCATCCGCTGGCCAGCATTGTGGTGCCGTCCGCAAACCGCCTTGCCAGTCCGCGGATCGTTTCGGCATCAATGCCGCTGATCTCAGCCGCCCATTCGGCGTTCTTGGGTGTGCCGTCACTCTCGCCGGTCAGGTAGGGCAGGAACCGGTCGAAGCCGGATGTGTATTCATCCAGAAATGCCTGGTCATGCAGGCCTTCTTCGTACAGCGTGTGGGCAATGCCCATCATCATCGCAAGATCGCTCTGCGGCTTTGGCGCGATCCATTCGGCCTGATCGCCGAAGAAATCAGCACTTTCCGTCCGCACGGGGTCGATGAAGAGAACCGGCTTGCCGGTGTCCTTGAAGGCCTGCAGACCTTCATATCCGCCGTGATCAGGGATGACCCATCCGATCTGATTGGTGATGATCGGGTTGGCGCCCCAGAACACGAGAAGGTCGGTGTTTTCGACAACCACGGGCCATGCGGTCTGCTGTTCATAGACTTCCAGTGTGCCCATGACATGCGGCATGATGATCTGCGAGGCGCCGGTGGAATAGTCGCCTGAGCTGTTGACATAGCCGGTGCCGCTCACATTCAGCATCCGCCGCAGCAGGCTCTGGCAATTGTGCAGCTTGCCGGGGCTTTTCCATCCGTAGGAACCGGCATAGATCGCGGTTGGCCCGTAGGTCTCGCCCATGCGTTTGAATTCGGCGGTAATCAGATCCAGCGCCTCATCCCAACTCACGCGCACGAAATCATCGGAACCGCGTGTTTCAACATTTGAGCCGGGGCCGTTCTCCAGATAGGACCGACGGACCATCGGGTATTTGATGCGAGTGGGTGAATAGACCGAATCCAGCACGCCCTCGAGCTGGTGGCTTGGATGTGCATCCTTTTCCCAACCGCGGATATCTGTCCAGCGGCCATCCTTGACGGTGGCGTGGAACGCTCCCCAGTGGGAGCCGCTGATGACTTCTCCGTTCGTGGCTGCGCGGGCGGCGCCTGCAGCAAGAATCGACGGGGCGACGGCTGCCAACGCCGTAATCGACGCCGCGCTCTCGAGAAAACGACGGCGCGTCATGCTGGTCGTACTGTTGGATGAAACTGTTCTGGTCATGGTCGCTCCTCAGGGATTATTGGCGGCATGCGCCGGACGGCATAAGCCTAGCCAAGCGGAGTGAATGACGTTCCTGTGGCCCGTGAACGCGCTGTAAAATCGTGTAAACAGGGTGTAAATTCGTGGGTTCTGGATGCTGCGTGCCAGGCCCTTCAGGCGCTCAGGGACGCAGCATCCGCCCGAACAAAATCGACAAGTGCACCAGCCGCGACCGTGTAGAAACTCTCCGGGGCGGCGGCATGGCATCGGTCACGGAACGCACCGATCCAGTCAAGAAGCCGATGTTCAAGATAATCGACCTGTTTGGCCGGACTTGCGGTTAGTGCGAGTTCGCTCATCACCGCCAGTTGCACCGATATGTGGTCCGGCAATTCGGCAAAGCTCTTGGTCAGACGTGCGTCGATTTTCTGCAGCTCGTCCTGCATCGCGCCGGCTGTCTGTTGCATCAGGCGGCCGTCAGCACCGGCGTAAAAGGATTGATAGGGGGGTGCGCTACGCCGTCCGCCGACACCGAGAAAGAGCCGTGCGAATTCGCCGGAGAGATCAAGTGAGATCGTTTTCAGATCGCGATGCGGCGCGCCTGAGACCCGGGTGCGAATAGCCTCGGCGGCCGGTGCAAGTGCTTCAATCGCACTCAACTCATCCAGAAGCGTCATGCCGTCAGCGGCTTTATAGACCCGCAATGTCGCGAATGTCGGTTCCTGTGCGAATAAGCCGGAGAGCCATCGATATATGCCGGCGCGTTCCGCACCCGACAGCTCGAGGGTTGTTGTGCCCACGGTTGAAACGATGTCGGGTGCTGCGTTCTCGGTCTGCATCAGGAGCCCCGCTGGACGTCTGAGGCGTGGAGCTGAAGATATTTTTGCAACATGCGGGTTTCTTCCTTGTCGAGTGTGATGAAACGCTCCATTGCCTTGATGACACCGATCCACTGATTGGCCAGATGTCCATCCGCCTCGTGCAGGGAATGGCAGGTCGAGCAACTTGCAACATGCATTTCTTCGCCATAGGCCCACAGCCTGTCCGGATCAGCGATCATGTTGCCAGAACCCACCCACAGGTCGATATCGACCTGGTGCCAGGTCAGATCCGTGTTCGTGTCGACGAGCGTTTCGCGGCGTTGGACTTGCTCGATCGCGCCCGGCGTCAGGGCCGCCTCGAAGATCCGGTGTCCCATCCGGGCATAGATCACCCGGTCGGCACCGTCCTGCTGCCAGCCTTCGAGGCGGACCTTAAGCGCATCGCCCTTGCGCTCGAGAACCTTCAGGCCGGTTGCCGGCAAAAGGGTTCCGGCGCCACGTCCGCCTGCTTCGATCTCGTCGGCGGACAGATAGGCGCTTGTGGTGGCGATGGTGTAAAGGACGTCAGCATCATTATTTGAAATCTGCGCGAGCGCCTGAAGATCCTCGAAGGTTTTCTTGAAGCCGGCTGACAGATCAGGCATTTTGTGCGCAATGCCCTTGTGACAGTCGATGCAGGTTCCCTGCCCGGTCTGATGGGCTTTGCTCATCTCCTGGGCGGCTTTGGTGGACTGTTTTGTGAAGTCCATCGCTTCAAAAGTGTGGCAGTTGCGGCATTCACGCGAATCTGTCGCCTCCATCGAAGCCCAGACCCTTTTGGCCATTTCCGGACGATGCGCCTCGAATTTCTCGGGCGTATCGATGGTGCCGACAAAGTGGTGGTAGAGTTCGCGGGTCGCGTAGACTTTGCGTACGAATTTGTGGGTCCAGTCCTTGGGTACGTGGCAGTCCGAACACGTCGCGCGCACACCGGACGCGTTCTGGTAGTGAACCGTCTTTTTGTATTCCTCGTAAACGTTGGCTTCCATCTCGTGACACGTGATGCAGAAGCCCATGGTATTCGTGGCTTCCATCGCGGTATTAAAACCGCCCCAAAAGATCACGCCACCGATACCGCCAATGACCAGAAGTACACCGAGTCCGTATTTGGTGCTGGGTCTCCAGAAAAGCTGCCACAAGCGTCGCACAGAGATTCTCCCTCAAGGTCGATGATGTCACATCTTCTTTAGAGGATCGGTGTAAACCCGCTTGCTCAACCGGTTTAATTGTGTGTAAAAAAATGTAAACAGAGTGCAAACAACCCTAGCCAAGCAGAGCAGCGAGTACCAATGATCGATCCGCATCACATTCTGGTCGTTGAGGACGATCCGGTGGCCCGCGCCACGCTGGCCTCCTATTTTGAGGCGGCCAAGTATCGCGTAACCGAAGCAGAAGATGGCGAAGCGATGTGGAAGAGGCTCGCCAACACTCCGGTTGATCTGATCCTGCTGGACATCAACCTGCCTGGAGAGGACGGGTTTTCGCTGTTGCGTGAACTCAGGCGCACATCCGATGTCGCGGTTATCATGGTAACCGGCAAAACCGACGCTTTAGACCGCATCCTTGGGCTGGAACTGGGTGCGCACGACTATGTGACCAAACCGTTCAACGCGCGAGAGCTTATGGCACGCGCCAAGAACCTGATCCGGCTGACCCGCGCCGCCCGCATCGCTGTCGCTCAGGACAGCGCGCTCTACTTCGACGGTTGGATGTTGGACAAGACAGCGCGCCGCTTGACATCGCCTGAAGGCAGGGATGTCACGCTGACCAGGGGTGAGTTCGATCTTCTCGCCATCCTGGTCAACTGCGCCGGACGCGCAATGACACGTGACAGCCTGCTCGATCATGTCAGCCATCGTGACGGCGATCCCTATGACCGCACGATCGATGTGCTGATCGGGCGCTTGCGCCGCAAGATTGAAGCCGATCCCAAGGAACCGCGCCGACTGATCACGGTTCACGGTGTAGGCTATATGTTTGTTCCTCCGGCATCAGACGCCAAGCAAAGGACGCAGGCCTCTGTTGATCCCGGAGCCGCCTTTGTCAATCGCTGACGGATCGCTTTGACTATGTGACCGTCAGCTTGCGCACGGCTGCCATGGCCCGATCGATCTCGCGGCACAAAGTCTCGGCCATCTCAGCAAGTTCCGCATCACCGCAACCGGCAACGACGCGACGCTCCACAGTATCGGCATTGCGTCCAAGATATCTGAGGCCGGTCATTTCAGCCGCACTCTTTAGCGTATGGGCAATGTGAGCCATAGCTGCGTTGTCGCCCGTGCGTACAGCCTCGCGCAGTGCGGCCTGATGATGCCCCGCTGTATCCAGGAACGTAGCCAGAATACGCCCGGTTCGTTCCGCGCCAATGATCTCGCGGTGTTCGGAGATAACCGATTCATCCAGCAGGGGAATCTCATCTTCCGCTTGAACCTCTTGCGCCGAAGAAGTCGATGAATCGCCAATGGCGCGTTGCACCGCGCGGCGCAAGTCATTTCGGCTGAACGGCTTTGCCAGAAAGGCGTTGGCCCGCGAATCTGCAAACAGGCGCGCGACCTCATCGGTCTGGTCTGCCGTCAGCACCAGAATGGGCAGCGCATTGACGGCGGGCTCCTCACTCGACCGGATATGCCGGATCGTCTCGAAGCCGTCGACGCCCTGCAGACGAATGTCCATCAGAACCAGCCCGTAGGACCGTTCGCTCAACCGTTCGAGGGCTGCCTCTCCGCTTGTTACATTATCGATGCGGTGACCGTCGCTTTCCATGAAACCTTCGATCACGAGGGTATTGATCTCATTGTCCTCGACAAGCAGGATGTCCATCGGTGGTACAGTGTCGTCCTTGGACGAGGCGTCACCGACCGACCCTTCGACTTCGGTCACCGGGCAGTCGAGCCGGAATATCGAACCACCGGTTTCGGGCACTTCAAGCGTCAATTGCGCGCCGAGCGCATCGGCCAGGCGACGGCAGATGGTCAGGCCAAGCCCGGTGCCCGGCGGCGGCTCTGCTCCTGATACATGATGCTGCACGAAAGGTTCGAAAACGCGCACCCGGTCAGCCTCCGGAATGCCTGGGCCGGTATCGCGAACGGCGAAATGAAGCCATCCTTCGGCGGCATCCATCGATATCGTAACCGATCCCTCCTGCGTGAACTTGACAGCGTTGTTGATCAGGTTGAGCAGGATACGTTGTATCTTGCTGCTGTCGGCGGCCACCAGGGGCGGGCAGTTCTCGGCAACTTCGACCGTCAATTCCAGGCCTTTTCGGCGGGCCTCGCCGATAGACAACCGTGCAACGCGCGCCACCATCCTGCCGGGTTCAAAAACCACCGTATGGACTTCGGTTTCGCCGGCCTCAAGCTTCGAATAATCCAGGACATCGTTGACCAGGTCGAGAAGCAACTCACCCGACGACAACAGCGCATCGACATAGGTGCTCTGCACGCCGCTTAATGGTGCGGCCCGCAGCAATTCTCCAATCCCGAGAATGCCGTTGATCGGTGTGCGGATATCGTGGCTCATCGTGGCAAGAAAAGCCGACTTTGCCCGGTTCGCAGCTTCAGAAGCGCGTTGGGCGGCTCTGAAATCCGTAACGTCCGACAGAATGATAACGGTGCCGGTAAACTTTTCGCTGACATCCAACATGCGCTGTATCTTGACATTGAAAGTCCGCACACCGCGCAGCGTTTCCAGTTGGTGCTCCAATTCAGTCGCTTCGCCCGCCTCCTCGATCAGGGCGGCAATCTGAGGGTTTGGCCGCCGTTCCACATCGTCGCCGTAATAGCCCCGGCCCGAGATGGCATCGCTGTCAAAGAGCAGGCTTGCCGCCAGATTGACATTTGTAACCTGTCCGGATTCGTCGACAATAATGACGGGTTCATTGAGGCTCTCGAAAATGGTGAGATACCTGTTCTTCTCGTTTGTCAGAACGCGGTTTGTCCGGGCGGCCTCGCGCAGCGCGGCAGAAGTGTCCATTTTCTCCCACTCGGCGCAGATGGTGATCTCGGCATTGTCAAAAAAGAGATCGACAAACTGTTTGTAGCGATCAGCCTGTTCTCCCGGCGGGAAATGTTCTTCAACCAGATCCAGATAGGCGCGCCGATAGTATTTGGTTAGCCCGATATACTGATCGAGTGGAACGCCCCGCTTTCGGTGCAGACGCGCCTCTTCGACGGAGAACGCCGTCAGTGTTTCTGCTCGATCACCGGCTTGGCGGCTGATTTCCGGCGGCCAGAAATCTTCAGCGAGCGTGGCTTGCATGGGCTCTGAAAATCCGCAGATCGATGCCCGCCAGGGCTGCTCCAATGTCGAACTGTCGATATTGTACCCATGCGCACGGGCATGTTCGAGCACCCGTTCGGTCAGCCAGCTCTCATGGGTCCTAATAAGATTGCGCAGAGTTTCTATGGTCACACCGCCTTTGGGTCGAGTCCTTGGCTGTTAGCATATGCAGCATAACCGGCTATGCCAAGGTCGTACGGGTGAGCAGATAGGTTCTATGTGGCGTAGTCCGGCTCGTCCCGGTCCAGAAGCAGCTTGATCTCCGACATGTGGCGCTCCGCATGCCCGGGGTAGCTCTCAAGATCGTCAGCGACCTGCGCGGCGATATCGTCCGGTATCACGCGAAGCGGTTTTTGTGTCATGTAAGCGGTGATCAGCGTTTCAGCGGCCCGTTCGAAATAGTAGAGCCGGTTGAACGCTTCGGCCACGGTCTGGCCGATGACCAGAACACCATGGTTGCCCATGATCATGACGATCTTCTTGGGATCGGAAAAGAGTTGCGAGCAACGCTCGCCTTCCTCTTCAAAGGCAAGCCCGCCGAAATCCCCGTCGATAACGACGCGGTCGTGGAACATGGCCGTGTTCTGATCGATCGCCGGCATGGAGCTGTCGGCAAGGCATGCCAGAACTGTTGAGTATTTCGAATGCACGTGCAGCGCGACCCGGGCATGCGGGCAGTTGCGATGAATGGCGGCATGAAGGCCCCAGGCCGTCGGATCGGGTGCGTCGGGCAGCTCCATCGTCTGCGGGTCGTTGGCGTCCAGCAGCAGAAGGTTCGATGCGGTCACCCGGCTGAAATGTATCTGGTCGCGGTTCATCAGGAACTGGGTTCCGTCCTCATTCACCGCTGCCGAGAAATGGTTGGCGACAGCCTCATGCCAGTTCATCTTCACCGACCAGCGAAAGACGGCAGCCAGATCGACGCGGACATCCCAGTGCGGATCGTTATGCGTGTGCGGGTGCTGGACGATAGCGGACATGGGCGGCCTCCTGGATGCGTATCGACACGTGTCTGACAGCGGTAGGATAAAGCGTTGTTGGTGCACTGTGCAATGCCGGTGAGTTCGGCCGGCCCGAGACGTGCCGCGTCAGCCGCTCAGTTGCCTGCTGGATCAAGTTTTCCCCGCAGGGCGTACAGAGCCTCAAGCGCCTCGCGCGGCGTCATGTCGTCCGGGTTGATATCGGACAATACGGTCTCGACCTCGCTGCGTCCGGCCGGCGCCGGGCGCTCCTGCCGGACCTCGGCGGAAAACAGCGGCAGGTCGTCGATCAGTTGATGGGCCGGGCTCTGGCGCTCGCCCTCTTCGAGCTGGCCAAGCACGTCGCGCGCGCGGGCGACGACGGCTTCAGGCAGGCCAGCGAGCCGGGCCACCTGGATCCCGTAGGAACGGTCGGCCGCGCCCGGCCCGACCTCGTGCAGAAAGATAACCTCGCCTTCCCATTCCTTGACCCGCATGGTGGCGTTGGAAAGTCGCTCAAGCTTTTCGGAAAGGACCGTCAGCTCGTGAAAATGGGTGGCGAACAAGCCGCGGCAGCGGTTGACCTCGTGCAGGTGTTCGACGGCGGCCCAGGCGATGGAGAGCCCGTCAAATGTCGCCGTTCCCCGGCCGATCTCGTCGAGAATGACCAGTGACCGGTCGCTGGCCTGATTGAGGATCGCCGCCGTCTCGACCATTTCCACCATGAAGGTCGAGCGGCCGCGGGCAAGATCGTCCGACGCGCCCACCCGTGAGAAAAGCCGATCCACAATGCCGATATGAACGCTGCCGGCGGGAACGAATGATCCCATCTGGGCCATGATCGCAATCAGTGCATTCTGCCGCAGGAACGTTGACTTACCGCCCATATTCGGCCCCGTCAGCAACCAGATCGCGCCTTCTTCGGTCTTCTCCTTCGGCGACAGGTCGCAATCATTGGCGACAAACGGTCCCTCTGCCTGACGCCGCAGGGCCTGTTCGACAACCGGATGCCGGCCGGCGACCACCTGGAAGGCGCGTGACGTGTCGACGCGCGGCCTGCAATAGCCCTGCTCGTCCGCGAGCTGCGCAAGCGCCGCCGAGACATCGAGCACGGCAAGTGCTTCTGCTGCGCCGGTAACGGCCTCGGCCGCATCGACGACGGCGGCGGTGAGTGTGTCGTAGATCGCCAGTTCGATGGTCAGTGCGCGGTCGGCGGCATTGGCGATGCGGCTTTCCAGGTCCGCAAGCTCGGTCGTGGTGAACCGCATGGCGTTGGCCATGGTCTGGCGGTGGATGAAGCGGGCCTTCGCCTCGTCACCCTCGGTGAGCGCCGCCGCGTTGTTTGCCGTGACCTCAATGAAGTAACCGAGCACATTGTTGTGCTTGATCTTGAGCGATTTGACGCCGGTCTCGTCGGCATATTGAGCCTGCAGCCCGGCAATGACCTTTCGCGATTCGTCGCGCAGCGCCCGCATTTCATCCAGCTCATTGTGATGCCCGTTGCGCACGAAGCCGCCATCGCGGCGCAGAAGAGGCAATTCGTCCGCCAGCGCCGTATCAAGCCGGTCCAGCAATTCGGGCGGCAGGGCCGCAAGGCTGGAAAGGCAATGACCGATCTCTTCCGGCGTTTCGCTTGCTGCAAACAGATCGGCAATGGTTCTTGCCATCTGCAGGCCCTGGCGGATCGCGCCAAGATCGCGCGGACCGCCTCGGTTCAGTGCAATACGCGACAAGGCGCGCGGCATATCCGGTGCGGATTTGAGCGCCGCGCGCACATCGTCGGTGAGGGCCGTTTGCGCCAGGAACCAGGAGACCGATTCCAGCCGTGTGTCAATCGACGCCGGATCTGTCAGTGGCGACATCAGCCGTTCCGCCAGCAGCCTGCCCCCGCCGCCGGTGACCGTCCGGTCGATGGCGCTGAGGAGCCCGCCCTTGCGGTCGCCTGAAAGCGTGCGGACGAGTTCCAGGTTGGTTCGCGTGGCCGGATCGATGAAAAGGCTCGATCCGCCGACCTCACGCTCCGGCCGCCGCAGGGGCGGGCGCTCGTCGAATTGCGTTTTTTCGACATAGGCAATGGCGGCTGCGGCCGCCGCGAGCTCGGCGCGGGAAAACGTGCCGAAACCGTCAATGGTCGAAACATCGAAAAACCGCTTGATGCGCCCCTCTGCGCTGGAACTGTCGAACAGCACCGATGGCTGCGGCGAGACGGAAGCGCCGATCAGGTCGAAGACGGGCCTCAGTTCTTCGTCATGAAACACCCGCTCGGAAACGATCAGCTCCTTGGGGTCGACACGCATGACATCGGCCGCCAGGCGGTCTTGAGCAGTTTCAGCAAGCCGGAACGTTCCGGTTGATATGTCGACCCAGGCCAGTGCGAAACCGCCACCGCCCTGGCCCTTCACCCGGGCAAGCGCCATGAGATAATTCGATTCGGCGGGTGACAGCAGCTTGTCTTCGGTCAGGGTGCCGGGCGTTACAAGGCGCACCACTTCGCGGCGAACCACCGATTTGGAGCCGCGTTTTTTTGCTTCGGCAGGGTCTTCCGTCTGTTCGCATACGGCAACCCGGTGGCCGTGCGCGATCAGTTTCTGCAGATAATCGTCGGCGGCATGGACCGGAACGCCGCACATCGGGATATCTTCGCCAAGGTGCTGCCCGCGTTTGGTCAACGTGATGCCAAGCGTGCTGGCCGCCTCGACCGCATCGGAAAAGAACAGCTCATAAAAATCGCCCATCCGGTAAAACAGCAGTGCGTCCGTATAGTCGGCCTTGATTTCGATGAACTGTTCCATCATCGGCGTTGCTGCGGCCCGGCTTTCCCTGGAAGCCAGCTTGTCGGTGGTGATCATTCCCTTGTCATTCCCGGCATGCGTTTTGTGTCGCTCTCCATCAATTTGGCCGCTGACTGAAGCGTTAACAGTGCATTGGCTGTTGGCACTTTCAACCATTTCGTTAAGCTGCATCTTCGCTGGCGGGCTTTACACCGGCCAGACTTGCTCTATCAGTGCAGCGGCTGCAAAAACAACAGGCGCGCAGGCCCGAATGCGTTTCGCCCACAACAGGTTGGAGAATATGCCCGAGACCGACAAGACGTCAAAGACAATGACGACCATCACCGAGCAGGAAGCGCTCGAGTTCCATGCCCGGGGCAAACCGGGAAAACTCGAGGTCAATGCGACCAAGCCGATGGCGACGCAGCGCGATCTTTCGCTGGCCTATTCGCCCGGTGTCGCCGTTCCGGTCAAGGCGATTGCCGACGATCCGTCCCGTGCCTTCGACTATACCGCGCGCGGCAATCTGGTCGGCGTGATTTCCAACGGAACCGCCATTCTCGGCCTCGGTAATCTCGGCGCGCTGGCATCCAAGCCGGTGATGGAAGGCAAGGCCGTCCTATTCAAACGCTTTGCGGATGTCGATTCCATCGATCTGGAAGTCGGGACCGAAGACATCGACGAATTTATCAATTGCGTGCGTCATCTGGGGCCGTCCTTCGGCGGCATCAACCTGGAGGATATCAAGGCGCCCGACTGTTTCATCATCGAGCAGCGCCTGCGCGAGGTGATGGATATCCCCGTCTTCCACGACGACCAGCACGGCACGGCGATTATCGCGGTGGCCGGCCTGATCAACGCTCTTCATCTGACAGGCCGGGATCTGAAAACAACCAAGCTTGTCTGCAACGGCGCCGGCGCGGCAGCGATTGCGTGCATAGAACTGATCAAGTCCATGGGCTTCAAGCCGGACAACATCACGCTTTGCGATACCAAGGGTGTCATCCACCACGGCCGTGAAGAAGGCATGAACCAGTGGAAATCCGCCCATGCCGTTAAGACCGAAGACAGGACGCTAGCGGAAGCTGTGGCGGGCGCGGATGTGTTTTTCGGGCTGTCGGTCAAGGGTGCGCTGACCGAGGACATGGTCCGCTCGATGGCCGACAATCCGATTATCTTCGCCATGGCCAATCCCGATCCGGAAATCACGCCGGAAGAGGTCGCCCGCATTCGTGACGATGCCATCATGGCGACCGGCCGGTCCGATTATCCCAACCAGGTCAACAATGTTCTGGGCTTTCCCTACATATTCCGTGGTGCGTTGGACGTGCGTGCATCGACCATCAACGATCCGATGAAAATCGCGGCAGCCGAGGCGCTTGCCTACCTTGCGCGTGAGGACGTGCCCGATGAGGTGGCCGCCGCCTATCGCGGAAATCGCCCCCGTTTCGGCCCGGAATACATCATTCCCGTGCCCTTCGATCCGCGCCTGTTGTCGGATATTCCAAGGGCCGTCGCCCGAGCGGCCATGGATTCCGGCGTTGCGCAGCGCCCGATCCTCGATCTTGAAGCCTATGGGCGTGAGCTATCCGCCCGTCGCGATCCGATCGCCTCAACGCTGCAGCGCATTTATGAGCGCGTGCGCCGCCAGCAGGGCCGTGTTGTCTTCGCCGAGGGCGAGGAAGAGCAGGTCATGCGCGCGGCTGTGTCCTATGTGAACCAGAATCTGGGTACGGCCATTCTGCTCGGGCGCTCCGAGCAGATGGAAGAGGTGGCCAAACAAGCCGGCATTGATCTCAACAAGCCCGGTCTTGAACTCGTCAATGCCCGCGTGTCGCACCGGGTGGAGGCCTATACCGAATATCTTTATGCGCGTCTGCAGAGGAAGGGTTATCTCTATCGTGACTGCCAGCGGCTGATTAACACCGACCGCAACCATTTTGCATCCTGCATGGTCGCCCTTGGCGACGCGGATGCGGTGGTGACAGGCACGACACGTAACTATTCAACGGCGCTGGACGATGTCCGCCGCTGCATTGACGTCAAACCCGGCCACCGGGTGATCGGGGTCTCGCTGGCCCTGTGTCGCGGCAGGACCGTTTTGGTTGCGGACACGGCCGTGATTGACATGCCGGATTCGGAAGAACTCGCCGACATCGCCGAAGAGGCAGCCGGCGTGGCGCGGCGGCTCGGCTATGAGCCGCGGGTTGCCATGCTCGCTTATTCGACCTTCGGACACCCGCCCGGCGAACGGGCAGAGCGGGTGCGCGAGGCGGTCTCCATATTGGACCGCCGGCGGGTCGATTTCGAATATGACGGTGAGATGGCGGCCGATGTGGCGCTCAATCTCGATGTCATGCGGCAATATCCGTTCTGCCGCTTGTCCGGTCCGGCCAACGTTCTGGTCATGCCGGCGTTCCACTCGGCGTCCATTTCGACAAAAATGCTTCAGGAACTCGGCGGTTCAACCGTCATCGGGCCGCTGCTTGTCGGTCTCGACAAATCGGTTCAGATCGTCTCCATGGGCGCGCGCGATTCCGACATCGTCAACATGGCGGCAATCGCCGCGTTCAACGTCGGAAGCTGACAACGCAAAAGAAGGCGGGCGCCGAAGGCCCCCGCCATTTTCCGAAACGATCCGTAAATCAGGATGCGAAGCGGCTGGCGTCAGCGCCGTAGTGGTTCAGATACCGCTTGTCGATTTTCGAGATCGGCAGCACCACCATCACGTCGGTCGTGCCGAATGCATGGTCAATCACTGCGCCGTCGCCTATCACCGCGCCGAGCCTCAGATAGCCTTTCAGAAGCGGGGGAAGGGCGGATATGGCGCTGCGCGCGTCGACGGCCTCCTTCGGCATCAGGTCCATATTGTTATAGAGCTCCGGCCGGGCACTGACCGACCATTCACCCGTTGCCAGCCGGTTGTGATAGAGGAAAGACAAAGGCAGCGCATGGGCTTCGGGCCGTATTCCGGGCATGGAGGCGCAGCCGAACATGACATCAATGCCGTGCTCCAGAGAATAGGCCCAGTTGCCCTGCCAAAGCAGTTCGACGGTCCGTCGGGTGCGATATTGCGGCAGCACACAGGAGCGTCCGAGTTCCAGGAAGCGCTTTTCCGGGTGACGCGCGAGCATATCGTCGATGGCGAATTCGGATGTCGAGTAGAAGCCGTCATTTGCCCGTGCAACATCCTGCCTAAGCAGGCGATAGGTGCCGACGATTTGATCTTCCGAGCTGCCGACAATTGTACGGTCGAAAACAAGCAAATGATCGCACACGGCATCGAAAGCATCGATGTCGCGTCCGCGGCGCATGGAGTCGGGCGGAAGGACTGCACCCATTTCCTTGGCGAAGACGTTGAACCGGACGGCCTGGGCCGCCTCGATCTCAGCCGATGTGCACGCCAGGCGGGTTTCAAGATCGCCAATCCGGCCCAATATGGCGGTTTCTTCCTGTATCATCTCGAGTGCCGGCCGTGATGCGCCGGCTGGTAATGTGTCGCGCATGTTCAATGTCATGGCAATTTAATCCCGTGAACGAGTCATGCCGCTCATAAACCAGAAAAATACGACAATGCAGTGACATGCGACCACTGCTTTTCCATGATAAGTTGCCGTCCGGGACTAATGCCACCCTTTTTCGAAATCACTTCTCCATATCAATAACGACGCGGCCCCTGATCTTTCCATCAATAAGGTCGGTTGCTGTCGGAATAATATCATCAAATGCAATGGTTTTCGATAGAGCGTGGAGTTTGCTCAGGTCGAGATCGGTACCCAGGCGCTGCCAAGCCTCCTCCCTCAAAGCACGTGGCGCCATGACCGAATCAACGCCAAGAAGCGCGATTCCCCTCAAGATAAAGGGCATGACAGTGGCCGGAAGATCCATGCCTTGCGCAAGGCCGCAGGCGGCCACCGCGCCGCCATAGCGGGTCATCGCAAGGACGTTCGAAAGCGTGTGGCTGCCGACCGAATCGATGCCGGCTGCCCAGCGCTCCTTGCCGAGCGGGCGGCCCGGCTCGGACAGTTCGGCGCGATCGATGATTTCGGATGCGCCCAGCGATGTGAGAAAATCGGTTTCCGACGTGCGGCCGGTCGATGCGACCACCTCAAAACCGAGCTTCGACAAAATTGCGATCGCCACTGTCCCAACACCGCCATTGGCGCCCGTGACGACAACCGGGCCGTCACCGGGCGTTACGCCGTGGCGTTCAAGCGCCATGACGCAAAGCATCGCGGTATAGCCCGCCGTGCCGATTGCCATGGCGTCCAGCGCGCTGATGCCGTCCGGGCGGCGGATGAGCCAGTCGCCGTTGAGGCGCGCATATCGCGCATAGGTGCCCGTATGTGTTTCACCGACGCCCCAGCCGTTGAGAATGACCTGATCGCCTGCGCTGAAACCGTCATGGCTCGATTGCACAACCGTACCGGCGCAATCGATGCCCGGTATCATCGGCCAGCGCCGTATCACCGGCGCCTTGCCGGTGATTGCAAGGCCATCCTTGTAGTTGATGGTCGTTGCATTGACTTCCACAACGACGTCGCCTTCCATCAGATCGTCGAGCCCGATCTCTCGGGTTTCGACACTTTGAACCTTGTTTTCGTCGCGATCAATGACGATGGCTCTGAACGGTTCCTGCATGATTTTTCCTCCGATTGCCGGCAATCGCCGGCACGTCTTCTCTAGGATTGTTCCGATTCTTCCGTTTCCTGCGGGTAAATCCATTTGCCGAACAGTTCATCGACAATGATCGCGCCTGCGCCCAGCGTGATGAAGGTGTCGGCCAGGTTGAAAACTGCGAAATACCAATTGTGCGTATGAAAGAGGATGTAGTCGATAACATAGCCATAGCTCGCGCGGTCGATCAGATTGCCGATGGCGCCGGCGACGATCAGTGCGAACCCGATCTGACTGATCCAGCGCTGCGGCGTGCTGCGCGCCCAAAGGCCCGCAACGAATGCAATGACCACAAGCATCAGCGCAATCAGCCAGTTTTCGTTCATCCAGCTCAGCATCGAAAAAGCGATGCCTTCATTGCGGGTGTGGAACAGGGCGAGGAACGGCAGAACATCGACCATCTGCTGAAGCGGCAGGAACTCCTCGACGGCCCATTTTATGGACTGGTCAATCGCCACGAGCACCGCAACCAGGGCCATCGCATAGCGTGGGCGGGAGAACAATGACCGTGCGGCTTTCATGTTAGAGCGTCTCTGGTTTAAATGGCGTCATTTGACCGTGGCGATTTTGGCCGCTGACAAGGCGGGTTGCGCGCCGTGGTGCCATCCCACCACAAGCGCGAGCCATCACAGTCAGAGGGCAAAATCGCCCGGCCCCTTCATCTCTGCATTTCAATACGATAATCCTTTCGAGGGTGGCGGCAAATCGGCCCATCGGTAGCGTTGCGTCGCTTGCCCGATGCCCCACATCGCGCTGCGCGACGCGCCTTTCCGACTGGACCGGTTTACCACCATCAAATGCCTCCATTTAAACCAGAAACGCTCTAAACCTCCAGCGCGTGCCTGCGGGCTTCAAACAGCATAACCCCGGTCGCCACCGCCAGATTGAGCGAATCGGCACGACCGGCCTGCGGAATACGTGCCAGCTTATCGCATCGCTGCGCAAGCGATTCCGGCAATCCCGCCTGTTCGTTTCCCATCAGAAGGACGACCGGGCGCGCCGCGTAGTCAATTGTGCGGTAGTCGACAGATCCTTCCAGATGCGTTCCGACGAGTGTGGCCTCGGCGCTGTCGCACCATTTCAGGAACCCCTCGACACTGGTGCGTGCCACCGGTATCGCAAAGACCGAGCCCATCGTGGCCCGGGTTGTTTCAAGCGAAAACGGGTCGGTGCAGTCTCCCACAAGGATGATGGCGCTGGCCCCGGCGGCGTCGGCCGTTCGCATGATAGTCCCGAGATTTCCCGGATCGCGTACCCGGTCGAGCGCCACATAGGTTTCGCCCTGTTTGGGCTGCAGATCGGCAAGTGCGGCAAATTGCTGCTCGAATACGCCGCAGACCATCTGGGGATTGTCGCGCCGTGTGATTGCCGAAAGAACTTTCTCGCTGACTTCCAGCACCAGCGCCCCGGCGGCCACCGCGCGGGCGGCAAGGCTCGCAACGCCGGCTTTCTCCTTGGCTGATTTGGCATAGACGAGCGTGCGGATCGTCCAGCCGAGATCCATCGCGTCGATCACGAGTTTCTGACCTTCGCTCAGGAACAGGCCGGAGCGGTCCCGGTTCTTCTTGATGGCCAGCGCCCGGATGTCCTTGATGATCGGATTGGTGAGGCTGGTGATCTCCTTGACGCGGCCAACCCGCACACGGTCATTCTGGCGGTCCGTCATGATGCCACCCACCGGCTGAAAAGAGATGTTGACAGGGCCCGACCGGCCGACTGTTCCCGCAGGATCAGTTCGCCCGATTCCACAGTTCCGCAAGCGCCGCGCATTGTTTCGCGCATCAGCTCATGCATGGAATAAAAGGAGGCACGGATCGAGTATGCGGTCAGAACTAGGGCTATCGGCCGGTCGCTCAATATGGACCGGCAGATATCAAGCATGGCCGGCAGCTGCTCGAATAATTGCCAGACCTCGCCACCCGGACCGCGTCCGAATTTCGGCGGATCGGCAAGGATGATGTCGTAGCCGTTTTCCCGCCGTTCCTCGCGCGCGATGAACTTCATCGCATCGTCGCAAATCCAGCGGATCGGCCTGTCTTCCATCTGCGCAAGCGCCTGGTTTTCGCGTGCCCAGCCAATCGCCTTCTTTGAGGCATCGACATGGGTGACCTGCGCCCCGGCGGCCGCGGCGATCAGGGAGGCAACACCGGTGTACCCGAAGAGGTTCAAGACCTTGAGCGGCCGTTTGCTGAGCGCGATCTGCTCACGCATCCAACGCCAATGGGCCAGTTGTTCCGGAAAGACGCCAACATGACGGAACGCGGTAAAGCGGCCGTGAAAGTCAACATCCATCAGGCGCATTGGCCAGGTTTCACCCAGCGGCTCTTTGGGAAACTTCCACCGGCCCATGCCATCTTCTTCGGTATCGCCGGTAAAGACGGCATCCGCTGTCTCCCACTCACCTGCGGTCAGGCTGCGCGGCCACAATGCCTGTGCTTCCGGGCGAATGATGCGATAGGGGCCGTATTGCTCGAGTTTCTCGCCATTGCCGCTGTCGACGAGGCGGTAATCCTCGCTCGGCTCCGTTTCGAGAATAAGCGGCACGTTTTGCGCAGGACGTTCGCCGCTTCGTGGCGCACGTTGGATGCTGGTAGCCGGCTGGGAGGGCTGTTTCATTTTGCGGTCCGCCTGCTTTGCCCCGCTTTGCTTGGCTGTCGCCCCTGCTCGTGCACGGCGCCGGTCCTGCATCGGCTTGCCTTGCCTGCCGTGGGCCTTTCCTCTTTGTTTTTCTTTCAAGATTTTCGACCGCCCGATGAACGCACCCCTCAACAAACCGTGTCATGCAAATAGCATCGCCAACCGCGCGGGCAAAGGCATTTCGTCGTCCGCGGCCATTGATCGCGCCAAAATAAACCGGCTTGTTCATTGTTGCCCTGGTATCGATTTCCATCCGGCCCACTTTTGGGTATCAAGGATTTGTCTTCAGCAAACAAGGGAGCGGAACATGGAGATGAACGGTGAAGAGCGGATCGCCGCGTCGCGTGATACGGTATGGGCCGCGCTCAACGACCCGGAAGTCCTCAAGCAGTGCATTCCCGGATGCCAGTCCCTGGAGATGACCGGAGACAACGAGATGGCCGCCTCCGTCAAATTGAAGGTCGGGCCGGTCTCGGCAACCTTCAAGGGCGCTGTGATCCTTGAAAACATCAACGCTCCGGAAAGCTATACGATCACCGGAGAAGGAAAGGGCGGTATTGCCGGCTTCGCCAAGGGCGGCGCCGATGTCGCGCTGCGCCAAGACGGCGATGAAACGGTTGTGACCTATGCCGTCAGGGCAAAAGTCGGAGGAAAACTTGCGCAGCTCGGTTCGCGGCTGATCGATTCAACGTCGAAAAAACTGGCAGGCCAGTTCTTTGAAAGTCTTGGTGAGGTTGTCGGCGGTTAGCCGTTCTGACAGCGCTGCCAGATCAATGACCCGCCGGCAAAGTCCTCCAGCGACGCGCCCGTTGATTTGAACAGCGTTATTTCTTCGGCGTTGCTGCGTCCCTTGTGGTCGCCGCGGCAGAGCATGGAAAGCTCGGCAACAATATCGGTGCGTTTGATAACGCCCGCGTCCATCGGCTGAACCAGATCGCCGCCTTCTTTCAGTGCGCCGCCGAATGTGTCGACGAAGAGCGTCGCCCGCCGTACGGCGTCGTCGTCGCTTTCGCGCAAATCGGGTGAATAGGCGCCTACCAGGTCGACATGGGCGCCCGGCTTCAGCCAGCGGCCCTCAACAAGGGGCTCTGTGCTTATAGTGGCGGCGCTGACAATGTCGGCCTCGGCGATTGCCTCTGCCCTGTCTTCGCAAACGGTGATGTCATAGGGCTCGTCCGCAAGCTCTTCTGCGACCCGTTCGGCATTGGCCGGGCTGCGGTTCCATATGCTGACATGGCGGATGGGACGAACCGTGGCGTGGGCGCGGATCAGATAGGGCGCAAGCTTTCCCGCGCCGATCATCACCATGCGGCTGGCCGATGGCACTGTCAGATACCGGGCGGCGAGGGCAGATGCGGCGGCGGTCCGCCACAGTGTCAGCTTCTGTCCGTCGATCATCGCCAGCGGCTCGCCCGTGGTGCCGTCGGACAGGAGATAAATCCCCATCACCGCCGGAAGGCCGGCCGCGTTGTTGTCCGGGCTGACCGTGACAATCTTGACGCCCATGAAACCGTTTCCGGAGACGTCGTCCTGGGTGAAATCGTTCCAGGCCGGCATCAGGAGCATCGTGCTGTCAGCGCCCTGTTGGCGGGTTATGGTGTGGTGATGGCGGACCGGTGCTTCGATACCGCCGCAAAAAGCATCGGCCAGCGCGTCGATCAGCGCCGGAAAATCCAGCAGCCGGTCAACCTCGTCTGCAGAGATGATTCTCATTGCGCTCTACGCTGAGGTCAGTGACTTGCCGTCGGAAACGGCCTCGGCCCGCTCACGTTGCCGGTCCGCTTCGGTGTGCCAGCGCACGGCCTCGCGGGCTTCGACCCGGGCTTTCTTGCGGTATTTGCCCTGTTTGAACCACGTTGCCAGCGATCCGATCACCATGCCGATCATCACGGCAAGAAAAAGGAATACGAAGAACGGCGCACTGACCGAGAGCACGCTGTCGCCCGGATCGAACGGGTTGAGGGCCAGGGTCACGATATTTCTGTTCGCCACCGACAAGACGATAAGAACGATGGCAATCGGAACGAGAATAAGAACGTTGATCAGTTTTCTGGTCATCACATCTGAACCCCGGAAACCCGGCCTTGCAGCCTGCGGGCAAATTGGCATTGTTCATGCCTTAACACCGCATGGAAAATTGCGCCAGATTTAGATGGTCTTCCGGGGCGGCTGCATCAAGAGGCCGCAGCGGCTGTCAGCCGTCCGGATTGAGCCGCTCGCGCAGTTCCTTGCCGGTCTTGAAAAACGGAACCCATTTTTCCTCGACAAAGACGGATTCACCGGTTCGGGGGTTGCGTCCAGACCGGGACGGCCGGTTCTTTACCGAAAAGGCACCGAACCCACGCAATTCCACCCTGTTTCCGTCCGCCAGCGCATCGGTGATCTCGTCAAGTATGGCATTGACGATGTTTTCCACGTCTCGGTGGTACAGATGCGGGTTCCGGGCGGCAATGATATGCACTAGTTCCGACTTGATCACGGCTGTTCCCCTCATCCGTGCTATTGTTCTGTGGAGCCAAATTGCCAAACAGAAACAAGGCCGTCAAGGAACAACTTGCGATCAATGAGGTCCTGAAACCGGTCTGCAAAAGGAATCGCATCGCCTTGCAGGACGGCAAGCAGTCTGACAAGCGCGCTGCCGAACAGCAATTCGCCACGTGATTTGCGCCTCTCCCACTCGACGATCTTGAGCGAATCGGAAACGCCCTTGTCGCTCAGATAGCTCCGGATTTCAGCTTCGCCTCCGATAACGTCGACAAGTCCGTTGTTGGCGGCCTGGCGTCCGGTAAAGACACTGCCATCGGCCAGTTTCAACGCTTGCGCGCGTGTCAGGCCGCGGCAGTCGGCGACGATATCGACGAACCAGTTATAGGAATCGTTCACCATCGAGCGGATCATCGCCCTGGCCTCCTCGCTCGCCTCGTGAAACGGCGACGGTTCCGCCTTCAGCGGAGTTGATTTGATCTCGTCAATAGAGACACCGACCTTTTCAAGCAGGTCTCCGACCTGGGCGTATTGGAACAGCACGCCGATCGAACCGACAATGGACGTATCGCCGGCGACGATGTGGTCGCTTCCGCAGGCAACCATGTAGGCCGCCGATGCCGCAAGCGTGCGGACTTCCGCGACGACGGGTTTTTCCCTGGCGATCGCGCGAACGGCGCGATACATCGCTTCGCCGCCAAAGGACGAGCCGCCCGGCGATTCCAGGCGGATGATCAGCGCCTTTGCACGCTCGCTCTTGCGGACCGTTTCAAACCGCTCCAGCAGTTCGTTGTCGTCAAGGATCATCCCTGACACGGTTATCCGGGCCACATGGTCTGCTGATTTGCCGCCGATCGGATCAGACGTGCTTCCAGTCATCACCAGGGCAGTAATGCCGGCAATGACGGCGACGAAGGCGAAGATACGCCAGAACGTCAGTTTTCGCCGCAGCCTGCGACGGTCGGCTATACCAGAGTGATCCATTGCAAAGTCCCGTTTGCGTGCTTTGATGGGCTGATTCTTAAACATTGAGATAGCAGATTGATGCCCGTCCTCGTAACAAGAAATTGCAAATTGATAGAAAACGTAATTTTAATCGCTGCGGTGCACATTAACACCACATTGGGTCTGTAACCGCTCGGCACCATATGTTAAGTTCTGCCCGGCGCTGAGTTGGGCACTGTTGAGCACCGTTGACCGGCTCTTGAGCCGGGGGACTTTGGGGTTTTATGAGCAAAGCAACAGCAATTGCGGATCGGCGTGTTCGGGCGGCAAACAGCTATGCCGCCGCCATGCGTCACTCAAGACGGGTCCGTACGCTCAAGGTCGTCTTTCCTGTGGCAACGGCGCTCGCGGTGGCGGCCTTTGTGGGCTCGACGATGATATCGCGCGCCCTTCCGGAGGGTGCATCCGTCGATCACGCAGCGTTTTCTGACGGAAAAATAGTCATGAGCAATCCGGTGATGACCGGTCAGGTTGGTGACGATCAGAGCTATTCGGTTGCCGCGAACCGGGCGGTTCAGGATATTTCGACGCCATCCCTCATAAGGCTTGAGGATATTGTTGCCGATTTCCCGTTCGGCGATTCCGAGGTTGCCGTTCTCAGCGCGTTGAGCGGGATATTTGACCGTGACGGTGAGTTGCTGACCTTTGACCAGCCGTTTTCCGTAACAACTGAATCCGGCATGACCGCGAAGCTGAGCTCTGCTCACATCGATATCAAGTCGGACAGTCTGACATCCGATCAACGGGTTGAAATCTCCACCGACAAGGCGACACTTATTGCCCAGTCGGTTATGGTCGAGGAGAAGGGCGCGACGGTCACCTTTGGCAACGGTGTGCATCTGACGATAAAACCCGGCGCGGTAAAGCCAGCCTCGGAAGCAAACGCCCCAGAATCGAGCAATGACATCAACTGATTTACGCATGTGGCGAAGGACGGCCCTAATGTTCCCCAACTTCCGGGCTGCTTTGCCCCATATTTTTTGCGCTGCGCTTGTCAGTGTTGTGGCCCTGGCAGGAACCGCGAAGGCGCAGGATGCAACACAGAGCCGGCTGGAAGGTCTGGCACTGTCCGGCGATCAGCCCATCCAGATCGAAAGCGACGAGCTGAAGGTTCAGGACGAAAAGGGCACGGCCACCTTTACCGGAAACGTAAAGGTCGTTCAGGGCAAGACCATGATGCAGGCCGGCAAGATGACGGTCCACTACGCCAAGGATGGCGGCTCTCCGACCACCGGAACCTCCAGCATCGACCGCATCGATGTCGGCGGCAAGGTTTACATACGCTCTGAAAATCAGGAGGCGACCGCCGATAGCGGCACCTTCAACATGAAGACCGAGATTGTTGAGTTGACGGGAGAGCGTGTCGTTCTTTCTGAGGGAGATAATGTTTTCATAGGCTGCAAACTGGTGGTCTTCATGAAATCAGGTGAAGCAAAGCTCGAAAGCTGCGGCCGGCGTGTTCGCATTCAGCTTGATCCCAAATCCAGAAATCGGGATCAGTAAAAGCGCGCATTTCATGCGTAAAACTCCCACCGCAGCCTTTGATTGAGACGGCTTTGACGTATATTTCGGCGATGTTCAGAGGAAAATCCGGCGATTCCGGCAATGGCGCATCAACCGGTAAAGGGCAGATGAGTGCGCAAGACGAGGTGGAGAGCGATCGCTATGACGGTACGCTTGTCGCCCGTAATCTGACCAAGACGTACAAATCGCGTCGCGTGGTTAACGGTGTCTCTCTTGGACTGCGCAGGGGTGAGGCGGTCGGGCTGCTGGGTCCGAACGGCGCCGGTAAGACGACCTGTTTCTACATGATCACCGGTCTCGTTCCGGTCGATGAGGGCACGATCCTCATTGATGGCAATGACGTGACGCATTTGCCGATGTATCGCCGCGCCCGTCTGGGTGTCGGCTATCTGCCCCAGGAAGCATCGATCTTTCGTGGTCTGAGCGTCGAAGCCAATATTCGCGCCGTGCTCGAGGTCGTGGAATCGAACAAGGCAGAGCGTGAGAGGAAACTGGACGAACTCCTGGAGGAGTTCGGCATTACCCATCTGCGCAAGGCGCCGTCAATCTCGCTGTCGGGCGGTGAGCGGCGGCGTCTTGAGATCGCCCGCGCCCTGGCGTCCGATCCGACCTTCATGCTCCTCGATGAGCCTTTCGCAGGCGTCGATCCCATCGCCGTCTCCGATATTCAGGCACTGGTGCGTCATTTGACGCAGCGCGGCATCGGCGTGCTCATAACCGACCACAATGTACGCGAAACTCTGAAACTCATCGATCGCGCCTATATTATTCACATGGGTAAGGTTTTGACCCATGGCCGGCCTGATGAAATCGTCGCAAATGCCGATGTCAGAAGGCTTTATCTGGGCGAAGAGTTTCAGCTTTAGAGCCGCCTGAGCCGGTCCCGCTTCACAACAAACTTGACATTTGCCGCCAAAAAGCAATTTTTGGGCCAGTTCTTGCCGATCCTGTTCCGGCCGGAAATGTATGAGTAGGGGTTTTCGGTTTTATGGCGCTCTCTGCAACGCTGCAGACCCGGCAAAGCCAGTCGCTGGTAATGACGCCGCAACTGATGCAGTCGATACGGCTGCTGCAGCTGACGCACGCCGAACTCGAGCAGTACATAGAACGTGAACTTGAAAAGAACCCGCTCCTTGAGAAAGCGGGCGATGCCGGCCTGGCGGATGGTCCGGGGCAATCCGAACGACAAACAGAAGGCCCGGCGGACGAGCCGGCACCGGATATGGAGGGTGACTGGTTTCGCCAGGAGCTCGATCAGGATGGTGACACTATATCCGCCCGTCTCGACGCCGCCCAGGAAGATATCTTTCCCGAGGACAGCGGCCCTGTATCGCCCGATGCGCCGGAACTTGCGGCGCATTGGAAATCAATGCCCGGTGCTTCGACGCCGTCAACCGACGCCATGCAGGACATTGACGGGTATTCGGCGCGGCCGCAGACGCTCCGGGACCACGTCAACGAGCAGATCATCTACACTTTTCCCGGCTCCAAAGAACGCCTGATTGCCGCTCATATTGCAGATCATCTGGATGCGGCCGGCTATCTCGACTTTGACCCGGCGCAGACCGCCGAACAGCTCAATGTCGATGCCGTGACGGTGGAAAAGGTGCTGATTGCCCTGCAGGGTTTTGATCCGGCAGGCCTTTTTGCCCGTTCTTTATCGGAGTGCCTGGCCAATCAGCTGCGCCGGAAGAACCGTCTTGATCCCGCCATGGACGTACTGGTCGGCAATCTCGATCTTCTGGCTCGCCGGGACTTCAAGACGCTACGTAAAATGTGCGGCGTGGACGAGGCGGATCTGCTGGATATGCTTGCCGAAATCAAGGCTCTCGATCCCAAGCCCGGCAACCGGTTCGATACGGCGCATGTGCAGGCCGTCGTCGCCGATGTCATTGTCCGGCCCGCTTCCGGCGGTGACTGGTCGGTGGAACTGAACGCTGAGACGCTGCCGCGTGTCCTTGTCAATCGCAGCTACTATTCCCAGGTGTCCTCGGCCCCCGGTCAAAGCGCCGGCGACCGCGAATATCTCAATGAATGTCTCAAAAACGCAAACTGGCTGACAAGGAGCCTCGATCAGCGCGCCCGCACGATCATGAAGGTGGCGGGTGAGATTGTCCGGCGGCAAACCGAGTTTTTGTCCCGCGGGGTCCAGCATCTGCGGCCGATGACGCTCAAATCCGTCGCCGATGAAATCGGCATGCATGAATCGACGGTCAGCCGCGTGACATCGAACAAATACATATCGACGCCCCGTGGACTTTATGAACTCAAATTTTTCTTCACCGCCGCCATTGCGGCGTCAAACGAGGGTGATAGCCACTCCTCGGAGGCCGTGCGCCACCGGATCCGTGGGCTGATCGACGGTGAGACGGCCGAGAAAGTGCTGTCCGATGACGTCATCGTCGGCCTTCTTCAAAAGGAGGGCATTGATATTGCCCGCCGCACGGTGGCGAAATACAGGGAAGGCATGAACATTGCGTCATCCGTGCAACGGCGGCGTGAGAAACGGGCACTGGCCAGAGCCGGCCTCTAGCCGAAAGCCACGAAGCTTCTATATTTCAGTCCCTTAGGGCGAACAGGGCCGAAAACGGTTACGATTGATGATTTCCGGTGCATTGACAATCGCTGCAACTGGCCTTAAAGCCCGCGCGTCTACTGGCCGGAAGAGCCAAATATGCGCGTGAAACGGGCATAGACGTTTTGCACAGCCGCGTCCCCGGAGCATCAATTTGAACGCCGTTCGGCTTGGATGGCGTGACAGACTCGCATAGACTGCGGCAACATCGAGGAAAAAGGGTTGTAAAATGAGCTTACGCGTATCGGGCAAACATATGGAAATCGGCGAGACGTTCCGTACGCGAATAGAAGACCGGATAGGCGACGCCGTAACCAAATATTTCGACGGGGGCTTTTCGGGCCAGGTAACCGTCGAGAAGTCCGGTTCCCGTTTTTCAACCGACTGTCTCGTGCATCTCGATACCGGCGCTTCCCTTCAGGCGACCGGACAGGCTCAGGAGCCTCAGGCCAGCTTCGATGCGGCGGCCGAGCGGGTGGAAAAGCGGCTGCGGCGCTACAAGCGCCGCCTGAAGGACCATCATGCGGGAAATCACGCCAATAGCGCGGAAGTTGCCTATCGGGTGATGGATTCGGGACCGCAGGATGAAGAAGAGGTTCCGGAGGATTATGCTCCGGCAATTGTCGCCGAGTCCTCCAAGATTATTAAGACCATGACGGTGGCCGGCGCCGTCATGGCGCTGGATATGACCGATAATCCGGTTTTTGTGTTTCGTAATGCCGGCAACAACGAAGTGAACGTTGTTTATCGTCGCAACGACGGAAACATCGGCTGGATCGATACCGCCGATATCAAGTCGTAGACGCAACTTAGATCGCCAACGGCACCACGCGCTGTTGGCCAAATACACTTTTGACACTCGAGGAACTGGCGATGTCACTTGCGGATTTGATTGTACAGGACGCAATACTGCCTGCACTCAAGGTAAACTCGAAAAAGCAGCTTCTACAGGAATTGTCGGCAAAGGCGGCGCAGGTCACCGGACTGTCCGAGCGCGAGATATTTGACGTGATCCTGCAGCGCGAGCGGCTCGGCTCAACGGGCGTGGGCAATGGCATTGCGATTCCGCACGGAAAGCTGACCACAATACGGGATATTGTCGGCGTTTTTGCAAGGCTGCCCGAGCCCGTTGATTTTGAGGCTCTGGACGATCAGCCGGTTGATCTCGTCTTCCTCTTGCTTGCGCCCGAAGGCGCCGGCGCTGATCATCTGAAGGCGCTGTCGCGTATTGCGCGCGTCCTGCGTGACGGGGAACTTGTCACCAAGCTGCGCGATACCGAATCCGACGCGGCTATCTATGCGTTTTTGACTGATTCACCGGCCTCCAACGCCGCCTGAATCAGCTACGCAGCGCATATGAATCAAAAACCCGCGAACGGCCGTTCGCGGGTTTTGTCGTCTGTCGCATCATGAGGAACGGCCATCGGCCCTCCGGATGTCCAAAGACCTAGTGGACGCTGACCGGGTTGATCTCATCTTCCACGGCCTTGCCCCACGCGGTCGACGGGTCGTCGCTCAAAAACAGCGGCGTGCCGTCTGCGTTGAACAGGCCCCAAAGGTCGATGCCCGATTCCATTTTCGGAACACCCGGAAACCGTTCCTGGACTTCGTCGGAACTGATCTTGCGGATATATCCGACCTCTCCGGCGCCCAGATGCGCCAGCTCGTCCTTGGTAATTTCAATTTTTCTTTCAAAGCCCATGGTCCTGTCCTCCTTTCGGGGATGATGCCGGCGCCGTCATGGGCGCAGCATCGGATGGAACGGGTTGCGAAGCCGGGGTCAGTCCCTGACCGAAATATTGATCCGTTTGGTCTCGCGCTCAGGTTCAGGTTTGACCAGATCGATTGCAAGCAGCCCGTTCTTGAGGTCGGCCGTCAGCACGCGCATACCGTCGGCCAGCATGAAGGCACGCTGGAACTGGCGCGCGGCGATGCCGCGATGAAGGTACTCACGATCTTCCGTATCAACCTGGCGTCCGCGGATAATGAGCTGGTTTTCCTGAACGGTGACGTCCAGATCATCCTGCGAAAATCCGGCGACAGCCAAGGTGATGCGAAGGGTCTCCCCTTGCGAATCGCGAGCAGGCAGTCTCTCGATGTTATAGGGAGGATAACCGTCGCTGCCTTTGGCAATGCGCTCCAGCGTCTTTTCCATGGTATCGAAGCCGAGCAGAAGCGGGCTCGAAAAAGGTGTCATACGCGACATTTTTCCATCCTGTCCTTGGTTTCAAGCGACATGTTGGCGGGCCTGACTACAGCGCCCGTCTTTACGTCTATATGGGGTGTAAAAATGATTTCGCAAGCATATTGCGGTTCCCCGGGTCTGGGCGCATAGTCACGTGCAAACAGAGGACACTATGGCCGACGAAATCAGCGAACCCATTAAAATCATTATCGATACCGATCCGGGGCAGGACGACGCAGTGGCCATTTTGCTGGCGCTGGCAAGCGACCGGCTCAACGTGCTGGGCATAACGGCGGTGGCCGGCAACGTGCCTCTTGCACTGACCGAAAAGAACGCAAGAAAGATTTGCGAACTGGCGCGCAAGCCTGGAACGCGCGTCTATGCCGGCGCCAAGTCACCGATGGAGCGGCCGCTCGTGACGGCCGAATATGTCCACGGCAAATCCGGTCTTGACGGTCCGCAGCTACCGGAACCGGATATGCCGTTGCAACCGCTTCACGGTGTGGACTTCATTGTCGAGACACTCCTGGCCGAACCTGCCGGTGAGGTCACGATATGCGCGCTCGGCCCGTTGACCAATCTTGCCCTCGCCCTTCAGCAGGCGCCCCAGATTGCCGAGCGCGTCCGTCAGATCGTGCTGATGGGCGGCGGTTTTTTCGAAGGCGGCAATGTCACGCCGGCAGCCGAATTCAACATCTATGTCGACCCGGAAGCCGCGAAGATGGTGTTTGCCTCCGGTATCCCCATTGTCATGATGCCGCTCGACGTTACCCATAAGGTGCTGACGACGCGCAGCCGGCTTGATGTCATCGGCAAGCTTGCAACGCCGGTATCGAAAGCCGTTGTTGAATTGCTGGAGTTCTTCGAGCGCTACGATGAAAGCAAATACGGGATCGAAGGCGGTCCATTGCACGATCCGACTGTGATTGCCTGGCTGCTGCAGCCGGATCTGTTTTCCGGGCGTTACTGCAATGTCGAGATTGAAACGCAATCACCGCTGACAGAGGGCATGACGGTGGTCGACTGGTGGCAGGTCACGGACCGGCCGCATAATGCGCTGGTGATCCGCGATGTCGACGCAGACGGTTTCTTCGCGCTTCTGACCGATCACCTTTCAAGGCTCTAAAGCGGCAACAACGTCCTGCTTGAAGGGGATTGCCGGTTGTGCGCCGTGTTTGAGGCAGGCAAGGCTTCCCGCGGCGGCGGCTTTTTTGAGCGCGGTCTCGAAATCATCGCCCCCGTCGAGCGCTGCGGCCAGATAGCCGCAAAATGTGTCGCCGGCTCCAACGGTATCGACAGGATCGATCACAAGGCCCTGTGTGCGGATCAGCGCACCATCATGCGCGGCAATCACGCCATCGGCGCCCAGCGTGACGATCAGTGTCTGGCCGGATGCGGCATGCAGATCGGCAAGAAGTGTCTCGCGAAGGGCCGGCTCGATGTCCGTTCTGCCGGCGAGCCTTTCAAATTCGGTCTCATTGGCAATGACGATGTCGGCCAGAGTAGCGAGCTCGACAGCGTCATCGGTGAGCGGAGCAATATTGAGAACCGAAACCACACCCTGCTCGCGGGCCGCAGCCAGGGCCGTGCTGACTGCCTCGGCAGGGACTTCCAGTTGAAGCAGCAGGTAATCGCCTTTGTCCATGTCGCCAAGGGCTGACTGCGCATCCGCCGCACTCACGTGACCATTCGCTCCCGGAACAACGGCGATGCTGTTTTCACCGTCATGTTCCACCAGTATGACAGCCGTTCCCGTCGGCCCATCGGTTGTCTGAACCATCGTCAGATCCACGCCTGCTTGCGCCAGCAGTCCGAGCGAGGCCTTGGCAAACTGATCATCGCCCACGGCTCCGGTCATGCGGGTTTTGCTGCCGGCTCGCTGTGCTGCGAGGGCCTGGTTGGCGCCCTTGCCCCCGGCCGCCGTCGCAAATGTGCTGCCGATAACCGTCTCGCCGGGTCGCGGCAGTCGGTCGACGGTTGCTATCAGATCCATATTGATGGAGCCGAGAACAGTAATCATGGTCAGGTTCCTCAGGCAGGCTGTGCAATCTATTTGCGGTGGTTCTTTCACGGAAAAAGCGCTACAGCAAGCCGACAGTTTCCCGTTTGGATTTGGATGCAACGGCCCTGCATGACACTGAAAGACCTGCAAATTGAGCGGATATGCGATGCAGAAGCGCTTCGCGCGCAATGCGACGCCATTGCCGGTGAAGCCAGGGACGTTACGTCGCAGGACACGCGCAATGCCCTGTTTGCCCTGCTCAAAAAGGCAGTTGCGGATGGCCGCAACACCATTTCCGATATGTTGCGCGAGGACGGCAGCGGGCTGAAATGCGCCCGCCGCCTCTCTCTGCTGCAGGATGAAATCATTCGCGTGCTGTTCGAATTTGCGACCGAGCGGGTTTATCCCGTGGAAAACCCATCAACGTCGGAGCATATGGCGGTTGCCGCGGTCGGCGGCTATGGGCGGGAGACACTGGCGCCGGGGTCCGACATCGATATCCTGATCATCCTGCCCTACAAACAGACGGCCTGGACGGAGCAGGTGGTCGAATATGTGCTCTACATGCTCTGGGACATGGGCTTCAAGGTCGGGCACGCGACCCGAAATGTCGATGAGTGCATTCGCCTTTCCAACAGCGATATGACCATTCGTACAGCCATACTGGATGCCCGTTTTCTTTGTGGCGCCAAGGTCCTCTACGACGAGATGGAACAGCGTTTCGACGCGGAGGTCGTCCGCAACAGCGCCCGCGCCTTTATCGCCGCCAAGCTGGCCGAACGCGATGTGCGTCACCAGAAGGCCGGCGATACGCGTTATCTGGTCGAACCCAATGTCAAGGAGGGCAAGGGCGGTCTGAGGGATTTGCAGACGCTGTTCTGGCTGGCAAAATACTATTACCGCGTTCGCGCCCTGAAAGACCTTGTCAAACGCGGCGTGCTCTCCCGACGCGAGGCGAAACTGTTCGAAAAGTCGGAGGATTTTCTCTGGGCCGTGCGGTGCCACATGCATTTTCTCACCGGCAAGGCCGAGGAGCGCCTGTCCTTCGACATACAGCGGGAAATCGCGGCCGATCTCGGCTATCACGATCATCCCGGCCTGTCGTCGGTCGAGCGTTTCATGAAACACTATTTTCTTGTCGCCAAGGATGTCGGCGACTTAACGCGCATCCTGTGCGCCGCGCTGGAGGATGAGGAAGCCAAGGAAACGCCCGGCTTGTCGCGCGTGTTCCGACGGCTTGCGCATCGCCGCCGCAAGATCCCGGGCACATTGGACTTTCTTCAGGACAATGGCCGTATCACGGTCGTGGACGAGGAGATCTTCAAGCGTGATCCGGTCAACCTGATCCGCCTGTTCCATCTGGCCGATATCCATGACCTGATGTTTCATCCCGATGCGCTGAAGCTTGCAAAGCGCTCCCTTTCGCTGATCAATGCGAAGGTACGTGAAGACGAGGAAGCCAACCGGCTCTTCCTGTCGATCCTGACATCGCCACGCCGTCCGACGCTGATCCTGACGCGCATGAACGAGGCCGGTGTCCTCGGGCGGTTCATCCCGGAATTCGGCCGCATCGTTTCCATGATGCAGTTCAACATGTATCACCACTACACGGTGGACGAACATCTGCTACGAGCCGTCGATGTTTTTTCCAGCATCGAGAAGGGCACCGAGGACGACGCCCATCCGTTGACCGCCAGCATCCTTCCCGACATCAAGGAGCGGGAAGTGCTCTATGTCGCCCTTTTGCTGCACGATATCGCCAAGGGTCGTCCGGAGGACCATTCCGTTGCCGGCGCCAGGGTGGCGCGCAAATTGTGTCCGCGCCTCGGCCTCACGCCGGAACAGACGGACACGGTTGCCTGGCTGGTGAGCGAACATCTGACCATGTCAATGATTGCGCAGTCGCGCGATTTGCACGATCGCAAGACCATCGAGGATTTTGCCGAGGTTGTTCAGTCGCTGGACCGGTTGCGGCTGCTTCTTGTCCTGACCATTTGCGATATCAGGGCCGTGGGCCCGGGCGTGTGGAATGGCTGGAAGGGTCAGCTGCTGCGAACGCTTTACGGAGAGACCGAGCTGATGCTTTCAGGCGGTTTTTCCGCCGTGTCGGGCAAGGAAAGGGCGCAAGAGGCCCGCGCGCTTCTTGGCGATGCGCTTGCCGACTGGCCTGAAGCCGAGCGCGAGAACTACCTTAACCTGCACTATCTGCCTTACCTCTTGACCGTGCAGCTTGAAGATCAGGTGAGGCATGCGGAATTCATCCGCCGGACACGCGAGGCCGGCAAACCGCTGGCCACGATGGTGCGCACACATTCTTTCCACGCCATAACGGAGATCACGGTCCTGGCGCCCGATCATCCGCGGCTTCTGTCCATCGTGACCGGGGCCTGTGCGGCGGCCGGGGCCAATATCGCCGACGCGCAGGTTTACACCACATCGGACGGACGTGCGCTGGACACGATCATGATCAATCGTGAGTTCAGCGAGGATGAAGATGAACTGCGTCGGGCCGAACGCATCGGCGCGATGATTGAGGCAGTACTGGCCGGACAGAAGCATCTGCCCGAGGTGATCGCCCACAAGACGCGTCATCGCCGCAAGACCAAACCGTTTACCGTGACACCCAAGGTCAGCGTCAACAACAACCTGTCCAACTATTTTACCGTAATCGAGCTGGAAGGCCTGGACCGCACCGGGCTCCTGTCCGAGATCACAGAAATCCTCTCCGATCTCTCGCTCGATATCGCCTCGGCGCACATCACGACCTTCGGGGAGAAGGTCATCGATACGTTTTACGTGACCGATCTTTTCGGCCACAAAATCACCAATGAGAACCGTCACGCAAACATCATTGCGCGTCTCAAGGCGGTCCTCGCCGGTATCGAAGAAGAAGTACGCCAGAAAATGCCCCAGGGAATGATCGCCCCGCCGAGGGAAAAGGGCAGGCGGGTCGGCCAGCAATGAGCCTGCTGCGCAAATTCGCCAGCGTGGGCTCCGCGACCATGGCAAGCCGGGTGCTGGGGTTTGTCCGCGAGGCGCTGATCGCCTTTGTTCTCGGTGCCGGGCCGGTTTCCGATGCGTTTTACGCCGCCTTCCGCTTCCCGAACCTTTTCAGACGTCTTTTTGCCGAAGGCGCGTTTAACGCCGCGTTCATTCCGCTTTTTGCCAAGGAGCTGGAAGGCGGCGGCGAAAAGGCGGCGGAGCTTTTTGCCCGTCAGGTCCTGTCGGTTCTGCTTTTTGTCCTCATTGCCCTGTCGGCGCTTGCGATGATTTTCATGCCTTTCCTCGTCGGCACGGTGATCGCACCCAAATTTGCCGAGATCCCGGAAAAATTCGATCTGACGGTACTCCTGACCCGGATCATGTTCCCCTATCTCGCCGCCATGTCCCTGGTGGCGATGCTGTCAGGCATCCTCAACTCCTATCGGAAGTATTTTCTGGCCGCGATCAGCCCCGTGCTGCTTAATGTGGTGCTGGTGGCCGTGCTCGTTCTGGCGGTGCGTCTGAATGCCGATCCAAGGACCATCGGCATTTCCATGGCCTCTGGCGTCATGTTGTCCGGCCTGTTGCAGCTTGGTCTTCTGGTCTATGGCGTGCGCCGCGCCGGTTTCCATGTCCGGATCGGCACCCCGCGCCTGACGCCGCCCGTCCGCCGGCTCCTGTGGCTGGCGCTTCCTGCGGCGATCACCGGCGGTATCACGCAGCTCAATCTCTTGATCGGTCAGATCATTATCTCCGGACAGGACGGCGCGATATCGATGGTCAACTATGCCGACCGCATCATTCAGCTTCCACTGGGGGTCATTGGGATCGCGATCGGCGTTGTCCTGCTGCCGGAACTGTCCCGGGCGCTCAAGGAAGGCAACGCACCCGCCGTCAACCAGTTGCAGAACAGCAGCTTGGAATTCGGTCTGGGGTTGACGGTACCCGCCGCCGTCGCTTTTGCGATCATTCCGGCGCCGGTCGTCGCGCTTTTGTTCGAGCGCGGGGAATTCACCCGTGAGACGACGATGGTCACCGCAGCCGTTCTGGCGGCGTTTGCGGCCGGACTTCCGGCCTTTGTGCTCAACAAGATCTTTACACCATCCTTCTATGCGCGCGAGGACATGCGCTCCCCCATGTGGTTTGCCGGTGTCAACGCGGCTGTTAACGTGGCAGGCAGCCTGATCCTTTTTCCGATTGTCGGGGTCAAGGGGGTCGCCATTGCAACATCCGCCGCCGGCTGGGTGAATGTCATCCTGCTTGGCGGGTTGCTTTACAAGGAAGGCCAGTTCATGCCGACCCGGCTGACGCTGCGCCGCGTTGTGCTGGTTATCGTCGCCAGCGCGCTCATGGGACTGGCTCTGTATCTCGCGCTGCTGGTGATCGGCCCGGCTGTGATGGATGGGTCGTTCCTGATGCGCCTTGGCCTGATGCTGATTCTGATCGCCGGCGGCGTTCTGGTTTACTTCGCCATTGTACTGCTGACCGGCGCAATGGACAGGGCTCAACTGCTCTCGCTTGTGTCGCGCAGGCGTGTGTGAGGCGAAGACCGTGCCGTCGATTGCTTACGTCACCCTTATCGTTCCGTCCTACGAGGAGGCGCTGGCCTTTTTTGTCGGCGTTCTGAACTTCGATCTGATCGATGACAACCGGATGCCCGACGGCAAACGTTGGGTGCTTGTGCGGCCGAGCGACGGCTCCGGGACGGCCCTGCGTATTGCCGAGCCCGCCAATGCGAGACAGGCCGCCCGCATCGGCGATCAGGCGGGCGGGCGGGTGTCCTTTTTCCTTTCCACCGGCGACTTCCAGGCGGACCACGCGCGGATGTTGAAAAACGGGGTCGTTTTCCTCGAAGAGCCCAGGACCGAGCCCTACGGAACCGTCGCTGTTTTCCTCGATCCGTTCGGCAACCGCTGGGACCTGCTGCAGCCGGTCGACTGAATTCCCTTGATAAGCGCGTTGCGTGCGTGCATAACCCGCCGCGATATCCGATCCCGAACACGATTTTCAGGAAGTTCCATGTCCGAGTTCAAGCCGCTGGTCTTTTCCGGGGTGCAGCCCACCGGTAATTTGCACCTGGGCAATTATCTGGGCGCGATCCGCAAGTTTGTCGCCCTTCAGGAAAGCCACGACTGCATTTATTGCGTTGTCGATCTTCACGCCATAACCGCGCAACTTGTCCATGACGATCTTGCCGGTCACACGCGCGCCATCACCGCTGCGTTCCTTGCTTCCGGGATCGACCCGAAGGCTCACATCGTCTTCAACCAGAGCCGGGTGTCCGGGCATGCCGAGCTCGCCTGGATTTTCAATTGTGTGGCGCGCATCGGCTGGATGAACCGGATGACCCAGTTCAAGGACAAGGCCGGCAAGGATCGCGAGAACGCCTCGCTTGGCCTGCTGGCCTATCCGAGCCTCATGGCGGCCGATATCCTGGTTTACCGGGCGACCCACGTGCCCGTCGGTGACGATCAGAAACAGCATCTGGAACTGACGCGTGACATTGCACAGAAGTTCAATATCGACTTTTCGCAGCGCATTGCCGAAACCGGTCTCGGCGTCGATATGCTTGTCGGCGAGGAACGGGTAAACGGCTATTTCCCGCTCACCGAACCGCTGATCGGTGGGCCGGCTCCGCGGGTGATGAGCCTGCGCGACGGCACCAAGAAAATGTCGAAATCGGATGTGTCGGACCTGTCGCGGATCAATCTGACGGACGATGCCGATACGATTGCCAAGAAAATCCGCAAGGCCAAGACGGACCCCGAACCGCTTCCGGGCGATGTCGAGGGCCTGGAAGGACGGGCGGAAGCCGATAACCTCGTCGGTATCTATGCCGCTCTCTCCGATACGACCCGCGAAGCGGTGATTTCGGAGTTTGCCGGGCAGCAGTTTTCGGCCTTCAAACCGGCCTTGACGGAGCTTGCCGTCAGCGTCATGTCGCCGATTAATGACGAGATGCGGCGTCTTCTGGAAAGCCCGGACCACATCGACGACGTGTTGCGTGATGGTGGTGAGCGGGCAGCAGAGATAGCCGGTCAAACCATGAAGGATGTCAAGGACATCATCGGCCTGCTGCGCTAGGGTATAGCCATTTCGCATTGGGGACCGCAGGAAACTAACGCTTGCCGCGGCGCTGGGCCGGTGGCAAACTCCGCGCCATGGTATCGAAGCGACTATCAAGGGAAGAAGGTCACCGGCGCAAGTTTCTTGCCGTGATCGATGACACGCCAGAATGTGAGCGGGCGGTTCACTATGCCGCCAGCCGTGCCAAGCGCACCAATGGCGTCCTCGTCCTGATCTACGTCATCGAGCCGGGTGACTTTCAGCACTGGCTCGGCGTCGAGGAGATCATGAAGGCCGAACAGCAGGAAGAAGGCAGCGCGACCCTGGAGCGTTTTGCCGCGCAGGTGCGGGAAAATGCCGGTATCGAGCCGGAACAGCAGATCCGCATGGGCAAGACGGTCGATGAGATTCATTCGCTGATCGAAGAAGACCAGGATATTGCGATCCTTGTCCTTGCCGCCGGGTCGGCCAAGGACGGGCCGGGGCCGCTGGTCGCCTCAATTGCCGGGCGCGGTGCTGCCTTCCCGATCCCGGTCACCGTGATTCCGGATGCGCTCAGTGACGAGGACATCGAAGCACTCAGTTAAAACTGACCGGCGAAAGACCCAAGCCATCCGCATCTTCTTGAAGTCGCATGCCATGTGCCTTATTTTTCAGCCATAATTCAGGCGGGCCGGCGCGAATCGCCCTTTTGGCCCAGGAGTACAGCCAATGTTCATACAAACAGAAGCCACGCCCAATCCGGCGACACTGAAATTCCTGCCTGGAAAGGTGGTTTACGAAGGCGGTTCGGCCGATTTCCGCGATCCCGACAGCGCAGCCGAAGCATCGCCGCTTGCCGCTCGGCTGTTCACCGTACATGGCGTGACCGGCGTGTTCTTTGGTTACGACTTCATCACGGTGACCAAGGACGACGCTGATTGGCAGCACCTCAAGCCGGCGATCCTCGGTGCGATCATGGAGCACTTCATGTCGGGCCAGCCTGTCATGAACAGTGAAGCCGGGTCCGATCTGGAAGACGAAGGCGAGTTCTATGACGAGGCCGATGAATCGATTGTCGCGACCATCAAGGAGCTTCTGGAAACACGCGTGCGTCCGGCCGTTGCACAGGACGGCGGCGACATTACCTTCAAGGGCTATAAGGAAGGACGTGTGTTCCTGCATATGAAGGGCGCCTGCGCCGGATGTCCTTCGTCGACGGCAACGCTGAAGCACGGCATTCAGAACCTTTTGCGCCATTTCATTCCCGAAGTTCAGGAAGTTGAAGCCGTCTGACAGCGGCTGACGATTTTTTAGACGACGAATAATGTGATGGATCTGCCCGGGGGCGACGAGCGGATGCCCGAAACGATGCATGAAATAGGTGGGGAACAGATATTCGTGGCCGATTCCGGCGGCGATCTGCCTGCTCTGCTTTTTATTCACGGCACCATGATGGACGGAACGGTCTGGGACAAGCAGGTTGCCGTTTTCCGCGACCGATACCGTTGCGTCTGCCCTGACCTGCGCGGTCATGGACGCTCAACGGCCCGGTCCCCGGATATCAGTTTCGAAGATCATTGCGACGATCTCAACACCCTGATTGAAGAGCTTTCCCTGAAGGACATCACGCTGCTCGGCTGGTCGATGGGCGGCTGCATCACCCAGGTTTTCGTGACCCGCTATCCGGGCGTGGTTTCGCGTCTTGTGCTGATCGACACCATTCCTCAAAGACTGTCGGATGAGCATTTCCCCTACGGCCAGGACCCTGGAAGTACACCGAAGACCAGACATGCGCTTGAGACCAATTTCGAAGCGACAGCTCGGGGGTTTGGACCCCGTATCGCACCGGAAGATGAAGCCGTTGCGGCGTATATCTCCGACCTTGCGGCAAGGGCGCGCCAGGATGTCACGATCAATGACTACGTGACGACCGACGAGCGCTCGCAAATCGGCCTCCTGCCGCACATCACGCTGCCGACGACGATTGTCAGCGGTGACAGGGACCTGGTCTGCAAACCAGGCGCCAGCACCTTCATGGCCGAGCATATTCCGGGCTGCACTGACGGGGTCCATGTGATTGCCGGTGCCGGCCATGCGCCGTTTTTGACACATGCGGACGAGTTCAACGCCATTTTATCGAATGCACTTGAAGCCCATGATCACGCTCGCGGTTGATACATCTGCCGGCGATTGTGCGGCATGCATCTGCGATTCGTCCGAACGCGGCGAGCTTGGCCGCTCGGTCGAGCACATAGGGCGCGGCCATGCGGAGCGGCTTTTTCCCGTCATTGCGCGGGCAATGAACGACGCAAAGGTCTCCTACGGAGATCTTGAGCGCCTTGGCGTGTGCATCGGCCCCGGTTCCTTTACCGGTCTGCGTGTCGGCGTATCGGCAATGCGTGGTCTTTCGCTGGCCCTCGGCATACCGCTGGCGGGTGTAAGCGTGTTCGAGGCGCTTGTCTTTTCGGCGCGGCCCGGCAGCCCGGTGCTGGCAGTCCTCGACGCTCGCCGCGGCGAGGTTTATACGCAACTCTTCGATGGAGCCGGCCACCCCGTCGGTGAAGCCGCCGCGATGCTGCCTTCCGAAGCCGCACAATTGGCCGCAGAGGCCGGTGCGATGCTTCTGGGCTCCGGCGCCCCTCTCGTGATCGCGGAAAAAGGCACACTTGGCGTATTGTCTGCTGAGGCGAGCGCCGATATCGGCGCAATCGCCAGGCTTACCGCCGGCGCGAGCCAGCCGGACGCGGCGCCAAGGCCGCTTTACCTTCGCGCTGCCGACGCCAAGCCGCAGACAGGATTTGCCGTCAGCCGGCAGGAGGCGCATCCGTGAGCGCATCGTCCCTGTTTGGATGGAGCGAGGAGTTCGAGATC